>NZ_CP041203.1:0-639427 GCF_008033115.1 Cellulomonas sp. Y8
TCTTCCGGGACACCACCCCCGCGGTGCAGGGCGTGTCGATCGACGAGGCGTTCCTCGACGTGCGCGGCCTGCACCGGATCGACGCCGCCCCGGTGCACCTGGGCGCGCGCCTGCGGGACCGGGTCCGGGACGAGGTCGGCCTGCCGATCACGGTCGGGGTGGCCCGGACGCCGTTCCTCGCCAAGGTGGCCAGCCGGGTCGCCAAGCCCGACGGGCTGCTCCTGGTCGACCCCGGCGGCGAGGACGCGTTCCTGCACCCGCTCCCCCTCGACGTCCTGTGGGGCGTCGGCGCGGTCACGGCCGAGAAGCTGCACGCCTTCGGGCTCGCGACCGCCGGGGACGTCGCGGCGCTCCCCCGCTCCGTCCTGGAGCACGCGCTCGGACCGGCCATGGGTCGGCACCTGCACGCCGTGGTGCACGGCCGCACGCCCGACCGCGTCGAGACCGGGCGCCGTCGCGGCTCCGTCGGGGCCCAGCGCGCGCTCGGCCGCGGCCCGCACGACCCGGAGCAGGTCCGCGCCGCGCTCCTGGGCCTGGTCGACCGGGTCTGCCGTCGCATGCGCGGCGGCCACCGCCTCGCGCGGACGGTCGTGCTGCGCCTGCGGTTCGCCGACTACACGAAGGCCACCCGCTCGCGGTCGTTCGCGTTCGCGACGTCGTCCGGGGCCCTGATCGGGTCCGCGGCGGTGGCGCTGCTCGACGAGGCCGCGCCCCTGCTGCGCGAGCGCGGGATCACGCTGGTCGGCGTCGCCCTCAGCGGCCTCGAGCCCGACGACCACTGGCAGCCGGAGCTGGACCTCGACGGTCCCACCCCGGACGGGCTGGACGCGGCCGTGGACGCGGTCGCGGACAGGTTCGGCTCCGGCGCCCTGGTGCGCGGCGCGCTGCTGCGGCGCGGTACGGGGCTCGAGGTGCCGACGCTGCCGGACGAGCCGCACGACGACCCGTGACGGCAGCACGGGTCGACCCGGGTGGCGTCGACGCCCGGCCGGGCGCGCCCCCTTCCGGGTGTCGCGCCCGCGGGACCACGCGTACCGTCGAGAGGACAGCGGTGCCCGCGGGTGGGAGCGACCGCTCGGCGCACGCCGCACCGGATCGGCACGAGGGCGGCATCCATGATCCAGACCACGAGCCCGGAGCGCGCACCGGCACTCAGCGCCCGCACACCCGCGGGCGCCTACCGCCTCGATCTCGAGACGCAGCACTGGTGGTGGTCCGACCAGGTCTACGCCATCCACGGGTTCGCCCCGCACGAGGTCGTGCCGACGACGGAGCTGCTGCTCGCGCACAAGCACCCCGAGGACCGGGACCGGTCGGTCGCCGTGCTCGACGAGGCGAGCCGCACGGGCGGCACCTTCGCGACGGTGCACCGGATCGTCGACACCCGGGGCCGGGAGCGGGTCGTCGCGGTGGTCGGCGAGGGGCGCGGGCCGTCCGCCGCGGGACCGCCGTCCGAGCTGGTCGGCTACTTCGTGGACGTCACCGACGCGGTCGCCGACCGCGCGCAGGCCGCGGCCACGGTGTCCATCGCCGCCGCGGCGCAGAGCCGGTCGGTGATCGACCAGGCGGTCGGGGTCGTCGCCTTCGTCGAGGAGGTCGACCCGGGCGCCGCGTTCCTGGTGCTGCGCGCGGCCTCGAACGACGCGAACGTGCCGATCCGCGTCCTCGCGCGCGCGATCGTCGGCGCGCTCCCGACGCTGCGGCACGACCCGGGGCGGGTCCGGCACTTCCTCGACGGGCTGCTCGCGCCCGCGCACCGTCCCACCGTGGCCGCGACCGGCGCCTGAACCGCGGCGGCCCCGCCCGATCTGCCGGGCAGGCTCCCCGCTGGCCGGGCCGCCTGCGCCCCGCGCCGCTACGGTCGGCTCGACGGGCGCGCCGCCGCGGCGGGTCCCCGGGCGAGGAGGGCCATGCCGCCGGCAGCCGCACCGACGACCGCGCGCCGCGCCGTCGCGCTGGTCCGCGCCGCGCACGCCCCGCCGGCGTTCGCGGTCACGCTGTTCGCCGGCGCGTACGCCGCGGGCGCGGCCGGTGCCGGCCCCGGGCGCGCCGTGCTGGTGGCGGCCGCCGTGCTCGCCGGCCAGCTGTCGGTCGGCTGGTCGAACGACTGGATCGACGCCGGCCGGGACCTCGCGGTCGGCCGGGCCGACAAGCCGGTGGTCGCCGGGACGGTGACGGTCGCCGGGCTGCGCCGCGCGGCCCTCGTCGCGCTGGCCGCGTGCGCGCTGCTCTCGCTCGCGCTCGGGCCGCCCGCCGCGGTGCTGCACCTGGCCCTGGTGGCGGCCGCCTGGGCCTACAACGCGCGCCTGAAGTCCACCGCGTGGTCCTGGCTGCCGTACGCGGTGGCGTTCGGCGGGTTGCCGTCGGTCGCGACGCTCGGGGTGCCGGGCGGCGACGCGCTCGCGCCCTGGTGGGTGACCGCGGGGGGCGCGCTGCTCGGCGTCGGCGCGCACCTCGCGAACGTGCTCCCCGACCTGGAGGACGACGCGGCGACCGGCGTCCGCGGGCTGCCGCACCGGCTCGGCCGGCGGCGGACCGCGTTCGGGGCGGCCGGGGTGCTGCTCGTGGCCGTCGCGGTCGTGGTGCTGGGGCCGCCGGGCGCGCCCGGTGCGCCCGCGGCGGCGGGACTGGCCCTGGCGTCCGCGCTCGCCGCGTCGGGGGTCGCCGTCGCGCTCGCCCGGCCCGCCAGCCGCTGGCCGTTCGGCGCCGCGATGGCGGTCGCCGCCGTCGCGGTGGTGCTGCTGGTGGTCCAGGGGTGACCGCCGCCGCGGGGCGGTCGCGCACGGCCACCCGTCGACCGGTCGCGGCCGCGAGGGTCGGAGGGCAGCATCGGGGCATGTCCCGCATCGCGGCCGTCGCCCCCGCGCTCCCCGAGCACGTCTACCCGCAGGCCGAGATCACCGCGGAGGTGGCGGGCCTGGTGACCCGCGACCCCCGGCGGCGGGCCCTGCTGGACCGGGTGCACGCGTCCAGCGGCATCACGACCCGGCACACCGCGCTGCCACTGGAGAAGTACGCGGGGCTGACGTCGTTCGGCGAGACGAACGACGTGTTCCTGCGCGAGGGCCTGGAGCTGGCCGCGCGGGCGGTGACCGACGCCCTGGCCGCGGTCGGCCTGCGGCCCGCGGACGTCGACCACCTGTTCTTCACCACGGTCACGGGCGTCTCCGCGCCGTCGCTCGACGCGCTCCTGGTGGGCCGGCTGGGGATGCGGCCGGACGTGCGACGGGTGCCGAGCTTCGGCCTCGGCTGCGCGGGCGGGGCCGCCGGGCTCGCCCGTGTCGACGACCACCTCGCGGGCCACCCCGACGAGGTGGCCGTGCTGCTGTCGGTCGAGCTGTGCTCGCTCACGCTCCAGCACGACGACGACTCGACCGCCAACCTGGTCGCGAGCGGCCTGTTCGGCGACGGCGCCGCGGCGGCGGTGCTGCTCGGCGACCGCCGGGCGGCGGCGCTCGGGCTGGACGGGCCGGCCGTCGTCGGGGCGCGCAGCGCGCTCTACCCCGGGACCGAGCACGACCTCGGCTGGCAGGTCGGCGGCTCGGGGTTCCGCATCGTGCTCTCCGGCGGCATGGCGGACACCGTCGCCGCGCACGCCGCCGCGGACGTCGCCGCGCTGCTCGACCCGCTGGGCGCGGGGGTCGCGGACGTCGCCCGCTGGGTCGTGCACCCTGGCGGTCCGAAGATCCTCGACGCCGTGCAGGACGCGCTGGGGCTCGGACCCGACGCGCTCGCCGGGTCGCGCGCCGCGCTCGCGCGGGCGGGCAACCTGTCGTCGGCCGCCGTCCTGCACGTCCTGGCCGACGTGCTCGCGGGTCCGCCGCCCGACCCGGGGGCGCTGGGGGCGGTCCTGGCGTTCGGCCCCGGGGTGGGCGCCGAGCTGGTCGCGCTGCGCTGGCCGGAGGTGGCCGCGTGAGCTCGCTGCTGTGGTTCGACGTCCTGGTCGCGCTGACGGCCCTCGAGCGGCTGGCCGAGCTCGTCGTCTCGTCGCGGAACGCCCGCTGGTCGTTCGCCCGCGGCGGCGTCGAGTCCGGCCGCGGGCACTTCCCGCCGATGGTCGCCCTGCACACCGGGCTCCTGCTGGCCTGCGTGCTGGAGGCGCACCTCGCCGACCGGCCGTTCCTCCCCTGGCTCGGCTGGCCGGCGCTGGTCCTCGTGCTGGCGAGCCAGGCGCTGCGCTGGTGGTGCATCGCGACGCTCGGACCCCGGTGGAACACCCGGGTCATCGTCGTGCCGGGGCTCCCGCTGGTGGACCGCGGCCCGTACCGGTGGATCCCGCACCCGAACTACGTCGCCGTGGTCGTCGAGGGCATCGCGCTGCCGCTCGTGCACACCGCCTGGGTGACCGCGCTCGCGTTCACCGTGCTCAACGCCGTGCTGCTGCTCGGGTTCCGGATCCCCGCCGAGGAGCGCGCGCTCGCGGCGGCGACGGGCGGCGGCGGACCGGTGCCCGCGCCGGGCCGGTGAGCGCCACCCCGGACGTCGACGTCCTGGTCGTCGGCGGCGGGCCGGTCGGGCTCGCCGCGGCCCTCGAGGCGCGCCGCGCCGGGCTGTCGGCGCTCGTCGTCGAGCCGCGCGGGACGCCCGTCGACAAGGCGTGCGGCGAGGGCCTGATGCCGCGGGCCGTCGACCTGCTGCGGCGCTGGGACGTCGACCCCGCCGGACGCCCGCTCGCGGGCATCGCCTACGTGCGGGACGACCAGCGCGCCGAGCACCGGTTCGCCGGGCCGCCCGGGCGCGGCGTGCGCCGCACCGTGCTGCACGCGGCCCTCGCGGACCGGGCCGCCGCCGCGGGCGCCGAGCGGCACACCGCCCGGGTCGGCGACCTCGCGCAGGACGCGGACGGCGTGACCGCCGCGGGGGTGCGCGCCCGGTGGCTGCTCGGGTGCGACGGCCTGCACTCGACGGTCCGGCGGCTCGCCGGGCTGGAGGCCGCGCGCCCGGTCCGCGCCGCGCGCCGGTTCGGCGTCCGCCGGCACTACCGGGTCGCCCCGTGGACCGACCTGGTCGAGGTGCACTGGGGCCGGCACGCCGAGGCGTACGTGACGCCGGTCGGCGCGGACCTGGTCGGGGTGGCGCTGCTGGGGCCGGCCCCGGTCGACGTGGACGCCGAGCTCGCGGCGATGCCGGCCCTCGCGACCCGGCTGGCCGGCGCCCCGGTGGAGGCCGCGGACCGGGGCGCCGGCCCGCTGCGCCAGCGCACCCGGGCGCGGACAGCGGGGCGGGTGCTGCTCGTCGGGGACGCGTCGGGCTACGTGGACGCGCTGACCGGCGAGGGCCTGCGGCTCGGGTTCGCCCAGGCGGTCGCGGCGGTCGCGCACCTCGACGACCCCGCGGGCTACGAGCGCGCCTGGGCGGCGGCGACCCGGGACTACCGGCTGCTGACGTCCACGCTCGTGCGCGTGGCGACGTCCCCCCTGCGCGGCGCCCTCGTGCCGGCGGCGGTGCGGCTGCCCCCGGTGTTCGCCGGGGGCGGTGGAGCGCCTGGCCCGCTGACCCGGGCTAGGCCGGCGCACCGGCCTTGCGGTCGTGCTTGTCGGCGTACAGGTCCGCGTCCGCGCGCACCAGCAGGTCCCGGGCCGCGTCGCCCGGTTCGTGCACCGCCACGCCCGCGCTGCACGGCAGCGGGGTCCACGCGCAGGCCAGCGCGGCCCAGCGCCGCGCCGCCTCCTCGCCGTGCCCCGGGAGCACCGCGACGAACTCGTCGCCGCCGAGCCGCCCGACGAACCCCGCGCGGTCGAGCTCCGCGTGCCAGTGCGCGACCAGGTCGGCCATGAGGTCGTCGGCGCCCGAGGTGCCCGTGCGCGTCGTTGACCCGCCGGAAGTCGTCGATGTCGAGCGCCACCACCGCGAGCGGCTCGCCCCGCCGGCGCGCCCGCGCGAGGGCCGCGTCGAGCCGCGCGTAGAACGGCCCGCGGGTCAGCGCGCCCGTGAGGTGGTCGGTGCCGCCCGCCTCGCGCAGCCGGTGGCCCTGCCACCCGAGCAGGACGCAGGACAGCACGCACAGGGTCGCCATGCTCACGATGTTGGTGGCGTGCACCGGCGCGACCGCCAGCCACGCGCCGACCGCGATCGTCGAGGCCGCGGCCGCCACCACCACGGCCGCGCGGCGCGTGTCCAGCACGTACGCCGCGAGCTGCCCCGCCAGGATCACCCCGAGCGCGAAGACGACCACGCCCTCGGTCGCCCGGCAGCTCGCGAGCACGCCCCCGGCGACGACGATGCCGGCGACGAGCACCACCTCGGTGCTCGTCGGGTGCGCGGGCAGGGTCACCGCGAGCACCGCCAGCAGCGCGTACGCCGCGGCCGCCACGGCCCAGCGGCCGGTGGGCGTCTGCGGGTCGACGGGCGTGAGGCCGCCGAGCGCCGTGAGCACGGAGACGACGAGGAGCGCCACGGCGAGCTGCGCGCGCAGGTCCCCGTGCGGCGTCTGCTCCACCGTCGGCATGGCCCGATGGTGCCGCGTCCGGGCGCGGGGCGCGGCTCGCGTGCGGGTGAACTCCGTGACGTGCCAGGCGCCGCCCGGCCCGCACGGCGACCGCTCACCCGAACGGCGGCAGGTCGGCGCGAGGCGGCTCACCCGATCGGACGCGCGCGGTCTCGGCTACCGTCGCGCGGGTGACCGCAGCACCGCCGCCGGAGCCCGCCCTCCCCGTCGCGCCGTCCCCTGCGGCCGGCGACCGCACCGCGACGGCGGACGACGGCACGCGGCTGCGCTGGCGCGAGCAGGGCGCGGGCAGCCCCGTGCTGCTGCTCCAGGGCCAGGCGACCGCCATGGCGGGCTGGGACCGGGTCGCCACCGACCTCGCCGCGGAGTTCCGGGTGCTGCGCACCGAGCAGCGCGGGGTCGCCGGCACGGACCCGGGCCCGGGCGGCCGGGTCCCGGACGGGCTGACGACCCGGGACCTCGCCGGGGACGTCCGCGCGGTGCTCGACGCCGCCGGCGTGGCCACGGCCCAGGTCGTCGGGCACTCGATGGGCGGCAAGATCGCGCAGTGGCTCGCGGTGGACGCGCCGGACCGGGTCGCGTCGCTCGTGCTGCTCGCGACCAGCGCCGGCGCGTCGGACGGGGTGCCGCGGGACGCCGAGGCGCACCGGCTGCTGCTCGCCGGCGACGGCGCCGCCCGCACCCGGCTGTTCTTCGACGACGCCTGGGCCGCGGCGCACCCCGACGAGGTGCGGACGTTCTTCGCGCTGGACGCCGACCGGCCGACGCTGCGCGCCCTGCACCGGGCGAGCGCCGAGCACGCCGCGCTCGGCTCCCTCGGGGCGGTGGTCGCGCCGACGCTCGTCGTGCACGGCACCGAGGACCGGCTCGCGCGCCTCGCGTCCGCGGAGCGGCTGGCGGCCGCGGTGCCGGGTGCCCGGCTCGTCGCGGTCCCCGGGGCGCGGCACGGGCTGCACCTGGACAGCGCCGAGGCCGCGGCGGCGGTGCGGGCGTTCCTGCGGGCGCACGCGCCGGGGTGACGCGTCCGGGCGTGCCCGGGCAGCCCCGGGGCTGGCGCGGGGCTGGCGCGGCGACCCGCCGCGGGCCTTGACTGGTCCTCCCGGCGAGCCACGACCCAGGGGGACGACATGACCACCACCGACCCGCTCGACCTGCGCGGCGCGCGCCTGGTCGCGGCCGACCTGCGCGGCGCGCGGCTGATCCGCGCCGACCTGTCCGGCGTCGTGATGCGCGGCGTCGAGATCGACGGCGCCGACGTCGACGCGCCCTGGCTGCTCGACGGCGGCTCGCTGCTCGTGAACGGGGTGGACGTCGCGCCGTACGTGGACGCCGAGCTGGACCGGCGGTTCCCCGGACGGTCCCTGCGCCGGGCCGCGGACCCCGAGGGGTTGCGGGCCGCCTGGGCCGCGGTGGAGCGGACGTGGGCGGCCACCCTCGACCGCGTCGCCGCGCTGCCCGCCGGCACGGTGGACGTGTCCGTCGACGGCGAGTGGTCGTTCGCGCAGACGGTCCGGCACCTCGTGATGGCGACGGACACCTGGCTCCGGGGCGCCGTGCTCGGCGTCGAGGCGCCGTACCACCGGCTCGGGCAGCCGAACGCGGAGTACGCGGCGGACGGGCACGACCCGTCGGTGTTCGCGGACGGCACCCCCGCGTGGGACGAGGTGCTGGCGGTGCGCGCGGAGCGCGTGGCGATGGTGCGCGACTACCTGGCGGGCGTCACCGTGGCGGACCTCGCCGGGGCCCGGCCGAACCCGTGGGCGCCCGAGTACCCGGAGACGGTGCTGTCCTGCCTGCACACCGTCCTCGAGGAGGAGTGGGAGCACCACCGCTACGCGGTCCGCGACCTCGCGGCGGTCGCCGCCGCCGCCCCGGGCGCCTGAGGCCCGGTCGGCCGCTCAGCGGGGCCGGCGGGCGAGTGCGAGCCGGAACGCGTTCCGGAACCGGTACGACCCGTCCGCGAGCCGGAACGGGGCCGCCGCCGCGACCACCACCGGCCCGCGCGCCGCGAGCCCCGCCGCGTCCTCCCCGAGCAGCAGCCCCCGCACGAGCGCGTCCGCGTCCGGCGCCGACCAGGGCACGTCGACCAGCGCGACGCGCTCGACGGCCAGGCCCGCGCCGGTGAGCAGCGCCCGCACCGGACGCTCGCGGCGCAGCGGCCCCTCGGGGCCGGGCTCCTCGCCGTCGTCCGCCGCGAGAGCCGCCTCGACCGCGTCGAGCTCGCACCGGTCCCGCTCCGCCCAGCCGCAGACCGCCAGCACGCCGCCGGGCGCCAGCACCCGGGACGCCTCCGCGACCGCGGCGGCCGGGTCGTCGGCCAGGTGCAGCACGTTCACCGCGGTGACGAGGTCGAACGCCGCGTCCGGCCACGGCAGGTCCTCGGCGTCCGCCGCCCGCACGTCCGCCGCGGGCGCCTGCTCGCGGGCGCGGGCGACCATCCCCGGCGCGACGTCCGCCCCCGCCACGGCCGCGCCCCGGGAGGCGGCGTCCGCCAGCAGCTCGCCGGTCCCGCAGCCGACGTCGAGCAGCCGGGTGCCCGCGCCCACGACGGCCGCGTCGAGCAACGCCCGGCGGGCCGGGCCCGCGAAGCCGCCCCAGGCCGCGGCCCAGTCCTCGGCCAGCGCGGTCCAGGGGTCGTCGTCGTCGATCATCGGGGCGAGGTCGGCCGCCGGGCCGAGGTCGGGGTCGTCGCGCACGGACCCAGTGTCACCCGGACTCAGTCCGCCCAGACCCGGAGGTGGTCGAACCGGGCCGTCGCCCGCGGCGCCGCCCCGTCCCACCCGTGCGCCACCAGCCCGATCCGCAGGTCGGTGCCCGCCGGGAAGGTCCACACGCCGCCGGCCACCCAGGTCGCCCCGTCCGCGCTGGTGAGCGCGCGCACCTCGTGCTCGCCCGCGTCGTCGGTCCGGTGCACCAGCCGCAGCCAGGTGGTGTCGCCCGGCGGCCCGACGATGGTCCCGCCGTACGACAGCCGCCCCGCGAAGGGCGTCTCCCGCCCGAACTCGGTCTGCCGGGTGTTCCAGATCGCGACGTGCGACAGCCGGGCGAACTCGTCGTCGCCCGCGTACGCCACGAGCCCCGCCTGCTGGTAGTTGCGCACGTCGTCGGTGCCGAGGTCGACGGACACCGCGGTCTCGGCGGTCCAGCTGCCCTCGGGGACGTCCCGCAGCAGGACGCCCGCGTCGTTCCCCGTGCCGGTCAGGTCCGCCTGCTCGACGGGCCACACCAGCGCGCCGTCCGCGACCGTGACCTCCGGGTCCCGCACCACGGTCCAGCCGGCCCCGAGGCCCTCGCCCGACGTCTCGTCGAACGTCACCTCGTCCACGAGCTCCCCGGTCGACGGCAGCGGCTCCACGTCGCTGACCGGCTGGGCGAGCGGGACGGCGCTGAGGTCGTCGACGTGCACGCCCGAGGTCCGCGCCACCGCACCCGCGCCGCCGGGGCGGAGGCGCTGCGGCAGATCCAGGGTCACGACGGCGAGCGGGTCGCCGAGCCGGGCCTGGCTCACCTCCGCCCGGGCGAGCCGGCCCTCGACCTCGAGCACCACGGCGTGCCAGGTGGACCAGTCGACGCCGTCGGGCAGCGGGACCGCGGCCCGGGCGGCCCCGGACCGGACGACGAGCTCCCCGGCAGCCGGGTCGAGCACGGCGCTCACCCCGGTCCCGACGCGGGCGGCACCCCGCACCCCCGCGGGGCCGGGAGCCGCCGCGGACCCGCCCGTGGAGCCCCCGCGCCCGAGGCCGAAGCCCGCGACGACGCCCCCGGACGCGCCGGGGTTCAGCCGGACGTCGGCCTCGACCCGCACGGGACCGGGCAGCCGGGACCGGGTGAGGAGGGCCCCGGCGCCGACCGCCACGGCGTGCCCACCGCCCTGCGGATCGCCCCCGACGGCCCGCCAGGCGTCGCCCCGCCAGCCCGCACCGAGCCCGTCCTCGAACCCCGCGACCGCGCGCCCGCCCGCGGCGGGGGCGGGCTGGGCGTCGTCCGACGCGCCCCGGCCCGCGCGGACCACCGGCCAGCCGTCCACCCAGTCGAGCCGGTCCAGCAGCATGGGGCGGCGGTTGATCCCGTCCGTGCCGTCGAGGTACGGCTGCGTGCGGTCGATGGCGTGGTAGACGATCCAGTCCCGTCCGGCCAGGTCGGTGACGACCGCGTTGTGGCCCGTCCCCACCCAGGCGTTCCCGTTCGGCGCGAGCACCGGCGTGCCGCCCGCGCGGGACTGCAGCAGGGGCACGCCCTCGCGGTCGACGTACGGCCCGGTGAGCGACGTCGACCGCCCGACCTGCACGCTGTACCCGGTCGTCGGGCCGGCGCAGCAGTTCGCGGTCGACGCGAACAGGAACCAGTACCCGCCGCGCCGGACGACGTAGGCCCCCTCGAACTTGTTGTCGACGGCCAGCTGCACCGGCTCGCCGACCGCACGGGTCCCGGTCGCGTCCAGCGCGGTCACCCAGACGCCCCCGTAGTAGGAGCCGTAGACCAGGTGCTCGGTGCCGTCGGGGCCGACGACGTGCGACGGGTCGTACGTCCACAGGAAGTCGTCGGGCGCGCCGCTGCCGCCGGGTCGCGGGTCCACGACCGGGGCACCCGCGTCGGTCCACGGACCGGTGGGCGTGGGCGCGGTGGCGACCCCGATCGCCGAGTCTCCGGTGCCCTCGGTCACGGTGGTCTCGGTGACGACGTAGTAGAGCCGGTACTCGCCGTCGACGTACCGCACGTCGGGGGCCCACAGCGCGGCCGGGTGCGCGGGGTCCGCGTCGGCCCAGGACGGCAGGGTGTCCTCGGTGAACGCGTCCCCGACGTACTCCCACGCGACGAGGTCGGCGGACCGGGACACCGGCAGCAGGTGCCGGGTCCCCTCGCCGGCACGCAGCGGGTCGGTCGTGCCGTACGCGTACCACCAGCCGTCCTGACCGCGGACGACCGCGGGGTCGGCGAACGTGTCGGCGAAGCCGGCGCTGACCGGGTTCGTGAAGGTGCCGGGGGCGCCGGTCGGGGACGTCGGACCGCCCCCGGTGAAACGGGCGTCGCCGACCGGGACCTCGGCGGACGCGCGGGCCGGGGGTGCCGCGGCGGGCGCGGACGCGCCGGCCAGCACGAGCGCGAGGGCCGCCGCGGGGGCCGCGGCGCGCACGCCGGCCCTCCCCGGGGCGTGCCGGTGCCGTGGGGTGCGCTGCGCCATCGCAGGCTCCTGCCGTTCGTGGGTCCGGAGCACCCCTTCTACGCCCCGCGGCGCACAGCCGCCACTCAGACGGGCGAGCCGGCGGCGCACGATCCGCCGTTTCCCGGACAGGGTGGCGCTCGCTCCCCTACCGTCTGCGGTGTCCGCCGACAGCTCCGCACCGCCGACGAGAGGTCCCCGCCGTGATCCGCGTGCTGCCAGTCCTGATCCAGCTCGGGCTGCTCGTCTACTGCCTGATCGACTGCATCCAGACGGACTCGGTCCTGGTGCGCAACCTGCCCAAGACCGCCTGGGTGCTGCTCATCGTGTTCCTGCCGCTCGTCGGCGGGATCGCGTGGCTGGTCGCGGGGCGTCCGGAGCGGGGCGCGACCGCGCGGTCGGTGCCCTGGCCGAGCACCGCGACCGCCGGGTTCCCCGAGTACGAGCGCCCGCGCGCGACCGGCCCGGACGACGACCCGGAGTTCCTGGCGGGGATGCGGGACCCGGACGACCGGCACGAGCGGATGCTCCGCGACTGGGAGGCCGACCTGCGCGCCCGGGAGCAGGGCCTGCGCGACGGCGGCCCCGCGGCGGACGGCGGCACCCCCGGGTCCCACCCGGGCGCCTGACCGCGGTCAGCGGCGCGAGGCCGCGCGCATCCGCCAGAGCAGCCAGAGGAAGTACGGCGTCCCGACCACGGCGGTGACCAGGCCCGCGGGCAGCTGCGCGGGCGCGATCGCCGTCCGGCCCACCACGTCGGCCACGCAGACCAGCGCCGCGCCGAGCACGACGGTCAGCGGCAGCGTCCACCGGTGCCGCTTGCCGATCAGCATCCGCGCGGCGTGCGGCGCGACCAGCCCGACGAACACCACCGGTCCGATCGCGGCCGTGGCCGCGGCCGTCAGCAGCACCGCGGCACCGACGTGCAGCGACCGGGACCGCGGCAGGTCGACGCCGAGCACACGCGGCGTGACGTCGTCGACCTGGACCAGGTCGAGGTCGCGGTGCGTGCGGGCGACGACCAGCACGCCGATCGCCAGCGCCACCGCCATCGGCACCAGCTGCGGGGTCCCGGCGCCGTAGGTCGACCCGCCGAGCCAGGTGATCGCGCGGTTCTGGTTCCACGGGTCGGTGCGGACCAGCAGCAGCGTCGTGACGGCGCTCGCCGCCGCGCCGGTGCCGAGGCCGACGAGCACCATCCCGGCCCGACGCCATGCCGGTGCCCGCCGTGACGCCGAACCACCAGGAGGCCCGCGAGGACCGCGCCGACCAGCGCGCCGCCGAACACCAGCGCGAACGACGGCGCCGCCGTGAGGACGATGACGACGACCGCGCCGAGGCCGGCCCCGTGCGCGACGCCGAGGACGCCGGGGTCGGCGAGCGGGTTCCGGGTGACCGTCTGCACGAGCGCACCGGCCAGGGCCAGGCAGGCGCCGGCGAGCAGGGCGGCGGCGACCCGCGGCACCCGGGAGTCGAGGATGATGTCCAGCCGCACGGACGCCTTGCCGGCGATCCAGTTCGCGACGTCGCCGAGCAGCACCGTCGAGTCGCCGAGCAGCACGCCCGCGACGACGACGCCGACCAGCACGAGCACCCCGGCGCCGAGCAGGAGGGCCGGGGCGCGGCGGGCGAGGGCGCTGCCGGCGCGCAGCGTGACCAGCGTGTCGGGCTCCAGCGCGGCGCGCGCCCGGCGGGCCAGCACCACCAGGACGACGGCGCCGATCAGGCTGGTCACGACGCCGGTCGGGACGGTGACGCCGGAGATGGGGCCGAACACGGCGCGCAGCGCGACGTCGGCGGTGAGCACGAGGGCCGTCCCCGCGACCGCGGCCGCGGGGATCAGGAGGCGGTGCCGGCCGAGCGGCCGGACCCAGGTCGCGAGCAGCCGCACGAGCAGCGGCGCGCACAGCCCGACGAACCCGATGGGGCCGGTCACCGTGACGGCGCAGGTGGCGAGCAGCACCGCCAGCACCACGCCGACGAGGCGGGTCCGGGCCACGTCGACCCCGAGCGACCGCGCGGCGTCGTCGCCGAGCCCGAGCAGGTCGAGCCGGCGGCCCAGCAGGACGAGACCCAGGAACGCGACGACCACGACCGGCGCGACGGTGCGCACGGTGCCCATCCCGTTCTGGCCGAGCGAGCCCGCGCCCCAGGCGAACAGGCCCTGGGTCTCCCAGGGGAACAGCACGAGCAGCGCCTGCGTCACCGACGACAGGCCGAGCGTGATGGCGGTGCCGGCGAGCACCAGGCGCACCGGCGAGGCGGCGGGGCCGCCGGACAGGCCGATGACGACGCCCGCCGCGGCGAGGCCGCCCGCGAACGCGACCGCCACGCCCGGCAGGGCGCCGAGCGAGGCCCCGACGACCGCGGCGGCGGTGACGGCGAGGTGGGCGCCCGCGTTCACCGCGAGGGTGTCCGGAGCGGCGAGCGGGTTGCGGGCGATGCCCTGGAGGGCCGCGCCCGAGGCGCCGAGCGCGCAGCCGACCAGCACGCCGGCCGCCAGCCGCGGCAGCCGCGAGGCCGTGACGACCGCCGCGGCCTGGTCGAGGCCGCCCTGCCCGGTGAGCGCCCGCCACAGCTCGCCGACCGTGACGTCGGCGGTGCCCTGGGTGAGGTGCCACGCCGCGGCGGCGACCAGCCACACGACCAGCAGCACGAGCGCGCCGACGAGCCGCACCGGCTGACGCCCGGCCGGGGCCTGGTCGCCGCGCGCGGCACCGCGCCCCCCGCCCGCCGGTCCGGCGCCGGGCGCGGCAGGGGGCGCGGCGGCGGCGACGGGGCCGGTGGCGGGGGGCGAGGTGGTCACGGTGTCCCTCAGGAGTGCGCGGTGCGGGTGCGGGTCACTCGGCGGTCAGCTGGGCGACCAGGTCGTCCGACCAGCCGGCCAGCGACTCCGGGCCGCCGTACGCCCAGATGCCGACGCCGGCGCGGTGGACGTGGCCCTGCTGCACGAACGGCAGCGACTGCCACACCGGGTTGCTCGCGAGGACGGTCTCGACGACGTCGTCCTCGTCGTCGTTGCCCCAGTACAGGAACCGGGTCTCGGCCGGCAGCGCGGTCAGGCCCTCGACGTCGACGTAGGACAGGCCGTACGCGTCGTCGCCCGGGTCCTCCGTCGCGGAGCCGAGGCCCATCTCGGTGGCGACGGCCTGGAACGCGGAGCGCGGGCCGTGCATGCGGACCGTGACGTTCGCGCCCTCGGCGTACGGCGAGGCGAACACGACGGGCGTGCCCTCCAGGCCGGCGTCCGCGATCTTCTGCGCGTTCTCGGCGATGTGCGCCTCGGTGTCGGTGACGACCTGCTCCGCCTCGTCCTCGGCGCCGACCAGGGTCGCGACGCTGCGGAACGTGTCCTCGACGTAGCCGAGCGGGTCGGCCGCGTCGGCGCCGTCGAACAGCGCGACCGGCGCGATCCGCTCGAACTGCTCCAGCGCGCCCTCCGGGATCGAGGACGTGACGCCGATGATGAGGTCCGGCTCCAGGCCGGCGATCGCCTCGACCGAGGGCTCGCCGCGGGTGCCGACGTCCTCCGGCTCGCCCTCGAGCGGCACGACCGTGCCCACCCAGGAGGTGTAGCCCGCGACGTCCGCGGCGCCGACCGGGGTGACGCCGAGCGAGGTCAGCATCTCGGTCTGCATCCACTCCAGCGACACCACCCGGGTCGCCGGGGCGTCGAGCTCGACGGTCTCGCCGCGGTCGTCCGTGATGGAGACCGGGCCGCCCGCGGCGGTGGTGCCCGTGGTCTCGGCCGCCGGCTCGTCGGTGGTGCCGCAGGCCGCCAGCGCGGCCACCGCGCCGACGGCGACGAGCGCCGTGAGCGTGCGTCGGGTGGTCATCGTTCCTCGTGTCTGCGCGGGAGAGGTGGGCGCCCGCGCGTCGCGCCCTCGGCCGCGGGGAGGCGCGGCGGGTGGAGAGAGAGTCGGTGGCGGCGCGTCAGGCGCCGACCGGGGCGGGGTGCGGGGCGCCGGCCGGCGCGTCCGCGGGTTCGTCGGCGCGTCGACCGGGGGCGCGGCCGGCCACGCGGCGGAGCAGCAGGCGCGGCGCGTGCACGCTGACGTGCCCGGTGCCCGCGTCGGTGCGCACCTCGATGTCGATGTCGTACACCTCGCTGAGCAGCGCGGAGGTCATCGCGTCCTCGGGTGCGCCGTCGGCGACCACGCGGCCGCCGTGCAGGACCAGCACCCGGTCGGCGACCGCGGCGGCCTGCTCCAGGTCGTGCAGCACCACGCCGACCGCGACGCCGTGCGCGTCGGCGAGCTCCCGGACGAGCTCCAGCACCTCGACCTGGTACCGCAGGTCCAGGTGGTTGGTCGGCTCGTCGAGCAGCAGCACGCCCGTGCCCTGGGCGAGCGCGGACGCGAACCACACCCGCTGGACCTGGCCGCCGGACAGCGCGTCGACGTCGTCGCCCGCGAGGTCCGCGATCCCGGCGAGCTCCAGCGCGCGGTCCACCGCGGCCCGGCCCCCGGGGTCGGTCCCCCGCCAGCCCTGCCGGTGCGGGTGCCGACCGAACTCGACCGCGTCCCGGACCGTGATGCCGGCGGGCGTCGGGCGGGACTGCGCGAGCAGCGTCACCCGGCGCGCGAAGTCGCGGGCGGACAGCGCGTGCGCGTCCCCGTCGGCGACCGTGACCCGGCCGGCGGACAGCCGCTGCAGGCGGGCCATGCCGCGCAGCAGCGTCGACTTGCCGGAGCCGTTCGGCCCGACCAGCGCCGTGACGCGGCCGGCGGCGAGCTCGACGCTCGCGCCGGTGACGACGGGGTCGCCGCCGTAGCCGATGCTGACGTCGGCGGCGGCCATCGCGGCGGTGTTCACGGGCACGAACCGGGACATTAGCGAAGGCTTACCTCAGAAGTCCATCCGGGTCCGGTCCGTGACCGCCGGTGCGCGGCGACCACCGGGCGCGTGCGGCCCGCCGGGCGGGCCGGCGTGCCCTCGCCTAGCGTGGCCGGGTCCGAACCCGACGCACGGAGCGTGGTGCACACATGAGCGGTCCCCGGCGGCACGACGTGCTCGTCATCGGCGGCGGCAACGCCGGCCTGTCCCTGGCGGGGCGGCTCCGGCGGGACGGCTGCCGCGACGTCGCGGTGGTCGAGCCGCGGTCGGTGCACCACTACCGGCCCCTGCTGTCGTACGTCGCCTCCGGCACCGCGACCCTCGCCGACCTGCGCCGGCCCCAGGACGAGGTGGTCCCGTCGGGAGTCCGGCGGTACGCGGGCACCGTGGCGTCCGTCGACCCGGCGCGGTCCGTCGTCGTCCTCGCCGACGGCACGGAGCTCGGCTACGGCGACCTCGCGGTCTGCCCTGGCTCGGAGGTCGACTGGGACGCGGTCCCCGGCTCGCGGGAGGCGGTGGCGACGGCGCACGCCGCCACCAGCTACCTGCCCGAGCAGGCGGAGAAGACCTGGACGATGCTGTCGTCGCTCCGCGCGGGCCGCGCCGTGTTCGCGATCTCCGGCCGGCACGTGCCGTGCGCCCCCGTCGGGCTGAAGCCGCTGTTCGCCGCGGCGGACGTGTGGCGGCGCACCGGGGTCCTCGACGACATCGAGGTCGAGCTGCTGGTCGAGGGGCCGCACCTGGTCCGGCACGCGGCGGCCGACCGCCGGCTGCGGGACGCGGCGGCGGCGTACGGCGTCCGGGTCCGGCTCGGGACCACGGTGCGCTCGGTCGACGCCGAGGGGCGGACGCTGGCGCTCGAGGGGCCGGACGGTGCGTCGACGCTCGGCTACGACGCGCTGTACCTGGCGCCGCCCCACCGCGCGTACGCCTGGATCGCCGAGAGCGGCCTGGCGACCGACGACAGCGAGGGCTTCGTCGCCGTCGACCCGGAGACCTTGCAGCACGTGGCGCACCCGCGCGTGTGGGGCCTCGGCGACGCCGCGACTGTCGGGACCCTGCCGTCCGGCGGGGCGCTGCGCAAGCAGGTGCCGGTGGTGGCGCGCAACATCCAGGCCCGGCGCACCGGCCGCGCGATGCAGCGGTACGACGGCTACTCGGTCGCGCCCGTCACCACCTCCCGGCGCCGGCTGCTGCTCGCCGAGTTCGACCGGACCGGCCGGCCCGAGCCGTCGCTGCCGGTCGTGGACCTCGCGCGGCCGCGCCCGAGCCTGCTGGTGTTCGACCGGTACCTGGAGCCGCTGATCTACTGGCACAAGCTCATCCAGGGCCGCGTCTCCTGACAGCCGGGCCCGCCGGTGGCAGGGTGAGCGCGTGCAGATCGACGACATCCCGGTCCGGACCCTCCGCGGCGAGGACACCACCTTCGGCGCCCTGACCGACGGGCGCGTGGCCCTCGTGGTCAACGTCGCATCGCGCTGCGGGCTCGCGCCCCAATACGAGCAGCTCGAGGCGCTGCACCGGTCCTACGGCGGGCGCGGGTTCACGGTCGTCGGCGTGCCGAGCAACCAGTTCCTCCAGGAGCTCGGCTCGTCGGACGCCATCGCCGAGTACTGCTCCGCCACGTGGGGCGCGACGTTCCCGATGCTGGAGAAGACCCCCGTCAACGGCCGGCACGCCCACCCGCTGTACCGCGCGCTGCACGAGGTGCCCGACGACACCGGCAAGGCCGGGCGGATCACCTGGAACTTCGAGAAGTTCCTGGTCGCGCCGGACGGTCGAGCCCGCCGGTTCCGGCCCCGCGTCCTGCCGGACGCGCCGGAGGTCGTCGCGGCGATCGAGGAGCTCCTCCCGGAGCGCACCCCGGAGGCGTGACGCGCGGGCGTTCTCCGACGACCGAGGTCCCGGGCGAGTTCGGTGGCTTCCGCCGAGCTCGGTGCCGACAGCGACGGAACCTGGCTGGGACCACCGAACCGGCCGGTGAGCGGCGGGATCGCCGCTCGGGTCAGCTGCCGGCCGCCGCCGCGGCGGTCGTGGCCGCCATCACCGCGGACATCGCCGCCGTGGACGCCGTGATCGCGTCCCGCACCGCCTTGGCCGCCCAGGTGCCCTCCGCCACCTCCTTGGCCCGGCGGCGCACGTCGCGGGCCGGCACTCCCCCGCGGTCCACGGCCGACGGCGCCGCGCCCACCGCGTGAAGGAGCGCCACCAGGGCGCCGGTGCGCGGGTCGGGATCGAGCCCCTGCACGAGCACCGCGGTCAGACGCGCCCGGATCTCGTCCTCGTGGCGGCCGTCGGCCTCGGGCCAGCGCGTGCGGGGGAACAGGCCGAGCACCCGGTCGTCCTCCCGGCGCAGGACCCCGCGCTCCGCGAGCCGGGCGGTGAGCGCGTCCCGCGTTCCCTTGCCGAGCCGGGTCACCAGGTCGGAGGCGGCCCGCTCGCGCTCGGCGACCCGGCCGAGGGCGTCGGCCAGCACCGGGTCGGACACGACCGCGCCAGGCGCGACGTCGACCTTGGCGGACGACCACACGCTGGTGCGCTCCCGGACGTGGACGGCCTCGGCGAGGGCGAGCTCCAGCAGCAGCGCGCCGCCGAGCGCGACGTCGAGGTAGCTGGACGTGGGGGTGCCCTTCACGTCGTCCAGGAGCAGGAGCAGCAGGTCCTCGGCGATCAGCGTCGTCACGGGGCCGAGCCTAGCGACGGGGCACCGGGCGCACGCAGGGGCCCGAGCCGTGCCGCCGGCGACTGGCCCGGAGCCGTGCCGCCGGCGGGCGGCCGGAGCCGTACCGCCGTTGGGGGCCCCGTCACCCCGCCAGGTGCCCCCACCGCGCGGCGAGGTCGCGCCACGGCCCCACCGCCACCACGGCGCCCTCCTCGAGCACGACGACCCGATCCGCCCGCGCCAGCGCGGCGCGCTTCGACGTCGCCCCGACCACCGTCGTGCCCCGCTCACGCAGCGCCGCCCACAGCTCGATCTCGGTGCTGGCGTCGAGGGCGCTGGACACGTCGTCGGCGAGCAGCAGCTGCGCGTCGGTGGCGAGCGCCCGTGCGAGGGCGAGCCGCTGCACCTGACCGCCCGACAGCCGCACACCGCGGTGCCCGACGAGCGCGTCCGGCCCGCCCGCCTCGGCGACGTCGGTCGCCATCCGCGCCGCGGCCAGCGGTCCGTCGACGGCGCGGTCGTGGTCGAGCCGCACGTTGTCGGCGAACGTCCCGGACAGCACCCGCGGCACCTGGGCGACGTGCGCCACGCGGCCCGGTCGGAGGAAGGCCTCGGCGTCCTCGACGTCGCTGCCGTTCCACCGGATCCGGCCGGTGTGCGCCATCAGCCCGGCGAGCGCCGACAGCAGGCTGGACTTGCCCGCGCCGACCCGCCCGAGCAGCAGCACGAGCTCGCCGCGCGCGACCGTGAGGTCCACGTCGGCGACGCCGATCGTGCCGTCGTCGTGCACCGCGCCGACGCCGCGGAGCTCCAGGGTGTCGAGCCGGTCCCGCGCGTCGGGACCGGGCCGCGCCGCAGCACCGGTCGACAGGTCGACCCCGGGCGCCTCGGCCACCAGGTCGGAGCCGCCTGCGAACGACGCGGTCGCCTGCTGCCAGGCCCGGGTGCCGGGCGCCTCGGTCACCACCGCGCCCGCGACGACGCCGAACCAGTTGAACCCGGCCACGGCGCCCGCGACCAGCAGCGTGCTCGCCAGGTCCCAGACGCCGGCGAGCAGCGCGCCCCAGGCCACGACCGCGCCGACCTGCACCATGATGATCGGCACGCCGTCGAGGACCGCCTGGACCCGGTGCTCGAACACGGCGGCCTCGACGCGGCCGGCGTCGACCCGGCGCAGGTGCGCGTGCACCTCGGGCGTGCGGGCGGCGAGCTTGACCGTCCGGGCGGCGTCCAGCGCGGAGACCAGCGACCGCCCGAAGCCGGCGCGCGCGGCAGCGGACCGGGTGGCCGAGCGCCCCGCGACGCCGCGACCCGCGAGGGCGCAGACCGCGCTCACGACGAGGACCGCGAGCAGCACGGCGCCCGCGAGCAGCGACCAGCTCAGCACCGCCGTGACCGCCACCAGGACGAGACCGTTGACCAGGTCGACCCAGCGGTCCGCGTAGAGCACGAACCGGTCGGCGTCGAGCGCGCGGGCCACGACCTCGCCCGGCGGGGTCCGACGCAGCCGGTGCTGCCGGGTCTGGCCGACGAGCACCGACATCCGCACCCGGAGCAGCAGCTCGATCCACCACTTCGGGTACAGCCGGAACGCGAGCGAGCTGCACGGGGCGACGAGCAGCAGGGTCACGGCCAGCGCCACGACGAGGCCGGTGGTCCGCTCCCCCGCGCGCAGGCCCTCGACGGTGTGGCCCCACAGGTAGCCGGTCACCGCGCCCTGCGCGGCGAACAGGCTCGACAGCAGGAACAGCAGGCCGCCGAGCAGGCCCCACCGGGGCTTGGCCACCAGCGCGTGCGCGATCCCTCGGGCCAGGCTGGGGCCGGTGCCGGGGTCGCGCAGCGCGGGCGGCGGGCCGGTGCGCCGGCGGGCGCCGACCTCGGCCGCGCGCTCGTCGGCGTCCGCGGCCGGGGCGGTCGCGGCGACGTCGATCGTGTCCGCGTGCCCCTCGACCCGGCTCGCCTCGAGCAGCGACCGGAACGGCCCGTCGACCTTGGTCAGGGTCGCCCGGTCGCCCTGCTGCACGACCCGTCCGTGGTCGAGCACGACCACCTGGTCCGCGCGCTCGACGGTGCCGAGCCGGTGCGCCACGAGCACGCCGGTCCGACCGCCGAGCAGCCGCTCCGACGCCGCGACGACACGCGCCTCGGTGAGCGGGTCCATGCGCGCCGTCGCCTCGTCCAGCACGACCACCTGCACGTCCCGCACCAGCAGCCGGGCGAACGCGACCAGCTGCTCCTCCCCCGCCGACAGCGAGGTCCCGCCGGGCCCGAGCAGCGTGTCGAGCCCGTCCGGCAGCCCGGCGACCCACTCGGCGAGGCGGAGCTCGCGCACCGCGCCCTCGACGTCGGCGCGGGGCACGTCGGCGAACAGCGCGATGTTCTCCGCGAGCGTCCCGGCGAGGATCTCCGTGCGCTGGGTGACCACGCCGACCGCGCCGCGCAGCGCCTGCAGGTCGAGGTCCCGCACGTCGACGCCGCCGAGCAGCACCGAGCCGGGCTCCGGCTCCACCGCCCGGGACAGCAGCGACGCCAGCGTCGACTTGCCCGAGCCGGTGCGGCCGACGAGCGCGACGGTCTGCCCCGCGGGCACGCGCAGGTCGACGCCGCGCAGGGCGAACGTGCCCTCGGCGTACGAGAAGTGCAGGTCGCGCAGCTCGAGGTCGAGCGGACCCTCGGGCACGGCGCGGCCGCCGGCCGGCTCGGGCTCGGTGTCGAGCAGCTCGCGGATGCGGACGATCGCGCCGATCCCCTCCTGCACGTCGGGCAGGTGCCGGGCGAGCTGGTCGAACTGGCCGACGAACGACGCGGTCACCAGGAACAGCGTCACGAGCTGCGCGACGGAGAGGTCGCCCGCGCCCGCGAGCACCACGCCGGCCACGACGACGCCGGCGAGCAGCGCGTGCAGCAGCGTCCCGGCCTTCGCGGTCATCCGGGTCTCGACCGCCAGGACGCGGTCCAGCATCCGGTGCACGACCGCGGACGCCTCGGCGAGGCGGCGGACGGCGAACGCCTGCCCGCGGCTGGTGCGCAGGTCGTCGCGGGCGGCGACCGCCTCCTCGAAGGCGGCGGCGTTGTCGGTCCAGGCGCGCTCCTCGACCACCTTGCGGCGCGCGATCTCCCCCAGCGACGGCCGCACGACCAGCACGGTGGCCCCGCCGAGCAGCGGGAACAGCACCCAGGCCGGCCACCAGGTGAGGCCGCCGACGATCCAGAGCGGCACGCAGCCGACGACGGTGCGGCCCAGCCCCCAGACCTGCCGGCGCACCAGCGTGCCCACCGCGTGCGTGTCGTCGTCGACCCGGTCGAGCACCTCGCCGACCGCCTGCTCCGAGAGCGTGCCGAGCGGCTGGTGCAGCGCCGCGCTCAGCAGGTCGCCGCGCAGCCGGCCCTCGGCGCGGTCGACGACGCCGGCCCACGCGACCTGCCCGACCGTGTCGACGAGCGCGGCGCCGACCAGGCACGCGGCGAGCAGCCACAGCCCCGCGGCCGTCGGGTGCTCGGCGAGGTCGCCGGCGACGACCGTGCCGAGCGCGGCGCCGACCGAGGCGATGGTCAGCGCGACGAGCGCGAGGCCGGCGACCGGACCCCGCAGGCGGCGCCAGTCGAGGCGGCGGGCGGGGTCGAGCGGCGCGCGCGAGGCCCGGTCGGCGGTGGCGTCGACCGAGGGCGGGGCGGTGGTGGTTCCGAGCATCGTCCGTCGACCCTAGGGCGACCCACCCACACGCCCGAAGCGCATTTCGCCGACAGGCGCCGCCCTGCCGCCGCTACGGTCGCCGCATGATCACGTGGGCGACGGCCTTTCCTCGACTCGACCGCGGCCGACTGGGACCGCACGCTCGCGTTCTGGCAGGCGGTCACCGCGACGACCCTGTCGTCGTTCCGGGGCCCGGACGACGAGTTCGTCACGCTCGTCCCCGCCGACGGCGACGGGTTCCTGCGGGCGCAGCGGGTGCGGTCCGGCCCCCCGGCGGCACGCACCTGGATCTGCACGTGCCCGACGTCCGCGCCGCGGCCGACGACGCCGTGCGGCTCGGCGCGCGCGAGGTCGCCACCTCCGACGTCGTCGTGCTGGCGTCGCCCGGCGGCCTGCCGTTCTGCTTCGTCGACGCCTACCCCGCGCGCCGGCCCGCCGCGCCGGCGTGGCCGCACCCGGGCGGCGGCACGCACGCCAGCCTGGCCGACCAGCTCGCGATCGACGTGCCGGCGGAGCACTGGGACGCCGAGCGGCGGTTCTGGGTGGCGCTCACCGGCTGGCCCGAGCAGCCGACCGCGCCCGGCGCGGCCCTCGTCCCCCTGCGGCGCCCCGACGGGCTGCCCCTGCGCCTGCTGCTGCAGCGCCTCGACGAGCCGGAGGGGGCCGTGCGCGCCCACCTCGACCTGGCCTGCGACGACCGCGCGGCCGAGACCGACCGGCACCTCGCTCTGGGCGCGCGCGTCGAGGCGGTGCGGGAGCGCTGGACGGTCCTCGTCGATCCCGCCGGGCGGCGGTACTGCCTCACCGACCGCCTCCCGGCCACGGGCGCCCTGCCCTGACCGTGCCCGCCGGCGCCGGCGCGGCCCTGATCATCAAGGACTCTTGATCAAGATGTCTTGATGGTTCTAGGGTCCCGGACATGGACCCGCAGCCCGCAGCCGACCCCGCCCCGCGACCCGAGACGGACCCCGCGCGGATCCGGGCGCTGGCGCACCCGCTGCGGCTGCGCCTGCTCGACCTCCTCGACGCCGAGGGCGACCTCACCGCGACGCAGTGCGCCGCGCTCACCGGCGAGTCCGTCGCGAGCTGCTCCTTCCACCTGCACACGCTCGCCCGGCACGGCTACGTCGAGGCGGCCCCGCCCCGCGGCCGCGAGCGGCCCTGGCGGTCGGTGCGCGAGCGCCCGAGCCGGTACGACCCGGAGCGGCCCGGCTCGCTGCGCGCCGTGGCCGAGGTCGCGCGGCTCACCCTGGACAAGGAGGCCGACCGGCTGCACCGGTGGCTCGACGCCGCACCCCGCGAGGCGGACGAGTGGCTGCTCGCCTCGGGGCTGCACTCGTCGTCGTTCTGGGCCACGAGCGACGAGCTCCGCGCCCTGTCCGCGGAGCTCGAGCGGCTGACCGACCGGTTCGCCGGACGCTCGGACGACCCCGCCCTGCGTCCGCCCGGCGCCCGGCACGCCCGGTTCTTCGGCGCCGTCAGCGTCGACCCGGAGCGGGACCCGGGGCCCGTGCGATGACCGCGGGCGACGCCGTCGACCGGGCCGCGCGGCCGGAGACCCCGGGGCGCGCCGGCGAGGGGGCACCGCCGCGCGCCGGGCGGGGCGTGGCACCGGGCGACGGGGACCCGGCGGCGCGGGCCGACCCCCGCGCCGCGCTCCGCTCCCCCGCGTTCCGGCTGCTCACCGCCGTCTGGGTCGCCGCCAACCTCGCCGACTCCCTCCTCGCGCTCATCCTGGCCGTGTGGGTCAAGGACCTCACCGGGTCGGACGCGGCGGCGGGCCTCACGCTCGCCGCGTTCGGGCTCCCCGCGCTGGCCACCCCGCTGATCGGCCACCTGGTCGACCGGGTGCCGCGGCGGCGCGTCCTGGTCGTCGCCTACGCGGTCGGGGCCGCCGCGCTGCTGGTGCTGCTCCCCGTGCGCGGGGCCTCCGGCGCGTGGGTCGTCCTGGGCGTGACCGTGGTCTACGCGACCCTCGGCTACACGACCGGCGCGGCGCAGTCCGGGCTGCTGCGCGACCTGCTGCCCGACGGGGCGCTCGCGCCGGCGAACGGCCGCCTCACCGCCATCGACCAGTCGTTCCGGCTCGCGATGCCGGTCGTCGGCGCCGTGGTCTACGCCGCGGCCGGCCCGCGCCCGCTCGTGGTCGTCGCAGCGGCCGCGTTCGGTGCCTCGGCGCTGCTCGCCGCCCGCCTGCGCGTCCGGGAGACGCCACCCGCCCCCGGCATCGAGCCGTTCGCGCGGGCGGTGACCGCCGGCTTCCGGCACCTGCGGCGCACGCCGCCGCTGGGCCGGCTCGCCGTCACCCTCGGCATCGGGTTCGGCGTGACCGGCGCGATCAACGGCGCGGCGTTCGCGATCATCGACCGTGGCCTGGGTCTGCCTCCCGAGGCGCTCGGCCCGCTCACCAGCGCCCAGGCCGTCACGGCGGTGGTCGCGGGGCTGACCGCGGACCGGCTGATCGCCCGGTGGGGCGCCACGCGGCTCGTCGCGGTCGCGCTGCTGGTCGCCGCCGCCGGGGTCGTGCCGCTCGCCGGGTCGAGCCTGGTCGGCGTGGTGCTCGGGATGGGGGCGCTGGGCGCCGGCGTCACCTGGGCCGTCGTCGCGTTCGTCACCGAGCGCCAGCTGCGCACACCGCCGACGCTGCAGGGTCGGGTGCAGTCCGCCGGCGCGCTGCTGCTGAACGCCCCGCAGCTCGCGCTGGCGGTCGCGGCGGCGGCCGTCGTGGACGCGGTGGACCACCGCGTCGTCGTGCTGGCGTGCGCGGCGGGCCTGCTGGCCTCGGCGGCGCTGGCGGCGTCGGCCCGGCGCACGCCCGCGGCACCCGCCGCGGGCTGACCGGGCGCGGGGTCGCCGAGCGCGGTCGTCCGCGCCGAGCGCGGTCGTCCCGGCTGCCGCGGTCGGCGGGAACCACCGCGCTCGGCGCCAGCCACCGCGCGGGGCGGCTTGGGGGACCGAGCCGGCGGGCGGCGTCACGACTCCGGCAGGTGCTCCCGCGCCCAGAGCGCCGCGCTGGTCCGGTCCGCCACGCCGAGCAGGCGGAACACGTGCCCGACGTGCACCTTGACCGTGCGCTCCGCGATGCCGAGCTCCCGCCCGATCTGCTTGTTCGCCAGCCCGCGCGCGAGCAGCCGCAGCACGTCGCGCTCCCGCGCGCTGAGCCGGTCCGCCGGGCGCGGGGCCGTGGCGGAGGGCAGCAGCGCGCCGGCCACGCGCGGGTCGAGCGGGGCGTACCCCCGGGCGGCGGACCGCACGGCCGCGACCAGCTCCTCCGGCTCGCAGTCCTTGAGCAGGTAGCCGACCGCCCCCGCGCCGACCGCCGCCGAGACGCGGTCGTGGTCGGAGAACGACGTCAGCACGACGACGCGGGTCGCCGGCCGCGCCGCCAGGACCTGGCGGGTCGCCTCGACGCCGTCGGTCCCGGGCATCGACAGGTCCATGAGGATCACGTCGGGCGCCAGGTCGGCCGCCAGCGCGACGGCCGCGGCGCCGTCGGCGGCCTGGCCCACGACCCGCATCCCGTCCGCCGCGTCGACCAGCCCGGCCAGCCCGGACCGGACCAGGTGGTGGTCGTCCGCCAGCAGCACCGTGATGTCCTCGGTCATCGCACCTCCACGTCGGGGTCGACGGCGAGCCGCCAGCGGGTGCCAGCGCCCGGGGCCGAGTCGACCGAGAGCTCCGCACCGGCGGCCGCGGCCAGGTCGCCGAGCACCCGCAGCCCGAGGTGGCCCTCGGGCGGGCTCGCGAGCGTGGCGGCGGCGTCGAACCCGGCGCCGTCGTCGGCGACCTCCAGCACCAGCAGGCCACCCGACCGCGCCAGGCCCACCCGCACCTCGTCCGCGCCCGCGTGCGCGACGGCGTTGCGCACCGTCTCCTGCGTCACCCGGTAGACGAGCTGCTGCGCGTCCACGCCGATCCCCGCCAGCGCGTCCTCCGGCGCGTCGACGATCACCCGCACGCCGCGGGCGGCGAGCCCGCCGGCGAGGTCGGCGAGCGCGGCGCCCAGCCCAGCGGTGCGCAGGCTCGGCGGGTAGATGTCGACGAGCAACGACCGCAGCCCGCGGATGGACGTCCGCACGGTGCCGCTCGCGGCGCGCACGTCCGCCGCGACGTCCGGGGCGCCGGCCCGCTCGGCGCGCTCGGCGGCCCCGGCGAGGGCGAACGACGACGCGGCGAGCTCCTGGACCACGCCGTCGTGCAGCGTCGCGGCGATCCGGCGGCGCTCGGCGTCGGACGCGTCGACCGCGCTGCGCAGCAGCCGCTCCCGCTGGTCCTGCCCGCGGCGCAGCCGGTCGAGCAGCGTCCACAGGACCGGCAGCAGCAGCACCAGGAGCAGGAGCAGGCTGGTGACCGTGATGCCGGCGAAGCCCCGCCACACCGCGGCGGCGCGTTCGGTGACGACGTCGTACCGGCTGTAGGTCTCGAACAGCAGGACCGTCCCGTCCGGCGTCCAGACCGGGCGGTAGACCTCGAGCAGCCGGCCCTGGTCCCGCTCGAACCGGTTCTCCGGCTCGTCGAGGTCGCTGACCTCGGCCTGCGTCGACGGGTCGGCGAGCACCGCGCGCTCGTCGTCGCCCAGCCCGAACGTGTCGCCGATCAGGCGGGGCTCGTCCGAGTACACGATCCGGCCGTCGGCGTCCCAGAGCTTCACCCGGACGACGGCGTCGCCGAGCACCCGGTCCCGGACGACCGCGTCCAGTTCCGCGAGGGCCTCGGGGTCGCCGGCGGCGACGCCGTCGGTCAGCGCCGGCTGCACGACGGCGTCGGCCAGCAGGTCGGTGCTGCGTGCGGCGTCGTTGACGGACTCCTGCTCGGCGATGCGGCGGCTCGCGCTCAGCCCGAGCACGGCGACCAGCACGAGCACGACCACGGCCGCCGCGCCGACCTGGAGGAACACCCGCCAGGTGCGGACCGGGGCGACCGAGGAGGCGGGCGGCGCGCCGCGGCTGAGGACGACTCGGCCGTCCTCGGCCGCGGGCGCGGGCGTCTGCACAGGCGCCACCCTAGGTGCTGCGGGCACCGGTCAGTCGTCGCTGCCGTGGCCGCCGTGCCGGCCGCCGTCGTCGTCGCCGTGCCGGCCGGAGTCGTCGGAGCCGGAGCCCGACGAGTGGTGGCCGGAGTCGTCGGAGCCCGAGCCCGACGAGTGGTGGCCCGAGTCGTCGGAGCCCGAGCCCGACGAGTGGTGGCCCGAGTCGTCGACGGGCGCGGCGGGGGCCGCCGGGGCCGCGGGGACCGCGGGCGCGGCCGGCGCGGCGGTGCCCGTCCCGTTCACGCGACGGTCGTCACCGGGCTCGACGCGGTCGTCACGGTCGACGCGGCCGCCACGGTCGTCCGGCACGGCCGAGGGCGAGGAGGAGCCGGACGGCGTCGCGTCGTCGGACGGCGACGTGGCGGCGCCGGTGCCGTTCGCGCGCCGGTCGTCGCCGGCCTCGGTGCGCAGGTCGCGGTCGGTGGCACCGCCGCGGTCGTCGGCGGTCGGCGCCTGGCTGGGTACCGAGACCGGCACCTCGCGGCTCAGGCTGGGGTTGGCGGTGAGGCCGACGACGGCCGGCACGATCGCCAGCGCGGCGGCGGCGGTGAACACCAGGGTGCGCTTCACGGGGACTCCTCGGGTGGGTGGTGGATCCGACGAGTCAGTTCTCCCGCGCCGCGGGTCTGCCGCGCGATCGGACGTTGGTACTAGTACCCGTCGCGAGGGGTCCCGGTGCTGGTCAGCGCGGCGTCAGCCCCGGCGGTCGACCAGCAGCCACGCCCCCGCGCCGAGCACCGCCGCGGCCAGCAGCACCGAGGGCCACGGCCCCAGCACCCCGGCGAGGACGTGCGACGCGACGAAGCACACCGCACCGAGCAGCACCACGGCCAGCACCCGCGCGGCTCCCCCCGCCCACGACCGCCACGCGCACCACGCCACGCCCAGGACCAGCGCGGCCCCGCCGAGCGCCCGGACGCCAATGCCCTGCGCGACGGCGAACGCCGCCACGAGGGTCACCGCGGCCAGCACGCCGGTCGGCACCCCGGCGAGCGGGCCGCGCGCCCCGGCGGGCCGGGACGGCGCTGCCGCCGCCCCGACCCCGCCGGTCGGACCGCCCGCGCCGGGACCGGTCACTCGTCCGCCCCGACGACCGCGCCGGCGAACTGCGACTGGTACAGCCGGTGGTACGCGCCGCCGGCCGCGATGAGCTCGTCGTGCGTGCCCTTCTCGACGATCGCGCCGTGCTCCATCACGAGGATGAGGTCGGCGTCCCGGATGGTCGACAGCCGGTGCGCGATGACGAACGACGTCCGCCCCTGCCGCAGCGAGGCCATCGCCTGCTGCAGCAGCTTCTCGGTCCGGGTGTCGACCGACGACGTGGCCTCGTCGAGGATGAGCACCGACGGCCGCGCGACGAACGCCCGGGCGATGGTGATCAGCTGCTTCTCCCCCGCCGACAGGTTGGCCGCGTCCTCCTCGAGCACGGTGTCGTACCCGTGCGGCAGCGAGTGCACGAAGCGGTCGACGTAGGTGGCCTGCGCGGCCGCGAGGATCTCCTCGTCGGTCGCCGACTGCCGGCCGTACCGGATGTTCTCCCGGATCGTGCCCGCGAACAGCCACGGGTCCTGGAGCACCATGCCGGTGCGCGCCCGGGCGTCGTGCCGGGACAGCGTCGCGATGTCCTGGCCGTTGACCAGGATCCGGCCGCCGTCGAGCTCGTAGAACCGCATGAGCAGGTTGACGAGCGTCGTCTTCCCCGCGCCCGTCGGGCCGACGATCGCGACCGTCTGCCCGGGGCGGACGGTGAACGACAGGTCGGTGATCAGCGGGTGCTCGGGGTCGTACGAGAACGCGACGTGCTCGAACTCGATCGTCCCGTCGCCCTCGGCCGGGGCCGGCGCCTGCGGGTCGTCCTCGCTCTGCTCGTCCTCGTCGAGCAGCTGGAACACCCGCTCGGCCGACGCGGTGCCGGACTGCACGACCGCGGCCATCCCGCCGAGCTCGGACAGCGGCTGGGTGAACATCTGCGTGTACTGGATGAACGCCTGCACGCTGCCGAGCAGCATCGTGCCGTTCGCGACCATGAGGCCGCCGAGCACCGCGATGCCGACGTAGGTGAGGTTGCTGACGAACGACATGCCCGGCCAGATGATCCCGGACAGGAACTGCGCCCTGAACGAGGCCTGGTACAGCTCCTCGTTCTCCGCCTTGAACCGGTCCGCGAAGTCCTGCCGGCGGCCGAAGACCTTGACCAGGGCGTGCCCGGAGAAGGACTCCTCGACACGCGCGTTCAGCCGGCCGACCTTGCGCCACTGGGTGCCGAACGCCTTCTGCGACCGGGGCCCGATGACCCCGAAGATGACGCCCATGAGCGGGATGGAGACGAGCGCGACCAGCGCGAGCTGCCACGAGATCGAGAACATCATGATCAGCACGCCGACGACGGTGAGGACCGACGTGAGCGCCGTGGACAGCGACTGCTGCATCGTCTGCGTGATGTTGTCGATGTCGTTGGTGACGCGGGAGATCAGCTCGCCGCGCTGCACCTTGTCGAAGTAGGCGAGCGGCAGCCGGTTGATCTTGGTCTCGACCTGCTCGCGCAGGCGCCACATGGCCCGGACCATGATCACGTTGATGATGTAGCCCTGCAGCCACATGAGCAGCGCGCCCGCGACGTACAGCGCGAGCACGGTCAGCAGCAGCCGGCCGAGCAGGTCGAAGTCGATCCCGGCACCCGGCACCAGGCCCTTCGCCGCCGCGACCATGTCCGCGACGCGGTCCTGGCCCGAGGCGCGCAGGCCCTCGACGGCCTGCTCCTGGGTGAGGCCCTCGGGCAGCTGCCGGCCCATGAAGCCGGTGAACACGGCGTCGGTGGCGCGGCCGAGCACCCGGGGCGCGAGCACCGTGAGCGTGACGCCGGCGGCGCCCATGAGGGTCACGGCGACCAGGGCCCACTTGTACGGGCGCAGCAGGCCGATCATCCGGCCGAACGACTGCCCGAAGTTGTCCGCCTTGCCCGGCGCGACCGAGTCCCACGAGTCCGAGGCGAGGCGTGCCTGCTCCCCGAGCTCGATCTCGAGCTTCTCGTCCTCCGTCAGCTCCGGCTCCGCCGGCTTCGTGCGCGTCTTCTGGTCGCTCATGCGCCGGCCTCCACCGCGAGCTGGGACTCCGCGATCTCGCGGTAGGTCTGGTTGGTCGCGAGCAGCTCGTCGTGCGTGCCGAGGCCGGCCACGCGGCCGTCCTCGAGGACGAGGATCTGGTCCGCGCCGGTCACCGTCGACACCCGCTGGGCGACGACGATCTTGGTGACCTCGGGCAGCTCGCGCCACAGCGCCTGCCGCAGCCGGGCGTCGGTCGCGAGGTCGAGCGCCGAGAACGAGTCGTCGAACAGCAGCACCGCCGGGCGGCGCACCAGGGCGCGCGCGATCGCGAGCCGCTGGCGCTGCCCGCCGGACACGTTGGTGCCGCCCTGCGAGATCCGGGCCTCGAGCCCGCCCTCCATCTGGGACACGAAGTCGCTGGCCTGGGCGATCTCGAGCGCCCGCCACAGGTCGGCGTCCGTCGCGTCCTCCTGGCCGAGGCGCAGGTTGGACGCCACGGTCCCGGCGAACAGGAACGGCCGCTGCGGGACCAGGCCGATGCCGGCCCACAGCTCCTCGACGTCGCGGTCCCGGACGTCGACCCCGCCGACGCGCACCGCGCCGCCGGTCGTGTCGAACAGCCGCGGGATCAGCGAGACGAGCGTCGTCTTGCCCGCGCCGGTCGAGCCGATGACCGCCACGGTCTGGCCCTGCCGGGCGGTGAACGAGACGCCCGAGAGCACGGGGTGCTCGGCCTCGGGGTACGCGAAGGTCACGTCGTCGAACGCGACCTCGCCCGGCCGCGGGGTGCCGCGCACCGGCTCGGCGGGCTCGGCCAGCGTGGACTCGCTGGTCAGCACCTCGGTGATCCGCTCGGCCGACACGGCGGCGCGCGGGATCATCACCGTCATGAAGGTGGCCATGAGGACGCCCATGAGGATCTGGCCGATGTACTGCATGAACGCGAACAGCGTGCCGACCTGCACGTTGCCGTCGTCGACCTCGATGCCGCCGAACCAGATCACGCCGACCACGGTCACGTTGAGCACGAGCATCGCGAGCGGGAACAGCACGACGAACAGCGAGCCGATCTTGCGGCCGACGACCATGATGTCGGTGTTCGCGCCCCGGAACCGCTCGCTCTCGATGTCCTCCCGGACGAAGGCCCGCACGACGCGCACGCCGGTCAGCTGCTCGCGCATGATCCGGTTGACGGCGTCGAGCTTGGTCTGGAACGACCGGAACAGCGGCACCATCCGGCTGATGATGATGCCCGCGACGAGCAGCAGCACCGGCACCGAGACCGCGATCAGCCAGGACAGCCCGACGTCCTGACGCAGGGCCATGACGATGCCGCCGATCGCGAGCATCGGCGCGCTGACCAGCATGGTCGAGCCCATCATCGCGAGCATCTGGACCTGCTGGACGTCGTTGGTGTTGCGCGTGATGAGCGAGCCGGCCCCGAACCGGGAGATCTCCCGCTCCGAGTAGCCGCTCACCCGCCCGTACACGTCGTCGCGCAGGTCCCGCCCGACCTGCATCGCGGCGCGCGCGGCGAAGTAGGTGGCGACGATCGCCGCGACGATCTGGCCGAGGGACACCAGCAGCATGTACCCGCCCGCGCGCCAGATGAACGCGGTGTCGCCCTGGGCGACCCCCTCGTCGATGATGCGGGCGTTCAGGTTGGGCAGGTAGAGCATGGCGAGCGCCGAGCAGAGCTGGAAGACCAGCACGCCGAGCAGCAGCCAGCGGTAGGGGCGCAGGTAGCGCATCAGCAGACGGGCGAGCACGTGGTCTCCTGGGGTCGGCGGGCGACGAGGTCCGCGACCACGGGGCGGCGGGGGGTCCGTCCGCGATCGGCTCCGACAGGGTAGCCACCCCCACCGACACCCACCGCCACCTTTTCGCCCACTCCCCGGGGGCGCGGAGTCTTGTCCCGCCCGGGGAGCGCGGCCTAGGGTCGCCCTGTCCGAATTGTCCTATATGTCCTTACCGCGGACTCAGGCCACGGGTCCCCGGCTCCGTCGTCCGCCCTGCCGCCCGGCCCCCGGGTCGCAGCACGGGGACGGCCCGGGACGCGGGACCGGGCGCGCGTCGGGCGCGACCGAACGTGACAGCGATGTCGAGCACCGGGGCGCACCGCGCCGCATCCTCCCGCACCCCGCTCCCCTGGCCCCGCGTCCTGCTGGGCGGCACGCCGGTCGACCTGCTCGAGACGGCCGGTGCGGTCGACACCGTGGTGGGGCACGCGTCGCGCGGCGCGGGCTGGCCGCTGCTGGGGGTGATGAGCGCGAACCTCGACCACATCCACCACTTCGGGTACCACGGGCCGTCGTCCCTGGTGCCGTTCGCCTGGGCGCACCCCGACGCCGGCGACCCGTACCCCGCGGGACCGCCGGTCCCCGACCCCCTCGACGGGCTGCCGCCGGTCCGCTGGCTCAACCTCCTGGACGGGGCGCCGCTGGTCCGGCGCGCCGAGCACCTCACCGGGCACTCCTGGCCCCGGCTCGCCGGCAGCGACCTGATCGCGCCGGTGCTCGACCGCGCGGCCGCCGTCGGCCTGCGGGTGGGGTTCCTCGGCGGCCGGCCGGACGTGCTCGACGCGCTGGCGACGCGCCTCGCGGCGGACCGCCCCGGGCTGGCCGTCGCGGGCCTGTGGTCACCCCCGCGCCGGGACCTCGACGACGCCGCGGCCTGCCGCGCCTGGGCCGCCCTCGTACGGCACTCGGGCGCCGACGTCGTGGTGGTGGGGCTCGGCAAGCCGCGGCAGGAGCGCTGGATCGCGCGGTACGGGCCGCTGACCGGGGCGGCCGTGCTGCTCGCCTTCGGCGCGGTGGTCGACTTCCTCGCGGGCGCGGCGCAGCGCGCCCCGGAGGCCGTCCGGGACCACGGCTGGGAGTGGGCGTGGCGCCTCGCGCACGAGCCCCGCCGGCTCGCGCGCCGCTACCTGGTCGACGGGCCGCCCGCGTACGACGTCCTGGCGCGGCGGAGCTTCGTGCTGGTGCCCGGGTCGCCCGAGCCGGCGGGGCGGCCGTGACGGCCCAGGCGGAGCGCCGCGCGACGGCCGGGCCGGCCTTCGCGGCCGCCGACGAGCCCGCGGAGCTCGGGGTGGTCGTGGTGACGTACGACAACGAGGCGCACCTCGACCGGCTGCTCGCCAGCCTGCGCCTCGAGGCGGCGGGCACCCGGATGCGGGTGGTCGTCGTCGACAACGGGTCGTCCGACGGGACGGTGCGGCGCGCCCGCGCGCACGCCGACGTGCGCACGCTGACGGGGCACGGCAACGTCGGCTACGCGGGCGGCATCAACGTCGGGGCCGCGGCGCTCGGCGACGTCCCGGCGGTGCTCGTGCTCAACGCGGACCTGGTGCTCGAGCCCGGCGCCGTGCCCGCCCTGCTGGCACGCCTGCACCGGCCCCGGGCGGGCGTGGTGCTGCCGATGCTCCTCGACCGGTCCGGCGCGGCCCAGCCGTCGCTGCGCCGGGAGCCGTCGGTCACCCGGTCGCTCGGCGACGCCGTGCTGGGGCGGTTCCTCGGCGACCGGCCCGGGTGGCTGTCCGAGACGGTGCGCGACCCCACCGCCTACGCCTGGGCGCACCCGGTCGACTGGGGCACCGGCGCCGCCGTGCTGGTGCGCGCCGAGACGGCCCGGTCGGTCGGCCCGTGGGACGAGCGGTTCTTCCTGTACTCAGAGGAGACCGACTACTGCCGCCGCGTGCGCGAGGCCGGCTGGGAGGTGTGGTTCGAGCCCGCCGCGCGGGTCCGGCACGCCGCCGGCGGCTCCGGGCGCGGCCCGGAGCTGACCGCGCTGCTCCAGGTGAACCGGGTCCGGTACGCCCGCAAGCACCGGGCCGCGCCCGTGGCCGGGGCGACCCTCGCCGTGACCGCGGTGACGTCGCTCGCGCGCACCTGGGACCCGGGGCACCGGTCGGCGCTGCGCGCGCTGCTGGTGCCGGCGGCGCGGCGGGCGCTGCCGCGCGGGCGGCCGACCGGGCTGGTCCAGGCGGACGGCGGCCGGGCCGCCGCCGGCCCCGGCCCGGCGACCAGGAGCGCCGCGCCCGCGCGCGTCACCGGCAGCGTCGTCGTCCCGGCGCACGACGAGGCTGCGGTCATCGGCCGCACCCTCGCCACGCTCGCGCCGTGGGCCCGGGCCTCCGGGGTCGACGTGGTCGTGGTGTGCAACGGCTGCACCGACGGCACCGCGGACGTGGCGCGGCGGTTCCCCGGGGTGCGGGTGCTCGAGCTGCCCGAGGGGTCCAAGCCGCGCGCGCTGGACGCCGGCGACCGCGCCGCCCGCGCCTTCCCGCGGGTGTACCTCGACGCGGACGTCACGGCGTCCCCCGCGGCGGTGGCCGCGACGCTGCGCGCGCTGGCCGAGGGACCCTGGCTCGCCGCCCGCCCCGCCGGCGGCGGTGGACGTCGCCGGGGCGTCCGCCCCGGTGCGCGCCTTCCACCGGGCGCGGGCCCGGCTGGCGGCCCCGCGGGAGGCTCTGTGGGGTGCCGGCGTCTACGGCCTGTCCGCCGCGGGTCACGCGCGGCTCGGCCGGTTCCCGGACCTCGTCGCGGACGACCTGTGGGTGGACGCGCTGTTCGCCTCCGTGGAGAAGCGGGTGGTCGACGCGCCGCCGGTGCGGGTGGTGGCGCCCCCGGACCGCCCGGAGCCTGGTGCGGGTGCTCGCGCGGACCGCCCGGGGCACGGCCGAGGTGCGGGCGCTGACGGCGGCGCGGGCGGCCGCGCGGTCGGACGCGGCACCCGGCACCGCGCCACCCGGCACCGCGCCCCCGGCCGTCCCGGGTCCGGTGCGCACCGCCGCGGCGCTGCTCCGGACGGTGCGCGGCGCCCGGAGCGCCCTCGACGCCGCCGTGTACGCGGCCCTCGTCACCGGAGGCCGGGTGCGCGCGCGCCGCGGCTCGGTCTGGGAGCGCGACGAGAGCAGCCGGCGGTGACGGCGCCGACGCGCGCGGGCGCCGCTCGGGACGCCGTCACCCTCGGCTACCTCGTCCCGGAGTTCCCGGGGCAGACCCACGCGTTCTTCTGGCGCGAGGTCGCGGCGCTGGAGCGCGCCGGGGCCCGGACGGTCCTGCTCTCCACGCGCCGTCCCCCACGGCCCGCCGCGCACCCGTGGGCCGCCGCGGCGACCGCCCGCACCACGTACCTGGCCGACGCGTCCCCGCGGGCGCTTGCGACCGCGGCGACGGTGCTCGTCCGTGCGACGGTCGCGGGGCGGGCGCCCGGGGTCCTGCGGGAGGCCCGGGCAGCCGCGGCGGAAGCCACCGGCAGCCGCGCCCGGCGCGCGGCCCGCGCCGCCGGCCTGACGCTCGCGGCCGCCCGGCTCGCCGCGCTCGCCCGCGCCGGCGGCTGGTCCCACGTGCACGTGCACTCGAGCGCGGACGCGGCCCAGGTCGCCGCGCTCGCCCGCCTGCTCGGCGGGCCCGCCTACAGCCTCACGCTGCACGGGCCGCTCGCGGACTACGGCGGCAACCAGCGGGGCAGGTGGCGCGGTGCGACGTTCGGCCTGGTGATCACGGAGGGCCTGCGCCGGGACCTGCGCGCCGCGCTCGGGGCCGGACCTGCCGGCGACCCTCGCGGTCGCGCCGATGGGCGTCGACCCCGACGCGCCCGGCCGGGCGCACCCGTACCGTCCGTGGCCGGGCGCCGGACCGCTGCGGCTGGTCTCCTGCGGGCGGCTGAACCCCGCCAAGGGGCACGACGACCTGGTGCGCGCGGTGCGGCTGCTCACCGACCGCGGCGTGGACGCCCGGCTCGTGGTGCTCGGCGAGGACGAGGACGGTGGCGACGGGTACCGCCGGGAGCTCGAGGCGCTGGTCGCGCGGCTCGGGCTCGCGGACCGGGTGCGCCTGCCGGGCGCGGTCGGCGAGGACCGGGTGCGCGCCGAGCTCGCCGGGGCGCACGTGTTCGCGCTCGCGAGCCACGCCGAGCCGCTGGGCGTCGCCGTGATGGAGGCGCTCGCGGCGGAGCTGCCCGTCGTGGTGTTGCGCGGGCGGCGGGGTCGGCGAGCTGGTCGACGACGGGCGGACCGGCCTCCTGGTGCCGCCGCGGGACCCGGTCGCGCTCGCCGCGGCGGTGGCGCGGGTCGCGGCGGACCCGGCGCTGGCGACGGCGCTCGGGGCGGCGGGTCGGCGGCACGTCCTGGCCGGGTACGGGAGCGACCGCGGGGCCGCGGCGCTCCTCGGCCTCGTATCGGCGCGGGGCACGGGCGCGGCACGGACCGCGGGCGCGGCGCCGGTCCGTGGCGCGGCGCCGACCCGCGCCCGCCCCCGGCCCGTCGGGGCCCCGGCGGACGGCGGCCCGCGGTGAACGCCGTGCGCCGGGCCTGCACCGGCCTCGCCGTCGCCGGCGTGTGCTTCGGCTCCTGCGCCGGCCCGACCGGCGGCCCGACCGGGGACCCGTCCGCGTCCCCGACCCCGGGCCCGACGTGGTCGAGCCCGCTCGCGTGGCGCGAGGTCGACGGCGGCCCGGCCTTCTACGACGCCTTCGACCCGACGCTGCCCGCCGAGCACCGCGCGTTCCCGATCGGCGTCTGGCTCGAGAGCGTCACCGACCCGGGGGACGTCCGGCTCGACCTCGCGGCCGGCCTCACCACCTACGTGGACCTCACCACGGACTCCGACCTCGCGCTGCTCGACGGCACCGGCCTGGCCGCGCTCGTCGGCCGGGAGGACCCCCGCGCGGCCGGGGGCGTGCTGGCCGACGAGGTCGACATGTGGGCCGGCGCCGGCGAGAACGGCTGGACCGGGCTGTGGCCCGGCCAGGGCGAGGTCTGCGACCCGGCGAACACCCCGTGCGGCTACACCGTGCAGGCGGCCGTGCGCGCCGGGCTGCCCGCGGGCGCGCTCACGTACGCCAACTACGGCAAGGGGGTCGCGTTCCGCCTCGACGACGCCGAGGCCGCCCGGTTCGTCAACGACTACGCCGACGTCGTGTCGGTCGACACCTACTGGTTCACCGACCCGCACATCTGCGGCGGCCACGAGGGCGGGATGCTGCTGGCCGGCGGGCAGCCGCTCACGGAGCAGGAGTGCCGGCGCCCGGCGAACTACGGCCGGACCGTCGACCGGGTGCGGTCCCTCGTGGACCCGCCCGGCAGCCGGCCGGTGTGGGCGTTCGTCGAGCTCGGGCACCCGTTCTCCGAGGACGACGCCCCCACGATCACCGGACCCCAGGTCCGCGCGGCCGTGTGGAGCAGCGTCATCCACGGGGCGCGCGGCGTCGTCTACTTCAACCACAGCTTCGGCGGCGCCTGCGAGTCGTTCCACCTGCTGCGCGAGGCCTGCGGGGCCGACGTCCGCCCGTGGGTCGCCGACGTGAACCGGCAGCTGACCGCGCTCGGCCCGGCGCTCGCGGCACCGTTCCTCGACGGGGCGGTGCTCGCCGACGGCCCCGTCGACACCGCGGTGAAGGTCGACGGCGGCACGCAGTACCTGCTCGCGGCCGCCACCGGGGACGGGGCCGCGACCGTGCGGTTCGACGTGCGCTGCGCGGCGGACGGCACCGTCACGGTGCTCGGCGAGGACCGGGACGTGGCGCTCGCGGACGGCGCGTTCACCGACACGTTCGCCGACGGCCTGGCCGTGCACCTGTACCGCTACGACCACGCGCCCGACGCCGCGCCGGGGTGCGCCGCGCCGTGACGACGGTCCTGCCGCGGTCCCCGGCGCCGCCCCTCGAGTCCTCGGTCCCGCCGGGGCGGGACGGGGGCGCGCCGCTGCTGCTGCGCGCCGCGCTGGTCGCGATCGGCGCGGCCCCCGCGAGCATGGTGATCGCCCCGATCGGCGCGGCCGGCACCGTCGCGATGCTGCTCACGCTCCTGCTCGGCGCGTTCTGGCTGGTCTCCTGGACGTGGGGTCTGCACGACCCGCTGGCCGCACGGCATCCCGGTCGGCTGGCGGTCGGCGCGCTGCTGCTCGCCACCGTCGCGTCGTCCGCGGCGCTCTGGCTCGGCACCACCGGCGGCAGCACCGTGGTGACCCGGGCGGCCGGCGAGCGGTGGCTGCTGCTCGTGCTCGCGAGCGCGACCCTGGTCACGGTGATCCCGGAGTGCGCCCGGTCGGTCGCCGCCGCGGCGCAGTGCGCGCGGGCGCTCCTGGACGGGTTCGTCGTGTGCTGCCTGGTCGCGCTCGTGCAGTTCCTCCTGCACGTCGACCCGGTGGACTGGGCGCCCTGGGTGATGCCGGGCTTCACCCCGAACGGCGGCGACACCCCGTTCCAGCCCCGGGGTGCGCTGGTGCGGGTCGCCGGGACGACGTTCTCCCCCATCGAGCTCGGCGTCGTCGCGTCGATGCTGCTGCCGCTGTCGATCTGGCGGGCCGTGTACGACCGCACCGGCCGCCGCTGGGCGCACCTGCTGCGCACGGGCCTGCTGGTGCTGGCCGTCGCGATGAGCATCTCGCGGTCGGGGATCCTCGGGCTCGCCGTGGCGACCGTCGTCGTCCTGCCGTTCCTGCCCCGGGTCGCCCGGCACTGGGTGCTGGTCACGGCGCCCGTCGCCGTCGCCGGGCTGTTCCTCTCCGTCCCCGGGCTGGTCAGCACGCTCGGCGGGGCGCTCGGCGCCGACGCCTCCGACCCGTCGATCTCGACCCGGCTCGACAACTACCCGCGCGTGGTCGCGATGTTCGACGCGCACCCGCTCCTCGGGCTCGGGCCCGGCAACTACATGCCCGAGGACGCCCTGCACATCCTGGACAACCAGTACCTCAACGCGCTGGTGACGACGGGCGCCGTGGGCGTCGCCGCCACCGTCGTGTACCTGGTGCTGCCCGGCGTCACCGCGCTGCACGCCGCCGGCGCCGCGCGCTCGCCGGAGCTGCGCTGCCTCGCCGGCGCGCTCGCCGCCGGCACCCTCGCGGGCGCGGTCTGCTCGCTCACGTTCGACTCGCTGTCCTTCCCGGTCTTCGCGCTGGCGTTCCCCGCGCTGGTCGGGCTCTCGGGGGCGGCGTGGCTGCTGGTGCGTCACGAGGAGGACCCGTGGACCCGACCGACGTCCTGAGGACGCTGTGGCAGCAGCGGTGGTACGTGCTGCCGGCGGTGCTGCTGGCGCTGGCCGCGGCCGCGTACGTGTACGGCTTCGCGCCGCGCAGCTACGAGGTCACCTCGACCTACGCCCTCGTCAACCCCGCCGTGCCGACCGCCGAGGAGCTGGAGCGCGACCCGGCGCTCGCGGCGCTGAACGCGGACAACCCGTACTTGCGGTCCGCCGACACGAACCTGATCACCGACGCGCTGATCGCCCGGCTCGGCGCCGCGTCCACGGTGAAGCAGCTCCAGGCGGACGGCGTCGGCACCGACTACGGGGTGGGTCCGGGCGTCGGCGGCAACGGGTTCGTCGTGGACATCACCGGCGTGGGCCCGACGCCCGGGGCGGCGATCGCCACCACCGCCGCCGTCGGCACGGTCCTCGAGGCCGAGCTCGACGACCTGCAGCGGGTCAACGGCGCCGACGACCGGTACCTGTTCACCCCCCTGCTGCTCGCCCCGCCCGACGACGCCACGGAGCAGTTCTCCAGCCGGCTGCGCGCCGTCATCGTCGTGCTGCTCGGCGGCGCCGTGCTCGTCTTCGCCGCGGCGAGCCTCGGGCGCTGGCGCACCGGCGTGCGGGCGCGGCGGACGGAGGCGCGCGCGGCGGCCGACGAGGGCGCGGGCCGCGCCGGGGACCCAGGCGCGGCGGCCCGAGCGGGCGCGGTCGGCGCGGCCGGTGCGGCCGCCGCGAGACCCGCGAGGACCCGCGGGGCGAAGCGGGCACCGGTGGCGTCCGGCGGGTCGAGGGCCGGGGGCGCGGGCCGGACGACCGGGCCGAGGGCGGCGGCCGGGCCGCCGGGTGCCCCGCCGGAGCAGGACCCCGCCGCACCGGACCCGGCAGCGGCGCGCCGGCCCGAGCCCGCGCGCGAGCCGGGTACCGCACGCGAGTCGGCGCCCGAGCCCGAGCCGGGGCCCGAGCCCAGGCCGGCGACCGACCGCGCGGAGCCGGCCCGCGCCGCCCGCACGCCCGGCACCGCGCGGCGCACGGGCCTCCCCACCGCGAAGCGCCGCGGCTGACGCCGGGGCCGCGCACCCGCCCGCCCCGCCGCCACGTCCCGACGGGCCGGATCAGCCCGGGACGCGGTCCGCGATGAGCCGGCGACGCAGGTCCAGCGCCGTGCCCGACTTGGCCGAGACCATGACCGCCACGTCCCGCAGCCGGACCCGGGCGAGGAACGCCGCGAGCCCGTCGCGGTCGAGCGGGGCCTCGTCGGAGTACGCGGGGCAGCGCATGTCGTCGGTGTGCGGGACGGGGCGCTCGCGGCCCTCGACCTCGTCGAGGTACACCCCGTACAGCACCATCTCCGAGACGTGCAGCTCCCGGCCCACCGCGGCGGCCCAGGGCAGCCCGGTCACGGCCTCGACCCGCGCGAGCATGCGGCGCACGACCGCCGGCTCCCAGAGGCAGGGCCAGCACACGTAGTCCGGCCGCGCCGCCTCGGCGCCCGGGGGCAGGCCCAGCAGCCGGCGGGCGACCTCGTGCCAGCGCACGTGCCGCGGCAGGTGCGCCGAGACGGCGCCCTCCCGGCGGTAGAGCGGCACGGCGCCGTCCGGGGCGAACGTCCGCGGCCCGAACGGCCGGACGAACACCAGGTCCGAGTCGGCGAGCAGCACCAGGTCGGCGTCGGCCGCGGCGACCGCGGCGAGCTTGACCACCTGCTGCGCGACCCAGCCGCGGACCGGCGGGAACGGCGCCCGCGGGTCGAGCCAGAGGTTCAGGCCGGGGACCTTGCGGAGCGGCCGCGGGACGACGGCCCGGGCGTCCTGCACCGTCGTGCGGGCGCCGGCGAGGGACCGGAACAGGTCGAGGTCGGCGGGCGGCACCACGAGCGCGTGCCGCACCGACGGGGGTGCGAGCCGCAGCACGGACCGGTTCAGCTCGACGCACAGCGCGTGGTCGGGGCGGTAGGACGGCGTGAGCACGAGCATCGCCGGGCTGCCCGGTGCGGCGGTCACGGGCGTGCCGCCCGCGCCCCGGCGGCGGGCTGGTCCGCCGCGGCGGGCGGCACCCCGGCGACCGGCACCCCGCGCACGTGCCCCTCGACGAGTGCCACCAGCCGCGCCTGCGAACCCGCCCAGGACCGGCCCACCACGCTCGCCTGCAGGGCCGCCGCCCGCCCCGCCGGGTCGGGGTGCTCGACGGCCGCGCACAGCGCGTCGGCGACCGCGGCCGGCGTCGGGGCGGCCCACCGCACGTGCGGGTTGGGCAGGTCCGCGCGCGCGTCGGCGGCGTCGTTGACGACCGGGACGGTCCCCGCCGCCAGCATCTCCTCCGCGACCAGCGAGATGTTGGTGAACGACAGCGCGAGCCCGGCGAGGGTCCGGTGGTACAGGACGTTGAGCGCCGCCGGGTCGAGGCCGCCGTGCCGGGTGGCCGGGACCCCCAGGTCCCGCGCCGCGTCCCCGTAGACGTGGATCTCCTGCTCCGGGTGGCGCGCGTGGAACCGCAGCAGCGCGAGCCGCGCCAGGTCGTACCCGCGCCGCGCGACGTCCGGCTTCGCGTACAGCACGACCCCGCCCCGGGTCACCGGCGCGAGCGGCCGGTACACGTCGGTGTCGCACCCGAACGGGACGACGTCCACGTCGACGCCGAGGTCGCGACCGAGGTGGCCCGCGACCATCTCGCCCAGCGCCAGGACGTGCAGCCCGAGCCGGTACGAGTCCTCGGCCAGGGCGTGCTGGGCGCCGTGGGGGTAGAAGTACGGCTCGACGTCCTGCACGAAGTACAGGCGCCGCATCGGGTCCGTGCCGCGCCGGGCGAGCACGTGCGCGGTCTGCCAGGACGTCGCCACGCACGCGTCGACCCCGTGGATGCCGTCGGCGACGTCCCGCACCTCGGCCCGCACCCCGGGCCAGCCCGCCCGCACCACCGCCGCGCGCTGCCGGACGTCGCCGCCGTGCCGGTCGTAGAGGTAGAGCACGCACCGGTGCCCCGCCTCCTCGAGCGCCCGGACCATCCGGAACATCGTCGTGTGCCCCCCGGAGTGCGGCCCGGGCGGGACGCACAGCCACCCCACGGTCAGCGGCCGGTCCGACGGCGGCGGCGCCGGGGGCACGGCGCGGGCCGCGGACGGCGGGTCGGCGACGTCGTCGGGCAGCAGCGGGAAGTCGAGCGCCCCGGCCCCCGTGGCGCGGTACAGCCGCGCGGCCGCGCGCTGGGCGGTCTCGCGCGCCCCCATCGCCCGCACCCGCCGCGCCGCGGCGGGCAGGTCCCGCGCCCTCACGCCGCGCCGCCCGTGCGCCGCAGGTCCGCCGCGGTCACCGGCCCACCGCCCGGCGCACCCCGGGACCACCCGGGCCCGCCGGACGACGCCGGGGCGCCGTCACCCGCGACGAGCGGCGGCACCGGCGGCGCGCCGCGGGCGGCGTCCCGGGTGTAGGTCCCGGTGCGGGCCCAGCGGCGCCCGCGGAGGACGTCGTCGGCGCGCACCCGGACCGCCCGCGCGAGCCCCGCCGCCCGGTCGCGCGCGCCCGGCTCCGCGTCGAGCGCCGCGTCCAGCCGCCGCCACGGCCCGGCGAGCTCGGGCGCGACCACCAGCGCCTCGGCCATCAGGCGCCGCACGCGCTCCGCATCACGCCGCCCGCGGTCGACCTCGTACCGGCACGCGCGCAGCGCCTGGCGGACGAGGGCCCGGCGGGCCGCGGCGGCGAGCGCGTCCCGCTCGGGCAACCCGGCGGTCCCGGCGGCGGCGAGCTCGGCGAACGCGGCCACCCGCTCCCGGAAGTCGGTCGCGTCGTCGACCTCCCGCGCCGACAGGCTCGCGGGGTGCTCGCGGTGCCACGCCTGGTCGGCGCCGCCCACGTGCGCGACGTCGGCGTGGGCGGCGAGCCGGAGCCACATCTCCATGTCGTGCGTGTGGGCGAGCGGCCGCTGCCCGCCGACCGCCGCGACCACCGACCTGCGCACGAGCACCTCCGGCGACGTGATGACGTTGTAGCCGTCGGCGCACCGGTCGGCGAGCCACCGCCGGCCCGGCCAGATCGTCCACCGGCGGGCGCGGGTGCGGGCGGCGCGGGGCGGCTCGCCGGCGAAGTGCACCGGGTGCCCGTAGACCAGGCCCACCGACGGGTACGCCCGGGCGACGGCCACCGACCGCGCGAGGGAGCCGGGCGTGAGCAGGTCGTCCGCGTCGAGCCGCACGAGGAACTCCCCCGTCGCGCGGGCCAGTCCGTCGTTGAACGTCTCGACGGGGCCGCGGTTGAGCGGGTGCGCCAGGACCGCGACGCGCGGGTCGGCCGCGGCGAGCCGGCCGGCGACGGCCAGGGAGTCGTCGGTGGACGCGTCGTCGACCACGACCACGTCGACCTCGACGCCCGTCTGGCCCAGGGCGCTGCCGACCGCGGCGGGCAGGTAGCGCGCGTAGTCGTGGCACGGGATCACCACGGTGACCGTGGCGTCCGCGGTGGGGACCGCGTGCGGCCGGACGCGCAGGGTGCGGGTCAACGGCCCGGCGAGGGCGGTCACGGGACGCGCTCCGGGTCGGCGGGCAGGGGCCCGGCAGCGGCCGGTGCCGCCGGCGGGAGGACCGGCGGCGCCGCCGGGTCGGTCGCGGCCTCGTCGTCCGCCCGGGCCGCACGCGCCGCCCGCAGGTCCCGCAGCAGCGGCCGCCCGGCGACCGCCACGTACACCAGCGCCCCGGCGGTCCCGCCGGCGGCGAGCGCGGCGAACGACCCGCCCACCTGCCGCGCCACCAGCGCCGCCGCGGCGACGGTCGGTGCGGCCGCCACCAGCGGCAGCCAGGTCGCGCGCGCCAGCGCCCGCAGGTCCGCCCCGCTGCGCCGCACCGCGACGAGGTAGAGCGGCAGCACCACGGCCCCGGCCACGACCACGTGCGCCCAGCCGACGCCCACCGACCCGCCGGTCCTGGCGCCGACGACCACCGCGGGCACCAGCGCGACCAGCCACGCGACCTGCACGCCGAGCACCGGGCGGGTCGCCCCGCGCGCGACGAGGTACGTCGCGAGCAGGTCGAACAGCACCCGCACCGCGCCGAACGCCGCCAGCGCGGTCAGGGCTCCCGCGGCGGGCGCCCAGCGGCCGCCGTAGAGCAGCGTGACCACGGGCAGGGCGAGGGCGCCCAGCAGGCACGCCACCGGGACGGCGGCGGCCCACGTCAGCCGGGTGGCGAGCGCCAGCCCGCCGTCCCCGTCGGCTGCCCGCGGCGGACCCGGCTCCCCCGCGTCGGGCTCAGGGCGCCCGTCCAGCCGCGCGAACGCGGCGAGGGCGACGGGCCGCACGGTCTGCCCGATCACCGTCATCGGCCAGCTCGCGACGTTGAACGCCAGCACGTAGTACCCGAGGGCGACCTCGCCGGCCCCGCGGGCGAGCACCACCTTGTCGACGGCGAGCAGCGCGATCGACAGCAGGTTCGCCCCCGCGAGCGGCGCGCCGTAGGCGATCGCCCCGCGCGCCAGCGCCGGGTCGTACCCGAACCGCGGCACCGTCCGGCTGAGCAGGAACTGCGCCCCGGTCGCGGCGGGCTGGGCCACCAGGCGGGAGACCGCCAGCGCCATCGGCCCCCAGCCCGCGCGCACCAGCAGCACGGTGACCACCGTGCCGACGACGAGGTCGACCAGCCCGGTCGCGAAGATCTCCCGCTGGTGGAACCCCCGCTGGAGCCGGGCGTAGGGCACGACGCCGGCGGCGGACACCACCAGGGTGGCGGCGAGCACCGCGATGACCGGGGCGGCCCGGTCGCTGCCCAGGGCCCGCGCCACGGGCTCGGCGCCGGCCGCCATCGCCCCGGCCAGCAGCGCGCCGAGGACCAGGCTGATCGTCGCGACGGTCGGCTCGAGGCGGAGGGGTTCGCGCGCCCGGACCAGGTCCGCGCTGAGGCCGAGGTCCACGACCGTGACGAGCACGCCCTGCACGGCCAGCGCGATCGCGAACACGCCGAAGTCCTCGGGCGCGAGCAGCCGGGCCAGCACGATGCCGACCAGCACGTTGCCGAACCGCAGCACGACGCTGCCCGCGCTGCCCCACGCGAGCCCGCGCCCGACCTGCCGGCCGAGCCCCGCCGGCGCCGTCACCGCGCCCCCTCGCGCTGCGGCGCCGCGTCGGTGGCACCGGCGCCGGGCTCGCCCCCGCCCCTGGACCCGGGCCCGGTTCCCGCTCCGCGGGAGGCCGGCGCGCCGCCCGCGCCCCGTGACGAGTGGTCGTCCCCGGCACGGAGGCCGCCACCGGGGCCGGCGACCGAGCCGGCACGCGCACGCACCGCCGCAGCCGCCCGCTGCCGCCCGAGCGACACCTTGAACTTGGCCACGTCCACCGCGCACCGCGTCAGCGCCTCCCGGCGGACCGCCTCGCTGGGCCGGGTCGCGAGCGCGTCGGCGTAGACCGCCTCCTGCCGGCGCCCGGCCGCCGCCAGGCTGTAGGCGTCGAGCACCACGGCCCGTCCGAGCGCGCCGCGCTGCGCGCGCAGCCCGGGGTCCGCGAGCAGCGGCGCCAGCGCGCGCTCGAGGTCGGCGCCGCCCCCGGGCCCCTCGCACAGCCAGCCGCCGTGCAGGAACCCGCCGAGCGTGTCCCGGGTGAGCGCACGCCACGCGCCGCGGTCGCCCTGCACGACGACGGGCTTGCCGAACGCCATGCCGCGCAGGATGGACGAGCCCATGCCGAGCACCACGTCCGCCGCGTCGTACGCCGGGCGCGGGTCGAGCAGCTGCCCGGTGACGACGACGACCTGCTCGCCGGCGGCGGCGTTCACCGCGTCCGCGCGCGCCGCCACCCGGCCCTGCTCGGGCCCGGTGCCGACGACCACGAGCCGCAGGGCGCCCTCGCCCGCCGTGCCCGGTGCCCCCGCGAGCCGCCCCACCACCTCGATCGCGGCGAGCACGCCGTCCGCCTTGCCCAGGTCCGCCGACAGCCGCCCGACGACGGACAGGACCAGGTCGTCCGGGCGCAGGCCGAGCAGCGCCCGCGCGTCCGGCCCCGCGGCGCCGGGGGCGTCCCGCTCGGTGTCGATCGGCGGCTCGATCAGGTGCACCCGGTCACGGAGCACGCGCTGCTGCTCGTGCAGCCGGCGGGTCCCGACGACGAGCGGCTCGTGCCGCGGCACGTGGTCGGGCACGTCCATGGACAGCACGGTCGTGACCAGCGGCGTGCCGAGCCGGCGGTGCGGGCCGAAGGCCAGGTCGAGCGACGGGCCCCACTCGTACCCGTGGACCACGTCGACGCCGCGGTCCACGACCAGCCGGCGCAGGGCGGCCATGTTCCGCGGGGACGGCCACCGGCCCTCTCGCGGCGCGCGCACGTACTCCAGCCCGAGCGCGCCCACGAGCGGCACCAGGTCGCCGTCCGGCCCGAACATCAGCACGTCGTGCCCCGCGCGCGCGACCTCGTGCGCGAGCTGGACGGCGTTGAGCTGGCTGCCGCCGACCTCCATCACGCCCGGGTAGACGAGGATCCTCACGCGACCGCCCTCCCCAGCACCTCGACGACCTCCTCCTGCTCCGCCGCGGTCAGGTGCGGGTGCATCGGGAGCGACAGGATCCGGTCCGCCGCCGCCTCGGCCACCGGGAACGCGCCGCGCCCGAGCCGGAGGTGCCGGTAGGCCCCGGTGAGGTGGAGCGGCACCGGGTAGTGCACGCCCGCGCCGACGCCCGCCGCGTGCAGCGCGGCCAGCACCCGGTCGCGGTCCGCCACCTGCACGACGTAGAGGTGCCAGACGTCGTCGTTCGCCGGGTCCGTCCGCGGCGGCTGCACCCCGGGCAGGTCCTGCAGCAGCGCGTCGTACCGGGCCGCGGCCGCGCGCCGGCGCTCGTTCCAGCCGGCGAGCCGCCGCAGCTTGGCCTCCAGCACCACCGCCTGCACCGTGTCGAGGCGCGAGTTCATCCCGACGACGTCGTGCCGGTACTTCTGCGTGCTGCCGTGCCCGGCGAGCGCGCGCACCCGGTGCGCGACCTGGGCGTCGTCCGTGGTGACGGCGCCGGCGTCGCCGGCCGCGCCGAGGTTCTTCCCCGGGTAGAAGCTCGTGCCCGCCGCCAGCCCCAGCGCTCCCGCGGGGCGCCCGTGCCGCCGGGCGCCCTGCGCCTGCGCCGCGTCCTCCACCAGCGGCACCCCGCCGTCGGCGGCGATCTTCGCCAGCTCCTCGACCGGCGCCACCTGGCCGAAGAGGTGGACCGGCACGACGGCGGCGGTGCGCGGGCCGACAGCGGCCCGCACGGCCGCCGGGTCGACGAGCAGGTACGCCGGGTCGACATCGACGAGCACCGGCACCGCGCCGATCCGGGACACGGCCTCGGCCGTGGCGACGAACGTGTTGACCGGCAGCACCACCTCCGCGCCCGGCCCGACCCCGACCGCGCGCAGCGCGAGCTCGAGCGCGTCGGTGCCGTTCGCGACGCCGACGCAGTGCCGCGCCCCGACCGCGTCCGCGTAGGCCGCCTCGAACCGCCCGACCGCGGGGCCGCCGACGAACGCGGCGGTCGCGAACACCTCGTCCAGCCCGGCCCGCACCTCCTCGTGCACCTCCGCCTGCTGGGCGGCCAGGTCGACCAGCGGGATCCTCATGCGCGCACCGCCCTCTCGTCGTCCCGGGTCCCGGGGTCGCGGACCCCGTGCACGTGCCCGTCCACCGCCGGGTGCAGCGGCCGCGCCGGCACGCCCGCCCAGGTCTCGCCGTCCGGCAGGTCCGACAGCAGCACCGCGCCCATGCCGAGCGTCGAGCCCGCACCCACCCGGACCCGCTCGCGGACGGCCGAGCGCATCCCGAGGTACGCGCGCGGGCCGACCCGCACCCCGCCCCCGAGCGTCGCCCCGGCGGCGAGCGTCGCGGCGTCCCGCACCTCGTCGTCGTGCGTGAGGGTCACGTGCGGCATGAGGACCACGTGCCGACCGACCCGGACGTCCGCGGTCAGCACGACCCCGGCCAGGAGCACCGACCCGGCACCGACCGTGCAGCCGTCCGGCACGTCGACGGACGGGTGCACCACCGTCGCCCACCGGTCCGGGCCGACGCCGGCCGCGGCGAGCCGGGTGACCAGGCCCGCGCGCGCCCGCCCGTGGCCCACGCAGGCGAGCACCGCCGCGTCCGGCAGCCCGGCCAGCGCGGGCAGCCCACCGAGCACCGGCACGCCGCCGACCTCGCTGCCGCGTGCCGCCGGGTCGTCGTCCAGCACCCCGACCGCCTCGTACGGCCCGTGCCGGCGGACCACCGCCAACACCTCGCGCGCCAGCCCGCCGGCCCCGACCAGCACGAGCGGCCGGCCGCCCGCGGTCACCGGACCGCCGCCCGCAGGACGTCGACGACCCGTCCCTGCTCGGACCCGGTCATCTCGTGGAACAGCGGCAGGATCAGGGTCCGGTCCGTCAGGCGCTCCGTGACGGGCAGCGGCGCGCGGCCGTGGTCCCCGCCGGCGTAGGCGGGCTGGCGGTGCGCCGCCATGATCCCGCGCCGCGCGGACACGTCCGCCGCGGCCAGCCGGGCCAGCAGCCCGTCCCGGTCCACCGGCGACCCGGGGAGCACCTCCACCCAGTACGACTGGAAGTTGCCGGTCCCCCACGGCGGATCGGCCACCGGCCGCAGCGCCGGCAGGTCCGCCAGCTCCGCCGCGTACGCTGCGGCGAGCGCGCGGCGGCGCACGACCGCCTCGGGCAGCCGGCCGAGCTGCACGAGGCCGACCGCCGCCTGCAGGTCGGTCATCCGGTAGTTGAAGCCCACCTCGAGGTACTCCTCCGCCGGGGCCAGGACGGCACCGTGCCGGTCCGCGGCGGACACGCTCATGGCGTGCTCGCGCAGCCGGCGCGCCCGGGCGGACCAGTCGGCGCGGGCCGTGGTCAGCATCCCGCCCTCGCCGGTGGTGAGCACCTTGCGCGGGTGGAACGACCAGGCCGCCACCTCCGCCCGCGCGCCGACCGGCAGCCCGCGGTAGGTCGACCCGGCCGCGCAGGCGGCGTCCTCGACGACCACGATCCCGAGCGGGTCGGTCAGCGCCCGGACGGCGTCGAGGTCGACCGGCACACCGCCCTGGTCGACGGCGACCACCGCGGCGGTGCGCGCGGTGAGCGCCTCGGCGACCGTCGCCGCCGTGAGGTTGCCCGTCGTCGGGTCGACGTCCGCGAACACGGGCCGGGCGCCCGCGTGCACGACCGCGTTGGCCGTCGCGACGAACGAGAACGACGGGACCACCACGTCGTCGCCCGGCCGGACCCCGGCGACCACCAGCGCCAGGTGCAGCGCCGCCGTGCAGGACGACAGGGCCACCGCGTGGCCGGCCCGCTGGGACGCGGCGAACGCGTCCTCGAACGCCGCCACCCGGGGGCCCTGGGCCACCCAGCCGGAGGCGAGCACCTCGGTGACCGCGGCGACCTCCTCGGCGCCGAGCCACGGGCGCATGACGTGCAGCGTGCTCACGGGACCACCGCCGGGGCCGCAGCCGCGCGTCCCGCCGCCACGTCCGCCCGCCGCGGGCGCCACCAGTCGACGAGCTCGCGCAGCCCCTCCTCCAGCCCGACCTCCGCGACGAACCCGAGGTCGCGCCGCGCGGCCGCGGTGTCGGCCAGCCGCCGCGGCACCCCGTTCACGGCGCGCTCCGGCCCGTGCTCGACGGCCAGGTCGCTGCCCATCACCCGCAGCAGCGCCTCGGCGAGCTGCAGCAGCGAGGTCTCGGTGCCGCTCGCGACGTTGTACGCGCCCTCCACGACGCCGGAGGTCGCCGCCAGCACGTTGGCCCGCGCCACGTCCCGGACGTGCACGAAGTCCATGGTCTGCCGCCCGTCGCCGAACACGAGCGGGGGCAGCCCGTCGGCGATCCGCTCCATCCAGCGCACCAGCACCTCGGTGTACCGGCCGTGCACGTCCATCCGGGGCCCGTACACGTTGAAGTACCGCAGCATCACGGTGTCGAGGCCGTGCATCGCCCGGAACGCCCGGGCCATGCCCTCGGTGAACGACTTGGCCGCGCCGTAGAAGGTGTCGTTGTTGTGGTGGTGGTGCCGCTCGCGGGTCGGGAACTTCTCCGCCGCGCCGTAGACCGACGCGCTGGACGCCGCGACCACCTTCCCGACGCCGTGCTCGGCGGCGGCCTCGAGCACGGTGAACGTGCCGTCGACCAGCACCTCGAGCGCCAGCCGCGGCTCCTCGGCGCACTGCGTGATCCGGATGGCGGCCTGGTGGAGGACCACGTCCGCCCCGCGCACGACGTCGTGCACGGTGTCCCGGTCCCGCAGGTCCCCGACGACGAGGTCGACCCGGCCCGTCGCGAGGGCCGCCGCGAGGTTCTCCCGCCGGCCGCGCGACAGGTCGTCCAGCACCACCACCCGGCCCGCGCCGGCCGCCAGCAGCTGGTCGACGAGCGTCGACCCGACCGTGCCCGCGCCGCCGGTCACCAGGACGCGGGCGCCCGCCACCGCGGTCACCGCCGGCGGCCCTTCGACCCGGCCCCGACGAGCTCGCCGCCCGCGACCGGCACGAGCCGGCCGCCGTCGGACAGGCTGAGCGAGGCGGACTCCAGGACGTCGAGCACCCGCAGCCCGGCGTGGCCGTCGGTGAGCGGCGCCCGGCGCCCGCGCACGGCGGCGGCCAGCTCGTCCACCACCGCGGCGAGCGCCTCGCGCTCCGGGAGCGCGGGCGACCAGGCGTCGCCGAGCCGGTACGACACGCGCGCGGTCGTCCGGTCGGGCAGGCCCTCCCCGGGGTCGACCCCCCGGTCGTACACCGTGAGCCGCTGCTGCGGCGCCAGGTCGTCCCAGACCAGCGTGCGCCGGCTGCCCCCGACGACCATCTGCCGGATCTTGGTCGGGCTCAACCAGTTGACGTGCAGGTGCGCCAGGGCCCCGCCGGCCAGCGGCAGCGTGAGGTAGCCGACGCACGACCGGCCGACGCCGAGCGGGTCGCCGCCCTGCGCCGCGACGCCGGTCGGCACCAGGCCGCCCGGCACGACGAAGTCCAGGATCGACAGGTCGTGCGGGGCGAGGTCCCAGAACACGTCGACGTCCGGCTGGACCAGCCCGAGGTTGATCCGCACCGAGTCGACGAAGTGCAGGTCGCCGAGCGAGCCGTCGGCGACCAGGTCGCGGATCGCCCGGACGACGGGCGTGTAGCAGAACGTGTGGTCCACCATCAGCACCCGGCCGACCTCGGCGGCGCGCGCGACCATCCGCCGCGCGTCCGCGCCGTTCGCCGCGATCGGCTTCTCGACCAGCACGTGCTTCCCGGCGTCGAGCGCCGCGAGCACGAGGCCGGCGTGCGTGGCCGCGGGCGTGGCGACGGCGACCGCGTCCAGGTCGGCCCGGGCCAGCACCTCGGCCGCGTCGGTGACGACCTCGACCGTGCTGCGCCCGCCGACCACCCGGCGCGCGCGCTCCTCGTCCCGGTCGCACACCGCGACCAGGTCCCACTCCGGCGACGCGCGGAAGTTCCGGGCAAGGTGGGGGCCCCAGTACCCCGCGCCGATCACCGCGACCCGTAGCGGATCTGCCATGGCGGCTCGCCTCCTCCTGACGTAGCCGTAGTCTTGCCAGCCCGATTCGGACATGTCACGCATACCGGACATTTCTCACCCGCTGCGACGCCACCGCGACGCGCGGGCCGTGCGTATCGTCCGGAGGGTCGCCCCGTCCGGCCCCGGGCGGGTGGCACCGGGAGGCCGCGTGGACGCCAGCCAGGACCCCGAGGTCACCGCCGCGCCCGCGATCGCCCCCGGCGCGGACGTCGACCCGCGCGCGGCCGTCGGCCCGGGGACCCGGGTGTGGCACCTCGCCCAGGTCCGCGAGGACGCCGTGGTCGGCGCGGACTGCGTCGTCGGGCGCGGCGCCTACCTCGGGCCGGGCGTGCGCGTCGGCGACCGGTGCAAGATCCAGAACCACGCCCTGGTCTACGAGCCCGCCGTGCTCGAGGACGGCGCGTTCGTCGGGCCCGCGGCGGTGCTCACCAACGACCTGCACCCCCGGGCGGTGAACCCCGACGGCACGCTCAAGCAGCCCCACGACTGGGAGGCGGTGGGCGTCGTCGTGCGCGCGGGCGCCTCCGTCGGTGCGCGCGCGGTCTGCGTGGCGCCGGTGGTCGTCGGGCGGTGGGCCCTGGTCGCGGCGGGCGCGGTCGTGACCCGGGACGTGCCGGACCACGCGCTCGTCGCGGGTGTGCCCGCGCGCCGCGTCGGCTGGGTCGGGCGCGCCGGCGAGCGGCTGGTGCCCGACGGCCCCGGCCGCTGGCGGTGCCCCGTGTCGGGCGACGCCTACCTGGAGGACGCCGCGGGGCTGCGCGCCACGACGCCGGCGGACGACGCCGGCCACCCGCGCACCACGGTCCCCCGGCGCGCCCGGCCGCGCCCGCCCGACCGCCCGCACGGGACCGGCACGGAGACCGCCGACCTCGCCGCCCGCGTCCGCGCCCTGCTCACCGCCGCCGACGGCCCCGCGGCCGGCGAGACCCTGCCGGTCTCGGACCGCCCCATGTTCGGCGGCGTCTCGTTCTTCCTCGGCGAGGCGATGATCGCGAGCGCGCGCGGGAGCGGCGACCTGCTCGTGCGCGTCGCCTCCGACCGGCACGACGAGCTCGCCGACCGCCCCGGTGCGGCGCCGTCCCGCATGGGCGGGCGCACGATGGGCCGCGGGTGGCTGACCGTCGAGTCGGCGGCGGTCGCGGCCGACGAGGACCTGGCCGCCTGGCTCCTCCTGGCCCGCGAGGGCGCCCCCGACCGCCGGCCGTCCCGCTGAGGAGGGTGCGTCAGGCCGGCGCGCGCTCGCCGGTGAGGTGCACCGCGAGGACCGCCACGTCGTCGTCCTGGTCCGCGTGGTCGAACCGGCGCAGGAGCACGTCGCACAGGTCGTCGGGCTCCAGCGTCCCGACCGACGCCGCGACCTCGGCCATCCGGTCCAGCGCGTCGCGCAGGTGCCCGGACCGCCGCTCGAGCAGCCCGTCCGTCACCAGGACCAGCGTGCACGGGCCGTCCGTCGCGACCCGGGCCACCGCGCGCTCCCCCGGCGCGGGGACGCCGAGCAGCGGCGACGTCGCCCGGAGGTACCGTGCGCCCGCCGGGGTGACGAGCAGCGGCGGCAGGTGGCCGGCGTTCGCGACCTCGATCGTGCCGTCCCGGAGGTCGAGCACCGCGACGCACACCGTCACGAGCTCGGGGTGGCTGCGGCGCAGCAGCGTGTTCAGCAGGTCGAGCGCCCGTGCGGGCGGGTGGCCCTCGAGCAGGTAGGCGCCGAGCGAGAACCGCAGCTGCGCCATGACCGTGGCGGCCCGGAGCGAGTGCCCCTGCACGTCGCCGATCACCACGGCCACCCGGCCGTCGGGCAGGTCGATCGCGTCGTAGAAGTCGCCGCCCACGCTCAGCTGCGCGTCCGACGCGCTGTACCGCGCGGCCATCCGCACCCCCGCCGGCGCGGGCAGCGTGTGCGGCAGCATCGAGCGCTGCAGGGTGAGCGCCACGAGGTGCTCCTGGGCGAAGGACCGCAGGGTGGCCAGCGCGCCGTTCAGGGCGGCCCGGAGCTGCTCGGCGAGCTCGCGCTCCTCCGCGTCGAACGGCTCCGGCGTCGCCACCGCGAACCCGCCGATCGTGCGCCCGCCCGCGTCGGCGAGCGGCGAGACGTGCCACGCGGTGGCCGTGACGCCCGCCCGGTCGAGCATCTCGCGCCACACGCCCGGGGTGTCGGCGGCGGGCAGGTCGTAGGGGTCGGGCGAGGGCGGGTCGGCGGCGGGCGCCAGGAGGCGGCCGCGCACCACCGGCCGGCCCGGCCCCGGGCTGACGACCCGCGTCGCCATGCCGTCGGGCGCCGTCGCGACGACCACGACAGGGGCGCCGAACACCGTGGCGCCGCCCTGGGCGGCCTCCGCCACCAGGTCGTCGAGGGACCGCGCCGACGCGAGGGGCACGACCGCCGCCGCCAGGTCGGCCAGGCGGCGGGCGTGCTCGGTGATGCCGCGCCGGGCGGCGTGCGACCGGCACAGAGCCGCGACGGTCACGAGGAACTCGTCGCGGTCGAGCGGCTCGACCAGGTACGCGTCCGCGCCCCGCTGCAGGCCCGACGTCCGGGACCGGGCGTCGATCGACGTCGCGGAGACGTGCATCACCGGGACCGAGGTCGCCGCGTCGGCCTTGATCCGCTCGCACACGTCGAACCCCGACATGTCGGGCAGGTTGACGTCGAGCACGACCGCGTCGTGGCCCGCGGCGAGCTCCAGGGCGTCCCGGCCCGTGCCGGCCTCGGTCACGACGTAGCCGGCGCGCCGCAGCCAGCTGGCCATCACGTACCGGTGCGCCTCGGTGTCGTCGACGACCAGCACGCGGCGCTGGTCCTCGGCGGTCGCGGTCACGGGGTCGTCCCGGCCGCCGACGTGACGTCGTCGGCCGGCGCCTGCGACCCGCACGCCGTCCGCAGCGCCCGCGCCAGGCCCGCCGCGTCCAGCTCCGCCTTGTCGAGGAACGGCGCGTCCACGGCGGGCCGCTCCGCGCTCGACATCAGCACCACCGGCAGCCCGGCCGTCCGCGGGTCGGACCGGAGCGCCGCCAGCGTCGCCGGGCCGTCCGTGCCCGGCATCCGCACGTCGAGCAGCACCACGTCGGGCAGCTCCGCGGCGGACGCGAGCACCGCCAGGGCCTCGGACCCGTCCCGCGCCTCCAGCACCTCGGCCGCCGCGTCGGCGAGCAGACCGCGCAGGACGACCCGGCCGGCCTCCTCGTCGTCGACGACGAGCACCCGACCGAGCGTGGGCACGTCGGTCCGGCCCAGCGTGAGCGTGAAGGTGCTGCCACGGCCGACCTCGCTCGCGACCTCCAGCGACCCGCCGAGCGCCTCGGCGACCCGGCGCGCGTACGGCAGACCGAGCCCCGTGCCCTTCACGGACGGCTGCAGCCGGTTCGGCACCTGGAAGAACTCCTCGAACACCTCGCCCTGGTGCTCCGCCGCGATGCCCAGGCCGGTGTCCTCGACCGCCACGACCACGGCGCCGCCGTCGGCCGCCCGTCCCGCCCGCACGGTCACGGCGCCCTGCTCGGTGAACTTCGCCGCGTTGGTCAGCAGGTTCCGCAGCACCCGCTCCAGCAGCTCCGGGTCGGTGTGCAGCACGAGGTCGTCCGCGACGTCGACCCGCAGGTCCACACCCGGGCGGAGCAGCGGCTGCACGGTGCCGGCGAGGCCCGCCAGCACCGCCGGCAGGTCGACCCGCACCCGGTGCACGTGCTGGCGGCCCGACTCAGCGCGCGCCAGGTCCAGCAGCTCGTTCACCATCCCGAGCAGCGACCGGGCGCTGGCGTCCAGGTAGCCGACCTGAACCCGCTGGTCCGCGTCCAGGTCGCCGTCGGCGAGCAGCGAGGACAGGCCGAGGATCGAGTTCACCGGCGCGCGCAGCTCGTGGCTGACGCTGCGCAGGAACCGGGTCTTCGCGTCGTTGGCGGCGGCGAGCTGCCGCCCGCGCTCGTCCAGCTCCGCGTACAGGGCGACGACGCCGCTGTTGGTCTCCTCCAGCTCGTCCGAGAGCTGGGTGTACATGGCGAGGACCCCGCGGTTGGTCTCCTCCAGCTCGTCGTTGGCCCGCACCAGCTCGGCCTCCCGGGCGGCGAGCGCGTCGAGCGCGCGGACGAGCTCGGCGTTCTGCACCCGGAGCTCGCCGAGGGCGTCCGCCGACCGCGGCCGGGACAGCGCCGCGCGCACCTGCTCGACCCGGCCGCCGAGGAGCGCGCCGTCGGCCAGCAGCTTGTGCAGCACCACGACCCGCCCGCCCGGCCCGTCGGCGACCTCGACCCCGTCGAGCAGCCGCTCCGCCGCCGCGACCCCGGTGAGCTCGCCGTACGGCTCCCCGGCCCCGAGCGCGCCGTGCACGTGCACGACCAGCCCCGCGTGCGGCGGCTCGGTCACGTGCAGCACGGCGCGGCCCCGGCCCCGGGACACGACCTCGCGGCCGACCTCGGACAGCGCCGTGGCGAGCCGGACCTGGTCCTGCCGGTCGAGGCCCAGCGCCTCGGCCGCCTCCCGGCCGACCTGGCGCAGCACCACGAGGTCGCCCTCGCCGACGATCTCGACGGTGACGAGCTCGCGCAGCGGGCCCGCGGCCCCGGGCGCCGGCAGCCTGCGCCGCGGGCTCACGCCGGGACCCCCGCCCGGGCGACCACGACGCTCGCGTCGTCCCGCCGGACCCCGAAGTCGCGGAGCAGCACGGCCGCCGTCACGAGCGGCGACCGCCCCAGCAGGCCCGGGTAGGGCTCGAACGAGTGCCGCTCGGTCACGCCGTCGCTGTGCAGCACGACGACCGCGCCGCGCGGCAGCGGGTAGGACGCCTCCCGGATCGTGCGCGCCTGGGCCCCCACGATGCCGGGGTGGCTGATCATCGCCCGCCGGGTCGCACCGTCGTCCACCACGCCGGCGATGTTGCCGACGCCCGCGTACCGCACCTGGTCGGCGTCGAGCCGCGCGACCGCGGCGGCGGCGCCGCGCGTCCCGGCGAGCGCCCGGTGCACCACGCGCAGCAGGTCGGCCGGCCCGGCCGGCGCGGCCGCGCGGAACGCCCGCACGGCCTCGGCGCTCGCGACCGCGGCCAGCGGCCCGTGCCCGAGCCCGTCGGCGAGCAGCAGGGTCCGCACGCCGTCGTCCTCGCGGATCGCGTACGCGTCGCCGCAGACCTCCTGCCCCGTCATGGGTCGGGTGAGGCCGACCGCGGACGGCGCGGGCACCGGCGCACCGGCCTCGGCCGCGAACGCCGCCGTGAGCACGGTCCCGGCGCCCGGCCGGGTCCACGCGTCCCAGCCCGACGCCATCCGCACGACCGCGCCGAGCCCGATGCCCAGGGTGCCCGCCGACGACGTCCCGTCGACCACGGCCGCGTCGACGTCGTCGATGCCGGGCCCGGAGTCGAGGGTGACCACCTCCACGACCGGGCCGGCTGCCGCGTGCCGCAGCCGGAGCAGCACCGCGCCCGAGCCCGCGTGCTTCACCAGGTTCGCCGTCAGCTCCGTCACCGCGAGGCCGATCTCGCCCACCCGGTCCGCGCCCATGCCCACGCGCTCCGCGAGGGCGGCCGCGGCACGCCGGGCCGTGCCGGCCGCGCTCACGTGGTCGGCCGTGATCCAGGCGACGTCCTCGACGGTGGCGTCCGCGGTCACCGCGACCACGAGGCGATGGTGACGCGCGTGCCCCGGCCCGGCGCGGTGTCGATCTCGAACTGCTCCACCAGACGGCGGGAGCCCGACAGCCCGAGCCCGAGGCCGCTGCCGCTGGTCCAGCCGTCGGTCATCGCCTGGTCGAGGTCGGGGATGCCGGGTCCGTCGTCGCGGAACTCGACCCGGACGCCCGTGCGCCGCCCGTCCGCGAGCTCCGACAGCACGGCCTCGCCGCCACCGCCGTAGATGAGCGTGTTGCGGGCCAGCTCGCTCGCCGCGGTGACCAGCTTGGTCTGGTCCACCAGCGACAGCCGTGCCGCCTGGGCCAGCGCGCGCACCGCTTGCCGCACCCGGACGACGTCGCCGTCCGTGGTGATCGCCAGCCGCTGCGCCGCGTCCGGCTCCACCGCCGTCACGCGCGGTCCGCGTCGAGCCCGAGCAGGAGCGCCTCCGGCGAGGTCGCGTCGGCGGGCTGCAGCATCCGCAGGCCCTTCTCGACGTCGAGGGCGGTCTTCACGCCGTCCAGCTGCAGGCCGAGCTCGACCATCGTGATCGCCACGGCGGGGCGCATGCCGACCACGACCGTGGTCGCGTCGAGCACCCGCGAGATCCCGGCGATCGACGACAGCATCCGGCCGATGAACGAGTCGACGATCTCCAGCCCGGAGATGTCGATCAGCACGCCGCGCGCACCGGTCTGCGTGATGCGCTCCGCCAGGTCCTCCTGCAGCTGCAGCGCGGTCTGGTCCTGCAGGTCGACCTGGATGGAGACCAGCAGCGTCGACCCGAGCTTGAGGATCGGGACGGCGTCCATCAGGCGGTCGCCGCCTTCGCGGCGCCGTTGGCGCGCAGGGCCGCGACCAGCGCGTCGGCGAGCGTCGCCTTGGTGCTGATGTCGCCGAACTCGATGCCGAGCGCCACGATCGTCTGCGCGATCTGCGGGCGGATGCCGGAGATCGTGCACTCCGCGCCCATGAGGCGCGCCGCGACCACGGTCTTGAGCAGGTGCTGCGCGACCTGGGTGTCGACCGCCGGGACGCCGGTGATGTCGATGATCGCGTGCTCCGATCCGGTGTCGACGAGGGTCTGCAGCAGCTTCTCCATGACGACCTGGGTGCGCGCGGAGTCCAGGGTGCCGACGAGCGGCACGGCGACGACGCCCTCCCACAGCTTGACGACGGGGGTGGAGAGCTCGAGGAGCTGCTCGGCCTGCTCGGCGATGATGGCCTCCCGGGCCGCGGCGAAGGACTCGAAGGTGAACAGGCCGAGGTCGTCGACCAGCCGGACCAGGGCCATCAGGTCGGCGAGGCCGGTGCCCTGCTCGTCGGCCGCGAGGGCGTACAGCCCCTCCTTCAGCGCGAGCACGCCGACCGCGGTCTCGCGCGGGGTGAACCCGAGGCGGGCGCGCGTCGCCGACAGGTCCGCGAGCAGGCCGCGCAGGCCGTCGAACGCGGGGTCGGTCAGCCGCAGGCCGCCCTGGCCGAGGCCGCCGACGAGCGCGTCGAGGATCTCGCCCTGCTCCCGCCCGGCCTCGGAGCGGGTCGTCCGCCCACGGAGCTCGGTGATGACCGCCTCGAGCCAGGTGGCGGAGATGTCGGCGCGCCGGCTCTCCAGGATCTCGGCGAGGCGGGCGGCGTCGGCTCCGGGCATCTGCTCAGGTCTCCGTTCGGGGTGCGGCTGGCCTGCCGGAGGGCGGGCGCGGGCGCGATGCTACAGCGCAGGTCACCCGGGCGCGCGGCGGGCCCCGGTCCCCCGGCAGGGGTGCCCGCCCCGCGGGTGACAAACCGGGCGAATCCGCCCGAATCGGCATGCGCGCGGCTACCGTCGGCCCGTGACAGTTGCCGAACACAACCGCGCGACGCCGCGGACCGCCGTGTCCCCCGGTGGCGTCGACCCCGCCCCCGCCGGCCGGGTCGCCGGGCTCGACGCCCTGCGCGGCGTGGCGATCGCCCTGGTGATGCTCACCCACGCCGACGGCAGCGTCTTCGGCTCGGGCGGGATGGTCGGCGTGACGCTGTTCTTCGTCCTGTCGGGCTTCCTCATCACCGGGCTGCTCGTGCGCGACCTCGAGGCGGACGGGCGCGTCCGGTGGGGCCGGTTCTACGGCGCGCGGGCCCTGCGGCTGCTCCCGCCCCTGGCGCTGGTGCTGGTCGGCTACCTGGTGGTCGAGGGCGTGCTCGGGCTGTTCGCCGGCCCGTCGCAGGTCCCCTGGACCCTGTTCTCCGCGCTCACCTACACGTCCAACCTGCCCTACCTCCCCCACGGCAGCGGTGCGTTCTTCCACCTGTGGACCCTGGCGACCGAGGAGCAGTTCTACCTGCTCTGGCCGCTCGTCCTGGCGGTCGCGTGGCGCCGGCGGTGGGTCCGCCGCGCGGTCGCCCTCGGCATCGCCGGCTCGCTGCTGCTGTGCGCCGCGACCATCGCGTACCAGGCGCCGGACGTCGCCCGCGTCTACGCCCTGCCGACCTCGTGGTCCGTGGCGCTGTTCACCGGCTGCGCGCTCCGGCTCGGCCGCGACCGGGCGTCGCGCGCGCTGCCGGCCGGGACCGCGGTGCGGCGCCTGCTGGCCGGGGGGCTGCTCGCCGCGTTCGCGGCCCTCGCCGTCGCGCCGGGCCTGGACGCGTCGCCGTGGATGTACCTGGCCGTCGTCCCGGCGATCGCGGTGGCTTCCGCGGTGCTCGTGCTGCTGGCCGCGGAGTCGCGGTGGCGGGCGCGCGGGCCGGTGCGGGCCGTCGTCGCGCTCGGCACCGTCTCGTACGCGGCGTACCTGTGGAACCTGCCGATCACCCAGTGGCTCGGCGACCCGCGGGACCTGGCGGGAGGGGCGCTCGGGATCGCGCTGACGCTGGCGGCGGCGACGGCGAGCTGGTGGCTGGTCGAGCGGCCCGCCGCGCGGCTGCGCCGGCGCTGGCAGGACGGCGCGGGCCCCGGCGTCGTCCTGCGCCCCCGCGTGCCGCGCTCGCGGGTGCCGCGCCCGCGCCCGACCGCCGAGTGAGCAACCGACACGTCGAGAGTGCATCCCGCGGCTGCACTCTCGACGTGTCGGGTACCCCCTCGCTGTGCGCCGTGCGCGCGAGGGTGGCCCGGCGCGCGCGGGGTAGCGTCGAGCGGTGACCACCGGCACCCCGATCCACGCCGACGCCATCGACGCCGACCTGGTCCGCGCGCTGATCGCCGAGCAGCACCCGAGGTGGGCGGACCTGCCGGTGCGGCCGGTGGCGGACGGCGGCAACGACCACCGGATGTTCCGGCTCGGCGAGGACCTGGCCGTGCGGCTGCCCAGCGCGCCCGGCTACGTGCCGCAGGTCGCCAAGGAGCAGACCTGGCTCCCCCGGCTCGCGCCGCACCTCCCGCTGCCGGTCCCGGAGGTGCGCGCGGTCGGCGAGCCGTCCGAGCGGTTCCCCGCGCCGTGGTCCGTCTACGGCTGGCGGCCCGGCACCCCGCTGGCACGCTCCGCCGTCGAGGACCCGGTCCGGCTCGCCGGCGACCTCGCGCAGTTCCTCGTCGCGCTGCGCGGCTGCGACACGACGGGCGCGCCCGGACCCGGCCTGCACAGCGCGTTCCGCGGCGGACCGCTGGCGCACTGGGACGACGAGGTCGGCGACATCCTGCACCGGGTGCACGGCCGCGACCGCGACCTGGCGGCAGGCCTGTGGCGCGACGCCCTCGACGCTCCGCCGACCGGCGCACCGACCTGGCTGCACGGCGACGTGGCGGTCAACAACCTGCTCGTGCGCGACGGGGTGCTCGCCGCCGTGCTCGACTTCGGCTGCTCCGCGGTCGGCGACACCGCGTGCGACACCACGCCCGTGTGGACCTGGCTCTCCGGCGCGGCCCGCGACGTGTTCCGCGCCGAGCTCGGCGTGGACGACGCCACCTGGGCCCGCGGTCGGGGCTGGGCCGTGTGGAAGGCGCTGATCCTCGTCACGAACGAGCCCCCGGAGCAGCGTCGGCTGGCCCGGCACGTGCTCGACGAGCTGCACGCGGGGGTGTGAGCAGGGGTGTGAGCGCGGGGTCCTCGGCTCAGCCCCAGAAGCCCGCGAGCCGCCCCGCCAGCGCCCGGCCCCGGTCGTGCCCGGCCCGCGCCGCCACCGGCCGCAGGGCGGGATCCATCGCCCGCTCGCCGAACAGGCCCGGGTCGTCCGGGACGACCACCTCGACCCGGCTGCCGGCGGCCCGCAGGTCCTCGACCTGCGCCGCCAGGTCGAGCCGCCACGCCGCCGGGGTCAGCGACGCCCCGCCGAGCGGCGCCAGCACGAGCACCCGCCCGTACCCCGCGGCCAGGTCGGCGTTCTCCCCGCGCCGGTGCGCGCCGTCGACGTACCACCGGTCGCCGATCGGGTACGCCGGACCGCCGGCACAGCTCGCGGCCACGGCGTCCACGAGCTCGACCCCGCTCGAGCCGTCGAGGACGACCGGCTCGCCGGTGTGCGCGTCGACCGCGGTGAGCAGCGTCCGCCGCTCCGGCCACGCCGCCCGCGGCAGCCGCGCCGCCACCGTGGCCCGCCACCGCCCCGGCGCGTCCGGACCCGCCGCCGCCGCCCGCTCCAGCGCGTCCGCGCCCGTCCGGCGCCGCAGGTCGGCGGGGTCCGCCGCGGCGGCGACCAGCGCGCGGCGGCGCGCCAGGTGCTGCGCGACGCCGCCGGGGCCGGGTCCGCCCGCTCCGCCCCGGCTCGCCGCGGAGCCCCCGGGCCCGCGCGCTCCCCGGCCCGGTGCCGCCCCGCCCGCCCGCGGTGCCGACGGCACCGGCGGCACCGGCGGCGCCAGGGTGGCCGCGTACAGCTCCGCCGCGGCCGCTCCGCCGAGCTGAGCCGCGGCGGTCGCCCCCGCGGACGTCCCGACCACGAGGTCGGCGCCGGTCACGTCGACCCCGCCGTCGAGCAGCCCGGCCACGACGCCGAGCAGCCAGGCGTTGCCGGTCGAGCCGCCGCCGCCCAGGACGAGGGCGCGCTCGCCGGAGCCGGTGGCGGGAGCAGGTGTCGTCACGATCCGGGGACGCTAGTCCTCCGGTGCGGGCGGCGCGACGGGTTTCCGCGGCACCCCGGACGGTCGCCCGGTCACCGCACCAGTCCCAGGTACGCCAGCACCTCCGGCAGCGCCTCGGCGACGGGTCGCGTGCTGTCCACCACCAGGCGCTCGTCGTGCCGCGGCTCGTACTCCCGCGCCGTGCGCCGGACGTCGTCCCACGTCGGCAGCGGGAACCCGGGCAGGTCGGCCGGGCGCGTCTCGACCCTGCGCCGGTGCTCCGCGGGGTCGGGGCACACGACCTCGACGACCCGCAGCGTCGCCCCGTGCGCCGCTGCGGTCCCGGCCCAGCCGTCGCGCGCCGCGCCCGAGGGGCTCACCGCGTCGGCGACGACCACCTGGCCGCGGCGGAGGTGCGGGCCGGCGAGCGCGTGCATCACCGCGTACGCGGCGATGCCGGACTGCTCCGGCGGCACGTCGTAGCGGCGCATCGCCGCCTCGATCGCGTCCACCCGGAGCGCCACCACCGGCACCGCGTCCGCCACCGCGGCCGCGAGCGTGGTCTTGCCCGAGCCGGGCAGACCGCAGACCTGGACCAGCACGTGGCTCCTCCTCGTCCTCCGGGCGCCGTACGACGCCCGGCTCCCCCGCTCGTCAGCCCCGGTTCAGCGGGTCGTGCCCCCAGTTCATCAGCGAGTGGCGCCAGGCCGTGTCCGCCACGTCGCCCGAGGGCTTCTGGGGCGAGGTGCCGGTGGACGTAGCCGACCACCGTCCGCATGTGCGCGTCCGTCGTCGGTCAGGTCCGCCTTGCGCGTGCGGGCGATCTCGACTCCCGCGCGACCCGGGCGCGCTCCTCGTCGTCCATGCGCGCCATCGTGGCACCGCGCGGGTGCCCGCACCCGTCGACCGCGACCGGGGCGGGCGCCCGCGGCACCTCGAGCTGCCGGGGCGTCCGGCGGGGCCGGAGGTCCCGCACCGGCCGGCACCCCGCGCGCGACGATGTCGCCGGCCAGCCGCCGCTCCGGGAGGACCGCCGTGCACCTCGACACCCACGCCGTGGACCACTACCTCGCCCACGGCGAGCTCGCGACCTCGTGGGTGGTCCGCGCGGCCGCGGGCGACGACGCCGGGTCCGCGCACCCGGTGCTACCGCACGCCGACGACCGCGCCGTCGTGCGCGGGCTGCGCGACGCCCTCGTCCGGCTGCTCGACCCGTTCGCCCCGGCGCACCCGGACGCCTGGGCGGCGGTGGCGCCGGACTGGCCGGCGCGGGTCGAGGACGCGCGCGTCGCCCTGGTCGTCGGATGGCCGCAACCGTACGACGCCGGGGTCCGCACCGACCCGGACGGCCGGGACGTCGTCGTGCTCGACGTCGCGCGGCTGGCCGGGTACGGGCCCGACGCGGGGCTGGCGACGGCCCGGACGGTGCTCGACCACGAGGTGGGGCACGTCCTCGTCGCCTCGCTGTGGCCCGCCGACGCCGCGGCCGGTCACCGCAGCCGGCTCGACCGGCTCGTCTTCGACGAAGGACTCGCCCAGCACCTCGCCATGCGCGGCCACCCTGCACTGGCCCCGTCGTCGACGTCGCTCGTCGGCCGGCGACGGGCCGCCCACGACGCCCTCCGGGACGCGCGCGACCTGACCGACGCGGCCGCGCAGCGCGCCGCCCTGCACCGGGCCGCGGCGGCGGACGACTTCTGGGACAAGTTCGGCTGCGTCGCCGGGCTGCTGGCGTTCGCCGACGCCGAGCGCACCGGCGGCCTCGGCGGTCCGGCCGCGCTCGCCCGGCTCGGCTGGCCGGGCTTCGTCGACCGCGTGCTCGCCCGTGCGCCCGTCGCCGCGCCCACGGAACCCTCCCGCTCGCCCGCCGGCCGCGAGTAGCGTGCGCCGTGTCCGGACCGGGCACGACGAGAGGGGCGGCGTGTGGCCGACCGCATCGAGGAGCTGATGGACGCCAACCTGCGGCGGGTCTTCGGGGAGCGCGACCCCGAACGCCGGCGGGTGGCGATCGAGGACACCTACACCCGGGACGTCGTGTTCTCCGACCCCGAGGAGACCGTGCAGGGCTGGGACGCGGTGCACCGCAAGGCCCAGGGGCTGCTCGACGGCGCACCGGGGTCCGCGTTCTCGGCCGACGGCCCCGTCCGCCGGGCGCAGGACCTCGCGCTGCTCGCCTGGCAGTTCGGCCCGCCGGGGCAGGACCCGGTGGTCCGGGGCATCGACGTCGCCGAGATCCGCGAGGAGCGCATCGCCCGGCTCTGGACGGTGCTGGTCCAGGACTGACCGGGCGGCACGGCACCCGCGGCCTCGGATCGCGAGGCCGGCGTGCGCGCGGGTGGGCTGCTGCCGATGGTTTTCGCGCACAGGACCCCGCCGACGGAGCCTGCAGAACAACCGTGATCACGAGTCCTCTTCCTTACTGGCGGCGTACGAGGACCTGCTCGAGCGGCGCAGCCCGGGGTACACGCGCAACTACCGCGCTCTCGACGTCGCGGACGAGCTGTCCGGGCCGTTCGCCGCAGCCGGGGGGACGGTCACCACCTATGTGGAGACGTGGATCCAGCCGAGCGCCGTCGACGCGTTCGTGCAGATGTCCGCGTCCTCGACGCAGGTGCAGCGCGGCGTCGACGCGCACGGGAGGGTCGTCCTGGACGAGGTCCGGGCCTCGCGGCGTCGGCCGCTCGCGACGACGTCCTGGAGGTGGCCTACCGCTCGGAGCTGTACCTGGCCCGCACACCCCGGTGATCGCCCGGACACCGTGCGGGGGGTGCCGTCGATGCGCACCGAGCCCATGGATGACCTGCCGCCCGGCGGACGTGTCGGTGGTCGGCGGGATGCTGGGGTCCTCCGACGACAGGGAGCCGACGATGTCCACCCAGCCCGATGCCCGCCCGGTCCCGATCGACCCGCCCGGGATGGTCCGCAGCCCCGCATTCGCGCAGGGGATGGTGCTGCCCCCGGGCCCCACGCTGTACGTCGGCGGCCAGAACGGCCTCGACGCCGAGGGCACGCTGCTCGACGGGCTCGGCCCGCAGACCGAGCAGGCGCTGCGGAACGTGCTCGCCGTGCTGGCCGAGGCGGGCACGGACGCCGACCACGTCGCGATCCTGCGGATCTTCCTCACGGCGGGCGTCGACCCGACGGCGGCGTTCGAGGCGAGCGCCGCCGTGTGGGGCCGCCGTCGCACGGCGGTCACCGTCGTCTCGGTGCCCGAGTCGCGGCCGGGAGTGCTGGTCGAGATCGAGGCGGTCGCCTCGGTCCCCACCCCCTGAGCCCGGCTCCCCGAGCCCGGCTCCGGTCAGGCCCCCACGTACGCCGCCAGGTGCTCGCCGGTGAGCGTCGACCGCGCCGCCACGAGGTCCGCCGGCGTGCCCTCGAACACGATCCGGCCGCCGTCGTGCCCGGCGCCCGGTCCGAGGTCGACGATCCAGTCGGCGTGCGCCATCACGGCCTGGTGGTGCTCGATCACGATGACCGACTTCCCGGAGTCGACCAGCCGGTCGAGCAACCCGAGCAGCTGCTCGACGTCCGCGAGGTGCAGGCCGGTCGTCGGCTCGTCGAGCACGAGCACGCCGCCCTTCTCCCCCATGTGGGTCGCGAGCTTGAGCCGCTGCCGCTCGCCGCCGGACAGCGTGGTGAGCGGCTGGCCCAGGCTGACGTAGCCCAGGCCGACGTCGGCGAGCCGGTCGAGCACGGCGTGCGCGGCCGGGGTCCGGGCGTCGCCCTCACCGAAGAACGCCTCCGCCTCGGTGACCGACATGGCGAGCACCTGGCTGATGTCCTTGCCGCCGAAGGTGTACTCCAGGACCGACGCCTGGAACCGTCGGCCCTCGCACTCCTCGCACGTCGTCGCGACGCCGGCCATCATCCCGAGGTCGGTGTAGACGACCCCCGCGCCGTTGCACGTGGGGCACGCGCCCGCCGAGTTGGCCGAGAACAGCGCGGGCTTCACCCCGTTCGCCTTCGCGAACGCCTTGCGGACCGGCTCCAGCAGCCCGGTGTAGGTCGCCGGGTTGCTGCGCCGCGACCCCCGGATGGCGCCCTGGTCGATCGCGACGACGCCGTCCCGCTTCGACACCGACCCGTGGATCAGCGACGACTTCCCCGACCCGGCCACGCCGGTGACGACCGTGAGGACGCCGAGCGGCAGGTCGACGTCGACGTCCTTCAGGTTGTGCGAGGACGCGCCCCGGACCTCGAGCACGCCCGACCTCGTGCGCACCGACGGCTTGAGCGACGCCCGGTCGTCCAGGTGCCGCCCGGTCAGCGTGCCGCTGCGCCGCAGCTCCTCGACGGTCCCCTGGAACACGATCTCCCCGCCGCCGGTCCCGGCGCCGGGTCCGAGGTCGACCACGTGGTCGGCGACGGCGATCGCCTCGGGCTTGTGCTCGACGACCAGGACCGTGTTGCCCTTGTCCCGCAGCCGGAGCAGCAGCTCGTTCATCCGCTGGATGTCGTGCGGGTGCAGGCCGATCGTCGGCTCGTCGAAGACGTAGGTCACGTCCGTCAGCGACGACCCGAGGTGCCGGATCATCTTGGTCCGCTGCGCCTCGCCGCCGGACAGCGTCCCCGAGGGGCGGTCGAGCGACAGGTAGCCGAGCCCGATCTCCACGAACGAGTCGAGCGTCTCCCCCAGCGCCTCCAGCAGCGGCGCCACGGACGGCTCGTGCAGGTCCCGGACCCAGGCCGCGAGGTCGCTGATCTGCATCGCGCAGGCGTCCGCGATGCTGATCCCGCCGATCTTCGACGACCGCGCGCCCTCGTTCAGCCGGGTCCCGCCGCAGTCGGGGCAGGTGGTGAACGTGACGGCCCGCTCGACGAACGCCCGGATGTGCGGCTGCATCGCGTCGACGTCCTTGACCAGCATCGACTTCCGGATCTTCGGGATGATGCCCTCGTAGGTGAGGTTGATGCCCTCGACCTTGATCTTGGTCGGCTCCTTGTGGAGCAGGTCCGACAGCTCGCGCTTCGTGAAGTCGCGGATCGGCTTGTCCATGTCGAAGAACCCGCTGCCGGCGAAGATCCGGCCGTACCAGCCGTCCATCGTGTAGCCGGGCACGGTGAGCGCGCCGCCGGCGAGCGACCTGTCCGCGTCGTACAGCTGGGTGAGGTCGAAGTCCTGGACGTCCCCGCGGCCCTCGCAGCGCGGGCACATGCCGCCGGTGACGCTGAACTCGCGTCGCTCCTTCGTCGCGACGCCGCCCTTCTCGAACGTCACGGCGCCCGCGCCGCTCACCGACGCGACGTTGAACGAGAACGCCTGCGGCGAGCCGATGTGCGGCTGCCCGAGCCGGCTGAACACGATCCGGAGCATCGCGTTCGCGTCCGTGACCGTGCCGACGGTCGACCGCGGGTTCGCGCCCATCCGCTCCTGGTCGACGATGATCGCGGTGGTCAGCCCGTCGAGGACGTCGACGTCCGGCCGGGCCAGCGTCGGCATGAAGCCCTGCACGAACGCGCTGTACGTCTCGTTGATCATCCGCTGCGACTCGGCGGCGATCGTCGCGAACACCAGCGAGCTCTTGCCCGACCCCGACACCCCGGTGAACGCGGTGAGCCGGCGCTTCGGGATCTCGACGTCGACCTCCTTGAGGTTGTTCTCCCGCGCGCCCCGCACGCGGATCAGGTCGTGGCTGTCGGCGACGTGCGGCGTCGCCGCCGCCTCCGTCCGCGTGGCGGTCATGGGGTCTCCGTCCGGGATGTCGCGAGCGCTGGCGCAGCCAGCGTGGCCGGGCGGCACCGTCGCGCGCAAGGACCCCGTCGCCCGGTGCGTGCCGGCGGGCGACGATCTCAGTACCCGGCCGCCCCGCCCCCGCCCGCCCGGAACGGCCGGAAGAACTCCCGCAGCTCCCGCGCGTACGCCTCGGGCTGCTCGATCGGGGCGAAGTGCCCGCCGCGCGGCGGCTCGGTGATCCGCACCGCGTTCGCGCTCCGCTCGAGCCACGCGCGCGGCGGCCGCACGACGTCGTCGGGGTAGATCGCGAACCCGGACGGCACCTCGACGCGCCGCGCCAGCTGCTCCGGCGGGATCGCGGCGTTCGCCCGGTACATCCGCATCGAGGACCCGATCGTGCCGGTCAGCCAGTAGATCGTCAGATTCGTGAGGATCTGGTCCCGGGTCAGGGCCCCCTCCGGGTCGCCGCGCCCGCCGCTCCACGACCGCAGCTTCTCGCCCACCCAGGCCGCGAGCCCGGCGGGCGAGTCGGTCAGCCCGACCGCCAGCGTGTCCGGCTTGGTCCGGTGCGCGATCGCGTACGCGCCCTCGGCCGCGACCCACCGCGCGCCCTCGGCGATCCACGCGCGCTCCTCGTCCGTCACCGCGCCGGGGTCGACGTGCGGACCCGGCATCCCCGCGTCCGTGCGGTGCACCGCGACGACCCGGTCCGGGTGGTCGAGCGCGAGGTACCGGGTGACGTGGCTGCCGATGTCCCCGCCCGCGGCACCGAACCGGTGGTAGCCGAGCGTCGTCATGAGCTCCGCCCACAACCCGGCGACCGCGATCGAGTCGAGCGCGACCTCGGGCCGGTCGGAGTAGCCGAACCCGGGCAGGTCCGGCACCACGACGTCGAAGGCGTCGGCGGGGTCCGCGCCGTGCGCGCCGGGGTCCGCGAGCAGGTCCACGACCTCCGAGTACCGCCAGAACGAGTCGGGCCATCCGTGCGTCAGCACGAGCGGCAGCACCGGGCCCGCCGCGCCCACCGCGCGGGCGTGCACCACGTGCACGCCGAGCCCGCCGACCCGCACCCGGTACCGGGGCAGCCGGTTGAGCTCCGCCTCGCGCGCCGGCCAGTCGAAGTCCTCGGCCCAGGTGCGCACCAGGTCCCGCAGCCAGGCGACGTCCACGCCGGCCGACCAGCCCGCGTCCGCCGGGACGTCGGGCCAGCGGGTGGCGCGCAGCCGCCGGCGCAGGTCGTCGAGCGCGGCCGGGTCGGTGCGCGGGGCGAACGGCTCGGGGGTCGCGGGCGCGGGGCCGTGCTCGACGGGCGGCATGAGGCCACCGTAGGGCCGGGGCACGCGCGCGCGGGAGGGGTCAGCCGCCGATCCGGACCGGGCGCTCGCCCCCGCCGTACAGCGCGCCGTCCACGGCGTACGCCCACCCGTCGGCCTCCGCCGGCAGCGCGGTCCGCCACGCCTCCGCACCCGAGCGCAGCGACCACGCGATCAGCTCCGCGCCGCCGTCGTCGTCCTGCTCGACGAGCAGCAGCGACCGGCCGTCCGTCAGCGGGGAGAGCCAGACGTTCGAGACGTCGCGCACGGGCTCGCCGTCCGGGCCCGTCGCGCGCACGGTGCGCCACAGCGGCCGGCCGTCCCGGGCGTCGATCGCCCAGACCGCCGTGGCGTCGACGCCGTACAGCACGCCGCCGAGCAGCAGGACGGTCCCGTCGGTCGCCCCGTCGAGGCCCGCCTGCCACACCGTCCGCCCGGAGCCCGCCTCGACCGCGCGGAGGCTGCGGTCGCCACCCACCACCGCGGACAGCACCTCCAGCCCCGGGACCGACCCGTCGTCGACGGCCAGCTGCACCGGCAGGGCGGGGACGACCGCCGTCCCGCTGCCGTCCGGGCCCGCCAGCCGGACCGAGCCCGGGTCGCCGTCCTGCACCAGCAGGCCACCACCGCGCCCGACCCAGATCTGGGTCCCGTCCGCCTGCAGGGCGCCGTCGGCCGTCCCGAGCACCCGCTGGCGCCCGCCGACCCAGACCAGCAGGTGGTCGTGCGCCAGCTCGAGGTGCGGGTCGAACACCGGGTCGACCAGCAGGTCGGCGAGCTCGGTCGACCAGAGCGGCTCCTGCGTCGCCACGTCCTCGGCGGTGAACCGCACGGTCCGCTCGTCGACGACCTCGCCCAGCACGAGCAGCGCGTCGTCCGCGGCGGCCGCCGTCTGCGGCGCGACCTCCCGGTCCGCGAGCACGGCACCCGACGCGGCGTCGAGGGTCAGGAGCCTGCTGCGGGTCGGCGGGTCCTCCCGCCACCCGCCGTCGCCCGTGAGCGTGGCCGGGCGGTCCACCACGAGGCAGCGCACGCGCGTCACCGACCCGCCGGCGCTCGCGGCCTCGGCGGCGTCGCCGCTCCCGCCGGCCGCCCAGCACTCCGGCGGACGCATCGTGGGCTGCGCGGTCGCCTCCGCCTGCGTCTCCACCTCGGTCCGCCAGGACGTCGCACCGCTGCGGGCGTCGACGGCCGAGACGGCCCGCGGCCGCCCGAAGTCGACCCGCTCGCCTGCCACCCGGAGGTCCCCGGCGAGGACGCCGCCCGTCAGGCGCGGGTCGGTCTCCCCCTCGTCGAGGGGCACGGTGCGCAGCTCCGGCCCGACGTCGTACCGGACGACGCCCTCGACGGTCCGCGCCGCGGCCACCCGGTCCCGCTCCCGCGCGTCCTGCACGACCTGCACCGCCACGACGGCCAGGACCGCCAGGGCACCCACGGGCCACCAGCGCAGCAGCGTCCGCCGCCGTGCCCGCCGGCGGGCGTCGCCCGCGGGGTCGGCCCCCGACGCGGCGGTGCCGGCCGAGGCGCCCGGCTCCTCGCCGAGCACGACCTCCTGCATCGCCTCCGGGCCGGCCATGCAGGCAACCTACGGCCTGCGGGCCCGCGCGGGGTGCGTTCCGCGGTCCCCGGGTGGAGGGAGTGTGCGGGGTCGCCTGATCTATTGCTTTTCGATAGATTCCGAGCGATCCTCGATGCCATGACCCTCGACCGCTGGGCCACCGCCCTGCTCCGCATCGCCCTCGTCGTGCTCTTCGGCATCCTGGTCGTGTTCCAGACCCTCTCGCTGCCCGGCCAGTTCCGGTACCTCGCCGAGCAGAACCCCGAGGACGCCGCCCTCCGCTGGCCGGCGACCGCCATCACCGTGTTCTGGGTGCTGTGCGTGCAGGTGGTCATCGTCGCGACCTGGCGGCTGCTGACCCTGGTCCGGCGGGACCGGATCTTCACCGAGGCCTCGCTCGGCTGGGTGGACGCGATCGTGTGGGCCGTCGCCGCGGGCTGGCTGGTGCTGGTGGGGGTGCTGCTCTGGGTCGGCCTGCACGCGGACGACCCCGGCCTGCCGATGCTGCTGTTCCTCGCGACCGCCGTCGTCACCGTGGTCGCCCTGGTGCTGCTGGTGCTGCGGGCGCTGCTGCGCCAGGCCACCGCGCTGCGCACGGACCTGGACCAGGTCATCTGATGCCGATCGTCGTGCGCATCGACGTCGAGCTGGCCCGCCGCAAGATGAGCGTCGGCGAGTTCGCCGAGCGGGTGGGCCTCACGCCCGCGAACGTCGCCGTGCTGAAGAACGGGCGGGCGAAGGCCGTCCGGTTCAGCACCCTCGACGCCATGTGCCGGGTCCTGGAGTGCCAGCCCGGGGACCTGCTGGAGTGGGTCGAGGACGACCCCACCGCGGGCTAGCCGGACGCGCGGCGCGCGATCGCGACCACCCGCTCGGCGGTGCGCCGGGGCGCCTCCTCCCCCGTGACCAGGACGTGGGTCGCCAGCGCGGCGACCCCGGGGTCGTCGAGCCAGCCGGCGAGGAAGTCGTGGCCGTCCCGCACCCAGTCGGTGCCCTTCGCCGCGACGGAGCGGGCTCGCAGCACCCGCAGCGCGTCGGCGCGCCCGGCGGTGGGGCGCAGCAGCACCACCGCGTCCGCCCGCGCGAGCGCCCTGCCGACCGCCGACCGGTGCACCGGGTCGGTGTACGACGTGTGCCCCGCGCCTAGCGCCAGCACGGCCCCGGGGTGGGCGTCGACCAGGCGCGCGACGGCGTGGGCGCGGGCCGGCTCCCACTCCCGTTCGGCCGCGAGCCGGCCCACCGCCGCGATCCGCGCGGTCAGACGCCCGAGGTCCCAGCCCACCTCGCGGTAGTACGGCTCGCCTGCCTCGTCCGCGTCGACGAAGGGCACGCCGAGGCCCGCGGCCGCCGCCGCACCGACCGTCGACTTGCCGGAGGCGGCCGGTCCGACCAGCACCAGCAGGGGCCCGGGGCGCGCGTCGGCGAGGGCGGGGCGGGCGGGGGGCACCGCACGAGTCTGCCGGACGGCCGCGGCCGGTCGCCGCCCGCACGGCGTGCCGCGGCCCCGCCGCGAGCCCTGCTGCGACACTCGGCGGCGGCAGCACGCCCGCACCGAGAGGACCCGACGATGTCGTTCCAGGCCTACCTCGACGCGATCGAGGACAAGACCGGCAGGACCCCGCGCGAGCTCGTCGAGGAGGCACGGGCCAGGGGCCTCGACGGGGCCGACGTGAAGGCCGGGGCGATCGTGGCCTGGCTGGCCGAGGACTACGGCCTGGGCCGCGGGCACGCGATGGCGCTGGTGCACGTCATCAAGAAGGGTCCGCAGATCGACGCGAAGCACGTCGGCACCACCGGCAGCCACCGGGACGAGTCCGACACCCTCTGGCTCGACGGCAGGGCCACGAGGCCGAGCTGACCCGCGGCGGTGGCCCCGTGCGCGACGCGTCGCCGCGGCCTCGCAGCCCGCTCAGCAGGACAGATGCGAGCGACCCGGTCAGACTTCCGGCGTGAGGACGATCGGTGTCGAGGAAGAGTTCCTGCTCGTGGCGGAGGACGGGTCGCCCCGGGCGGTCGCGGCGGCCGTGCTGCAGCACGCGTCGTCCCAGGACGGCGAGGACGACGGGGGCGAGCCGGGCGGGAACCTGGAGAAGGAGTTCGCCCAGGAGCAGGTCGAGACGTCGACCCACCCGTGCACGGACCTGGGCGCGCTGCTCGAGGAGGTGCGCGCGGGTCGCTGGCACGCCGACTCCTCCGCGCAGCACGCGGGCGCGCGCATCGTCGCCCTGGCCACGTCGCCCAAGGACGTCGAGCCGACCGTCGTCGTGAACCGGCGTGCGCAGGACATCGCCGCCGCGTTCGCGCAGACCGCCCGTGACCAGCTGACCTGCGGGTGCCACGTGCACGTCGAGGTCGCCGACGACGAGGAGGGCGTGCGCGTCGTCGACCACCTGCGCCGCTGGAACCCCGTGCTGCTGGCGCTCTCCGCCAACAGCCCGTTCTGGCGCGGCGACGACTCGGGCTACGAGAGCTTCCGCTCGCAGGTGTGGGGCCGGTGGCCGACCGCCGGCGCCACCGCCCCGTTCGGCGACGCGGCCACGTACCGCGAGACGGTGCGGTCCCTGGTCGAGAGCGGGACCATCCTCGACACCGGGATGGTCTACTTCGACGCCCGGCTGTCCGCGCGCTACCCGACGGTCGAGGTCCGGGTCGCCGACGTCTGCCTCGACCCGGAGGACGCGGTGCTGCTCGGCGCGCTGGTGCGCGGGCTGGCCGACACCGCGGTCGACGGCGGTGACCACGACCTGGCCCCGCAGCCGCGGGCCGAGGAGGTGCGCGTGGCCGGCTGGCGGGCGGCGCGCTCGGGCCTGGCGGGCGACCTGGTGAGCCCGCTGACGGCGCGCCCGGTGCCCGCGGCGCAGGCGGTCGACGAGCTCGTGCGGCACGTGACCCCGGCTCTCGAGCGCACGGGCGACCTGCCGTGGGTGCGGGAGCACCTCGACGCGCTGCTGCGCCGCGGCAACGGCGCCCAGCAGCAGCGGCGGTGGCGGCACGAGGGGGCGGACGACGCGGAGCTGGTGCGGCGCGCGGTGCGCAGCACGCTCGCCTGACAGCGGCGACCGAACGCGGCGCCCCCGGCGCCGGGCGTGACGCACGCGACACCGCGTCGACGGCTCGCTGACCTGCGGGGATGGCACGCGCGCCGGGTGTGCCCAGGGTCACCCGCCCGCGCTCGCCGCGCGTTCACGGGACCTTCACGCCAGACTGGAACACTGAACGGTCCCCGGACGTTGACCCCACCGAACAAGCGATACGTCTGCACGTCCAGGCAAGTCAAGGCATGTCAAGGCACGGAGGTCCCTGATGTCGAACCGGTCCCTGCGCGGTATGCGCATCGGGTCCCACAGCATGGAGACGGACGAGGGCGTCGACTTCGCCCCGCGTCTCCAGGCGTACTACGACTGCCCCAACGGGCACACGATCATCCTGCCGTTCTCGGTCGAGGCCGACGTGCCGGTGGTGTGGGAGTGCCGGTGCGGCGAGGAGGCGCTGCTGCGCGACGCGTCCAAGCCCGAGCCGAAGGCCACGAAGCCCCCGCGCACCCACTGGGACATGCTGCTGGAGCGCCGCACCATCAAGGAGCTCGAGGAGCTGCTCGACGAGCGCCTCGACCTGCTCCGTGCCGGCAAGCTCCGCCGGAGCGCCTGACCGTCCCACGGACGGCCGTGAGCACGGGCCTCGCACCCTCGGGTGCGGGGCCCGTCGTCGTGTCAGCCGCGGCGGCGGACCGCCGCGCGCCGCACCAGGTCGCGCACCTGACGCGCGCGCTCCTGCGCCCCCCACACCGTGACGCGCACCAGCGCCTCGACGACGATCGACCGGCTCATCTTCGACCGGCCCTCGGCGCGCTCCACGAACGTGATCGGCACCTCCACCACGCGGCCGCCGGCGCGCAGCACCCGCCAGGCCATGTCGATCTGGAAGCAGTAGCCGTGCGAGGCGACCTCGCCGAGCGCCAGCCCCCCGAGCGCCGCCGCCCGGTACACCCGGAACCCGGCCGTCGCGTCCCGCACCGGCAGCCCCATCGCCAGCCAGGCGTAGGTGTTCGCCCCGCGGGACAGCAGCTGCCGGTGCAGCGGCCAGTTCACGACCCGGCCGCCGCGGACCCAGCGCGACCCGATGACCAGCTCCGCCTCCGGCACCCGCTCCAGCAGCCGCGGCAGGTCCTCCGCGCGGTGCGACCCGTCGGCGTCCATCTCGACCACGGCGTCGTAGCCCCGCTCGAGCGCCCACCGGAACCCCGCGACGTACGCGGTGCCGAGCCCCTGCTTCCCGGTGCGGTGCAGCACCCGGATCGCGGCTCGGCCGCGCTCCTCGGCGTCGGCGGCGGCGATCCGCTCGGCCAGCTCCCCCGTGCCGTCGGGCGACGCGTCGTCGACGACGAGGACGTCGGCGTCCGGGACGTGCAGCCGCAGCGCGGCCAGCGCCCGGGGCAGGCTGTCGCGCTCGTCGTACGTGGGGACGACGACCAGCACGCGTCCGGCGGACCGGGTGCCGGGCTCCGGCGTCACGCGGCCCCCTCCGGACGGTCGTCCCGGCGGGTCCGCCGCGCACCGGCCATCCCGGCGAGCGTCATGACGACCGCCAGCGCCCCGACCACGCCGCTCGGCCACGCGCCGAGCACCGCGGCCGGCGTGAGCGACTGGCGCAGCGGCAGCCGGGCGACGAGCTGGTCGGCGGTGAACAGCTCGGTGTCCTGGGCGACGGTGCCGTTCGGCGCGATCACGGCGCTGACGCCGACGGTGCTCACCTGGACGGTCGCGCGGCCGAGCTCGACCGCCCGCAGCCGGGCCATCGCGAGCTGCTGGGTCGACTCGGCGGAGTAGCCGAAGGACGCGTTGTTGGTCTGCACGACCAGGACCTCGGCGCCCTCGCGCACGCTCTCCCGGACGATCCCGTCGTACGCCACCTCGAAGCAGATGACGTCGCCGATCTGCACGGTGCGGCCCAGGCGGGCGGACTCCAGGGGCACGACGCCCGGCTCCGTGCCCGCGAGCATGTCGTTCTGCACCAGGTCGACGGCCGAGGAGAACGGGCGGACCAGGCTGCGCAGCGGGATGTACTCCGCGAAGGGCGCCGGCCGCTGCTTCGAGTAGGACGCCACGGGTCCGACGCCGGGCTCCCAGAGCAGCGACGTGTTGTACCGGCCGCCCGACTCCGGGTACTGGATCGTGCCGATGAGCATCGGCGCGCCCATGGCCTGCGCGGCGGCGTCGATGTCCGCCGCGGCCTGGGCGTCCACCTCGGGGTCGATGTCGGTGCCGTTCTCGGGCCACAGCACCAGGTCCAGCTCGCCCGGCTCCACCTGGTCGAGCAGCGCGTACGTGCCCGCGAGGTGGTTGTCCAGGACCTCGCGCCGGTTGTCGAACGCGTGCAGCCCCGGCTCGGAGACGTTGCCCTGCACGGCCCCGACGGTCAGGGTGCCGTCCTCCGCGCGGGTGCCCATCGGGACGAGGAGGCCGACCACGACCAGCGCCACCGCGACCGCCACGCGGCCGAGCATCGGCAGGAGCGCGAACCGTCGCGCGGCGAGCCAGGCCAGCGCGAGCGCGGCACCCGCCGCCGCCACGGCGGCCGAGACCAGCGGCGCGCCGCCCAGGCGCGCCAGGGACAGCACCGGCGAGTCGGCCTGGGAGAACGCCAGCCGGCCCCAGGGGAAGCCGCCGAACGGCCAGATCCCGCGCAGCTCCTCGACCGCGACCCACAGCACGACGAACACCACGAGCTGCAGGGACGCCCGGCGCCACACCGCCTCGCCCCGGCGGGCCCAGGTCCACGCGGCGCCGAACAGCGCGACGAAACCCGCCTCCGCCACCGACAACGCGATCCACGGCACGGCACCGACCGCGACGTCCGCCCAGGTGAGCAGCGGCACGAAGAACGCCAGGCCCCAGGCGAACCCGAGCAGGGCGTTCCACCGGGCGCTGTCGCGGCGCATCGCGAGGAACAGCAGGGCCATCCCGGGCGCGGCGGCGTACCACCAGCCGACGTCGGGGAACGCGGCCCAGGTCAGCAGGCCGCCGAGGACCGCCAGGACCGCGCTCCACCAGCGGGAGGGGTCACGGAGCGGCACCGCGCCAGGGTACGGCACCCGGCTGTCCGTCCGGCGCCACGCGGCGGGCCCGGCGCGTGCGGTGGAGCCGACCGGCGCGCGCCACGACTGGTCGGCCGGAGCGGGTCAGGTGGGTGGGGCGACGGCGTCCGGGTCCGTCGACGCGTCAGCCGGCGTGCCGGCCGGGGTCGCCCCGTCGGGGGCGGGGCCGACCGACCGGCCCGCGTGTCCTTCGTACCGCACGACACCACCTGGGGCGGTGCCCGTTCTCTAGTGAACACGCGGGCCTGGTCGGAGCCCGACGTGGTCCGGGCGTCCTACCCCCTGGGGCGCTCACCGAGCGGCGCCTCTGCCGGACCACTCCCGAGAACCTATCGAACCGGTGGGGGGTGTCAAGGGTCCGGCGGCGCCGCCCGGAGGCGTCCGCGCAGGTCGCCACGCGCGTCGAGGGCTGTCGGATTTGTCCCGATGGTCGAGACGCCCCGGCGTGTCGTCCGGCGTGTCGGCTGAGCACCCGGTGACGTGCGACCGCCCGCCGACCGGGTGAGACGGCACCCCGCGCGGAGCAGCGGATTCACCCGTCCGCGCGACCCGGGCCGGGCGCGGCGCCGGACGTCACCCCAGCGCGTCGTGCAGCACCGCGCCCGCGCGCACCGTGCGGACGCACTCCGGGAGGGGCTCGTCGTCCCGCAGCGCCGGCAGCACGCCACCGGGGCCGGCCGTGCCCTCGGGGACCCGCCAGACCGCCAGGTGGGCGGGAGCGCCCACCACGAGGTCGCCGGGAGCCGCACCGCCGGCGCCCGCACGCCCGGCCGCCGCCCAGCCGCCGCGCGTGTGCGCCGCCAGCGCCGCCGCGACCGGCAGCCGCTGGTCGGGTGTCCGGTGCCGCACCGCCGCGCGGACCGCGCCCCACGGGTCGAGCGGCGTGACGGGGCTGTCCGAGCCGAACGCGAGGGGCACGCCCGCGGCGCGCAGGTCGGCGAGCGGGTGCAGGGACGCCGCCCGACCGCGCCCGAGACGCGCCGCGTACGTCCCGTCGTCCCCGCCCCAGGCGTCGTCGAACGCCGGCTGCACCGACGCCGTCAGCCCGAGCAGCACGAGCGCCGCCAGCGCCGGGGCGTCCAGCATCGAGGCGTGCTCGAGCCGGTGCCCGCCGGCGCGCACCGCGTCGACGCCCTCGACCTCGGCGGCCACCCGGAACCCGAGGAGCACCTCGTCGAGCGCCCGGTCGCCGACGACGTGGAACGCCGCGGGCAGCCCCGCGCGGGTGGCGGACGCCACGTGGTTGCTCACCTGCTCGGCGGTGAGGTCGAGCCGCCCCGCGGGGTGCGGCCAGCCGGCGGGCGCGTCGGCGTACGGTGCGCGCAGCGCGGCCGTCCGGCTGCCGAGCGAGCCGTCGGCGGCCAGGTCGCCGCCCACGCCGGCCAGGCCCGGGAGCGCGGCTGCGAGCGCGCGGACGTCGTCGGCGGTCTCGCACAGCTCGGCCCGGTACCCGACGACCAGCGGCAGCGCCGACGCCGGGTCCGCGGTCAGCGCCAGCAGCGCGGCGAGGCCCGCCCGGGTGTCCGTGTGCGGGGCGCTCTGCTCGTGCACCGCGACGACGCCGGCGCGTGCCGCCGCCTCGAGCGCGCCGCGGTAGCGGGCGTCCCGGACGTCGGCGGGCAGGTCACGGAGCGCCGCGCGCGCGACGGCGTGCGCCTCCCTCGTGACCAGTCCGTCCGCCCGCCACCCGGGCAGGTCCCGCAGCCCGAGCACCTCGGCGAACGAGGTCGACACGACCCCGGCGTGCAGGTCGACGCGGCCGAGGTAGACCGGCGCCCCGTCCGTGGCGGCGTCCAGCTCCTGGCGGGTCGGCGGGCGGCCCTCCGGCCAGCCGTCCTCCGCCCAGCCCCAGCCGGTGAGCGGGGCCCCGTCCGCGGCCAGCCGCCGCCCGACGGGCCCGGTGGCCGCCGCGTGCACGGCCGCCAGCGTCTCCGCGAGCGAGGCGCACGCCCCCAGGTCCACGCCGGCGCGCACCAGACCGGTGTCGAGCACGTGCGCGTGCGCGTCGACGAACCCCGGCGTCACCAGGGCGCCGCCGAGCTCCACGACGTCGACCGCCCCGTCGGCCAGGCCGTCCGCCTCGTCCGCACCGCCGACCCACGCGATCGCGCCGTCGGCGACCAGCAGGGCGGAGGGCGCGGCGGCGGTCGCGGGCGCGGCGAGGACAGCAGGCGTCAGCACCGCACCGCCCCGGTACAGGGTGGTGCTCACGCGGGAACCCTAACCGGGCAGGTCACAGGGGGCCCGCGGGCGTCCGTCGCCGGGCGCCTCCCCCGTCACGTCCCCGCGTACGCCACCACGCCGCGGCGCACCGCGGTCACCGCCTTGCGCGCCGTCTCCCGCAGCCGCGCGTCGGGCGCGGCCTTGGCCACCTGGTCCAGCACGTCGACGACCTGCTTGCACCACCGGACGAAGTCGCCCGCCGCGAGGTCCGCGTCCCGGAGCACGGCGTCGAGCCCGCGCCCGGCCGCCCACCGGTGCACGGGCGCCACCAGGCCGAGGTCGAGCGGCTGCGTCGACTCGATGCGGCGCGCGCTCTCCAGGTCGTCGAGCTCGGACCAGATGCGCGTCGTGGCGTCGAGGGCGATGCCCAGCCGGCTCGACGGACCGCCGGGCACCGCGGGGCTGCGGTCCCGGTCGTCCCGGCGCGCCGAGTACACGACGGCCGACACCGCGGCGGCGAGCCCCGGCACGTCGAGCTCCGCCCACGCCCCGCGGCGCAGGCACTCGGCGAGGAGCAGGTCGTTCTCGGCGTAGATCCGGCGGAGCCACCGGCCCTCGTCGGTCACCACCGTGCCGCCGTCGTCGTCGGTCGCCAGGTAGCCGAGGGAGTCCAGCACCTCGCAGATCCGGTCGAACACGACCGCGATCGACCCGGTGCGGCCCTCGATCCGCCGGACCAGCGCCCGGTGCTCGCCCTCGAGCCGGGACCACCGCTCCGCCCAGCGGGCGTGCTCCTCGCGGTCGGGGCACTGGTGGCACGGGTGCGCGCGCAGCTCGCGGCGCAGCGCGGCGATCGCCTCGTCCTCGTCCTCCGCGACCGCCCGGCCGCGGCGCCGGGCCGGGGCGGCCCCGGTGATCCTCCCCGCGTTGATCTCCCCGCGGAGCGTCGCCGCCAGGTCACGCCGGTGCGACGCCGCCCGCGGCGAGAAGCCCTTCGGCACCCGCAGCCGCCCGACCGCCCTGATCCCGTCGCCGACCTCCTGGACCGACAGCCGGCGCACCTCGCGCTCGGTGGTGAGCACCATCGGCCGCGCGCCCTCGAAGCCGCCGTGCGCCCCCGGGTCGACGACCACCGCGTAGGTGGACCGCCGGCCGCTCGGCACCGCGACCACGTCGCCGACCGACAGCCCCTGCAGGTCGCCGCGGCCTGCTGCCGCCGGGCCGCCGCGCTCGCGCGGTGCACGCCCCGCTCCCGGTCCGAGAGCTCGCGGCGCAGCGCGAAGTACTCGCCGAAGTCGCCGAGGTGGCACGTCATCGCCTCGGCGTAGCCCTCGAGCGCCTCGGCGTGGCTCTGCGCCTGCCGGGCGAGCCCCACGACCCCGCGGTCGGCCTGGAACTGCGCGAACGACGTCTCCAGCACCTCGCGCGCCCGGACCCTGCCCACCTGCGCGACCAGGTTGACCGCCATGTTGTAGGTCGGCCGGAACGCCGAGCGCAGCGGGTACAGCCGCTTCGACGCGAGCCCCGCCAGCGCCATCGGGTCGAGGTCGCCCCGGCCCAGGACGACCGCGTGGCCCTCGGAGTCGATGCCCCGGCGCCCCGCACGGCCCGTCAGCTGCGTGTACTCCCCCCGGCGTGATGTCGACGTGGTGCGAGCCGTCCCACTTGACCAGCTTCTCCAGCACCACGGACCGCGCGGGCATGTTGATGCCCAGCGCGAGCGTCTCGGTCGCGAACACGACCTTGACCAGCCCGCGGGCGAACGCCTCCTCGACCGTCTCCTTGAACGCGGGCAGCATCCCCGCGTGGTGCGCCGCGACGCCGCGGACCAGCGCGTCGACGAAGCCCCAGTAGCCGACGACGTCGAGGTCCTCCGGCGCGATCGACGCGCACCGGGTCTCCGCGATGAACCGGATCTCCTCGGCCTCCGCCGGCGACGTCAGCCGCAGGCCGCCCGCGAGGCACTGGGCGACCGCGGCGTCGCAGCCGGCGCGGGAGAAGATGAACACGATCGCCGGGAGCAGGCCCGCCTCGTCGAGGACGTCGACCATGACGGGGCGCGGCACCGGCCGCGGGCCGCCCCCACCGCCGCCGGGGCCCCCGCCCCCGGGTCCGCCGCCGGGCCGCCGGCCACCCGGGCCGCGGAACCCGCGGTCGCCCGCACCCCGGCGCCCGCGGTGCGGCGCGTCCGACGCGCGCTCCGCCCGGCGCAGCAGGTGCGCGAGCTCGGGGTTGATCGGCGGGTTCTTCCCGGGCGCCGTCGGGTCCACGTGGCCGGCGTACAGGTCGAGCAGGTCGTCCCGGACCAGCACGTGCTGGCCGAGCGGCACCGGCCGGTGCTCGCTCACGACCACGGCGGTGTCGCCGCGGACGGTGCGCAGCCAGTCGCCGAACTCCTCCGCGTTCGACACGGTGGCGGACAGCGACACCAGCTGCACGTCGTCGGGCAGGTGGATGATCACCTCCTCCCACACCGGGCCGCGGAACCGGTCCGCGAGGTAGTGCACCTCGTCCATCACGACGTACCCCAGGCCGTCGAGCGTGCTCGACCCGGCGTAGAGCATGTTGCGGAGCACCTCGGTCGTCATCACGACCACCGGCGCCTCGCCGTTCTGGGTGGTGTCGCCGGTCAGCAGGCCGACCTGCTCCGCCCCGTACCGGCGGACCAGGTCGTGGTACTTCTGGTTCGACAGCGCCTTGATCGGCGTCGTGTAGAACGCCTTCCGGCCCGTGGCGAGCGCCAGGTGCACGGCGAACTCGCCGACGACCGTCTTGCCCGCGCCGGTCGGCGCCGCGACGAGGACGCCGCTGCCGCGCTCCACCGCCTCGCAGGACTCGACCTGGAAGTCGTCGAGCGGGAAGTCCAGGAGCTGCCGGAACCGGGCGAGCTCGCTCTTCTCGGCCTGCGCCCGGCGCCGCGCGGCGGCGTACCGCTCGGCCGGGGACAGCTCGTCGGGCTCGGGGGTGCGTGCCGTGCTGCGTCGTGCCACGCGCCCCACCCTAGGTCGGGTCGGTCGCCAGCACCCGGACGGCGCCCGGCACGACCTCCGCGAGCAGCGGCAGCGCGCCGATCCGCTCCCCGTCGGCGTGCGCCTCGGGCGGCGTCCCGCCGAGGTGCGGCGCGGGCTCCACGAGCACGCGGCGGCTGCGGATCACCTGCACCTGCGGGTGCCGCACGTGCCGGCCGGCGTACATCCCGGGGAAGATCCGGACCACGCCGGCGCGGCTGAACGGGCCGGCCACGACGACGTCCAGCAGCCCGTCGTCCAGCCGCGCGTCCGGGGCGACCCGGATGCCCCCGCCGATCCACGGGCCGTTGGCCGCGACGACCACCGTGCCCGCCGACTCCCAGACGCCCTCGTCCGTGGTCAGCCGGTAGCCGTACGGGCGGAACGCCCGCAGCTCGGGCACGAGCGCGCGCACGTAGCGGGCGGAGCCCCGCGGCCAGGCGAGCGCGTTGGCGCGTGCGTTCACGGCCGCGTCGATCCCGCAGGACAACGCGCCCAGGTACCACTCGCGGGCCGCCTGGGCGGGCGAGCCGACCCGGACCGCGTCGATCGTGCGCGGCCCCGTCAGCAGCGCCCGCTCGATCGCCGCGACCGACGCCGCGACGTCCCCGCGGGGCAGCCCGAGGGCGCGCGCCACGTCGTTGCCCGTGCCGCCCGCGACGATGCCCAGCGGCAGGTCCGTCTCGGCCACGACGTTCGCGCCCAGGTGCACCAGGCCGTCGCCGCCGACCACCACGAGCGCGTCGAGCCCCGCCACCGCCGCGCGGCGCGCGTGCGCCGTCGCGGTGCGCAGGTCCCGGGCGGTCAGGTCCTCGACCCGGTGCCCGCGGCGGCGCAGCGCGTCCAGCACCGCCGCGCCCACGCCGGTCCCGCGCCCCTTGCCCGCCACGGGGTTCACCACCACCCCGAGGTGGCTCACGTGGCGAGGGTCCCGTCGGCGGTGCCCGTGCTGGTGCCGCCGAGGTCCTCGGTGCCCCGGGCGTGCTCGGCCTCCGCCAGCCGCTTGTCCGCGCGCCGGTCGTGCAGGACGCACACGCCCAGCGCCGCGAAGTACAGCCCGCAGATGGGCAGGGCCATGACGATCATCGTGATCGCGTCCGGGGTCGGCGTCATCACCGCGGCGAACACGAACGCGAGCAGCACCGCCCACCGCCAGCCCTTGGCCCACGTGCTCGCGCGGACCAGGCCGACCAGGTTGATGCACACCATGACCACCGGCAGCACGAACGCCAGGCCGAACGCCAGGACGAACCGCATGACGAAGCTCAGGTAGGCCTGCGCGTCGATGAAGTTCGACGCGCCCTCCGGCGTGAAGTCCGTGAGCACCTTGACCGCGGTCGGCAGCGTCCAGGCCGACAGACCGGCGCCCGCCAGGAACAGCGGCACCGAGGCCGCGAGGAACCCGACCGCCGACCGCTTCTCCCGGCGGGTCAGGCCGGGCGTGATGAACGCCCACAGCTGGTACAGCCACCACGGGCTCGACACGATGACGCCGAGGAACAGCGCCACCTTGATCTGCATGTCGAACGCGCTGGCCAGGCCGGCGAAGTTCACCGACACCCGGCCGTCGCGACCCGCCGCCGTGTCGAGCAGCGGCTGCTGGAGCAGCTCGAACACCGGCTCGTACAGGAACCAGCCGGCGACCGCGCCGACCGCCAGGCCGATCGCGGCCAGGAACAGCCGCTTCCTCAGCTCGAGCAGGTGCTCGCGCAGGGGCATCCGGCCCTCGGGGTCGGGCCGCCTCTTGCGCGCCACGGATCAGGCGCTGGGGGTGGTGCTGCCGCTCGCCGGAGGCTGGTGGCCGGGCTGGTCGAGCGAGGGCGCGGGCGCCGCGGACGGGGCGGGGTTGACGACGGGACCCTGCGCGAGCGGCGGGGCCGGGTCGGCCGTCGGGGGCGGCGCGGGCGCGGTGCGCGGCTCGTCCTCCGACAGGTCCTTGACCTCCCGCTTGAAGATGCGCAGGGACTCGCCCACGGACTTCGCCAGGTCCGGCAGCCGTCGCGCCCCGAACAGCAGGAGGATCACGACGAGCAGCACACCGATGTGCCAGGGCTTCAGGGCGTTCATGACGTTCCTGTCGGACGGGAGACGTTGACCCGTCGATCCTAACCGGCGCCACCCCCGGTGCGGGTGAACCGGTCGCGGCGCGCGTGGGCCGCGCGCGGCGCGCAGGCGAAGGCGGGGTCAGCGCGTGTAGGCGCGCCAGCCCTCGCGGGTCCGGCGGTCGCGCTCGCGCCGGCGCTCCCGGCGCTCGTGCGCCTGCTCGCGGAGCACCGCCCAGCGGTCCCGCGCCTCGTCGGGATCGGGCAGCAGCGCGGCCTCCCGGGCGGCGCGCGCCGCGCGCTCTGCCTCCTGCGCCTGCTCGGCGAGCGTCGACGCGTGCTCGGCGAGCTGCCCGAGCACCTCGGACGCCTCCCGCAGCTCGGCGACGAGGGCGCGGAACCGGCGCCACAGGTCGCGGCCGAGGAAGAACGCGCCGACCAGGGTGCCGACGACCAGCACCGACCACACGACCACCCAGACCATCGGGCCAACCTATCCCGTCAGCCCGCGGCGGGCGTGGGCTCGGCGGACGAGGGCTCGGGAGGGCCGGCCAGCGGGCCGTACGCGGCGAGCGCCGCCCGGGCCCGGGTCGCCACGTCGCGCGCGACCTCCGGAGGGCGCACCCCCAGCACGTCGTCCGCGGCCTGGAGCAGGAGGCTGCGCAGGAACGCCCGCTGGCCGACGCGCACGTCCACCTCGAACGACCCGTCCGGCAGGTTGCGCACGTCCTCGACCGGGACCGTCTCCGCGACCCAGCGGCCCGTGCTGCGCAGGTGCAGCGTCGCCACGTCCCCCTCGAGGTCGAACCGGAACTCCGCCGTCGCCCCGCGGCCGGCGCCGGGGTGCGGCTCCGCCGGGACGTCCAGCACCTCCGCCGCGAGCACGCGGTCCAGGCGGAACAGGCGCTCGTCGCCCGCCCGCAGGCACCACGCCTGCAGGTACGACCGCTCGTCGCTCGTCGTCATCCGCAGCGGGTCGACGTCGCGGTCGCTGGTCACGTCGGAGGCGTTCACGTACCGGATCCGCAGCCGACGGCCCGTCGCCAGCGCGCGGCGGATCTGCGCGACCACCTCCGGCCGTCCGTCGACCGCCAGCCGCACGTCGACCGCACCCGCGGCCTCCCCCGTCGCCGCCGTCAGCTTGGCCAGCGTCGAGCGCAGGACCTCGACCTGCTCCGGGTCGAGGGTCGGGCCGAGGTCCGCGACCATCGCGCGCAGCGCCGCGAGCAGCGTCACCGCCTCGCGCGTGCCGAGGCGCAGCGGACGGGTCATGCCGCGGGACTCCGTCAGCCGGATCTCGCCGCGGTCGTAGGAGTCCGCGTCGAAGTCGATGAGGTCGTGCGGGTAGTAGCCGGGCGTCCCGCTCATCCAGAGCGTGTCGACGTCCGCCATCACCTGGGACGGGGTCACCCCGAAGTGCTCGGCCAGCTGCTCGACGGACACGCCGTCGTTGCGGTCGAGGTAGCCGATCATCCCGAGCAGGCGCAGCAGCCGCTCGCTCGCGCGCTCAGCCACGGCGGGACTCCTCGGTGTCGGTGGTGCCGGGCTCGGCGCCGGTGGCGGCGTCTCCCCCGTCGAGCGTCGCGGCGACGCGGAGCAGCCCGAGCACGGCGTCGCGCAGCTCCGGCGGGTCCGCGACCAGCACGGCGTCGCCGTACCCCGCGACCTCCTCCGCGAGCTCCCACGTCGCGCGGTAGGCCACGCGCACCAGGTCGCGGTCCGCGACGGCGGCCCGCAGCTCCGGCGCGGCGTCGGCCGGCAGCTCGGTCGGCTCGCCGCGCGCCCGCAGCGCCTCCGCGCGCTCGGCCCGCAGCGCCAGCACCGCCGTGCGCTCGTCGCGGACGTCCCAGGACAGCAGCGCGGCCTCCGTCTGCTCCGGCGTCGGCGCGTCGAACGCCCCCGCCGCGCCGACGGCACGGACCCGGCCCTCGATCCGGCTGAGCCGGAACGAGCGCGTGCCGTCGCGGTCCACGTCGAAGCCGACCAGGAACCACCCGCCGCGGCGCGCCACGAGACGCCACGGCTCCACGAGGCGCTCACGCACCTCGCCCGTGCTCGCCGCCCGGTAGGTGAACCGGACCCGCTGCCGCGCCTGCACCGCGTCCAGCAGCGGCGGGAACGCGTCGCCACCGGCCCGCACCCGCGGGGCGAGCCCCGCCGCGAGGTCGCTCGACCCCGCGCCCGCGCCGACCGCGCGCAGCTTGGTCAGCGCGCGCGACGTGTCCGCCCGCACCGACCGGTCCTGCCAGAACTCCGCGGCCAGCGACAGCGCACCCAGCTCGGCCGACGTCAGCTCCAGGGGAGGCAGCGCGTACGCGTCCTGGTCGATCCGGTAGCCGATGTCGTCGCCGTGCCCCGCCGACGTCACCGTCGCCACCGGGATGCCGAGCTCGCGCAGCGCGTCCTTGTCGCGCTCGAACATCCGCTCGAACGACTCGTCGGACGGGGCGTCGCCGTAGCCCGCGACCGTGCGGCGGATCTGCTCCTTCGTCATCCGGCCGGGCGTGTGCACCAGGGCGATGACGAGGTTGAGCAGCCGCTCGGCGGGGTGGATCTGTTCGGGCATCGGGGACAACCGTAGTGGCCGGTAGCGTGGTCCGGTGATCACATGGCGCTCGGGCACGGTGGAGCAGGTCGGTCGGTCGTGGCCCGGGGCCCAGGAGCTGACGGTCGTCGTCGCCGACGGCGTGTCCGGGCCCGACCCCGTGACCGTGCGGGCGCTGGCCTACCCCGCCCTCGTCGGAGACCTGCGCGTCGGCGACACCGTGCTGCTCAACGTGTCCGCGCTCGCGCGCGGGCTGGGGACCGGTGGCTACGCCCTCGTCGTCGCCCCCGGGTCCCCCGACCGGCTGCCCGCCGACCCGCCCGCGGGCCCGGGTCACCTGGTCAAGGCGCGATACACCCCGCTCCAGGCGATGGTGCTCGGGGTCGACGACCAGGAGTCGCCGCACCACGACGTCCTGCGCGACGCCGACGACCTCGCGGGGCTGCCCGTCGTCGTCGCCGACCTGCACTCCGCCCTGCCGGCCGTCGTCGCGGGCGTCCGGTACGCCGACGCGCTGCTGTCCCGGCCGGGCGCGGGCGTGCCGCCGCTGCGCGTCGCCTACGTGATGACCGACGGCGGCGCCCTGCCCGCCTGGTTCTCCATGGCCGTCGCCGGGCTGCGCGACGCCGGGTGGATCGAGGCGTGCCTCACCGCCGGGCAGGCGTTCGGGGGTGACCACGAGGCCGTCACCCTGCACACCGCCCTGCTCGCCGCGCGGCACGTCGTCGGCGCGGACGTGGTCGTCGTCGCGCAGGGGCCCGGCAACCTCGGCACCGGCACGCGGTGGGGCTTCTCGGGCGTCGCCGCCGGGGAGGCCGTCAACGCGGCGGCCGTGCTCGGCGGCCGGCCCGTGGCGTCCCTGCGCGTGTCCGGGGCCGACGCGCGGGAGCGGCACCTCGGCGTGTCGCACCACTCGCTGACGGCCTACGGGCGGGTGGCGCTGGCGCCGGCGGACGTGGTCGTGCCGGTGTTCGAGCCGGCGGCGACCCCCGGTGCCGGCGACGCGGGGTCCGGCGACGGCGCGGAGCCCGGCCTGCGGGTGCCCGACCCCCAGGAGCACCTCGACGCCCATCTCGCGGCCGTCGGGCGGCGCGTGGCCCATCAGGCCCGGTCGCTCGGCGAGCCCGCCGGCCGGCACCGGCTCGTGGAGGTCGCGGCGGGCGCCGACCTGCTCACCGCGCTCGGCGGGTCGCCGGTCCGGCTGTCGACGATGGGCCGGGGGCTGGCGCAGGACCCGGCGGCGTTCCTCGCGGCCGCCGCTGCCGGCGCGCACGCGGCGCGGCTGGCGCGGGGGGCCTGAGCGCGCGGGAGGGCGCCGACCCGGGTGGGAAGCTCCGACCCGCGTGGGAGCGCGGCACGGCAGGAACGCGGCGCAGCGTGACGGGGCACAGCGGGACGCGGCACGACCGGACGCGGAACGCGGCACGGCGGAACGGCCGCGCAGCGGATCGATCTCGCGCGCCGCCGGTCGCGCACCTGCCCTGATCTCCGCTCCACGAGCGCGCGCCGACTCCTCCACAGGGCGGGAGGAACGTCTCGTCCCCAGCCTTGTGACGCGCGGCGCAAGGCGTGTCGGTGGTCGCCCGTAGGTTGGACGCATGGCAGATGACCAGCGCGAACGCGTCGATCCGCCGCCCGGCGGGGCGGTCCTGCCGTGCGGCTGCGGGTGCACCTGCGGCGGCACTGAGCGCGCCGCCGGACCGGCCGACCCGGTGGATGCCGCCGCCGATGCAGGGGCGCAGGCCGCGGTCGTCGCGGAGTACCTGGACCCCGCGCAGCCCGACGCCTTCCGGATCCCGTGCGCGCTCGACGAGACGCCGACGGGTGTGCCCCTCGTGCGGCTGCTGAGCGCCCTCGACCTGCCGTCGCTCTCCGCGTTCGACCTGACCGAGCTCGCGGCCGCGTACCTCCGCGTCGCGGGCTGGGCGCACGCCGGGCTCGCCCGGGCTGCTGCGGCGCTGCACCGCACCCCGAACATGCCGCACCCGAGGCTGACCGACCACCAGAACCGTGCCGAGCAGCTCACCATGCCCCTGCGCGCCACCGCGATGGCCCTGTCCATGCGGCTGAACCGCTCTCCGCAGGAAATGCTCGCCCTGGTCCGGGAGGGCCTCGCGTACGACCACCACCTCGCAGCCACCGGGCGTGCCCTGGCCGACGGCCGGATCGCGGTGCCCGCCGCCCGCGCCGTGGCTGCGAGCCTCGGCGAGCTGCCGTGGCAGATCGCGCAGGCCGTCGAGGACCGGGTCCTCCCGCGCGCCACCGACCGCACCACCGGCCAGGTCCGGCGCGACGTGGCCCGCGCTCTGCTGGAGGTCGACCCCGAGCACGCCGCCGACCGGCACGCCGCGGCCCAGGCATCCCGCATGGTCACCCACCCCCGGGCGCTGCCGGACCAGTTGGCGGAGATGCGGCTGGTCCTGCCCGCCCCGGAGGCCGTGGCGATCGACACCGTGCTCGAGTCGTGCGCCCGCACCGCGCGAGCAGCCGGCGACCCGCGCACCCTGGACCAGCTGCGCGCGGACGGGTTGACGGACCTGCTCCTCGCGTCACCCGCGGGCGCCCTCCCACCGATCGACCGGCCCGACACCCACGCGCCGGGCGGCGCGCCAGCGGGCAGCGCGCCTGGGGGCACCGCCGCCCACGCCGGCGCGTCGGCAGCCACCGCGTCCACCCGCACCGGCGCGTCGGCGCCCACGACGCCCGCCCGCAGCCGCACGACCGGCCCCCGGGACGCCCGGACCCACGTCGTCGTCACCGTGCCGCTGTCGACCTTGCTCGGCCAGGACGAGAAGCCCGCCGATCTCGCGGGGTACGGCGCGATCGACGCCACGGCCGCCCGCGCCCTCGCCCTCGGCGGCACGTGGCAGCGCCTCGTCACCGACGACCTCACGGGTGCCGTCCTGGACGTCGGGCGCACGACCTACCGGCCGCCCGCCGCCCTGGCAGCCCACGTCCGCTACCGCGACTCGACCTGCACCGGCCCCGGCTGCTCGGTCCCCGCGGCGCGCTGCGAGCTGGACCACACGAAACCTTGGCACCCCGAGCCCGCTGCAACGGGCGAGGATCCCGACCCCCCCGGCGCCACCAGCGACCGCAACCTCGGCCCGGTCTGCACGCGCCACCACCACGCCAAGCACGAGCTCGGCCTCACCCTGCGCCAGCGCGAGCCCGGCGTCTTCGACTGGACCGACCCCACCGGCCACGTCTACCGCACCCGACCGGGGCTCGACGCGCCCACGGAGCACCTCACCGCGCCCCGGCGGGTGCGTGAGGCTCGACGGGGTCGGGGCAGGCCGCACCACGGCGGCGCTGTGCGGCCCGGCACCGGGACGACGGACGAAGCGCCCCCTCCCAGCCCATGGTCGACGGACGAGGCGCCGCCCTTCTAGTCGCCCCGCCCGCTCCGCTGCCGCGCCGCCACCAGCGTCGCGAGCCGCTTCGCCTCGCGCCGGGCCCGGTCGCCGTCGGAACGCTGTACGCCCATCACCGCGAGGGTGTCGCCGTCGTCGAGGTCCAGCTGGACCCACGGCCTGCCCTCGCCGAACCGCACCCAGACGATCTCGCCCCAGGCGACGGTCCGGGTGCTCGCGAGGTTCCGCACCCGCAGCCCCTCCGCGGTGGGCGTGGCGGAGACGGTGGCCTGCCGCCACAGGAACCCGACGATCGCCAGACCGACGAGCGCGATCCCGCTGAGGTCGGCCGTGGACCAGCCCTCGACGCCGGTGGTGGCGAGCAGCACGATGAGCAGGGCGGTCGCCAGGGCGACGACGACGGCCAGCGAGCCGGTCACCACGCGCGCGGCGCGCGGACGGAACACGTCGTCGAGCGCGGGCCGCCGGCCGGCAGCACCGTCGCCGGGCGAACCGTCGCCCGCACCGCCACCGCCGCCGCGGCCCGGGACCGGTCCGCCGTCCCTGGCGCCGCCCGCACCGCCACCGCCGCCGCGGCCCGGGACCGGTCCGCCGTCCCTGCCGCCGCCCGAGCCTCGCCCCGGCTCCCCCGTCATCGCCCGTCGCCCGGAGTCAGAGCCGGCAGGCGTGGATCGACGTCACGAGGATGGCCCGCGCGCCGACGTCGTACAGCGCGTCCATGACGCGGTTGGTCTCGGAGCGCCGCACCATGGCGCGGACGGCGGACCAGTCACGGTTGTGCAGGGGCGAGACGGTCGGCGACTCGAGGCCGGGGGTGATCGCGACGGCCTGCTCGACGAGCGCGGTCGGCACGTCGTAGTCCATGAGGACGTACTCGCGGGCGGTCAGCACGCCCTGGATCCGGCGGGTGAGCACGTCGAGACCGGCGGGCTCCTCGACACCGGCCCGGCGGACGAGCACGGCCTCCGACTTGAGGATCGGCTCGCCGAAGACGTCGAGGCCGGCCGCGCGCAGGGTGGTGCCGGTCTCGACGACGTCGGCGATCACGTCGGCGACACCGAGCCGGATCGCGGTCTCGACGGCGCCGTCCAGCCGGACGACCTCGGAGGGCACGACGCCCTGGCCGCGCAGGTAGTCGGCGACGAGCACGGGGTACGACGTGGCGACGCGCCGGCCGGCGACCTCGCGGACGTCGTTCATCTGGCCGGCCTGGGTCGCGAACCGGAAGGTCGACCGGGCGAACCCGAGCTGCAGGTGCTCGGTGGCGGGCGACTCGGAGTCGAGCAGCAGGTCGCGGCCGGTGATGCCGACGTCGACGGTGCCGGTGCCGACGTACACGGCGATGTCGCGGGGGCGCAGGAAGAAGAACTCGACGCCGTTGTCGGCGTCGGGCAGGACGAGCTCGCGGGAGTCGCGGCGCTGGCGGTAGCCCGCCTCGCGCAGCATGTCGGAGGCGGGCTCGGCGAGCGAGCCCTTGTTCGGGACGGCGATCCTCAGCACGGGGGTTCTCCGGGGGTGTTCAGGTGTGGCAGGGGGCGGCGGGGTCGAGCGGGCCGGGGCCGGTCAGAGGTGGGAGTACACGTCCTCGAGCGTCAGGCCCTTCGCGACCATGAGCACCTGCAGGTGGTAGAGGAGCTGGGAGATCTCCTCGGCGGTGCGGGCGTCGCCCTCGTGCTCGGCGGCCATCCAGACCTCGGCGGCCTCCTCGACGATCTTCTTGCCGATCGCATGGACGCCGGCGTCCAGCTCCTTGACGGTGCCCGATCCTGCGGGCCGGGTGGCCGCCTTCTCGGTGAGCTCAGCGAACAGCGCGTCGAACGTCTTCACGCCCGCCAGGGTAGACGGTCGGACGCCCTCCCCCGGTCCGGCGTCCATGGCCCGGGCGCTCACCCCTCGACCCCCGCCGCCGCCGTGACCTGCTGCGGCTCGGACTCGCGCCGGGCACGCCACCACACGACGAAGCCCGAGATCACGACGCCCGCGTACACGAGGTACAGGAAGGCCGACGGGTAGTAGCCCGCGCTGAGCAGCAGGGGCACCCCGACGGCGTCGACGGCGATCCAGATGAGCCAGAACTCGATCCAGCCGCGTGCCATGCCGTAGGTCGCGAGCAGCGAGCCGACGAAGATCCACGCGTCCGCCCACGGACCCCACGACCCGAGGGCCTGGAAGACCAGGGCGCACACGACGGTCCCGACGACGCCGACGACCCCGAGCTGGATCCAGCCCGACCGCCCCGCCCACCGGGGCACCACGGCCGGCGCGTCGGGGTCGCCGTGCTCGCGGGCGACGCGCCGGGCCTGCGACCAGCGCACCCAGCCGTAGACCGCGACGGCGACGAAGAACACCTGCCGGCCGGCCTGGCCGTAGAGGTCGCGGGCCTGCGGGGTGTGGAACACGCCGCCGAGGAACACGGTGAACAGCAGCACGTTGCCGACGATGCCCACCGGCCAGGCCCACACCTTGCGGCGCAGACCGCCGAGCGCGGACGCGAGGCCGAACAGGTTGCCGATCACCTCCCGCCACAGGACGGGGTGCCCGGCGACGACGAGCTGGGCGTCGAACAGCCAGCCGAGGACGTTCACAGCCCGCGCAGCGCGACGACGGTCGCGACCGCCGCCTCCGCCGCCTCCGCGCCCTTGTCCTCGTGCGAGCCCTCGAGCCCCGCGCGGTCGAGCGCCTGGGCCTCGTCGTCGCAGGTGAGCACGCCGAACCCCACGGGGACGCCCGTTTGCGCGGCGACGTCGGTCAGGCCGGAGGTCGCCGCCTGGCAGACGTAGTCGAAGTGCGGGGTGCCGCCGCGGATGACGACGCCGAGCGCGACGACCGCGTCGTAGTCCCCGGACCGGGCGAGCCGGCCGGCCGCGACCGGGAGCTCGAACGTGCCGGGCACGCGCACCTCCCGGACGTCGGTGACGCCGGCGGCGGCGAGCGCCCGCCGGGAGCCGGCGAGCAGGCCGTCCATGACGGTGGTGTGCCAGCTGGCCGCGACGACGGCGACCCGCAGGCCGCTGCCGTCGGTGGTGATGGTGGGAGCGCCGCTGCCGCTCATCGTGCGTCCTCCGTGCGAGACGTGGTGGCCGGGCCCGAGGGGGTGGGGCCCGTGGGGGTGGTGGGTGTGCTGGGGTGCGCGTCGAGGCCGGGCAGCAGGTGCCCCATCGCCCGCGCCTTGGTGCGCAGGTAGGCCTCGTTGTGCGCGGTCCGCCCGACCTCGAGGCCGCGCACGTCGGCGACCTCGATGCCGTGGGCCGTGAGCCCGGCGACCTTGGCCGGGTTGTTGGTGAGCAGGGTGATCCGCCCGGCGCCGAGGTCCGCGAGGATCGCGGCGGCGGCGCCGTACTCGCGCCGGTCGGCGGGCCAGCCGAGGTCGATGTTCGCCTCGACGGTGTCCCGGCCCTGGTCCTGCAGGGCGTAGGCGCCGATCTTCGCGAGCAGGCCGATCCCCCGGCCCTCGTGCCCGCGCAGGTAGACGACCGCGCCGCCCTCGCGCGCCGCCAGGTCCAGCGCGGCGTCGAGCTGCGGGCCGCAGTCGCAGCGGGAGGAGCCGAACGCGTCGCCGGTGAGGCACTCGGAGTGCACCCGCACCACGGGCTGGTCGGCGAGGCCCTGCGCGGCGACCAGCGCGAGGTGGTCGGCGCCGGTCCGCAGGTCGCGGTAGGCGTGCACCCGGAAGTCGCCGTGCCGGGTCGGCAGGACGGCGCTGTGCGCGCGGTGCACCCGGCGCCCCGGCGCGGTCGCGGCCGCCTCGGCACCCGGCGCGGGCTCGGCGGGCAGGTCGTCGTGCGCCGTCCGCCACGCGATCAGGTCGGCGATGGTGAGCACGACCAGGCCGTGCTCGCGCGCCAGCGCCGCGGTGGCGGGCAGCCGCATCATCGTGCCGTCGTCGTGCACGAGCTCGGCGATCGCGGCGACCGGCTCGACCCCGGCGAGGCGGCACAGGTCGACGGCGGCCTCGGTGTGCCCGGCGCGGTGCAGCACGCCGCCCGGCACGGCCCGCAGGGGCAGGACGTGCCCGGGACGGATGAGGTCCTCGGTGCCCGACGCGGGGTCCGCGAGGACGTGCAGGGTGCGGGTGCGGTCGGCCGCGGAGATGCCGGTCGCCACGCCGTGCGCCGCGTCGACGGTCACCGTGTACGCGGTCCGCCGGGGGTCCTGGCTCTGCGGGACCATCAGCGGCAGGTCGAGGGCGTCCGCCCGGGCGCCGGTCATGGGCGCGCACAGGTAGCCCGACGAGTGCCGGATGGTCCAGGCGACCCACTCCGGGGTGGCGAGCGCGGCGGCCAGGATGACGTCGGCCTCGTTCTCGCGGTCCTCGGAGTCGGCGACGAGCACCGGGCGCCCTGCGCGGAGCTCGGCGAGGGCCTCCTCGACGGTGCCGAGCACGATCGGCTCGACGGCGGTCACCGCGCCACCCCCGCGACCGCGCGGGCGGACAGCAGCCGCTCGACGTACTTGGCCAGGACGTCGACCTCGAGGTTCACCCGGGTCCCGACGGCGGCGTCCCCGAGGGTCGTCTCGGTGAGCGTGGTCGGGATGAGCGACACCCCGAACCAGTCCGGCCCGACCGCGGTCACGGTGAGCGACACCCCGGCGACCGCGACGGATCCCTTCTCGGCGACGTACCGGGCGAGCGCCGCGTCGAGCGCGATCTCCACCTCGTCCCACCGCGGGCCCGGCGTGCGGCGCCGGACGGTGCCGACGCCGTCGACGTGGCCCTGCACGACGTGGCCGCCGAGGCGCGCGTCGGCGCGCACGGCGCGCTCCAGGTTGACCGGCGAGCCGGGCGCCAGGTCGGCGAGCGCGGTGCGCCGCAGCGACTCCGGCATGACGTCCACCGCGAAGGTGCCGTCGCCCGGCAGGTCGGTGACGGTGAGGCAGACCCCGGACACCGCGATCGAGTCGCCGTGCCGGGCGTCCGAGGTGACGAGCGGGCCGCGCAGCACGAGCCGCGCGTCGCGGTCGTCCCCGGCGGCGTCACCGCCCGCCCCGCCCGTCCCGCCCGGGGCCAGGTCCAGCTGCACCACGGTGCCGACCTCCTCGACGATGCCGGTGAACATCAGCGCTCCTCCTCCTCGACGTCGGCCACGACGAGCACGTCGGGCCCCAGCGGTCGCACCTCGCGGGTCCGCAGCCGCAGCGCGTCCCCGATCGTCCCGATGCCCAGGTCGGCCACCGCGGTCCGCCCCGCGCCCAGCAGCACCGGGGCCACGTACGCGTGCACCTCGTCCACGACGCCGGCGCGCAGGAACGCCGCGGCGAGCGTGGGCCCGCCCTCGACGAGCACCCGGCGGACCTCGCGGTCGTGCAGCGCGGCCAGCGCCGCGCGCGGCTCGCGGGTCCGCAGGTGCAGCACCTCGCCGCCCGGGCCGGCGAGCCGCCCGCCGGCCGGCAGGTCCCGCTCGCCGACGACGACCCGCAGCGGCTGGTGCCCGGCGAGGGTCCCGTCGGCGGCGCGCGCGGTGAGCGCGGGGTCGTCCGCCAGCGCGGTGCCGGTGCCGACGACCAGGGCGTCCACCTCGGCGCGCAGGGCGTGCGCGTGCGAGCGGGCCTCGGGCGAGGTGATCCAGCGGCTCGACCCGTCCGCGGCGGCGACGCGGCCGTCGAGCGAGGCGGCGAGCTTGAGCGTCACGTGCGGGCGCCCCCGCTCGACGGCGCGCAGCCACGGGCCGAGCAGGTCCCGGCCGGCGGCCTCCTCGACGCCGAGCACCACCTCGACGCCGGCGGCGCGCAGCCGCGCGGCTCCGCCGGCGGCGGCCGGGTTGGGGTCCGGGACGGCGACGACGACGCGCGCGACGCCGGCCTCCAGCAGCGCGACGGAGCACGGTCCGGTGCGGCCGACGTGGTCGCAGGGCTCGAGCGTCACGACGGCCGTGGCGCCGCGGACGTCGTGCCCGCGAGCCCGGGCGTCGGCGAGCGCGGCGACCTCGGCGTGCGGGGTCCCCGCGCCGCGGTGCCAGCCCTCGCCCAGGAGGCGGGCACCGGGCGCGAGCAGCACGCAGCCGACGCGCGGGTTCGGCCCGTGCGCGGGCCCGCGACGGGCCAGGTCGAGGGCGCGCAGCATCGCGTCCCGCTCGACCTCAGCCGGCTCGACCGCCGTCCGCGTGCCCACTCCCGCTCCCTCCGACCGACAGGTCTCCGGGGTGCGGGCGGCGCACGGGTGCACGACGTCCACGGCGCACCCGGCTCACGCCGAGAACGCCGCCACGACTCCTCCCATCCGGACTTTCACCGTCGGTCCTGGAGTTCCACCAGGTCAACCGCTCGCGCCGTGAGGCGTCTGCGGGTCGCGGACTGTCACCGCCGGCTCGGACTTTCACCGACCCCGGAGCACGTGTGTGTGTTCTAGCGAACGATGATGCCACACGCGGCATTCCCGCGCTTGCGCGGGGTCGGGGTGGGCGCCCGTCAGCGCCGCGCCAGCGCGCCGTCCGCGAGGCCGCGGAGCGCGTCGATCTCCGCGTTCGGGTCCTCGGCTCCGTAGACGGCGGACCCCGCGACGAACACGTTGGCGCCCGCCGCGGCCACGGTCTCGACGGTGTCGCGCGACACCCCGCCGTCGACCTGGATCCACGTGCCGGCGCCCTGCTCGTCGATCGCGGCGCGCAGCCGGCGGATCTTGGGCAGCGTGCCCTCGATGAACGCCTGGCCGCCGAACCCGGGCTCGACGGTCATCACCAGCACCATGTCGAACTCCGGCAGCAGGTCCAGCAGCGGCTCGACGGGCGACGCCGGCCGCAGCGCGATGCTCGCCCGGGCGCCGGCCGCGCGGATCTCCCGGGCCAGCCGGACGGCGGCCTGCGCGGCCTCCGCGTGGAACGTGACGGACGCGGCGCCGGCGTGCGCGTAGTCGACGGCCCACCGGTCGGCGGCCTCGATCATGAGGTGCACGTCGATCGGCACCGGCGACACCTCGATGATCCGCCGCACGACGGGCAGCCCGAGCGTGAGGTTGGGGACGAAGTGGTTGTCCATGACGTCCACGTGCGCCCAGTCGGCCCGGCTGATCCGGTGCAGGTCGCGCTCGAGGTTGGTGAAGTCGGCGGACAGGATGCTGGGGCTGATCTGCGCGTGCACCCGCCCAGCGTATCGGCGCCCGCCGCGGCCCGCCGGTCGCCTGCGGGCCGCTCCGGTCGCGCGCGCCGGCCCGGTCGCACGCTCGCCGCCCCGGCGAGCACCCGGGCCCGTCGTCCGGCGCTCCCGCCGGACCGCCGTCAGGCCGTCCGGCGCAGCAGCGTGAGGTGCATGGCGTCGGTGCCGTGCGCGTGCGGCCAGAGCTGTGCGTCCTCCCGCTCGGGCAGGTCGAGGCCGGGCGCGATGCCGTGCAGCACGGCCGGCGCGTCGAGCACCTCGACCTCCAGCCCGGCCTTGCGGGCGGCGCGCGTGGCGTCGAGCACCGCCAGCCGGGTCTCGGCCAGCACCGGCGAGCACGTCACGTAGGCCACGACCCCGCCGACCCGCACCGCGCACAGGGCCGACCCGAGCAGGTCCCGCTGCAGGACCGTGAGCTGGGCCAGGTCGGACGGCGTCCGCCGCCAGCGCGACTCCGGGCGGCGCCGCAGCGCACCCAGCCCCGTGCACGGGGCGTCGAGCAGCACGCGGTCGTAGCCGCCGGGCTCGGCCTCGCCGACCTCGCGGCCGTCGCCGACCCGCACGTCCTCCACGGCGCCCTCGGGCGCGGCGGACACGGCCTGCCGCACGAGCCGGGCGCGGTGCGGCTGCACCTCGTTGGCCACGAGCCGCGCGCCGCGCTCCCCCGCGAGGGCGGCCAGCAGGGCGGCCTTCCCGCCGGGGCCGGCGCAGAGGTCGAGCCAGCGCGCGTCGGGGCCGTCGAGCGGCGCGTCCGCCAGCGCGAGCGCGACAAGCTGGCTGCCCTCGTCCTGCACGCCGGCGGTCCCGGCGCGCACGGCGGACAACCCGGCCGGGTCGCCGCCGCCCGCGAGCGTGACCGCGGTCGGCGACCACCGGCCGGGGGTGGCGTCGGGGCCGGCGGCGGCGAGCAGGTCGTCGCGGTCGGCGAGTCCCGGGCGCGCGACCAGCGACACCCGCGGCGCCTCGTTGTCCGCGGCGAGCAGCGCGCCGAGCTCGTCGGCCTGCCGCCCGTGGCCCACCAGGGCCTCGCGCAGCGCGCGGGTGACCCAGGCGGGGTGGCTGTCGACGGCCGACAGCCGGGCCACGGCGTCGGTGCCCGCCGGGTCGGCGGCGTCCCCGATCCGCTCGAGCCAGACGTCGAGCGGCTCGCGGGAGACGGCCCGCAGCACCGCGTTCACGAACTGCGCGGGCCCCGCGCCGACCTGCTCGCGCACGAGCCCGACGGTCTCGGACACCGCGGCGTGCGGCGGCACCCGCATGCCGAGCAGCTGGTGCGCGCCGAGCCGCAGCGCGTCGAGCACCGGCGGGTCGACCTGGTCGAGCGAGCGTCCGGTGCACTGGGCCAGGACCGCGTCGTACCGGCCCTGGAGCCGGAGGGTGCCGTACGCCAGCTCGGTGGCGAAGCCCGCGTCGCGGCCCCGGATGCCGCGCTCGCGCAGCAGCGGGGGCAGGACGAGGTTCGCGTAGGCGTCGGAGTCCGCCACGGTGCGCAGGACGTCGAACGCCGCGGTGCGGGCCGGGTCGGACGAGCGGCGGCGCGCGGACGGCGCGGCGGCGGTGCGGTCGCGCGGACCCTGGCGGGACGCGGGGCGCTGGCGCCCGGCGGCGTCGCGGTGCTGGCCACCCTGCCCCTCGGGGCGACGGCGCTCGCCGCCCTGGCCCGACGATCCCGGACGGCCGCCCTGGCCGCTCCGACCGCCCGGGCGATCCCCGCCGCCCTGACCACGTCGCTCGCTCACGCGTGCACCCCCTGGTCGGCCGCGTCGTCCCGACCGAGCACGGTGCCCTCGTCGAGCCGCGCGCCCCGCGCCCAGTCCGCCGCGGCCATCGCGCGCTTGCCCGCGGGCCGCACCTCCCCCAGCCGGACGGCGTGCGTGCCGGTGCCCACCAGCACCTCGCCGCGCCCGACGCGCACCTCGCCGGGGGCGAGGTCGGTCACCTCGGGCACGAGCCGCACCGGGCCGAGGCCGAGGCGCGCGCCGTCGGGCAGGGTGGTCCACGCGCCGGGCGCGGGCGTGCAGCCGCGGACCCGGCGGTCGACGGCCATGGCGGGGTGCTGCCACCGCACGCGGGCGTCGTCGGTCGTGAGCCGCGGCGCGAGGCTGATGCCGTCGGCGGGCTGCGGCACAGGCGTGAGCACGCCGTCCTCCAGCGCGTCGAGGGTCTTCACCAGCAGGTCGGACCCGGCGTCCGCGAGCCGCCCGAGCAGGTCGCCCGAGGTGTCCAGCGGCCGGATGGTCTCGGTGAGCGTGCCGAGCACGGGCCCGGTGTCCAGCCCGGCCTCCAGCAAGAACGTCGACGCCCCGGTCACCTCGTCGCCGGCGATGATCGCGTGCTGCACCGGCGCCGCGCCCCGCCAGGCCGGCAGGACGGAGAAGTGCAGGTTGACCCAGCCGAGCCGCGGCAGGCCGAGGACGGCGGGCGGCACCAGGTTGCCGTACGCCACGACGGGCGCCGCGTCCGGGGCGATCTCGGCGATCCGCGCCTGCGCCTCGGGGTCCTTGAGCGTGGCCGGGGTCAGCACCTCGATGCCCGCCTCCAGCGCGCGCTCCTTCACCGGGCTCGGCGTGAGCGTCCGGCCGCGGCCCGCGCGGGCGTCGGGGCGGGTCAGGACGGCGACGACCTCGTGGCGGGAGGCGAGCAGGGCGTCCAGGGAGGGCAGCGCCACCGCGGGCGTCCCGGCGAAGAGCAGGCGCATGGGCACCGATCCTAGTGCCGCGCGGGTCAGGACCCGAGCCCGCCGAACAGCAGCGACACCATCATCGCCACGACCACGGAGTTGAAGGCGAACGCCAGCAGGACGTGCGTGCGCGCCAGCGTCCACGCGGCGCGCGACCGCATGTGCCCCGAGACCGTCGCCGCCATGGCGGACAGCAGCACGGCGAGCGTGAGGTAGTCGCCGAACCGCGGGTCCCCCTCGACGTCGACCGTCAGGTGCCGCTCGCCGTCGTCGCGCCGCCCCTGGTCGAGCCGGAGGTACTGCAGGGTGAACGCGTAGACCATCTGCGCCCAGGAGCACGCGACGTTGACCAGCCCGAGCGCGATGTACGTCCAGTCGTCGCGGTAGCGGGCGTCCTGCGCGATGAGGATCGTGACCGCGACGGCGACCACGGCGGCGGCCATCGTCCAGCTCGTCGCCCCGCCGTACCCGAGCAGCCGGTTCCACCACCGCCGCCCGAGGGTGCGCTCCCGCCACGCGCTCGCCACCAGGCCCCGCGGGCCGCGCCGGGCGTAGGTGGCGTGCGTCCACACCAGGTACACGCCGGTGAAGACGGGCCACATGGCGAGGTAGAAGGTGATCGCCGCCGCGCCGGGGCCGACCCCGAGCCGGTCCCCGCGGATCGCCAGCACCCCGACGGCGGTCGCGAGGGCGACGGCGAAGCTGACGTTGGCGCGGACGTTGTCGCTCGCGTAGCGGCTGGCCATGGCCCCGATCCAAGCAGAGCGACGCGGCGCCCGCCGCGGGCCGGTGTGCCGCTGGGCACCGCGTCGGGCCCGCGCCGCAACCCGCGTCGGCTCCGCGCCGCGACCCGCCTCAGGCGGGCAGCACCCCGCGCGCGACGAGGTCCGCCCGCAGCGCCGCCGCACCCGTGAACAGCACCGCCTGGTACCCCACCGCCGCGGCGCCCGCGACGTTCGCCGGGCTGTCGTCGACGAACACCGTGCGCGCCGGCTCCAGCCCGTGCCGCTCGGCGAGCACCGCGAAGATCCGCGGGTCCGGCTTCACCACGCCCTCCCGGCCCGACACGACGACGGCCTCGAGCCGCCCGATGACGGGCGCGACCGCCTCGCCGTGGTGGTACGTCTCGGCGGACCAGTTCGTGAGCCCGAGCACCCGGACCCCCGCCGCCCGCAGGTCGTCGACGACCTCGGCGCTGCCCGGCACCGGTCCCGGCAGGGCGTGCGCGAACCGCTCGACGTAGAGGTCGACGGTCGCGGCGTGCTCGGGGTGCGTGCGGGCGACCTCGTCGCGGGCCTCCCGCCAGGACCGGCCGGCGTCCTGCCGCAGGTTGAGCGCCGGGAAGTCGACGTCGGCGAGGAACCGCTCGACCTCCGCGTCGGTGAGCACGCCGTCGAAGGCCCGCTCGGCCTCCCAGCGCACCAGGACGTTGCCCAGGTCGAACACGACGGCGTCGACGGCGGTCACAGCATCTCCTCCGGGTCGAGCCGCACGCGCACGGTCCCGCCCTCCCGGCGGGCGCTGCGGACGGCGAGGGACGCGGCCAGCGACCGCGCCAGGGCCCGCCCCTGCGCCACCGGCACCCGGACGAGCGTGCGGACGGGCGGGTCGAGCGACTCCTGCACGGCGGCGGCGCCCGGCGCGAGGGGTTCGGGCTGCGGCACGGGGCCGAGCACGTCGGAGCCCTCCGGCAGCTCGACGCGCGCGAGCACCGCGGCGACGACCTCCCGGGTCCCGACCAGCTCGGCGACCCGGACGACCGGCGGCAGCCGCACCTCCGCCCGCTCGGCGAGCTCGCGCTCGGCGAGCCCCACCGGGTCCCAGCGCACCAGCGCCTGCGTGGGCCGCTCCGCGCCGTCGCCGACGAGCAGCACGACGCCGCCGTCCCGGGACGACCGGACGAGCGCGGCCGCGGCGAGCCAACGGCGCAGCGCGTCCTCCGTGGCGCGCAGCGAGGTGGACCCCGTCGTCACGGCTGCGTCGAGGAGCACCGCCGCGGCGTAGCCGCCGGGTGCGACGGGCTCGGCGCCGATGGTCGACACGACCAGCGCGGGCCGGTCCGGCACCTCCGCCAGCACGCCGGAGCGCGCGCCCGAGCACCGTCACCCCGGGGAACGCGCGGCCGAGCTCCTCCGCGGTCCGGTCGGAGCCGACCGCGACCGACCGGAACGTGCCGTTGCCGCACGCCTCGCAGCGCCACCCGATCGCCAGGCGGCCGCACCACCGGCACTGCGCCGTGCCGTCGCCGGACGTCAGCGCCAGCGGCCCGTGGCAGTGCGCGCACCGGGCGACCTCCCGGCACCGGGGGCGCAGGCGACCGCCGGGAGGTAGCCCGCGCGCGGCACCTGGACGAGCACCGGCCCGTCGGCGAGCCGGTCGCGGATCGTGCGCCACGCCTCGCCGGGGAGCCGCGCGGCCCCCGCCGCGCCCTCGCGGGCGAGCTCGACGCTGGTGAGCGCCCGCACGCGCGGGGTGCGGGCCCGCACGACGTCCCGGTCCGCCGCGACGGCCCGGACCCAGCCGGACGCGACGAGCGCCTGCACCTCGGTGGAGCGGGCGTGCGCGGCGAGCAGCAGGCCGCAGCCCTCGAGCTCGGCGCGCAGGCCCAGGACCTCGCGGACGTGCGGGTAGGGCGCGCGCGGCTCGGCGTGCAGGTCGTCGCCGTCGTCCCAGCACACCGCGAGCCCCAGGTCGCGGACGGGGGCGAACGCCGCGGCCCGGGTGCCGACGACCACGCGGGCGTGCCCGCGGAGCACCGCGAGGAACGCGCGGTACCGGCGGGCCGGGCCGTCGTCGGCCATGAGCCGCACGTGGCTCGCGTCGGTGCCGTCGGGGCTCCAGGCGGGGACGCCGGCGGCGACCAGCGCGGCGCACACCCGGTCGACGTCCCGGGCGTCCGGCACGACGACGAGGGCGCCGCGGCCGCTCGCGAGCGTGGCCCGGGCGGCCTCGGCCACGCCGTCGGGCCACCGCTCCCCCGCCGGGCCGGGCAGGGCGGACCAGGCGGCTCGCGGGGAGCCGCCGGCGGCGAGGTGCGCGAGGAACGCGGGGCCGCCCCGGTAGGGCGCCCACGCGGGGGCGGGGCCGGCACCGTCGGGCACGGGTGCGGGCGCGTGAGGCGTGAGGGCGGCACCGTCGGGCGCGGGTGCGTGGAGCGCGGGCGCGGCAGGGTCGGGCACGAGCCCGGCACCGTCGGGCGCGGGCGCGGGCGCGGCACCGTCCTCCGGCGCTGCGGCCGGCGGCACCTCCCCCTCGGTCCGCGCGTGCCGGGGCGGCACGGCGAGCCGCAGCACGTCGGCGAGCGTCCCGGCGTACCGGTCCGCCACGGCCCGGGCCAGCCGCCCGACGGCCCGGGTCAGCACGGCCTCGGGCGACACCACCCGCCGGAGCGGCACGAGCGCGCCGTCGTGCTCCGGCTCGGCGGTCCGGTCGAGCACGTAGCCGTCGACGTCCTGCGACCCGAACCGCACCTTGACCCGCGTCCCGGGGACCGCGGCGTCGGCGAGCGTCGCCGGCACGAGGTACTCGAACGGCCGGTCCAGGTGCGCGGGCGCGAGCTCGACGGCGACCCGCGCCACGGGCAGCACGGCAGCGGGCTCGACGTCGACGTCCCGCGCACGGGCGCGTCGCCGCGGCCGGGTCGAAGCGCCGGCCGCGCGCGCACCCGCACCCCGCGCGCCGGCGGCCGACCCCGTGGCGCCGACCCCGTCGAGCCCGAGCAGCGTCGGCTGCTCGGGCACGGGGGCCACCGCCGGGTCGGGTCCGTCCGCCACGCGGTCGCTCAGGACAGGGCGGAGCGCAGGGCGTCCACGCGGTCGGTGCGCTCCCAGGTGAACTCGGGCAGGTCGCGGCCGAAGTGGCCGTACGCGGCGGTCTTCCGGTAGATCGGCCGGAGCAGGTCGAGGTCCCGGATGATCGCGGCGGGCCGCAGGTCGAACACCTCGCGGATCGCCGCGGTCAGGCGGTCGACCGGCACCGTCTCGGTGCCGAAGGTCTCCACGTACAGGCCGACGGGGTGCGCCTTGCCGATCGCGTACGCGACCTGGACCTCGCAGCGGCGGGCCAGGCCCGCGGCGACGACGTTCTTGGCGACCCAGCGCATCGCGTACGCGGCGGAGCGGTCGACCTTCGACGGGTCCTTGCCGGAGAACGCGCCGCCGCCGTGCCGGGCCATGCCGCCGTAGGTGTCGACGATGATCTTGCGGCCGGTGAGGCCCGCGTCGCCCTGGGGGCCGCCGACGACGAACTGGCCGGTCGGGTTCACGAGCAGCCGGTAGTCGCTGACGTCGAGGTCCAGGCCGGCGGACTCGAGCACCGGCGCCACGACGTGCTCGGCGATGGCCGGCGCGAGCTCGGTCTCCAGGTGCACGCCCGGGCCGTGCTGGGTCGACAGCACGACGGTGTCGAGCCGCACGGCGCGGTCGCCGTCGTAGCCGACGGTGACCTGGGTCTTGCCGTCGGGGCGCAGGTTCGGGACCACGCCCTCCTTGCGGACGAGCGCGAGGCGCTCCGCGAGCCGGTGCGACAGCCAGATCGGCAGCGGGAGCAGGCTCTCGGTGTCGTCCGAGGCGTAGCCGAACATGAGGCCCTGGTCGCCGGCGCCCTGCAGGTCGAGCGGGTCGTGGTCGGACGCGTCCTGCCGGGACTCCCACGCCTTGTCGACGCCCTGGGCGATGTCGGGCGACTGCTGGCCGATCGACACGGACACGCCGCACGAGTCGCCGTCGAACCCGATGTCGGAGGACGTGTAGCCGATGTTCCGGACGACCTGGCGGATGATCTGCGGGATCTCGACGTACGCGGTGGTCGTGACCTCGCCCGCGACGTGCACCAGGCCCGTGGTGACCATCGTCTCGACCGCCACGCGGGCGGTGGGGTCCTGCTCGAGGATCGCGTCGAGGATGGCGTCGGAGATCTGGTCGCAGACCTTGTCCGGGTGCCCCTCCGTGACGGACTCGGACGTGAAGAGGCGCGTGTCGGCGATCGTCATGCGCACAGGTTAGCGGGGCGCGGGGACAACCGGAGTCACGCGGGCAGCACGCGGACGACGGCGTCCCAGAGCCCGTCGGCGACGGCGTCCTTGCTGCCCTCGACCGTCGCGACCACCTCGCCGCGGGCGTCCAGGACCGTCACGGCGTTGTGCTCGGCGCCGAACCCGAGGCCGCCGCCGACGGCGTTCACCGCGAGCAGGTCCGCCCCCTTGCGGCGCGCCTTGGCCCGGCCGTGGTCGAGCACGCCCCCCGTGTCGTCGCCCGTCTCGGCGGCGAACCCGACGACGACCTGCCGCCCGCCGTCGGCCCGGGGCGGGTCGGCGACCAGCCCGGCGAGCACGTCGGGGTTCTGCACCAGCTCCAGCGGCGGCACGGAGCCGTCCGCCTGCTTCTTGATCTTGTGCGCGGACCCCGTCGCAGGCCGGAAGTCGGCGACGGCGGCGGCCATCACGACCACGTCGGCGTCGGCCGCGGCGGTGCGCACGGCGTCCTGCAGCTCGGCGGTGGTCTCGACCTCGACGACGCGCACCCCGGCCGGAGCCCGGACGCCGAGGTTCGCGGCGACCAGCGTCACCCGGGCGCCACGCGCCTGCGCGGTCCGGGCCAGGGCGACGCCCTGCTTCCCGGAGGACCGGTTGCCGAGGAACCGCACGGGGTCCAGCGGCTCGCGGGTCCCCCCGGCGGACACGACGACGGTGCGGCCGGCGAGGTCCTGGGGACGGGGCTTGCCCTCGGGGTCGACCAGCGCGAGCGCGGCCGCGGCGATGGCGTCCGGCTCGGGCAGCCGGCCGGGGCCGCTGTCGGCGCCGGTCAGCCGGCCGGAGTCCGGGTCGAGCACGTGCACGCCGCGCTCACGCAGCGTCGCGACGTTGGCCCGGGTCGCCGGGTGCTGCCACATCTCGGTGTGCATCGCCGGCGCCATCAGCACCGGGCACGTCGCGGTCAGCAGCGTGGCCGCGAGCAGGTCGTCGGCGCGCCCCGAGGCCGCGCGGGCCAGCAGGTCCGCCGTGGCGGGCGCGACGACGACCAGGTCGGCCTGGCGCCCGAGCCGCACGTGGGCGACCTCGGGCACCTCCTCGAACACCTCGGACGTCACCGGGTGCCCGGACAGGGCCTCCCAGGTGGCGCGCCCGACGAACTCCAGGGCCGCCCGGGTGGGCACGACGCGGACGTCGTGCCCCGCCTCGGTGAACGACCTCAGGACGTGGGCGGCCTTGTACGCGGCGATGCCGCCAGCGACGCCGAGGACGATGCGCACGTCAGCGCGGGAGGCTCAGGCCTCGTTCGGGGCGACCGTGAGCAGGCCCGCGTCGATCTCGCGCATCGCGATCGACAGCGGCTTCTCCTGCGGGCGGGTCTCCACCAGCGGGCCGACGTACTCGAGCAGGCCCTCGTTGAGCTGCGAGTAGTACGCGTTGATCTGGCGCGCGCGCTTGGCCGAGTAGATGACCAGCGCGTACTTGGAGTCGGCGCGCTCGAGCAGGCGGTCGATCGGCGGGTCGGTGATGCCGATGGGCTCGGCGACGGTTCCGGACACGGTGGCTCCCGTAGTCGAAGGGGGTGGGGACTGCCCGTCAGTCTACAGCCGCGGGCAGGCCCATCAGCGCGACCAGCTCGTCCGTGGCGCGCCGGACGTCGTCGTTGACCACCACGTGGTCGAACTCGGGCTCGGCCGCCATCTCGACCTCGGCCGTGGCGAGCCGGCGCGCGCGCTCCTCCTCGTCCTCCGTGCCACGGCCGACGAGCCGGCGGACCAGCTCGTCCATCGACGGCGGGGCGAGGAACACGAACTGGGCCTCGGGCATCGTCGTCCGGACCTGGCGCGCGCCCTGCAGGTCGATCTCGAGCAGCGCGGGCTCCCCGGCGGCCAGCCGCTCCTCGACGGGCCGCCGGGGGGTGCCGTAGCGGTTCCGGCCGTGCACCACCGCCCACTCGAGCAGCTCGCCCTCGGCGACCATGCGGTCGAACTCCTCGGGCGTGACGAAGTGGTAGTGCAGGCCGTCGACCTCGCCCGGCCGCGGGGGCCGGGTCGTGGCCGACACGGAGAGCCAGACCTGCGGGTACCGCGCCCGCAGGTCGGCGGACACGGTGCCCTTGCCGACGGCCGTGGGTCCGGCGAGGACGGTCAACCGGGCGCGCGGCGTCGTCATGCTGCTCTGGTGCTCCTGGAGTTGTGCGGCCCCGCGGGCCGGCGTCGGTGGGGCCGACCGGTCACCCGAACCGGTCGATCAGCGCCTTCACCTGGTGCGGGCCGAGGCCACGCACGCGGCGGGTCTCCGAGATGCCGATCTCGGAGATGATCTGGCGTGCCTTGACCTTACCCACTCCCGGGAGGGACTCGAGCAGGGCGAGGACCTTGAGCTTGCCGATGGTCTCGTCCTTCTGGCCCTGGGCGATCACCTCGGACAGCGAGCCCTGCGAGTACTTCAGCCGGTTCTTGACCTCCGCGCGGGCCTGGCGCGCGGCGGCGGCCTTCTCGAGCGCCGCTGCGCGCTGCTCGGGGGTGAGAGTCGGAAGTGCCACGTGAGTCACCTTCTCATCACTGTCGGGAGGCAGGGACATGGAACATACGTGATCCCCGGGGTACCCGGTGCGACGTCGCACCCGGCCCTGGGGTCCATCTCCCGAGGATGGCACGGGAAGGGCGAACCGGCACGTCCCGGCAGCGTGTCGCGTCGAAGACGCCCCGGACCCGTCGCTCGGGGCAACGGGTCCGGGGCGTGGGCGCGCGCGTCAGCGCAGGGCGGCGCCCGCCGCGTCGGCGGCCGCGCGCGCGGCGTCCCGCAGGGGGCCGACGCCCGGTCCGGCGGCCAGCACGCCGCGCGAGGACGACGCGAGCACGGCCGACCGCGCGTCGCCGAACACCGCGGCGAGCTCCGTGGGTCCCGCGCCCTGCGCCCCGACGCCGGGGGCCAGCAGCGGCCCTCGCACGGCGGCCAGGTCGACGCCCAGCCGCGCGGCCGCGTCGCCGACGGTGGCGCCGACGACCAGGCCGATCGAGCCCAGCGCCTCCCGCGCCGCCACGCCGCCGTCCGCGAGCTCCGCCGCGTTCGACTCCGCGGCCGAGCGCGCCACCCGGTCCGCCACGGCCACGCCGTCGGCGCCCCGCGCGTGCTGCACCTCGAGCCCCTCGGGGTTCGAGGTGAGCGCGAGCACGAACAGCCCCCTCCCGGTGGCGAGCGCCAGGTCCACGGCGGGCGCGAGCGAGCCGAAGCCCAGGTACGGCGACACCGTGAGCGCGTCGCCCGCGAGCGGCGAGCCTTCCCGCAGGAACGCGTCGGCGTAGGCGCCCATGGTCGACCCGATGTCGCCGCGCTTGGCGTCGACCACGACGAGCGTCCCGGTGTCCCGGCCCGCCGCGACGACCTCCTCCAGCGCCGCGACGCCCGCGGAGCCGTGCCGCTCGAAGAACGCGGCCTGCGGCTTCACGGCCGCGACCCGGCCGCCGACGGCCTCCATGACGGTCAGCGCGAACCGGCGCACGCCCTCGGCGCTGTCCGGCAGCCCCCACGCGTCCAGCAGGGACGCGTGGGGGTCGATGCCGACGCAGAGCGGGCCGTGCTCGGTCATCGCCGCCGCGAGGCGGGCGCCGAACGGCCTCACGCCACGACCCCGGAGCCCCCGGCGACCGCCGCGCCCGCGGCCACCGCGGCCCGGCGACCCGCCGTCGCCGCGTCGTGCTCCTGCAGGCTCGCCACGCCGAACGGCCCGGCCAGCGCCGCCTCGATGCCCTGCACCGCGGCGCCGAGCTGCTGCACGGTCGTGACGATCGCCTTGTCCGCCGCGGTGGTGGCCGCGCGGATCTCGTAGCCGTCGGCCCGCGCGCCCTGCCCGGACGGCGTGTTCACGACGATGTCGACCTCGCCGGCCGAGATGAGGTCGACGATCGTGGGCTCCCCCGCGGGCCCGCGGCCGGACGAGAACTTCCGCACGACCGTCGAGGCGATGCCGTTGCGCTTGAGCACCGCGGCGGTGCCGTCCGTCGCGAGGATCTCGAAGCCGAGCTCCTGGAGCCGCTTCACCGGGAACACGATCGACCGCTTGTCCCGGTCGGCGACCGAGATGAACGCCCGGCCGGAGGTCGGCAGGCCGCCGAACGCCGCCGACTGCGACTTGGCGAACGCCGTCGGGAAGTCGGTGTCGAAGCCCATGACCTCGCCGGTGGACCGCATCTCGGGGCCGAGCACGGTGTCGACCACGGTGCCGTCGCCGGTGCGGAACCGCTTGAACGGCAGCACGGCCTCCTTGACGGCGATCGGCGCGTCCAGGTCGATGACGCTCGCGTCGTCGACCGGCAGCACGCCGGAGGCGCGCAGGTCGGCGATCGACCGGCCGGTCATCACCAGGGCCGCCGCCTTGGCCAGCGGCACGCCCGTCGCCTTGGACACGAACGGCACGGTGCGCGACGCGCGCGGGTTCGCCTCGAGGACGTAGAGCACGTCGGACACCAGCGCGAACTGGATGTTGAGCAGGCCGCGCACGCCGACGCCGGCCGCGATGGCCTCGGTCGACACGCTGATCCGCTGCAGCTCCGACTCCGAGAGCGACACCGGCGGCAGCACGCAGGCCGAATCGCCGGAGTGGATGCCGGCCTCCTCGATGTGCTCCATGACGCCGCCGAGGAACAGCTCGGTCCCGTCGTACAGCGCGTCGACGTCGATCTCGATCGCGTCGTCGAGGAACCGGTCGATCAGCAGCGGGGGCAGCGCGCCGCCGCGGGCGGTCGCCTCGGCCAGCGCGCGCTCGACGTACTCGGTGAGCTGCTCGTCGGAGTAGACGATCTCCATGCCGCGGCCGCCGAGGACGTACGACGGGCGCACGAGCACCGGGTAGCCGATCCGGGCGGCGGTCTCCCGCGCGACCGGCAGCGTGGTGGCGGTGCCGAACGCCGGCGCGGGCAGGCCCGCCGCGGCGAGCACGGCGCCGAACGCGCCGCGGTCCTCCGCGGCGTCGATCGCGGCCGGCGGGGTGCCCAGGATCGGCAGGCCGGCGTCCTCCAGGCGCTGCGCGAGCGACAGCGGGGTCTGGCCGCCGAGCTGCACGATGATCCCGGCGACCGGGCCGGCGGCCTTCTCGGCCTCGTAGACCTCGAGGACGTCCTCGAAGGTCAGCGGCTCGAAGTACAGCCGGTCCGCGGTGTCGTAGTCCGTGGACACGGTCTCGGGGTTGCAGTTGACCATGACGGTCTCGTACTCGCCCTTGAGCGCCAGCGTCGCGTGCACGCAGGAGTAGTCGAACTCGATGCCCTGGCCGATGCGGTTCGGGCCCGAGCCGAGGATGAGCACCGCCGGGCGCTCGCGCGGGGCGACCTCGGTCTCCTCGTCGTAGGACGAGTAGTGGTACGGCGTGCGGGCCGCGAACTCGGCGGCGCAGGTGTCGACCGTCTTGTAGACCGGGCGGACGCCGAGCGCCTGGCGCACCTCGCGCGCCACGTCCTCGCCGATCCCGCGCAGCTGCGCGACCTGGACGTCGGACAGCCCGTGCCGCTTGGCGCGGCGCAGCACCGCGGCCGTCAGCTCCGGCGCGGCGGCGGTCTCCGCGGCGACCTCGTTGATCAGCTGCAGCTGGTCGAGGAACCACGGGTCGATGCCGGTGCGGGCGTACACCTCGTCGACGGAGACGCCGGCGCGCAGCACCTGCTGCACGTCGACCAGGCGGTGCTCGGTCGGGCGGGAGATGGTCGCGACCAGCGCGTCCAGCGCCTCGCCGGTGAGCGCCTCGCCGTCCCAGTGGAACGTCGTGCCCTTCCGGTCGATGGACCGCATGGCCTTGCCGAGCGCCTCGGTGAAGTTGCGGCCCAGGGCCATGGCCTCGCCGACGGACTTCATCGTGGTGGTCAGCGTCGGGTCGGCGGCCGGGAACTTCTCGAACGCGAACCGCGGCACCTTGACGACGACGTAGTCGAGCGTGGGCTCGAACGACGCCGGGGTGGAGCCGGTGATGTCGTTCGGGATCTCGTCCAGCGTGTAGCCGACGGCCAGGCGGGCCGCGATCTTCGCGATCGGGAAGCCCGTGGCCTTGGACGCCAGCGCCGACGACCGCGACACGCGCGGGTTCATCTCGATGACGATGATCCGGCCGGTGTCCGGGTTCACCGCGAACTGGATGTTGCAGCCGCCGGTGTCGACGCCGACCTCGCGGATCACCGCGATGCCGATGTCGCGCAGCCGCTGGTACTCCCGGTCGGTCAGCGTGAGCGCCGGCGCGACGGTGACCGAGTCGCCGGTGTGCACGCCGACCGGGTCGACGTTCTCGATCGAGCAGACGACCACGACGTTGTCCGCCTTGTCGCGCATGAGCTCGAGCTCGTACTCCTTCCAGCCGAGGATCGACTCCTCCAGGAGCACCTCGGTGGTCGGCGAGTAGTGCAGGCCCTGGCCGACGATCCGGCGCAGGTCGGCCTCGTCGTAGGCGATGCCGGAGCCCAGGCCGCCCATGGTGAACGACGGCCGCACGACGACCGGGTAGCCCAGGTCCTCGACGGCGCCCAGCGCGTCGTCGATGGTGTGCACGATCGCCGACCGCGCAGACTCGCCGCCGCAGACCTCGACGACCTGCTTGAACTGCTCGCGGTCCTCGCCCTTCTGGATGGCGGGGATGTTGGCGCCGATCAGCTCGACGCCGTACTCCTCGAGCACGCCGGCCTCGTCCAGCGCGATCGCCGCGTTGAGCGCGGTCTGGCCGCCCAGCGTCGGCAGGATCGCGTCCGGGCGCTCCTTGGCGATGATCGCGGTCAGCACCTCGGTGGTGATCGGCTCGACGTAGGTCGCGTCGGCGAACTCCGGGTCGGTCATGATCGTCGCCGGGTTGGAGTTCACGAGGACGACCCGCAGGCCCTCCTCCTTGAGCACGCGGCACGCCTGGGTGCCGGAGTAGTCGAACTCCGCGGCCTGGCCGATGACGATCGGGCCGGACCCGATGACGAGGACGGAGTGGATGTCGGTGCGGCGAGGCATCAGGCGCCCTTCGTGGTGGAGGTGACGTCGGTGGCCTGGCCGGCGGCGGCGGCACCCTTCTCGGGCTCGCGCATGAGGTCCAGGAACCGGTCGAACAGGTAGGCGGCGTCGTGCGGACCCGCGGCGGCCTCGGGGTGGTACTGCACCGAGAAGGCCGGCAGGTCGAGGGCGGCCAGGCCCTCGACGACGTCGTCGTTGAGGTCGACGTGCGAGACGGTCACGCGGCCGTACCGCCCGCCGTCGTGCGGGGCGACGGACACCTCGTCGAGCGGGGCGTCGACGGCGAAGCCGTGGTTGTGCGCGGTGATCTCGACCCGGCCCGTGGCGCGGTCGAGCACCGGCTGGTTCACGCCGCGGTGCCCGTAGCCGAGCTTGTACGTGCCGTAGCCGAGCGCGCGGCCGAGCAGCTGGTTGCCGTAGCAGATGCCGAAGAACGGGATCTTCCGGTCCAGCACCTCGCGGAGCAGCTCGACCTCGTGGGTCGCCGCGGACGGGTCGCCGGGGCCGTTGGAGAAGAACACGCCGTCCGGGGCGGTGGCGAGCACGTCGTCGATGGACGACTGCGCGGGCAGCACGTGCACCTCGATGCCGCGCTCGGCCATCCGGTTCGGGGTCATCGACTTGATGCCGAGGTCGACGGCGGCGACGCGGGCGACGGGCTCCGCGAGCTCGGCGCCGTCCGGGCCGAGCGCCTTCACGACGTACGCGGCGTCCGTGGAGACCTCGCCGGCCAGGTCCGCGCCCGCCATCTGCGGACGGTCCTGCACCTCGGCGACCAGGTCCTCGGCCGCGCGCCGGCGACCGGCGCCGTCGAGCAGCGCGTCGCCGGACACGATCGCGGCGCGCATCACGCCGCGCTCGCGCAGGTGCCGGGTCAGGGCCCGGGTGTCGAGGCCGGAGATGCCGACGACGCCCTGCGCCGCCAGCTCCTCGTCCAGGCTGCGGTCGCTGCGCCAGTTCGACGCGCGCCGCGCGGGGTCCCGCACGACGTAGCCGGACACCCAGATCCGGCCCGACTCGGGGTCCTCGTCGTTGACGCCGGTGTTGCCGATGTGCGGCGCGGTCATCACGACGATCTGGCGGTGGTAGCTGGGGTCGGTCAGCGTCTCCTGGTACCCGGTCATGCCGGTGTTGAAGACGATCTCGCCCCAGGTGGTGCCGGTGGCCCCGTAGGCCTCGCCGGCGAACGTCCGCCCGTCCTCCAGGACCAGCAGTGCGTCCGTCATGAGCTCTCCTTGGACCCGCCCGCGGCGGGTGTCGATCCGATGAGTGTCTGGGTGGCCGCGCGCAGCTCGTCCGCCTCCTGGCGGTGCCGCAGGCGCAGGCCGGTGTCGAGGCCTCGGGGGTCGTCGACCGGGCTGGGGACCCAGGTCAGCACGACCAGCCCCTCGCCGCCGACGACCTTGCCGGCCATGCCGCCGGAGGTGCCCACCGCGCGCAGCGCCGCGCGCGGGACGAACACGTCCGGCGCCCCTCGTCGTCGCACCACCACGCCGGCCTCGTGGACCGCCACCGTGGCGGCCGAGCGGACGCCGAGGCCGTGCGACCCGACCCGGTCGAGCCAGTCGCCGGAGCGGGTCGTCGACACGTACGTCGCGTCGAGCGGCCCGGTCCGGGCCTCGCCGAGCGCGTCGTCGGCGGGGACGGCCGGCGGCGCGGGGACGGCGTCCGGGCCGCGTCGCAGCCGGCGCCAGCCCTTCGCCATGCCGAGCAGCAGCGCGGCGCCGAGCACGACGAGGATCGTCACGGACAGCCAGGGCGGCATCAGGGCGTCACCCGCCCCGCCGCGAACCGCGGGTCGGCCGGGTCGTCCTGCGGCACGCCGTCGAGCACCGTGGCCCGGCCGCGCAGGAACGTCGCGACGACCCGGCCCGGCAGCTCCCGGCCGCGCAGCGGCGAGTTCGCGGACGCGGTGGCCTGCCGCTCGGGCTCGACCACGCGACGCTGCTCCGGGTCGACCAGCACGAGGTTGGCCGGCTCCCCCACCGCGATCGGGCGGCCGTGGCCCTCGACGCGGCCGATCCGCGCGGGGTTGGTCGACAGCACCCGGGCGACGTCCGCCCAGGTCATCCGGCCGGTGTCGACCATCGTCTGCTGCACGACCGACAGCGCGGTCTCCAGCCCGGTCATGCCGAACGCGGCCGCCGCCCACTCGCAGTCCTTGTCCTCGCGGGTGTGCGGGGCGTGGTCCGTGGCGACGATGTCGATCGTGCCGTCCGCCAGGCCCTCGCGGACCGCGTCGACGTCGGCCTGCGTGCGCAGCGGCGGGTTCACCTTGAACACCGGGTCGTAGCCGCGGGCCTCCTCGTCCGTGAGGACCAGGTGGTGCGGGGTGACCTCGGCGGTGACGTCGATGCCGCGCGACTTCGCCCAGCGGACGATCTCCACCGAGCCGGCCGTCGACAGGTGGCACACGTGCAGCCGCGAGCCGACGTGCTCGGCCAGCAGCACGTCGCGGGCGATGATCGCCTCCTCCGCGACGGCGGGCCACCCGGCCAGGCCGATCTCGGCGGACACGACGCCCTCGTGCATCTGGGCGCCCTCGGTCAGCCGGGGCTCCTGCGCGTGCTGGGCGATCACGCCGTCGAACGCCTTCACGTACTCCAGCGCGCGGCGCATCAGCACCGGGTCGTGCACGCACTTGCCGTCGTCGCTGAACACCCGGACCCGGGCGGCGGAGTCGGCCATCGCGCCGAGCTCGGCGAGGTGCTCCCCCGCCAGGCCCACGCTGACCGCGCCCACCGGGTGCACGTCGGTCCAGCCGGCCTGGGCGCCGAGCCGCCACACCTGCTCGACGACGCCGGCCGTGTCCTGCGTCGGGGTGGTGTTCGCCATCGCGTGCACCGCGGTGAACCCGCCGGCCGCCGCGGCGCGGGTGCCGGACGCGATCGTCTCGGCGTCCTCCCGGCCGGGCTCGCGCAGGTGGGTGTGCAGGTCGACCAGGCCGGGCAGCAGCACCATGCCGGTCGCGTCGACGACGTCGAGGTCGTCGGGCGCGTTCTCGGCCGCATCGCCGGCCTCCGGGCCGATCGCCGCGACCAGGCCGCCGGCGACCAGGACGTCGGTGGGCTCGCCGCCGAGGATGCGGACGTCCTTGAGCAGGTACTGCGCGGTCATGCGGTGGCTCCGGCGGTCGTGGCGGGCGCGGCGGCGGCGGCGGGGGTGCTGGTCAGGGCGGGGACGGCGCCGGTCGCGGGGGTCGCGCCGGCGGTGTCGCCGTCGCCCGCGAGCAGCAGGTAGAGCACCGCCATGCGCACGGCCACGCCGTTCGCGACCTGCTCGACGATCACGGCCCGCGGGGAGTCCGCCGCGTCCGCGGAGATCTCCAGCCCGCGGTTCATCGGCCCGGGGTGCAGCACGATGCTGTGGTCCGGCAGCGTGGCGAGGCGGCGCGCGTCCAGGCCGTAGAGCCGGGTGTACTCCAGCGGGCTCGGGAAGAACCCGCCGCCCGCCGTCGACATCCGCTCGCGCTGCACGCGCAGCATCATCACCGCGTCGGGGCCCTGGGCGAGGACGTCGTCCAGCCGGTAGGACACCTCGGCCGGCCAGGGGCCGACGCCGACGGGCAGCAGCGTCGGCGGGGCCACCAGGGTGACGCGGGCGCCGAGGGTGTGCAGCAGGTCGACGTTCGACCGGGCGACCCGGCTGTGCAGCACGTCGCCGACGACCGCCACGTGCAGGCCGGCGAGGTCGTTGCCGACGCCGTCGGGGTTGGTGGCGCTGCCCGTCAGGTGCCGGCGGATCGTGAACGCGTCGAGCAGCGCCTGCGTCGGGTGCTGGTGCATCCCGTCGCCGGCGTTGACCACCGCGGCCTCGGTCCAGCCGGCGTGCGCGAGCGTGTGCGGAGCGCCGGACGCCTGGTGCCGGATGACGATCGCGTCCGCGCCCATCGCCTGCAGGGTCAGCGCGGTGTCCTTGAGCGACTCGCCCTTGGACACGCTCGACCCCTTGGCCGAGAAGTTGATGACGTCCGCGCTCAACCGCTTGGCGGCCGTCTCGAACGAGATGCGCGTGCGGGTCGAGTCCTCGAAGAACAGGTTGACCACCGTGCGGCCGCGCAGCGTCGGCAGCTTCTTGATCTGCCGGCCCTGCGTCGCGGCCATCTGCGCGGCCGTGTCGAGGACGCGGATCGCGGCGGCGCGGTCGAGGTCGGCCGTGGACAGCAGGTGCCTCATCGCGGGCCCCCCTCGATGACGACCTCGGTGCGGCCGTCCGTCTCGGCGAGCAGCACGCGCACGCGCTCCGCCGTCGACGTCGGGAGGTTCTTGCCGACGAAGTCCGCCCGGATCGGCAGCTCGCGGTGCCCGCGGTCCACCAGGGCGGCGAGCTGCACCGCCCGCGGGCGGCCCAGGTCGTTCAGGGCGTCCAGCGCCGCGCGGATCGTGCGGCCGGAGTACAGCACGTCGTCCACCAGCACGACGACCTTGCCGTCGATGCCACCCCCGGGGACCGTCGTGGCCCCGATGCTGCGGGTGGGGTGCTGGGCCAGGTCGTCGCGGTACATCGTGACGTCCAGGCTGCCGACCAGGTCCTCGGCCACCAGGCCGGGCTCCACGGCCGCGAGCCGCGCCGCGAGGCGGTGGGCCAGCGGGACGCCGCGGGTCGGGATGCCGAGGACGACGAGGTCGTCGCCGCCCTTGTTGCGCTCGAGGATCTCGTGGGCGATGCGCGTCAGCGCGCGGGCCACGTCCTGCTCGCCCAGGACGACGGTGCTGCCGGTGGCTGCTGCGTCGTCGGGCACGGGGGTACCGGAGGTCATCCGGGCCGCTCCTTCCCCGCCTCACGGGACGGTGTTAAAGGAATGCTCGTTCCCCGGCACCTTACACAGCGGTCGCGGCTGCGGCCCGCCGCGTCCACGCCGCGGCCTGCGTGACCCGCACCACGCCCCCGCTGCGCACAGCCCTGCGCCCACCCGCCGCCGCGCCACGTCCGCCGAGATGGCAACTCTCGGCTGTGTCGGGTGGCCCACGCACAGCCGAGAGTTGCCATCTCGGCACCGGCCGCAGCGCGGAGACGCAGGACGGCCCCCGTCCAGCCCAGAGGCGGCGGGGGCCGTGCGTGCGCGGGCGGGTCAGGCCAGCAGGGTCGGCTTCAGGTCGACCAGGCGGCCCAGCAGGCCGTTGACGAAGCCCGGGGACTCGTCGGTCGAGAGGCTGCGGGCCAGCTCGACCGCCTCGTCCACGGCGACCGCGTCGGGCACGTCGTCGTTGAACAGGATCTCCCACGTGCCGATCCGCAGGAGCTCGCGGTCGACCGCGGGCATCCGCTCGATCGTCCAGCCGTGCGAGTGCGTCGCGATGACCTCGTCGATCCGGGCGCGCTGCGCCTGGACGCCCTCGACCAGCTCCACCGAGTACTGCGGCAGGGCCGCCTCGGTGCCGGGCTGCGCGATGCGGTCCGCGAGCACGGTCAGCGGGTCGAGCCGGCGCTGCTCCGCCTCGAAGAGGACGTCGAGGGCCCGCTTGCGGGCCTTGGTGCGAGCTCCCACCTCAGTCGTTCACGCGACCCAGGTAGCTGCCGTCGCGGGTGTCGACCTTGACCTTGGTGTCCGACTCCAGGAACAGCGGGACCTGGATCTGGTAGCCGGTCTCCAGCGTCGCGGGCTTGGTGCCGGCCGAGGAGCGGTCGCCCTGCAGGCCCGGCTCGGTGTAGGTGACCATGAGGGTCACCGACGGCGGGAGCTCGACGTACAGCGGCACGCCGTCGTTCGTCGCGACCATCGCGCTGGTGCTCTCGAGCATGAAGTTCGCGGCGTCGCCGACGGTGGCGGCCGGGACGGTGATCTGGTCGTAGGTGTCCGTGTCCATGAACACGAAGTCCTCGCCGTCCTTGTACAGGTACTGCATGTCGCGCTTGTCGACGTTCGCCGTCTCGACCTTGGTGCCGGCGTTGAACGTGCGGTCGACGACCTTGCCCGAGAGGACATTCTTCAGCTTGGTGCGGACGAACGCGCCGCCCTTGCCGGGCTTCACGTGCTGGAACTCGATGACCGTCCAGAGCTGGCCGTCGATCCTCAGCACGGTGCCGTTCTTCAGGTCGTTCGTCGTCGCCACGTGTCGCTGCTTCCTGTTCTGGGTGCGTCTGCCGGGCCGCCACGCGCTCCCGCGGGTCGCGGGCGGGGCTGGGCCGCCGACCATCCTAGCGCGCGGGACCGCCCGGCGACCGCGCTGCTCCGGCGCGCGGCGCACCGGGTCCTCCGCGGCCACCACCCGGCCGGGCCGCGCACCCGGCGTCAGAGGTTCCCGGCGAGCGTCCGGCGCGCGTCCTTCGCGGCGAAGAGGTCGGCGTCGGCGCGGTCGAGGAGGCTGCGCACGCCGTCCTCGGGCCGGAGCGTCGCGACGCCCGCGCTGGACGAGAGCGCCTGCCCGGCCGCCGCCGTGGCCGCCCACCGCCGGGCACCGGCCTCGCCGACGCCCGGGAGCACCGCGAGGAACTCGTCGCCGCCGACGCGCCCGAGGACCGCCCGGGGCGGGAGCGCCGCGCGCCACGCCGCGGTCAGGGCCGCCATGAGGTCGTCGGCCCCGAGGTGGCCGTGCCGGGCGTTCACCACCTTGAAGTCGTCGATGTCGAACGCCACGACGCTCAGCGGCGCGCCGCTCCGCAGGGCGCGCGGGACCAGGTCGGCCACGCGCTCGTAGAACGAGCCGCGGTTCAGCGCCCCGGTGAGGTGGTCGGTGCGGGCCTGGCGCCGCAGCCGCTCGGACTGCTGCGCCATCAGCCAGGACGACAGCAGCGCCATCGTGCTCGCCGCCACCACGATCACCGGGTGCACCGAGGCGGGCGCGAACGTCGCGGACAGGGCGATCGCGGCCACCACGACCCCGGCGACCACCGCCGCGCGCCGGCGCTCGAGCGCATACGCCGCGAACTGCCCCGCGACGACGAACCCGAGTGCGAACACCACGACGCCCTGCGCGGTGTGGCACGAGGTCACGAGGACCGCGGACACGACGACACCCACGATCACCACGACCTGCGTGCTCCGCTGGTGCACCGGCAGCGCGAGCAGGAGCCCGCACAGGACCACGTCGACGGCCGACACCACGAGCCACCACTGCGCGGGCGAACGGGTCGGCGGGCCAGATGCCGCCCAGCGCGGTCACGACCCGCCATGACGAAGAGCCCGATCGCCAGGTGGTCGCGCGCGGAGACGTCGCGGTCCTCCCCCGGGCCCACCTGGTCTCCGCGCATGCGTCTCCATCGGGAGGCGTTGCCCGTGACTGGACCGCTGGATCGGGTGAAGACGGGCGCACAGGGCGCGGTGACTCCCGGGCGTGCGCCACGTGCCCGGCGACGGCTCGGCGCGGCGCGCCCAGGCACGCGGCCCGGGGGCCTCACGCGGGCGGGGAGGTCGACGTACCCGAGGTCACCAGCGCGAGCAGGTGGCACCGAGGACAGCACCGGCGCGACGGTGAGCCCGGACGGAGCCCGGTCCGCAGGTGCGTAAGCCGGTCGCCGCTCGTCCCCGGCTGCACCCGGTCACGGGATCAGGGCGCACGAGGACCCCCGGCAGATCTCGTTCTCCGGCATGGCGTACGCCAGGAAGCCACCGACCACGAGCCAGTAGAGCAGGTCACGGTTGCCGGGGATCGACCACCAGCTCGCCCGCCAGCCCTCGGGGCGGCGCGCCGCGATCCACCGCGCGCGGTCGCGGTCCGTCACGAGGTAGCGAACTCCGGCGACGAGCGCCGCGCCGAGCGACGCACCCGATGCCCGTTCCCCGAGGGTGAACCAGGTCTCCTGCCCCGTCAGCAGACCGGCGACCACCCCGATCCCGAGCAGCACGACGCTGAAGAGCGCGGCAGCCAGCCCCAGGAGAGCGAGCAGGGCCTGGCGCAGCTCGACGTTCGGATGGTTCGCGAACGCGCCGTCCACCTGGGACCGCACCGACTCGAGCCGCGGGATCCCCGCGGTCCGCTGCCGCAGCAGGAACCCGCACGTGGCGAGGGCGACCACCCAGATCCGCCCGATCAGCCGTGCGGAACCACGGGGTCGGCTCACCTCGTGAGCAACCAGCGTCCGAGCACCCCGATGCCCGCCGCCCACACCAGCGACGCCAGCGTGCCGATCACGAACCGCTCCGACACCGCCGGGTCGTCGCCCGCGCGCAGCTCCGGGTACCGGCCGAGGCCCTTGACCGCGACGACGACCGCGACCCCGCCGGGCTCGCCCGCCAGCAGCGTGCCCGTGATCGCCAGGCGCTCCAGCACGCCGATCCAGGTGCCGCCGCGCAGCTTCGCGCGGGCGCGGTCGCTGTCGGGACCGTCGCCGAGCGCGCGGGCGTTCGCGTCGCCGTCCGCGCCGGGGTTGACCCGGCCCTTGCGGTAGTCGCGCGGGTGGTCGTTGGCGGGACCCGCCGCGGGACCCGACCCGCCCGCCGCGACCGTCGGGCGCGCGGCCCCGGGCGAGCGCCGCCCGCCCCGGTCCGCCAGCCGCAGCACGCCCGCCGCGGCGACCCAGCCGAGGCCGACGCTGACCGCCAGCGCGCCCACGACCAGCGCGGTCCCCCACAGCGTCGTCACGCGCGCTCCTCCGGCTCGTCGGCGGCGGGGTCGTGCTCCCCGTCGGCCGACCCATCGTGGCCGGACCCGCCCGCGAGCCGCAGCAGGCGCGCCGCCGCGGGCCGGGCAGCGACCTCCTCGGCCCACAGCGCGGCCCGCAGCCGGGCGCTCACCGCCTGCTGGCTGATCCCGAGCGCGGCGGCGACGTCCTCCTGCCGAGCCGGCGGCTCTCCTGCCGGACGCGCGACGAGGTCGACGACCGACCACCCCGCGGCGGTGCGCCGCGCGACGACGGAGCCCAGGAGCGTCAGCACGCCCTCCGCCTCGGCCGCCAGCTCCGGGTCCGGGCCGCGCACGGCCAGCGGCACGGCGCGCAGCCGCGACTTCGCCGCCTCGACGGCTTCGCGCGCGTGGATGAACGCGGTGCCGGACCCGGCGCGGGACGACGCCGGGAGCGGGGTGTCCACGACGCCCGCGCCGATGCCGACGCTCCACCCCCCGGTGCGCACCAGGTGCAGGGCCAGCGCGACGACGAGGTCGGCGTCGGCGAGGACCGCCTGGACCTCGTCGCCGACCGTGCGCTCGAACGGCAGCACGACCGCCCCGGGCGCCGCGTCGACGAGCGGCGAGGCAGTGGTCAGCCCGGCGAGCAGCGCCTCGACGCGGTCACCGACCCGTCGACTGCCCTCCTGGTCCACGGTCAGGGTCCACATGGGTCCAGGCTAGGACCTGGTACGGCTCGTTACAACCTCTGGGGGTTGTACTGGCACCAACAACCCTGCGGGGTTGTATCGGGTCAGCCCAGCGAGATGCCCCGCACCGGGGCCACGCCCTCGGAGATCTCCGCGTACGCGGCCACGAGCAGCGACGGGTCAGGCCCCTCGAGCCGGGACGGCCGCGCCACGTCGTCGAGCACCACGAACCGCAGCAGGTCGCCCCGGGTCTTCTTGTCCCGGCGCATGGCGGCGTGCAGCTGGTCCCACCGGTCCCCGCGGTACGCGGTCGGCAGCCCGAGGCCCGTGAGGATCGACCGGTGCCGGGCGACGACCGCCTCGTCCAGCCGACCGGCGAGCCGCGCCAGCTCGGCGGCGTACACCATGCCGACCGACACGGCCGCGCCGTGCCGCCAGGAGTACCGCTCGACGTGCTCGATCGCGTGGCCCAGCGTGTGGCCGTAGTTGAGGATCTCGCGCAGGCCGGCCTCCTTGAGGTCCTCCCCCACGACGCGGGCCTTCACGGCGACCGACCGCTCGACCAGCTCCGCGAGCACGTCCGACGACGCGGCGCGTGCGGGGTCGGTGATCTCCGCGCCGTGCGCCTCGACCAGCTCGAGGATCCGCGGGTCGGCGATGAAGCCGCACTTCACGACCTCGCCCAGCCCGGCCACGTAGTCGTGCTTCGGCATGCTCGCCAGCGCCGCGAGGTCGCACAGCACGCCGGCCGGCGGGTAGAACGTGCCGACCAGGTTCTTGCCCTCGACCGTGTTGATCCCGGTCTTGCCGCCGACGGCCGCGTCGACCATCGCCAGCAGCGTCGTCGGGACGTGCACGACCTTGACGCCGCGGAGCCAGGTCGACGCGACGAAGCCCGCCAGATCGGTGGTCGCACCGCCGCCGAGGCCGATCACCGCGTCGCTGCGCGTGAAGTCCGCCTGCCCCAGCACCTGCCAGCAGAACGACGCCACCTGCGCCGACTTGGCCGGCTCGGCGTCCGGCACCTCGGCGAGCAGCGCCTCGTAGCCCTGCGCCGTCAGGTCCTCGCGCACCGCGTCGGCGGTCGCCGCCAGCGCGGTCGGGTGGATGACCAGCACCTTGCGGACGCCGTCGCCCAGCAGCCGGGGCAGCTCGCCCAGCAGGTTGCGCCCGATCACCACCTCGTACGGCTGGTCGCCCGTGACCTGCACCGTGCGCGTGCTCATGCCCCGCTCCCGTCCTCGCCCGTCGTGCCGTCGTCCCCGGGCTCGCCCGCCCGCAGGTCGGCCAACGCCGCCTCGATCCGCTCCGCCACGGCCGCCGGCGTGATGCCGTCCGTCGAGACGACCACCGTCGCGACCGCCTGGTACACCGGCCGCCGCTCCGCCATCAGCGCCTGCCACTTCGCCCGGGGGTTGCCGAGCAGCAGCGGGCGCGACTGGTTGAACCCGACACGCGGCGCGGCGTGCCGCAGGCTGACGTCGAGGAACACCACGACGCCGCCGGCCTCCCGGTACGCCGCCAGCGCCTCCTGGGTCGCCGGGTGCAGCACAGCGCCGCCGCCGAGCGCCAGCACGCCGTCGTGCTCGTCGAGCGCGACGCGGACCGCCTCGTGCTCGAGCTCGCGGAACCGGGGCTCGCCGTCCTCGACGAAGATGTCCGTCACCGGCTTGCCGGCCACCGCCTCGACGTCGCTGTCGGTGTCCCGCTCCGCGAGCTGCCAGCGGCCGGCCAGCGCGTGCGCGACCGTCGACTTGCCCGACCCGGGCGGGCCGACCAGGACGACCCGCGGGCGGGCGGGTCATCGCAGCAGGTCGGGGACGGACGTGACGTACGCGTCGAGGTTCCGGCGCACCTCGCCCACCGAGTCGCCGCCGGTCTTCTCCAGCAGCGCGTCGGCGACGACGAGCGCCACCATCGCCTCCGCCACGACCGCCGCCGGCGGCACCGCGGCACACGTCGGAGCGCTGGTGCTGCGCCTTCGCGGGCTCGGCGCTCGACGTGTCGACCGTGTCGAGCGCGCGCGGCACCGTGGAGATCGGCTTCATCGCGGCGCGCACGCGCAGGATCTCGCCGTTCGTCATGCCGCCCTCGAGGCCACCCGCGCGGTTGCTGCGCCGGCGGATGACGCCGTCGGCGTCCCGCTCCATCTCGTCGTGCGCCTGCGAGCCGCGCCGGGTCGCGGTGCGGAAGCCGTCGCCGACCTCGACGCCCTTGATCGCCTGGATGCCCATCAGCGCGCCCGCGAGGCGGGCGTCGAGCCGCCGGTCCGCGTGCACGTACGAGCCGAGCCCGGACGGCAGGCCGTAGACCAGCACCTCCACGACGCCGCCGAGCGTGTCGCCGTCCTTGTGGCACTCGTCGATCTCCGCGACCATCGCCGCCGAGGTCGGCGCGTCGAAGCAGCGCACCGGGTCGGCGTCCAGCGCCGCGACGTCGTCGGGGGTCGGCAGCGCCGCGCCGTCCGGGGTCGCGACCGGGCCGATGCCGACCACGTGCGACACCAGCCGGATGCCGGCGGCCTGCTCGAGGAACCGCGCCGCGACGGTACCGAGCGCCACGCGGGCGGCGGTCTCGCGCGCCGAGGCGCGCTCCAGCACCGGACGGGCGTCGTCGAACGCGTACTTCCGCATGCCGACGAGGTCGGCGTGGCCCGGCCGCGGTCGGGTCAGCGGGGCGTTGCGCGCGCGGTTCAGCTTCTCGGGGTCGTCGACCGGGTCGGACGACATCACGTCGACCCACTTGGGCCACTCGGTGTTGCCGATCTCGATCGCGACCGGACCACCCTGCGACTCGCCCAGGCGCACGCCGCCGAGGATCCGCACCTCGTCCTGCTCGAACTTCATGCGCGCGCCGCGGCCGTAGCCGAGCCGGCGCCGCGCCAGGGCGTCGCGGATGTGGGCCGACTCGACCTGCACACCCGCGGGCAGGCCCTCGAGGACGCCCACCAGGGCGGGGCCGTGCGACTCACCGGACGTCAACCAACGGAGCATGGACGGGATCTTCCCACGTCGCCGGGACACGACCGCGCCCCGGTCCACGTCGTGGGCCGGGGCGCGGGGTGGTGCGTTCAGCTGGAGGCGCCGGAGCCCGTGAACGGGTTCCGGTCGCCGGACGGGAGCGGCGCGGTCGGGTCCTCGGGGACGGCGGTGGGCGGCCCCGCTCGCGGACGAGAGCACGAACGCCGAGACCGCGACGGCGACCTCCACGTCTCCCTCGACGACAGCCGGACGTCCGTCGACGGCATCCGCCGGCTCCAGCCGGGTCAGCGTCAGGTCGCCGGCGAAGAAGTAGCGCTGCGTGCCGCGCTGCAGCTGGTCGATGAACGTCCGCACGTTCTCGTACGGGCCCACCACGTCGACCGAGATCGGCAGCGAGTAGAACCCGTCCAGGTCCATGACGTCCTGGACGAACGCGCTCGCGAGCGCGTCGGCGAGCGGGTCACCGCTCGCCTCCGCGGCCGCCGCCACCTCTCGTCTGCGGCCGCCTGCTCCTCGGCGGTCGCCTCGTCGGGCGACGGGGCGTCGCCCTCCGACTCGCCGTCGGCGGCAGCGTCGTCGGCGGCCGGGGTCTCGGGCTCCGGGGCGATCCACTCCTGCGCCGCACCGGGCGACGAGGAGACCAGCGTGACGCCCGACGCGGTCGCGATGGCGTCGATCTCCCGGAGCATCGCGCTGATGTCCGCGCGCTGCGGCACGCGGGTCTGCGCGCTCGCCAGCGCGGTGCGGTACTCGTCGATGTGCGAGAACTGCTCCTTGAGGTCTGCGACCTCACCCGCCAGGTCGTCGTTCGAGGCGACGAGCGCCTCGGTCTGCGCGTCGAGCTCGCCCGCCTCGTCCAGCTGCGGCTTCACCAGCAGGAACGCGCCGAGGCCCAGCACCACCGCGCACAGCAGCGAGGTGCCGATCACCCAGTTCTTGAAGGAGTTCATCAGGGCAGCTCCCCCATGAGTCGGAGCGAGAACGCGGACGTGGTCACCTGGACGGTGCCGGTGACGTCGTAGGCGGAGGCGTCGTTGCGCTTCACGACGGACACCCGCGGGTCGTCGAAGCCGCGGACGCCGTCGAACGCGTCGAGCAGCGCGGCGATGTCGACGGGCGTCGCCGACGTGCCGGTGAAGGTCAGCTGCACGACGCCGGGCGTCACGAGCGGGTCGGGCACGCCGGTGGTCGCCGGATCCGCCGCGGTGACCAGGGTCTGCAGCGACATGTCGGGCGGCAGCACCGCGGAGACGGCGCCGAGGTAGTCCGACCAGAGGATCTCCCCGGACGAGGCGATCACGGTCGCCTTGCCCATCCGCGTGATGTCGTCGAGCACCGGGGTCACCTCGGCGTACGTCTTCTTCTCCGTCAGGAGCGAGTCGGTGCGCGCCTGCTCGGCGGTCAGGTCGTCCTGGGCGCCGCCCACGATCAACGTGCCCACGAACCAGGCGACACCCACCAGCACGATCGCGAGGAGCACCGCCAGCCCGAACCACCCCCGGACCTCGCGCAGCCGCTGCACGGCGCGGACGCTGTCCGGCAGCAGGTTGACCTGCGGCAGACCCCGGCTGATCACGGTGGCCTCCCCCGGCTGCTTGCCGCCGCGCTGCTGCTGCCGCTCCGCCAGTGCCGTCATGCCGCCACCCCGTAGGCCAGGCCGGTCGACAGCGCGACCAGCGATCCCATGCCGTCGAGCGAGCCCGCGGCGACCGACTTGCCGACGCGGACGCCCGACAGCGCGTCCCCGAGGACCGCGGGGAGCCGGCTCGCGCTCGACAGGTACTGCCCGAGCCCGTCCAGGTGGGCACCGCCGCCGGTGAGGACGACGACCTCGATGCCCTGCCCCGGGTGCGTGCCGGCGTAGTAGACGAAGGTGTTGCGGATCGCCTCGACCAGCGCGCGCGTCACGTCACCCACCGCGCTCTGCACCGCCGGGTCCGCCCCGGGGTAGCCCAGTCCGGTCGCCCGCTTGGTCTGCTCCGCCTCGGGCTGAGCCACGCCCAGCGCCGACGCGACCGCATCCGTGATGTTCTGGCCGCCCATCGGCAGGACGCGCACCAGGCGGGGGGTCGTGCCCTGCGCGACGACCACGGTGGTGATCCGTGCGCCGATCTCGACGTAGGCCGCGATGCGACCCGCGAGCTCGCCGCGGGCCAGGGCCCGGACCAGGGCGAAGGCGTTGTGGTCCACCATCGTCGGACGGAGCCCGGCGGCCTCCACGGCCAGCAGGTTCGCCGTCACCGTGTCCCGGGGGGCGGCGATGAGCTGCCCGCGGACGACCCGGCCCTGCGGGCCCTCGACCTCCTCCGTCGGGAGGAAGTCCAGGAGCGTGTCGTCCACCGACACCGGCAGGATCTCCTGGACCTGGTACGGCAGCGAGGCCCGCAGCTGTGCGAGAGGCATCCAGGGCAGCTCCATCTCGCGCACGACCACGCGCTGGTTGCCGACCCCGATGACGACGTCCTTGCTGCTGAACTTGGACTGGTGCCAGAGCCGCTTCAGCGCGTCGGCCACGACCGTCTGGTCCGTCACCTCGCCGTCGCGCACCGTGCCGACCGGCAGGGCGACCTGGCCGTAGCGCAGGAGCGTGGGCGGGTTCTTCCCACCAGGCCCTCCGCTCCCGAACTCGAGCTCGGCGGCGCGGACGGCAGTGCTGCCGATGTCCAGGCCGATCACGCGTGCAGAACCCACCTCAGGTCCTTCCGACGGGGGGATGACTCGTGGGACTCATCGGCCGCGACCTGCGCGGTCTTGAGACGTCCCACCTGACTGGCGCGCGAGGTCACCCGCACGCCCCGTTCACAGGCCCAGGAGGCCCAGGTACCACTGCCCGACCGCGGGGCCGGCGACGAGCCCGACCCACGCGCCCGCGATGAGGAAGGGGCCGAACGGGATCGCGGACTTGCGCCCCGCCCGTCGGCGCGCCAGCAGCACGACGGCGAACAGGCCGCCGAGCAGGAAGCCGGCGAACCAGCCGACGAGGACCGCCGACCAGCCGATCCACCCCAGGTAGAGACCGAGCACGCCGGCGAGCTTCACGTCACCGAGGCCCATGCCGGCCGGGTAGACCAGGAAGATCACCAGGTACGCGCCGCCGACCGCGAGGCCTCCCAGCACGGCCCGGAGGAACACCTCACCCCCGGCGTCCGACCCGGGCCCCCAGCACGCCAGCGCGAGGAGCGCGAGCGCGACCGGGTAGGACGGGAGCACGATCGCGTCCGGCAGCCGGCGGACGTCGAGGTCGATGAGCGCCAGCGCGACGCTCACCGCCGCCAGGTACCAGAACGCCGGCAGCGACCAGCCGAACCCCTGCCAGACCAGCACTTCGACGAACGCGACGGCGGTCACGGCCTCGACCGCGGGGTACCGCGCGGAGATCGGCTCGCCGCAGTCCCGGCACCGGGCCCGCAGCAGCAGCCAGGACAGGACCGGCACGTTGTCCCGGGCGCGGACGGCGTGTCCGCACCGGGGGCACGCGCTCGGCGGGTGCACCACCGACTCGCCCCGAGGGACGCGCCAGACGACGACGTTGAGGAACGACCCCAGCACCAGGCCGAGGAGGCCGACCGGCGCCGCGAGCAGGATCACGGTCGTCCCTGCCCGGTGGTCACGAGTCCCCCGGGTCGAGGTTGTAGCGCGCGGTCTGATCGAACGCGTACAGCGCGCTGGACGGGCCCTCCATGCCGGGCGGCGTCATGTCCGAGTGCACGATCGTGGTCGCGACCGAGGCCTGCAGCTGACAGGTGTACACCGAGCCGTGCAGGTTGACCGTGTTGGTGAAGCTGGTCTTCCCGTTCGTGTACAGCAGGACGTCGACGTTGGGGTCGAACGTGACCGAGTTCTTCAGGTCGAGCGTGCCCTTCGCGGACGAGGGCAGCGTGGCCGAGCAGGTCGTGGCGCCCGCCGGGACCGGGACGATGATCCGGAGCTTGGCACCGTTCTTCGTCGAGGAGACGCGGAACGAGTTGTTCACGGAGAAGCTCTTCACCACGATGGTGAGGTCGTCCTTGAGGTTCAGGACGATGTTCTGGAAGTTGACGTCGCAGGTCCGCGCGTCGATGACGGTCGGGACTGCGGGCGAGGTCATGGGGCCGTTGATCCCGTAGTTGGCGGCGTCCGCGCTGCACGTGCCCGCGGCGCGCCCCGACGCCCAGGACGGCGCGTTGTTCGCGGCCGCGCTCTCGTTGATCCAGGTGCTGACGTTCTTGACCGGCCAGCCGGCCTTCTGGACGTCCTCCCACGTGATCGCGGGCATGACCTCGGCCGGCGGGGCGTCCGGCGCCGCGCTCGGGCTGTTGGCCGTGTAGCCGCCCTGGAACACGGTGCTCATCGTCGCGGCTCCGGTGATCGCACCGCCCGCGCGCCCGTAGCCCGTGACGATCGGTCCGGTGTTGCTCGCGGAGATGCCGCCTGCCGCGGAGATCATGTTGCCGCCCACCCGCGGCGTCGCCGTGGTGAGCTGGATCGGGCCCTTGGTGCGGAACGTCCCGCCGATCTTGCACCCGTTGGTCAGGCTGGACGTCCCGGCGCCGGCCGCGGTCACGTCGCCCGTGACGGAGCCGGCCGAGCTGCACGTGTACGTCCCACCGGCGGCGACGCTGTTGGCGATGCAGCCGTTCGTGATCGACACGTTGCCCGTTGCGCTCACCGGCCCGATGATCGCGCCGGAGCTGTTGCAGCCGTAGTCGCCGTTCGCGTGCAGGCCGCCGCCCTGGATGTTGAACGTGTTCGTCGCGGTGAACGACGAGCCGGAGAAGATGCCGTAGCCGAACAGCGAGCCGCCCGACGGCACGTCGGTGACCGCCAGGCGCTGCTTCACGGTGCGCGTCGCCGTGCGCTCGCCGTCCGCGGTGTTGATCGAGACGTCCGAGGTCGCCGTGACCTCGGCCTCCACGACCGGCATCGAGGTCGGGATCGGGCAGTTGAAGGCCGTGCCGCCCTCGGTGCGGTAGCGCAGCGTGACCTCGGTGCTCGACGACCCCGCCGGGGTCACCTCGCTGTACGGCAGCGAGCAGGGGAAGGTCGTCTCCGCGCCCTTGGTGTAGAGCGACATCTGCGACAGCGTCCGGTCGACGGCGTCCTCCGCCGACGCCTGCGCCTGCACCTGCGCGCGGGCCCGCGCGCTGGTGCCGGTCGCGAACGACACCGTCGCGACCATGGTGACGCTGACGATGGCGACGACCGCCGCGATGGCGATCACGGTCACCAGGGCGCTGCCGCCGTCGCGCGGGACGGACCGGAGACGTCGGATCAGAAGCATGTGGTCCCGCCTGTGCTCGTGCCCTGCGGCCGCGGGATGGCGGCCGACGTGATGGTGAGGCTCGACCCGTCCTGGCCGTCGGTGACCTCGAACCGGATGTGCGCACCGGTGGTGCCCTCGGCCGTGAAGACCGGCAGCCCCGCTCCCCCGCTCGTCGAGGCGTGCACGCCGTCGAGCGCGACCGACCACGCGCTGAGGTCGGACGTCGCCGTGAGGCCCGCGGTCGGCGCGCCGGCGCCGGGCGCACCTCGCGTCGTGCGGAGCTCGCCCGAGGCGGTGTCCAGGTACCAGCCGCGGCACACGAACGACGCGGGGTCGGCGTCGTCGTCGCCGACGCGCGTCTTGACCAGCAGCAGGCGGCCGCCGAAGTCGGACGGCGTGCGCACCGTCACCGCGTTCCGCAGCGCACCCTGCATGTCGGTGAGCACGATCTGCGAGGCGCTCGAGGCGGTCGCCTGCGCGCGGACGTCGCGCTGCGTGACGAGGGTCCGGACGATCAGCGTGCCCACGATCGCGAGCACGATGCCCGACAGGACCATGTACGCCAGCAGCTCGGCCAGCGACATGCCCGCGTCGGGGGTGGCGCGCGCGGCGCGGAGGGCGCGGAGGTCGACGGCGCGGCGGAGTCGGTGCACGGCGCTCAGTCCTTCCCGACCCAGATGCGCGACGTGACCGTCGCGGTGACCGGACGCGCGCTCGCGTTGGTGTTCGCCCGGACCGTCACGGTGTACGGGACGAGGCCGTCCACGTCCGGGCAGGTGATCGACGACGCCGCCGTCTCGGTCACCTCGAAGTCGATGCCGCGCGAGTCGTGCACCGCCCCCTCCGCCGTCGCGGCGGAGCTGGCGAGGTGCGCCTTCAGCTGCGTGCAGGAGGTGGCGGCGGACCGGGCGCGCTCGAGCTGCTGGTTCGCGATCTGGCTCGCGGTCGCCAGCTGGGCGGCGCGGGCGGCCTGCACGGTCGAGGCGAACAGCAGGGGCAGCGCGGCGGCCATCACGATCCCGAAGATCGCCATCGCGACGAGGATCTCGATGATGCCGACGCCGGCGTCGGCGGGGCGCCGGTGCGCGCCGTCGGCCTCGGTGTGCTGCTGCGCCACGTGCTGCCCTCCTCGCGGGTGCTGGGGTCCGGCCGGCCCGGTGGCTGCCGGGTGGTGTCGCGCCGATGGGGCGGGGCCGCGTGCTCGCGTGCCCCGCCCCGTCGGGTGGTGCGGTGTGGCCCGAAGGTCACGGGTTGGTGGTGCCGCCCGTGGTGGTCTTCTCGGTGATGCCGCCGGTCTCGTCGACGATGAAGACCTTGCCCGTCGAGGAGGTCGCCTCGATCTCGAACTCGCCGGCCGCGATGGTGACGGACGAGTCGCCGGTGACGCCGGCGGACCAGGCGAACTTCGCCGTGGCGGAGGTGGTGCCGGGGGTGTCGGTGTTGCCGAAGGTGATGGTGGTGGCGTTCGGCGAGTCGACCAGCGCCGACGCGACCGCGATCTTCGCGTTGCCCAGGTCCGACTTCGCGGCCGAGTCCTTGGCCTTCGCCTGCTGGTTCAGGTACACCGGCACCGCGATGGCGGCGAGGATGCCGATGATGATGATGATGACCACGAGGAGCTCGACGAGCGTGAAGCCCTGCTCCTTGTTCTCCATGGCCTTGCGGTAACGAGCGATCACGCTGTGCTCCCGAGTTCGATGTGAAATGTCCAGATCCACCGGCCCGCGAAGGCCGGGGAAGTCGTGCACCCATTGCATCGTCCGGGACCCACCCCGACTTGAGTCGTCAGAACGGGTGACGTTTGGTTCACCCGTTCGGACGCCCCGCCGCGGTCACTCGATCAAGTTGAAGACATTGAAGATCGGCAGGTAGAGCGCGACGATCATGCCGCCGACGACCACGCCGAGGAACGCGATCATGAGGGGCTCGATGAGGCTCGTGAGCTGCTCGGTGGTCGACTCGACCTCCTGGTCGTAGAACTCCGCGACCTTCTCGAGCATCGTCTCCATCGCGCCCGAGTCCTCGCCCACGGCGAGCATCTGCACGACCATCGGCGGGAAGACCGGGTGCTGCCCGAGCGGGCCGGACAGCGTCTCACCTCGGCGGACGGCTTCCTGGACGTCGGCGACGGCGCGTTCGATCGCCCAGTTGCCGGAGGTCTGCCCGACGATCTCGAGGGCCTGCAGCAGCGGCACGCCGGCGCCCATCATGGTCCCGAAGTTCCGGGCGAACCGGGCGACCGCGATCTTCCGCATCAGCTGCCCGAAGACGGGCATCTTGAGCTTGATCGGATCGACCTTCTCGCGGATGGCGGGGTCGTTCTTGTGCTTCCGCCACCACCCGATCGCGACCACGATCACGGCGACCAGCGGGACCGTCGCCCACTTCATGACATTCGAGATATACACCAGGATCAATGTCGGGACGGGCAGCGTCCCGCCGAGGTCGGCGTACATGTCCCGGAATACCGGGACGATGAAGATGAGCATCGCGGCGACCGCGACGATCGCCATGATGAACACCATGACGGGATAGGTCATCGCCGACTTGATCTTGGACCGGAGCTTGACCTCGGCCTCGTAGTTCTCGGCCACCGACACGAGCGACTTCTCCAGGAAGCCGCCGACCTCGCCCGCGCGGATGATGTTGATCATCAGCGGCGGGAAGGCGTCCTTGTGCTTGGACAGCGCGGAGGACAGCGACTGCCCGACCTCGACGTCGCTCCGCACCGAGCCGAGGACCTTCGCGAGCGGCTTGCTCTCGGTCTGGTCGGCGAGGATCGACAGCGTCCGGATCAGGGACAGGCCGGCCGAGATCATCGTCGCCATCTGGCGCGACATGACGGCGAGGTCCTTGAGCGTGATCTTCTCGCCGAAGCCGGGGATGGTGATCTCGCGCTGCAGGCCGGTGGTCTGCACCTCGGTGATCGAGGTGGGCGCGAGCCCCATGGTGCGCAGCCGGTTCGCGACCGCGGCCTGGTTGGCCGCCTCGATCCGGCCCTTGACGACCTTGCCCTCGCGGTCGCGGACCGCGTACTCGTAGACCTTGGCGTCCGCCATCAGTGGGTGCTCCCGGGCTGCGCGTAGGGGGCCGGCGGCGCGACCGGCGGGTAGGACGACGACTCGTACAGCGCGTTCTGCGCCGGCGCGCCGCCCTGCGCCATCGGGGCGGCAGCGCCGAAGCGCCCGGTGAGGCGGTTGAAGTCCTCGGCGTGGTGGCACTTCTCGAGGCCGGTCTCGTACGAGATGCGCCCGGCCTTGACCAGGTCCGCGAGGTGCTGGTCCATCGTGTGCATGCCCTGCTGCGAGCCCGCCTGCATCGCCGAGTAGATCTGGTGCGTCTTGCCCTCGCGGATGAGGTTCCGGACGGCCGGGGTCGCGACCAGCACCTCGGTCGCCACGGTCCGGCCGGTGCCGTCGGCGCGCTTGCACAGCGCCTGGCAGACCACGCCCTGGATCGCGCCGGCGAGCTGGGTGCGGACCTGGGCCTGCTGGTGCGACGGGAAGACGTCGATGATGCGGTCGATCGTCTGGGCGGCGTCCTGCGTGTGCAGGGTGGCGAAGACGAGGTGGCCGGTCTCGGCCGCGGTCAGCGCGACGGAGATCGTCTCGAGGTCGCGCATCTCGCCGACGAGGATGATGTCGGGGTCCTGACGCAGCACGTGCTTGAGCGCGTTCGCGAACGAGTGGGTGTCCTCCCCCACCTCGCGCTGGTTGATGAGCGCCTTCTTGTGCCGGTGCAGGAACTCGATCGGGTCCTCGACCGTCATGATGTGGTCGGGCCGGGTGCGGTTGGCCAGGTCGATGATCGACGCGAGCGTCGTCGACTTGCCCGAACCGGTCGGCCCGGTGACCAGCACCAGCCCGCGCGGCAGGCCTGCGAAGTTCGCCACGACCGGCGGCACGCCGAGCTGCTCGAGCGGCTTGATCTCGTAGGGGATCACGCGGAACGCCGCACCGATCGACTCACGCTGCTGGTACAGGTTCAGGCGGAACCGCGCGAGCCCTCGCACCGAGTAGGAGAGGTCCAGCTCGAGGTTGGCCTCGAACTTCTCCCGCTGCTTCTGGGTGAGGACCGCGTAGAGCGCGCGGCGCAGCCCCTCGCCCTCGAGCGCGGGGAAGCCTTCGAGCGGGCGGAGCGAGCCGGAGATGCGGACCGTCGGCGGAGCGCCGATGGTCAGGTGCAGGTCCGAGGCGCCGATCTGGACCATCGCGGCGAGCGCCTCGTCGAGGTCGAGGTCGCCCTCTTGCCGCTGCAGTCCCATGCCGGGGCGCGCCGTGCCGGCACGCATCGCCGCTCGGGTGCCGGCGGGGGCGGCTGCGCGCGCGGGGCCGCCGGGCTGCCCGGGGATCGCCGGCGGAGCGGCGGGCGGCGCTGCCGGGGCGGGGGGCGCAGCAGCTGCGGGGGGCGCGGCGTAGGTCGCCGCACCTGCCCCGTGCGCCGTGGCCGGGTAGCCCGGCACGGGGGGCGCCGGCGGGGACAGGACGGGGGCCCCGGCCGGCGGCGCGGCCTGCGTCGGCACGGACGCACCGACCGGCGGCGTGAGCGGCGGGACGTACGGCGGGAGGCCCGTCACGGGCACCGTTCCATCGCCGGGGTAGGGCTCGGTCACCGTGGCACCTCTCCGATCGTGTCGCGGCGCACGTCGGCGCCGCCCTGCCCGGTCCCATCGGCCGGGGCGAGCGGTTTCTTGAGCGGTCGCCCCGCGGACCACCCGGTCACGCGACGACCCGCAGGATCTCCTCCACCGACGTCTGCCCCAGCGCGACCTTCTGCCAGCCGTCGTCGCGGAGCGTGATCATGCCCTGCTGCCGCGCGGTGGCGCCGATCTCGGCGGCCGACGCCCGCGCCACGGCCAGACGCTCGATGTCCTCGGTCACCCGCATGACCTCGTGCAGCGCGACGCGCCCCCGGTACCCGGTGCGGGAGCACGCCACGCAGCCGACGGGCCGGAACAGCTCGGGCAGCGGCTCCCCCGGCACCCACGGGAACCGCGCCCCGATGAGCTCGGTCTCGGTCGGGACGTACGGCTCGCAGCACTTGGCGCACAGCCGCCGGGCGAGCCGCTGGGCCACCACCGCGTCGAGCGCGGAGCCGACGAGGAACGGCTCGATGCCCATCTCGGTGAGGCGGGTGATCGCGGACGGCGCGTCGTTGGTGTGCAGGGTCGAGAGCACGAGGTGGCCGGTGAGGGCCGCCTCGATGGCGATCTGCGCGGTCTCGTGGTCGCGGATCTCACCGAGCAGGACGACGTCGGGGTCGGACCGCAGGATGGAGCGCAGCGCGCCCGCGAACGTCAGGCCGGCCTTGGGGTTCACCTGGACCTGGTTGATGCCGGCGAGGCGGTACTCGACCGGGTCCTCGACGGTGATGACGTTGATCTCGGGCTTGGAGACCGCGTTCAGCGTCGCGTACAGGGTGGTCGACTTGCCGGAACCCGTCGGTCCGGTGACGAGGATCATCCCGTACGGCTTGGTGTACGCGTCCTTGTACGACTCGTAGTTGTGCTCGAGGAACGCGAGGTCGCGGAGGTCGAGCGAGGCGGTCGAGTTGTCGAGGATCCGCATGACGATCTTCTCGCCCCACACCGTCGGCAGGGTGGCGACGCGGAGGTCGATCTTGCGGCCGTTGTGGGTGACGGACATGCGGCCGTCCTGGGGCTTGCGGCGCTCCGCGATGTCGATGTCCGACATGATCTTGACGCGCGAGATGACGCCGCCCTGGATCTGCTTGGGCGAACGCTGCATCTCGTGCAGCACGCCGTCGATCCGGTACCGCACGCGCAGGTCGTGCTCGGTGGGCTCGATGTGGATGTCGGACGCCCGGTCGGAGATCGCCTGGGTCACCAGCAGGTTCACGTACCGGACGATCGGGGCGTCGTCCTCGACGGCGTTGCCGATGTTCGACAGGTCGACCTGCGCCTGCTGGGACTGGTGCTCCTCCTCGAACGCGGTGGACAGGTCCTCCATCTCGCCGTCGGCGCGGCAGAACCGCTCGATCGCGCGGCTGAGGTTCTCGTAGGTCGCCACGATCGGCAGGACCGCCATGCCGGACACGGTGCGCACGTCGTCGACGGCGACCACGTTGCCGGGGTCGGCGGTGGCGAGCACGAGCGCGCCGTCCTGGAAGCCGACGGGGAGCACGGTGTACCGCCGGCACAGGGCGGCGGGCACCATCGAGACCGCGGACCGGTCCACCTGATACTCGTCGAGGTCGACGAACGCCATCCCGACCTGCCGCGCCAGCGCGGCCACGAGCTGCCCCTCGGTGAGGACCCCGATCTCGACCAGCGTGCGGCCGAGGGACTGCCCCCGGGCCATCTGCTCGTCCAGCGCGGCCATGAGCTGCGCCTCGCTGACCAGGCCCTCGTCCAGCAGGATCTCGCCGAGCTGCTTCACCCCGTTGCCCTTTCGTCCGGGGCAGGCAGGTGCACCGGCCCCGTAGGACCCATCGGCACGCCGGTGCGGGGAGATGAGGACCCGAGGGCGTCCGGACCGGGCGGGTACCGTCCCGGGCCGGGTGAATCAGCCGGTCAGGCGGTCGCGCCGGGCACGACCGGCGCGCCCGGAGCCTCCGGGGACCCGGGCACCACGCCCAGCGCCGACCCGAGCGCCTCGTCCATCGCGGCGAGCGGCCCGGGCCGCCCGGTCATGAGCCGCACCTGCTCGGCGGCCTGGTGCAGCAGCATCCGCTCCCCCGGCACGGCGACGCCGCCGGCGGCGAGCCAGGCGGCGTGCAGCGCGGTGGGCCGCGGGTCGTAGGCGACGTCGAGCAGCACGGCGCCCGGCCGCAGCGCGGGTCCCTCGCGCAGCGCCGCCGCCAGGTCGTCCGCGGCGCGCGGCGGCAGCGTCGAGACGACGAGGTCGGCCCCGGCCAGCGCAGCGGGCGCGCCGTCGAGCGTCCGGAACGCCGGCTCGACGCCCATGCGGTGCGCGGCGCGGGCGAGCGCGCCCGTGCGGCCCAGCGACCGCGCGAGCACGACCGGCGTGGTGCAGCCGAGCTCGGCGAGGGCGGCGAGGGCGGACGCCGCGGTGGCGCCCGCACCGAGGACGACGGCGGTGCGGGCCGGGGCGCTCTCCCCCGGCGACGCCGCGTCCGCCGCGCCCAGCCCCTCCGACAGCGCCGCGACGATCCCGTGCACGTCGGTGTTGGCGCCGGTGAGCACCGGCCGCCCCGACCCGCCCGCCTGCACCAGCACGGTGTTCACCGCTCCGACGACCGCCGCCAGCGGCTCGACGTGGTCGAGCAGCGGCAGCACGGTCTGCTTGAGCGGCATGGTCAGGCTGAGCCCGGCCCAGCCGGCGTCGAGGTCGCCGACGAACGCCGGCAGCTGCTCCTCGGTCACGTCGACCGCGTCGTAGGCCCAGCCGTCGAGCCCGAGGGCCCGGTAGGCGGCCCGGTGCAGGACCGGGGACAGCGAGTGCGCGATCGGGTGGCCGAGCACCGCGGCGCGGCGCGCGGCACCGGTCACAGGTTCGCCGCCTCCCACTCGCGCAGCTCCGCGACGTACGTCTGGTGCTCGTCGTAGGTCTCGGCGAACTTGGTCTCGCCGGTCTCCGGGTTGACGGTGACCCAGAACAGCCACGGGCCGTCCGCCGGGTTGATGACGGCGTCGATCGACGCCTCGCCCGGGTTGGCGATCGGCGTGGGCGGCAGCCCGACCGAGGTGTACGAGTTGTAGGGGTTGGACGCGTCGTCGAGCTCCGCGCGCGTCGGGGAACGCCCGGTCACGCCGATGCCGTAGAGGACGGTCGCGTCGACCTGGAGCTGCATGTCGCGCTCGAGGCGGTTCTCGATCGCGCGGGCGATCTTCGGCCGGTCCTCGTCGAGCTTGCCCTCGCGCTCGACGATCGACGCCTTGTTGAGCACCGTCTCCCACTGGTCCTGCGCCACGCCCTTGCTCGTGAGCAGCGCCGTGGTCCGCGCGACCATCTGGGACAGCACGCTGGCGGCGCTCGACCCGGGCTCGACCTCGTAGGTCATCGGGAACAGCCAGCCCTCGACGTTGCCGCCCGCCTCGGCGGGCAGCCCGATGGCGGCGGGGTCTGCAGCGGCCGCCTCGAGGTCCTCGACGGTGATGCCGGTGACCTCGTAGACGCGCTGGTAGATCTGCTTCGCCGTGTAGCCCTCGGGGATCGTCACGCGGTTCGACACGCGGTTGGCGGGGTCGAGCAGCGCGGCGACGGCGTCGCTGGCCTTCATCTCGAGCTGCAGGCCGTACGTGCCGGGCTGGATGCCGACCGCGGCGGGGTTGGCGGCGTAGGCGCTCGTGAAGGCGCTCACCGTGGCGACCACGCCCGCGTCGTGCAGCGTCTGCCCGATGGCGCCGCCGGTGTCACCGGACGCGACGGTCACCTGGACCTCGCCGCTGCCGGGGCCCGGGTAGTCCTGCACGGTCTCGTCGGCGCTGCCGCCGCCGGAGAACAGGTCGCCGAACACGCTCCACACGACGAAGCCGGCGCCGCCGACGAGGACCAGCGCGAGCAGGAGCACGACGACGCTGCGGCGCCGCCGGTGCTTCTTCTGCTTCGCGCGCTGCTCCTGCGAGTCGCGGCGCGAGCGGCGCGAGGGCGGGGGTGCCTCGTGGTGCTCCTGCTGCGGAGCACCGAGGAACAGGTCGCTCACTCGGTCGTCCCTTCGGTGTGTCCTGCTCGTCCAGCGTCCTGCTGACCCCCCGGGCGCTCCTCGGCGGGAGGCTCCGGGCGGGTCGCCGTGACCCGCTCGCCGGGCCGGCGGCCCGAGGAGCGCTCCGCGTCGAGCGCGGTCTGCAGGATCACCACCGCGGCCGCCTGGTCGACGACCGCCCGGTGACGACGCCCGGACCGGCCGGACGCGTGCAGCGCCTGATGGGCGGACACCGTGCTCATCCGCTCGTCGACCAACCGCACCGGAACCGGTGCGACGGCCTGCGCCAGCGCACCAGCGTACGCGCGTGCGGCCTGTGCTGCCGAGCCCTCGGTCCCGGAGAGGTGCTTCGGGAGTCCGACGTACACCGCCGCGGCGAACCGCTCGGCCACCTCGGCGACGATCGTGGCGACGTCCGACGGCAGCGCGCCCGGGGCCGGAGGGCGGGGGTCGCGGGGCAGCGTGTCGACCGGCGTGGCCACGAGGCCGTCCGGGTCGCTGGCCGCGAGGCCGACCCGGACGGAGCCGACGTCCACGGCGAGCCGGGCCCCGCGCACGACGGCGTCGGGGTCCGGCGCGCCGGGCGCGTCGGCCTCGTCCGGGGTGGCGCCGGCCACCGGGCTCAGGCCCCCGCCCCGATCGCCTCGCGGATGCCGGCGAGCGCCTCGGGCAGCCGGGCGGCGTCGGCTCCACCGCCCTGCGCCAGGTCGTCCTTGCCGCCGCCACCGCCGCCGAGCAGGCCGGATGCCTTCTTGACCAGGGCGCCCGCGCGGACGCCCTTCTCCCGCGCCGCGGCGTTCGTCGCGACGACGACCACCGGGCGGCCCTTGGCCACGCCGCCGACCGCGACGACGGCCGGCGCGGACTCGCCGAGGCGGGACCGGACGTCGAGCACCAGGGTGCGCAGGTCGTCCGCGGCGACCTCGCCCGCGTCGTGGGTGACCACGCGGGTGCCGTCGATCTCCGCCGCCGAGGACGCCAGCGAGCCGGCGATCGCGAGCACCTGCGCCGCGCGCAGCCCTGCGAGCTCCTTCTCGGACTCCTTGAGCCGGGTCATCAGCGAGGACACCCGGTCGGCGAGCTCGTCGGGGCGCGCCCCGAGCAGGCCGGAGATCTGCCCGACGAGGGCGCGCTCCTTGGCGTGGAAGCCGTACGCGCCGTCGCCGACGAGCGCGTCGACCCGGCGGACGCCGGAGCCGATCGAGGCCTCGCCGAGCAGGGTGACCAGGCCGAGCTCGCCCGACTGCCGCACGTGCGTGCCGCCGCAGAGCTCGCGCGACCAGTCGCCGCCGATCGACACGACGCGCACCTGGTCGCCGTACTTCTCGCCGAACAGCGCCATCGCGCCGAGCGCGCGGGCCTCGGCGATCGGCATGACCGCGTCGGTCACCTCGAGGTTCTCCTGGAGCCGGGTGTTGACCCGCTCCTCGACCTCGGACAGCACGCCCTGCGGCACGGCCTGGCCGGCGCGGAAGTCGAACCGCACGCGGCTGGGCGCGTTCTCGGAGCCCGCCTGGGTCGCCGACGGGCCGAGGGACTCCTGGATGGCCTTGTGCACCATGTGCGTCGCGGTGTGGGCGCGGCTGATCGCGATGCGGCGCGCGGTGTCGATCGACGCGACGCCCGGCTCGTCCAGCGTGACGGTGCCCTCGACCAGGCGGCCGCGGTGGACCGGCAGGCCCTTGACCGGCGCCTGGACGTCGTCGACCTCGATGGTCGCGCCGCCGTCGAGCACGATGGTGCCGTGGTCGGCCAGCTGGCCGCCCATCTCGGCGTAGAACGGCGTGACGTCGAGGACGACCTCGACCTCGGCCGGCGCAGTGGCCGCGGGCGAGGGCTGCCCGTCGACCAGCAGGCCGACGACGCGCGAGCGGGAGGTGCTGCGGTCGTAGCCGACGAACTCGACCGGCTTCGCCCCGGACCCGCTCAGCGTCGCGTGCAGGTCCTGGTACGCCGCGGTGTCGGTGCGGCCCGCGCGCTTGGCCAGCGCGTCCGCCCGGGCGCGGTCGCGCTGCGCCTGCATGAGCGTCCGGAACGCCTTCTCGTCGACGGAGACGCCCTGCTCGGCCGCCATCTCGAGCGTGAGGTCGATCGGGAAGCCGTAGGTGTCGTGCAGCTGGAACGCCTTCTCGCCCGACAGCAGCGGGGCCGCGCTCGGCGTCCCGGTGCCGGTGGACTTCGCCTCGGAGACCGCGAGGTCGAGGATCGAGGTGCCCGAGACCAGGGTGCGCAGGAACGCCTCCTCCTCCGCGTACGCGACCTTGGCGATCCGGTCGAAGTCGCGCGCCAGCTCCGGGTACGACGGCGACATCGCGTCGCGGGACACCGGCAGCAGCGTCGGCAGCGCCGGGGTCTCGACGCCGAGCAGGCGCATCGCGCGGACCGCGCGGCGCAGCAGGCGGCGCAGCACGTAGCCACGGCCCTCGTTCGAGGGCACGACGCCGTCGCCCATGAGCATGAGGCCCGAGCGCACGTGGTCGGCGACGACGCGCATCCGGACGTCGTCCTCGTGGTCCGCGCCGTAGCGGCGGCCGGACAGCTGCTGCGCGGCCTCGATGACCGGGAAGACCTCGTCGATCTCGTACATGTTGTCGACGCCCTGCAGCAGGAACGCGACGCGCTCCAGGCCCATGCCGGTGTCGATGTTCTTCTGCTTGAGCTCGCCGAGGATCGGGAAGTTCTCCTTGCCGCCCCCGTCGCCGCGCTCGTACTGCATGAAGACGAGGTTCCAGATCTCGATGTACCGGTCCTCGTCGACGACCGGGCCGCCCTCGGCGCCGTACTCCGGGCCGCGGTCGACGTAGATCTCCGAGCACGGGCCCGCGGGGCCGCGCGCGCCGGTCGACCAGTAGTTGTCCTTCATGCCGCGGCGCTGGATGCGCTCGTCCGGCAGGCCGGCGATCTTCTTCCAGAGCTCGGCCGCCTCGTCGTCGGTCTCGTAGACCGTGACCCAGATCGTCTCCGGGTCGAACCCGTAGCCGCCCTGGTCCTGCGGAGTGGTGATCAGCTCCCACGCGTGGGTGATCGCCCCCTCCTTGAAGTAGTCGCCGAAGGAGAAGTTGCCGTTCATCTGGAAGAAGGTGCCGTGCCGCGTGGTCTTGCCGACCTCCTCGATGTCGAGGGTGCGCACGCACTTCTGCACGCTCGTCGCGCGCGGCCACGGGGCCGTCTGCTCGCCGAGCATGTACGGGATGAACGGCACCATGCCCGCGATGACGAACAGCGTCGACGGGTCGGGCGAGATCAGCGGGGCGGAGGGCACCACGGCGTGGCCGCGGGCCTCGAAGAAGTCGAGCCAACGCTGGCGGATCTCGGCGGTGCGCATGGTGTCCTCGTCTGGGTCGGGTGGCGGGGGTCGCGGGCCCACGCCCGTTCTCGTGGTTCAGCGTCGCGCGCCGCGGGTGTGTTCCCGCGCGGGCGACGGGGTGCAGCCTAGGGGCCGCGAGGTGCAGGTCAGTAGAACGAGTACGGCAGGTCGCCGTCGCCGTCCGCCGGGTCGTCCGTCGGCTCGTCGGCCCAGCCCTTGCGGGCGCGCGCGGCACGGGCCGCGTCCCGGGCCTCGGGGTCCCGGTGCCAGGCGGGCGGGACGGCGCCGTGCGCGTCGTGCTCGGCCTCGCGGGCCGCGGCGCGGCGCCCGGCGCGCTCGGCGCGGATCGCGTCCACGTCGACGTCGCCGACGAGGTCGTGCCGCAGCTGCGCCTCGCGCTCGGCCATGCCGGTGCGGAACTCGCGGCGGGCGTCGGACAGCGACCGGACGGCGCCGGCCGTGCTGGCGCCCGCGCGGAACGCGGTGCGCGCGGCGCGGGCGGCCGTGGCGGCGGTGGCCCGGGCGGTCCCGGCCGCGCCGGCCGCCGAGCCGTCGGCGTGCGCGGCGTGGCCGGCGGGGGCTCCCGTCAGGTCGTCCAGCAGGCCGAGCCGCTTGGCGCCGGCGACCGCCGCAGCGGCGCCGACCGCGACCCAGAGCAGCCGGCTCATCGCCCGGACCGCCCGCGGCCCAGGCCGGACAGCGCGCGCCGCACGCCGTAGCTGAAGGCCGCGACCTTGATCATCGGGCCGCCGACGGTCGCCGCGAACAGCGACGTCAGCGCGGAGGCGTTCTGCGTGATCTGCGCGGCCGAGGTCGTGATCGCGTCCACCCGCTCGAGCTGGGTGTTCGTGGACGACACCGTGGTGGCCGCCTCGTCCAGGATCGGCACCGTGTGCTCGGTGATCTCCTTGACGGAGGTCCGGGTCTCGTCCAGCACCCGCCCGAGCTTCACCAGCGGCACGGCGAGCGCGCCCACCAGCAGCACGAAGGCGATGGCCGCGATGAGCCCCGCGATGTCTCCCAGCATGGCCAGCCCTTCTGCTCGTGCCGGCACCGCGCCGACGACACCGGAACCCTACCCGGCGTGCGGTGTCGCGCCGGGCGACCGGCCGCGCGTGCGGGCCGGGAACGCCGCGACGCCCCGGCGCCGACCCGTGGGGGCCGGTGCGGGGGCGTCGCGGACCTGCGAGCCGGGTGGCTCAGCGGGCGTAGTACTCGACGACCAGCTGGACGTCGCAGGTCACGGGGACCTCGGCGCGCTTCGGGCGGCGCACCAGCACGGCCGACAGCTTCTCGAGCTGGACGTCCAGGTAGCCCGGGACGGCCGGCAGCACGTCGCGGTGGGCGCCGGCGGCGGCCACCTGGAACGGCACGGTGGTCTGCGACTTGGGCTTGATCTGCAGGGTCTGGCCCTCCTTCACGCGGAAGGACGGACGGTCCACGATCTTGCCGTCGACCAGGATGTGCCGGTGGGTCACGACCTGGCGCGCCTGCAGGATGGTGCGGGCGAAGCCGGCGCGGAGCACCAGCGCGTCGAGACGGGTCTCGAGGTCCTCGACCAGGGCCTCACCGGTCAGGCCCGGGGCCTTGCGGGCGTCCTCGTACGCACGGGCGAGCTGCTTCTCGCGCAGCGCGTACTGGGCGCGCAGCCGCTGCTTCTCGCGCAGACGCACCGCGTAGTCCGACTCGGTGCGGCGGCGGGCGCGGCCGTGCTCGCCGGGCGGGTAGGGGCGCTTCTCGAAGTGCTTGACGGCCTTCGGGGTGAGCGCGAGGCCGAGGGCGCGCGAGAGGCGCACCTGGCGACGCGCACGCGTCACGTTGCTCATGTGGTTCTTCCTGTCGTTTCTCGTACGGCACACCCGTGCCCGGCGAACCCGGGCGGGGCGTGGGGCCGACCTCCGTGCGTCCGTACGAGGCGGACGCGGCTAGGACCCCAGGCGGCCGTCCGGCTGACCCACCGGGAGGACCCGGGGTGCGGACGACCGTGCAACTCTACCGGGTGCGGGTCGCTGGGCCTAATGCGGTGCGGTCGGGGGCGCCGTCAGCGGTCCTGCGGGGGCGGTGCCTGGTCCAGCACCGACCGGATCCGGCCCAGCCGCTCGCCCACCTGCCGCTCGTACCCGTTCTCCGTGGGGCTGTAGTACCGCGTGCCGACGAGGTCGTCCGGGAGGTACTGCTGCGCGGCGATCCCGTGCGGGTGGTCGTGCGCGTACAGGTAGCCCTTCCCGTGCCCCAGCTGCTTGGCGCCGGCGTAGTGCGCGTCCCGGAGGTGCGCGGGCACCGACCCGAGCCGGCCCGCCTGCACGTCGGCGAGGGCGGCGTTGATCCCGTTGTAGGCGGCGTTCGACTTCGGGGCCGTCGCCAGGTGCACGACGGCCTCGGCCAGGATGATCCGCGCCTCGGGCATGCCGATGAGCTGCACGGCCTGCGCCGCGGCGACCGCGGTCTGCAGCGCGCTCGGGTCGGCCATGCCCACGTCCTCGGACGCCGAGATGACGATCCGGCGCGCGATGAACCGCGGGTCCTCCCCCGCCGCGATCATCCGGGCCAGGTAGTGCAGGGACGCGTCGACGTCGGAGCCGCGCACCGACTTGATGAACGCGCTGATGACGTCGTAGTGCTGGTCCCCGTCCCGGTCGTACCGGACCGCGGCGACGTCGATCGCGCGCTCGGTGGTCGCCAGGTCGACGACCGCCGCGGCGTCCGCGTCGTCGCCGAGGTCGACGTCCGGGTCCGCCAGCCGGGTCTCCCGGTCGGCCAGCGCGGCGCCCGCGGCCGCCTCGAGGATCGTCAGCGCCTTGCGGGCGTCGCCGCCGGACAGCCGGAGCAGGTGGTCCTCGGCGTCGTCGGTGAGCACGACCGCGCCGCCCAGGCCGCGCTCGTCCTCGACGGCCCGTCGGATCAGCGCCCGGACGTCGTCGGTCTCGAGCGGCTTGAGGGTCAGCAGCAGCGAGCGGGACAGCAGCGGGGAGTTCACCGAGAAGCTCGGGTTCTCCGTCGTCGCCGCGACGAGCGTCACCCAGCGGTTCTCCACGCTCGGCAGCAGCGCGTCCTGCTGGGCCTTGGTGAACCGGTGCACCTCGTCGATGAACAGCACCGTCTCCGAGCCGTCCGACGCCAGCCGGCGCCGGGCGTCGTCGACGACCTGCCGCACGTCCTTCACGCCCGCCGTGACGGCCGACAGCTCGACGAACCGGCGGCCGGACGTGGTGGCGACCAGGTAGGCGAGCGTCGTCTTGCCCGTGCCGGGCGGGCCCCAGAGCACGACCGACGACGGCGCCGCCCGCCGCGCGGTCGCGTCGCCGGGCTCGACCAGCCGCCGGAGCGGCGAGCCCGGCACCAGCAGGTGCTCCTGCCCGGCGACCTCCGCCAGGCTGCGCGGGCGCATGCGCACCGCCAGCGGCGCCCCCGCCGACGGGGCGGGCGTGCCCTGCGCCGAGGTGGTCACCGCGTCGAACAGATCCATGCCCACGAGCCTACGGGCGCCGTCCCACACGCCGCGCCGTGGGACGGATGGGACCGGTGGTGCGCGAGAGGCGTCCGGCCTGCGATGCTGGCCCGCGTGTTCGAGAGCCTCGGCCGCCTGGTCGCCCGCCACCCCCGCCTCACGGTGCTCGTCTGGGCCGTCGTGGCCGCGGGCTGCTTCGCGGTGGCGCTCGTCGGCGTCGGCGGGCAGAACCTGTTCGACCGGCTGAGCACCGGCGAGCCCGTGGTCCCCGGCTCCGACAGCGCGCGGGCGAGCGAGCTGCTCGCGGCCTCGAGCACGTCCGGTGCCTCGCTGAGCCTCGTGGTGCAGGGCGTGGACCCCGCGACCGAGGGGCTGGCGGAGGCGCTGGCGCCGGCGCGCGAGGACGTCGCGGCCGTCGACGGGGTGATCTCGGTCATCGACCCGTTCGTGCTGCCCGACGGACCCGCCAACCCGGCGGCGGCGCCGCTGCTCGCGCAGGACGGCGACGGGTTCCTCCTGGTCGCCGAGCTGGACCCCGAGCTGTCCGACGACGCGGAGTCCGCGGCGCTGCGCGACCTGCAGGAACGGCTCGCCGACGTCCCGGACGCGCTGCACGGGGTCGCCCCGGACGCGACCGGCCTGGTCGGCGGCACCTCGCTCATCGTGTCGGCGATCACGGACCAGGTGGAGCAGGACCTCACCACCGGCGAGGCCATCGCCCTGCCGGTCGCGCTGCTCATCATGGTGCTGGTGTTCGGCGGGTTCCTCGCCGCGGCGATGCCGCTGGCCGGCGCCATCGCCTCGATCGCCGGCGGCCTCGGGTCGTTGGTCGCGCTGTCGTACGTGATGGACGACCTCGAGTCGTCGGTCGTGAACGTCGTCACCGTGCTCGGCCTCGGCCTGTCGATCGACTACGGCCTGCTGATCGTGTCCCGGTTCCGCGAGGAGCTGGGCAAGACCCTGGGCGACGACGAGGGCCGGTCCGCGCGGCGGCGGCGCGGTGACGGCGCGGTGGTCGGCGCGCTGCTCACCACCATGTCGACCGCGGGGCGCACCGTCGCGTTCTCCGCCCTCACGGTGGCCATCTCGATCGCGGGCCTGCTGGTGTTCCGCCAGGACATCCTCCGGGCGTTCGGCGCGGGCTCGGTCGCCGTCATCGTGTTCGCGGTCGCCACCGCGCTGACCCTCGTGCCCGCCCTGCTGGTGCTGGCCGGGCGGCGGCTCGCGCGGCCCAGCGTGCTGTCCCGGGTGCCCGGCGTGCGCGCCGTGCTCGCCCGGACCGCCGACGTCGAGCACGAGGAGGGCGTGTTCTCCCGGCTCGCCGCGCGCGTGCAGCGGCGCCCGTGGTGGGTGATGGGCGGCTCGCTCGCGGTGCTGCTCGTCCTCGCGACCCCGCTCCTGCACCTCGAGCTGCGCAACTCGACGACCGAGCTGCTCCCCCGGTCCAGCCCGCAGCGCGAGTACGTCCAGGTGCTCGCCGAGCAGTACCCGGCGTCCTCGTCGGCCGCGGTGCCGGTGGTCGCGCAGACGTCCGTCGCCGACGCGCAGGCGGCCCTGCCGGAGATCGAGGCCCTCGACGGCGTCGCGTCCGTCGACGCGCCGGTCGCGCGCGGGTCGGTCGTCGTGATCGGCGTGCGCCCCGAGTCCACCGACCCCGGCGGTGCCGACGCCCAGGCGGTCGTCCACGAGCTGCGCGACCTCGACCTGCCGTTCGACACGTGGGTCGGCGGCCAGGCGGCGAACCAGATCGACTTCACCGACGCGCTCGTCGACCGGGCGCCGTGGGCGCTCGGCATCGTCGCCGTCGCGACCCTGGTGCTGCTGTTCCTCATGACCGGCTCGGTGCTCGTGCCGGTCAAGGCGCTGCTGACCAACGTCGTGTCGCTGTGCGCGTCCCTCGGCGTCCTGGTCTGGGTGTTCCAGGACGGGCACCTGTCCGGGCTGCTGCAGTTCGACCCGACCGGCGGCATCGAGACCTACGTGCTGGCGCTCGTCATCGCGTTCGCGTTCGGCCTCGCCATGGACTACGAGGTGTTCCTGCTCTCCCGGATCAAGGAGCTGCACGACGCCGGCGCGCCCAACGACGTGGCCGTCCGGCTCGGGCTGCAGCGCTCCGGGCGCGTCATCACCTCCGCCGCGGCCATCATCATCGCGGTGTTCGCGGGCTTCGTCGCCGGCGAGCTGCTGGTGATCAAGGAGGTCGGCTTCTCGCTGGCGGTGGCCGTGCTGATCGACGCGACCCTGGTCCGGCTGCTGCTGGTGCCCGCGACGATGACGGTGCTCGGCGACCTGAACTGGTGGGCCCCGGCGCCGCTGCGCCGCCTGCACGCCCGCCTGGCGATCACGCACTGACGGCGGCGGGCGCGCGCCGCGCCCGGTCCGCCGCGCCCGCGAGCGAGTAGCCGGCACGTCGAGCGAGCATCCGACGACTACTCGCTCGACGTGTCGGTTACCCGCTCGGCGATGGCCCGCGCGCGGGGGCGGGGGCGTCAGGCGCCGCGGGCGCGCAGGGTCGTCAGGCGGTGCACGGTGCGCAGGCCCAGGCGGTGGTAGATCCGCCGGGCGCCGTGGTTGTCGTCCCACATGCCCAGCGACACCCAGTCCGCGCCGTCGGCGAGGAGCGCCCGCACCCGCGCCGGCCGTCAGCGCCGCCCCGAGCCCCTGGCCGCGCTCCCCCGGCCGGACGCCGAGCCCGTGGAGGTGCGCCGACCCCCGCCCGCCGACCCGGCCTGCACGGGGTCCGGCGCCGATGACCCCGCCGAGCCGCCCGGAGTCGTCCAGCGCACCCCACCAGCGCTCGCCCGGGCCGGCGGGGTCGGCGTCGGTCGTCGGGTTGGCGTCCGCGAGGCAGGCGCGGATCGCGGCGGCGTCGGCGCGCGGGTCGAGCTCGCGCACCCGGGACTCGGCGGCGACGGGCGCGGGCGACTCCTCCGTGACGAGCCACTCCCAGCCGGTGCGGTTCGGGGCGAGGCGGAGCGCGGCCACCTCGGCGGCGTGCAGCAGGCCGAACGCCTCGGTGTCCACCCAGGCGAACCGGTGCCCCGTGCGGGCGTGGGCGCGCAGCAGCGCCGCGACGGGCTCGGCCGGGCCGACCGCCAGCAGCATCGTCGCCCCGGGGCCGTGACCCGGCTCGCCCGCGTCCGCGGCGGCGCGCCGCACGAGCAGCATCGCGTCGCCGTCGGCGTGCACCTCGGCGGGGTGCCAGCCGCGGCGCTCGTCCAGCAGGAACGGGTCGCGCGCCCAGCGCTCCGGCAGCGCGAGCGGCCCGGCCGCCCCGGCGGACGCGGGCGACCCGGCCGATCCGGCGGGCGCGGGCGACCCGGCCGACCCCGTGGACGCCGACGCCCCGGCCCACCCGGCGGACGCCGACGCCCCGGCAGACGCGGGGCCCGAGGACAGCCCCGCCGCCCCCGGCACGGCCGACAGCCCCGGCGCGGTGCGCGCGCCGGGGCCGTCAGGGTGCTGCGGGGTGCCGTCGGCCGGGTCGCCGACGCGCGTCACCGCTGCGCGGCCGCCGAGGCGTCCGCGACCGGGGTCTCGGCGGGCGTGCCCTGGGGCGCGAGGTCGGACGCCTTCGGCTTCGCGTCGACGCCCGCCTCCTTGCGCTGCTGCGGGGTGATCGGGGCCGGGGCGCCGGTCAGCGGGTCGTAGCCGCCGCCCGACTTCGGGAACGCGATGACGTCGCGGATGGACTCCGAGCCGGTCAGCAGCGCCACGACGCGGTCCCAGCCGAGCGCGATGCCGCCGTGCGGCGGGGCGCCGAACTGGAAGGCGTCGAGCAGCCAGCCGAACTTCTCGCGGGCCTCCTCCTCGCCGATGCCCATGACGGCGAAGACGCGCTCCTGGACGTCCCGGCGGTGGATACGGATCGAACCGCCGCCGATCTCGTTGCCGTTGCAGACGATGTCGTAGGCGTAGGCCAGGGCCTCGCCCGGGGACTCCTCGAAGCGGTCGACCCACTCCGGCGTCGGCGACGTGAAGGCGTGGTGCACGGCGGTCCACGCGCCCTCGCCGACGGCCACGTCGTCGTCCTCGCCGGTGGGCTTGAACAGCGGCGCGTCGACCACCCACACGAACGACCAGGCCGACTCGTCGATCAGGTCGGCGCGGCGGCCGATCTCCAGGCGCGCGGCGCCCAGCAGCGCACGCGCCTCGGCGGGCTTGCCGGCGGCGAAGAACACCGCGTCGCCCGGCTGCGCGCCGACGGCGGCCGCGAGGCCCTCGCGCTCGGCGTCGGTGATGTTCTTGGCGACCGGCCCGCCGAGGGTGCCGTCCCCGCCGACCGTGACGTACGCGAGGCCCTTGGCGCCGCGCTGCTTGGCCCACTCCTGCCAGGCGTCGAAGCCGCGGCGGGGCGTCGAGGCGCCGCCGGGCTGGACGACCGCACCGACGTAGGGCGCCTGGAACACCCGGAACGGGGTCTCGGTGAAGTACTCGGTGAGCTCGACCAGCTCCAGGCCGAACCGCAGGTCCGGCTTGTCGGTGCCGTACTTCGCCATCGCGTCGGCGTAGGTCATGCGCGCGATCGGGGTGGGGATCTCGTGGTCGATGAGGCCCCAGAGCGCGACGAGGATCTGCTCGCCGAGCGCGATGACGTCCTCCTGGTCGACGAACGACATCTCGACGTCGAGCTGGGTGAACTCCGGCTGCCGGTCGGCGCGGAAGTCCTCGTCCCGGTAGCAGCGGGCGATCTGGTAGTACCGCTCCATGCCGCCGACCATGAGCAGCTGCTTGAACAGCTGCGGCGACTGCGGCAGGGCGTACCAGGAGCCCGGCGCCAGGCGGGCCGGCACCAGGAAGTCGCGCGCGCCCTCGGGGGTCGAGTGGGTCAGCGTCGGGGTCTCGACCTCGACGAACTCGTGCGCCTCCAGAACGCGGCGCGCCGCCTGGCTGGCCCGGGACCGCATCCGCAGGGCCTTCGCGGGGGCGGGCCGGCGCAGGTCGAGGTAGCGGTAGCGCAGGCGCGCCTCCTCGCCCACCGGCTCGTCGAGGGAGGACGACACCTGGAACGGCAGCGGCGCGGACTCGTTGAGGACGACCACCTCCTCGGCGGTCACCTCGACCTCGCCCGTCGCCAGGTGCGCGTTCTCGTTGCCCTCCGGGCGGCGGCCGACCGTGCCGGTCACCTGGAGCACGTACTCGGCGCGCAGGCCGTGCGCGACGGCCTCGTCCCGGATGACGACCTGGGCGATGCCCGAGGCGTCCCGGAGGTCCACGAAGGCGACCCCACCGTGATCGCGCCGGCGATCCACCCACCCGGTCAGGGTGACGGTGGTGCCGATGTGCTCGGCCCGCAGCGAGCCGGCGGTGTGGGTGCGCAGCACGAGGAGTCCTCTCCGGTGTCGGGGTGCTGCCCGTCCGAGCAGCCCGGCGAGTCTACTGCCGACCGACCCGGCGCCGTCGCGGGGATACTCCCTCGTGGGGCGCGGCGCCGTCCTCCCGGGCGCTCGTCGCGACCCCGGCCCGCCCGTGGCCGGGCCGCCGGCGGACCGGCTCGTCGCGGCCCTGGTCCGCCGGTGACCGGGCCGCCGGCGGACCGGCGTCAGAACAGCGCGGGCTGCACCGCCCCGAGCAGCGCCCCCGCCAGCGCGCCCTCGGGCGTCTCGGCGCCGCGCCCGCCCGCGGGCCGCACCCGCCAGGGCGGTGGCGTCGGCGCCCGGCCGCCGGTCCGCGCCGACGACCCCGCGCCCGCACCCCCGCCCGCACGCGCTCCCGCACCGGCGCCGGCACCCGCGCCGGCCGGGGACCCGGCGCCCTCGAGCGGCGCCGCGGACGGCCCGTGCAGCCCGTACCGGCGGCGCAGCGGCCGCACCCGCTCCGACAGCCACCGGCGGTACTCCTCCGGCACGTAGGCGCCGTTCGCGTACAGCCGCCGGTAGTTCGGCACCAGCTCCGGCCGGTGCTCGGCGAGCCACTGCAGCATCAGCGGCCGCACCGGCCCGCGCAGGTGCAGCGGGATCGTCGTCACCCAGGACGCGCCGGCGTCGGCGAGGTCGCGGAACAGCCCGTCGAGGTGCGCCGTGGAGTCGGTGAGCCACGGCATGACCGGGGCCACCAGCACCCCGCACTCCAGCCCGGCCTCCCGCACGGCCCGGATCAGCCCGAGCCGGGCGCGCGGCGTCGGCGTGCCCGGCTCCATCGCCTGCTGCAGCGCCTCGTCGCCGATCGCGAGCGACACGGCCACGCTCACCCCGACCTCCCCCGCGGCCTCGGTCAGCAGCGGGATGTCCCGGCGCAGCAGGGTGCCCTTGGTGAGCAGCGACATCGGCGTGCCCGAGTGCGCGAGCGCGCCGATGATCCCGGGCATCAGCGCGTACCGCCCCTCGGCCCGCTGGTACGGGTCGGTGTTGGTCCCCAGCGCGACGTGCTCGTGCGTCCAGGACGGCCGGCGCAGCTCCGCGGTCAGCACGTCGACCACGTTGGTCTTCACGACGATCTGGGTCTGGAAGTCCTCGTCGGGGCCGAGGCCGAGGTACTCGTGCGTCGGACGGGCGAAGCAGTAGGTGCACGCGTGCAGACAGCCGCGCATCGGGTTCACGGTCCACCGGAACGGCATCGCCGACGCCTCGGGCCACCTTGTTGAGGGCCGACTTCGCGTGCACCTCGTGGAAGGTCACGCCCGCGAACTCCGGCGTGCGCACCGACCGCTGGTGACCCGCCAGCGCGAGGCCGGGCAGCGCCTGCGCCGCCTCCACCGCGATCCTCTGCCCGTCCCACCGCATGACACCGATTCGAACACGTGTTCGACATCCGCGCAAGCACCGGGTCCACCGGCCTGGGGACGGGCGGGAGCGGCACGCCGGAACGGGGCCCTGCGATGCCGGACCGCAGCAGGAAACTCAGCATGCTGGCCTTCCGGTTGCCGACCCGGCGCCGCCGACGCACCGTGGAGGCATGACCTCCGCGAACCCGGCCCAGCCCGCCCCGAGCCACCCCGCCCGCCGCGACGCAGCCGGCGCGGGCGGCGGCACCGCCGCAGGCGCCGGCCCCGCCACCCGAGGCTGGCCCGTCCTCGTCGGCCTGCTGCTGCTCAACGCCGTCGTCGCCTTCGGCGGCAGCCTCGCGTCGACGTCCGGCGTCGACGGCTGGTACGCCGACGCCGACAAGCCCGCGTGGACGCCGCCGAACTGGGTGTTCGGCCCGGTCTGGACGGTGCTCTACGTGGTGATGGCGGTGGCCGCCTGGCTGATCTGGCGGCGGCACGGCCGCGCGGCCACCACGGCCCTCGTCCTGTACGGCGTCCAGCTCGCGCTGAACGCCGCGTGGACGCCCGTGTTCTTCGGGGCGGAGCAGCTGGGCCTGGGTCTGGCGATCATCCTCGCCCTCGAGGTGGCGCTGGTCGCGACGATCGTCGCGTTCCACCGCCTGACCCCGTGGGTCGCCTGGCTGCTCGGTCCGTACCTGACGTGGGTGCTCTACGCCACGACGCTGAACGCGGGCCTCGCCGCCCTGGCATGAGGCCCGCGCCCGGGGGTCAGCCCTCCGCGGGGACCACCCGCGGCCACAGGTCCTCCATGGGCGGCGCCCAGGCCGCGGCGTCGGCGTCGACCTGCTCGCCCGACCGGATGTCCTTCACCTGGTCCGCGGCGCCGTCCTCGCCCGGGAACCAGACGAACGGGATCCCCCGTCGGTCGGCGTGCTTGATCTGCTTGCCGAACTTCGCGGCCGTCGGGGCGACCTCGACCGGCACGCCCCGGGCCCGCAGCGCGGTGGCGACCGCGTCCGACGCCGGCCGGCTCTCCTCCGACGTCACGGCGACCAGCACCGCCGCCGGCACGCCGCGGGTCGCGCGGACCAGGCCGCCCGACAGCAGCCGGGACACCAACCGCGACACGCCGATCGACAGCCCGACGCCCGGGTAGGTCTGCTTGCCGTCCGAGGCGAGCGTGTCGTACCGCCCGCCGGAGCAGATCGAGCCGAGCTGCTCGTGGCCGACCAGCACCGTCTCGTAGACCGACCCGGTGTAGTAGTCCAGCCCGCGGGCGATCTTGAGGTCGGCGACGACGACGCCCGGGGCGCGCACGGCGGCGGCCTCGATCAGCTGCCGCAGCTCGCCCAGGCCCTGCTCCATGAGCTCCGACACGATCCCGTGCTGCGCGGCCAGCACGCGCACCCGGTCGACGACGCCGGCGTCGCCGCCGGAGATCGCCGCGAGGTCGAGGCACGCCTGCGCCTGCTCGGGCGTCGCGCCGGTCTCGGCGACCAGCAGCCCGGCGACCTTCTCCGGGCCGATCTTGTCGAGCTTGTCGATGCTGCGCAGCACGCCCTCGACGTCGTCGAGACCGAGCCCGCGGTAGAAGCCCTCGGCCACCCGGCGGTTGTTGACGAGGATGCGCACCGGCGGCACGCCGATGTCACGCAGCGCGCCGAGCGCCTCCGCCATGACCAGCGGCAGGTCGACCTCGTAGTGGTACGGGAGGTCGCCCGCGCCGACGACGTCGATGTCCGCCTGCACGAACTCGCGGAACCGGCCGTCCTGGGGGCGCTCGCCGCGCCACACCTTCTGGATCTGGTAGCGCTGGAACGGGAACGCGAGGTGCCCGGCGTTCTCCAGCACGTAGCGCGCGAACGGCACCGTGAGGTCGAAGTGCAGGCCGAGCTGCCCGGAGCGGTCCTGCTCGGCGTCGGCGTCCTCCTGCAGCCGGCGCAGGACGTACACCTCCTTGGAGGTCTCGCCCTTGCGCAGCAGCTGGTCGAGCGGCTCGACCGCCCGGGTCTCGATCCCGGCGAACCCGTGCAGCTCGAAGGTGCGCCGCAGCGTGTCGAGCACGTGCTGCTCGACCACGCGGCCGTCGGGGAGCCACTCGGGGAAGCCGGAGAGAGGAGTCGGTCGTGCCATGCGGGTCAGTTTGCCAGGTACGGGTTGGTGGCCAGCTCCGCGTCCACCCGCGTGGCGGGCCCGTGGCCGGGCAGGACGTGCGTCTCCGCCGGCAGGGCGCCGACGACGTCGCGCAGGGTGGCCGCCATCGCGACCGGGTCGCCCCCGGGGAGGTCGGTGCGGCCGACCGACCCCGCGAACAGCACGTCGCCGGTGAACGCGACCCGGTCGTCGCCCGCGGCGAGCAGGTAGAGGGTCGAGCCCTCGGTGTGGCCGGGGGCGTGCCGGGCGACCAGGCTCACCGAACCGAGGTGGAGCTCGACGTCCGGGGTCCGGCCGGTGCCGCCACCGGAACCGCCGGCGTCGTCACCCGCTCCCCCGAACGGCGCCACCAGCGCCGGGTCGACCCTGCCGAAGGTCGCCGGGTCCAGCCCCGCCGCCGCGGCCGCCGACCGCAGCGCGCCCGCCACGCCGGGGTCGGCCGCCGCGCCGAGACCCAGCGTGCCGAGCGGGTCGGCCAGCCGGTACGCGTCCCGGGCGTGCAGCCGGAGCGGCACGCCCGCCTCGGCGGCGAGCACGCCGGCGTCCGCCACGTGGTCCGCGTGCCCGTGCGTCGCGACGACCCCGGCGACGCGCAGCCCGTGCTCGGCGACCGTGCGCCGCACCGCGTCCGCCACGCCGCCGCCGGGGTCCACGACCACGCAGTCCCCGTCGTCGGCCGCCACCACGTAGCAGGCCGCGGCGAAGACGGGGGCGGTCAGTCCGAGGATGCGCACCCGGCCACGCTAGCGGCGCCCGCGGGACCCCCGGCACGCACGCGCGGCGCGCGCGCGGCGCGCGCGTCACCCGCGCGACCACCGGCTGCCTAGACTGTCCGGCGGGCGCGGGCGCTCTGAGTGCCCGCGCTCGGGGGACCCGCCGACGCCGAGACCGAGGAGAGTGCGTGCCGTCCAGCAAGCGCGAGCGCGAGTACGAGCGCCGCCGGTACGAGAAGTGGCAGCAGCGCCAGGTGCAGAAGCACGCCCGCAAGCGGCGGCAGCAGATCGTCGCCGGCGCGGTCGTCGGCGTGCTCGTGCTCGGCGTGGGCATCACCGCCGCGCTCCTCGCCACCGGCGGGGACGACGACACCACCGCGGGCTCCGGCGCCACCGACGCCCCCACGGCCACGCAGACCACCGCCGCCGAGCGCCTCGGCAACGGCGGCGTGCTGCCCGACGCCGCGCTCGCCGAGGGCCGCGCCTGGACGGGCACGATCACGACCAGCCAGGGCGAGATCGGCGTCGAGCTGGACGGCGCGGCCGCCCCGCAGGCGGTCGCGAACTTCGTGACGCTGGCGCAGGAGGGCTACTTCGACGGCACCGACTGCCACCGGCTCACCACCAGCGGCATCTACGTGCTGCAGTGCGGCGACCCGACCGGTACCGGCACGGGCAGCCCCGGCTACGCGTTCGGCCCGATCGAGAACGCCCCCGCCGACGACGTCTACCCGGCCGGCACCATCGCGATGGCCCGCCAGGGCGGCAACGGCGAGTCGATGGGCAGCCAGTTCTTCCTCGTGTACGAGGACTCGACCATCCCGGCGGACGCCGCCGGGGGCTACACCGTGTTCGGCCGCATCACGTCGGGCCTCGACGTCGTGCAGGCAGTCGCTGACGCGGGCGTGAGCGGCGGTGCCTCGGACGGCACCCCGGCCACCCCCGTCACCATCGAGGGAGTGGAGACCCAGTGACCGAGACGCCCGACGAGCAGCAGCGCGCCCAGGACAGCGACGAGGCCGCCGTGGCCGCGACGCCCGCGGTCGGCGAGGCCGAGGTCCCCGCGACCGAGGCCCCCGCGGCCGACGACGCGCAGGTCCCCGCGACCGAGGTCCCCACGGCCGACGACGCCGAGGCCCCCGCGGCCGAGGAGCACCCGGCGGAGGACGCCCCCGCGGCGGCCGAGCAGGCCGCTCCCGCCGACGAGGACGCCGGGTCGATCGAGGAGCCGGCCGCTCCCGCCGACGAGGACGGCGCGCCGGAGGCCGCCGAGGCCGAGGCCGCCGTGGAGCCCGAGGCCGCCGAGACCGAGGCCCCGGAGGCGCAGGACGCCGAGCCTGCGGCCGAGCCGGCCCCCGCCGCGGCCGCGCCGACCCCCGCGACCGCCCCGCGGCCGAGCGCCCCGAAGCCCAGCGCCATGCGCCCCCGCCCGCGCCCGAGCGCCCCGTCGGCCCCGGCCGGCGCGGCCGCGTCCGGCGAGGCCCCGGCCGCCCCCGCGACCCCCGTGGTCCCGGTGCCGGTGGCCGACGACTCGGCGGAGGCGGCCGCCGCGGCCGGCTTCGGCCGGGTCGACGAGGAGGGCACCGTCTACGTCCGCGAGGCCGCGGGCGAGCGCGTCGTGGGCCAGTTCCCCGGCGCGTCGGCCGACGAGGCGCTGGCGCTGTACGTGCGCCGGTTCCTCGACCTGCAGGCGAAGGTCGCGCTGTTCGAGGCGCGGCTCACCGCGACGGACCTCGCGGTCAAGGAGATCGACCAGACGCTCACGCGCCTGACCGAGGAGACCGCCGAGCCGGCCGCCGTCGGCGATCTGGACGGTCTGCGCGCCCGCCTGGACGGGCTGCGCGCGGCTGCCGCCGAGCGTCGCGCGGCGGTCGAGGCCGAGCGGTCCGCCGCCCGCCAGGCCGCGCTGGAGGCCCGCACGCAGATCGTCGAGCGCGCGGAGAAGATCGCCACGACCGACCCTGCGCGCATGCAGTGGCGTCCGGCGGGCGAGCAGCTCCGGGCCCTGCTCGAGGAGTGGAAGGAGGCGCAGCGCTCCGGCCCGCGCGTCGACCGCACCTCCGAGGAGGCGCTCTGGAAGCGGTTCAGCCACGCGCGCACGACGTTCGACCGCGAGCGTCGGCACTACTTCGCCGAGCTGGAGTCCCGGAACGCCGGGGCGAAGGCCGCGAAGGAGGAGATCGTCCGCGAGGCCGAGCGCCTGTCCTCCAGCACCGAGTGGGGCCCGACCGCCGGCGCGTACCGCGACCTCATGGCGCGGTGGAAGGCCGCCGGCCGCGCGAGCCGGTCGGACGACGACGCGCTGTGGGCCCGGTTCCGCGCCGCGCAGGACACGTTCTTCCACGCCCGTGACGAGCTCAACGCCGCCACGGACCGGGAGTACGGCGCGAACCTGGAGGTCAAGGAGGCGCTGCTGGTCGAGGCCGAGGCGATCGACCCGGCGAAGGGGCTCGGCCAGGCCAAGGCCGCGCTGCGCTCGATCCAGGACCGCTGGGAGGCCGCGGGCAAGGTGCCGCGCGGCGACATCCAGCGCGTCGAGGGCCGGCTGCGCGCCGTCGAGGCGAAGGTCCGCGACGCCGACCAGGCCGAGTGGCGCCGCACGAACCCCGAGACCCGCGCGCGGGCCGAGGGTGCGCTCGCGCAGCTCGAGAACGCGATCGCGCAGCTCGAGGCCGACCTGGCGAAGGCCCAGGCCGGGGGCGACGCCCGCAAGGTCGCCGACGCGCAGGCCGCGCTCGACGCCCGCCGGTCCTGGCTGGAGCAGGTGCAGCGGGCCGCGGACGAGTCCCGGGGCTGACGCCCGTCCACAGCCGGTGCCGGTCGCCCCTCGCCACGCGCGGGGGTCGACCGGCATCGTGCTGCGGGTGACGTCCCGACCGGCTCCCCCGCCCGACCACGCCCAGCCCGGCCACGCCCCGCCCGGCCACCCCCCGCCCGCACCGCGCACCGCCGCCCGGCTGCCGTCCACCCCCCTCGTCCGCCCCGGCGACGTCGGTCCGGTCGCCTGGCACCTGCTGCTGCGCGACGGGCAGCTCGTGCCGCTGCGCGAGGACGTCGCCCTGCCCGCCGACGTGCGCCCGACGCCGGCGCTGCGGGCCGCGGCCCTGGCACCGCTCGTCCCCGCGCGGTGCGCCGTCGCGCGGGCCGCGGCGGTCTGGGTGCACGTCGGCGGCACCCCGCCCGGGAGGGTCGACGTCGTCGCACCTCCCGGCGCCCGCGTCCCCGACCCGGCTCCGGGCCGGACGGGCGCGACAGCGAGCCTGCCGGACGCCGACGTCGTGCTGCTCGGCGGCGTGCGCGTGACGACGCCGCGCCGCACGGCCGTCGACCTGCTGAGCCAGGACCCGCCGGGGCTGGCGCTCCCGCTCGTCGCGCGGCTGGGCGCGGCGGGCGTCGACGCGGCGCGGGTGCGCGCCGACGTCGCGGCGGCGTCCGGGCGGCGCGGGGTGCGGGCCGCGGCGGCGCTGCTCCCGGCGCTGGAGGACGCCGTCGCCGGCGCCGACCGGACCGCCGGTGCCGCTACGCGTCGACGGCCGGCTGCTCCGCCTTGGCGCCCGTGATCCGGTAGACGTCGAACACGCCCTCCACCTTGCGCACGGCCGCCAGCACGGACGCGAGGTGCGACGGCTCCGCCATCTCGAACACGAACCGCGACATCGCGACGCGGTCCCGCGAGGTCGACACCGACGCCGACAGGATGTTGACGTGGTGGTCGGACAGCACCCGGGTGATGTCGGACAGCAGCCGGCTGCGGTCCAGCGCCTCGACCTGGATCTGCACGAGGAACAGCGCGGTGCTCCCCTGGCTCCACTCGACGTCGACCATGCGCTCGGGCTGGGCCCGCAGCGCGGTGACGTTGATGCAGTCCGACCGGTGCACGCTGACGCCCTGGCCGCGGGTGACGAACCCGATGATGTCGTCGCCCGGCACGGGGGTGCAGCACTTGGCGAGCTTCACCCAGATGTCGTCCACGCCCTTGACGACCACGCCCGGGTCGCCGGTGCGGACGCGGCGCGCGGTCTGGCCCGGGCGGGCGACCTCGGCGATGTCCTCCTCGGCGCCCGGCTCGCCGCCCATGGCGTGCACGAGCCGCTGCACGACGGTGGCCGCGGACACCTGGCCCTCGCCGATCGCCGCGTACAGGGCCGAGACGTCGGCGTACCGCATCTCGTTCGCGAGCGCGACGAGCGACTCGTGGGACAGCAGGCGCTGGATCGGCAGGTTCTGCTTGCGCATCGCCTTGGCGATGGCGTCCTTGCCGTGCTCGATCGCCTCCTCGCGCCGCTCCTTGGTGAACCACTGACGGATCTTGTTGCGCGCGCGGGGGCTGGTGACGAACCCGAGCCAGTCGCGGGACGGCCCGGCGGTCTCGGACTTCGAGGTGAACACCTCGATGACGTCGCCGTTCTCCAGCGTCGAGTCGAGCGGGACGAGCCGGCCGTTGACCCGCGCGCCCATCGTGCGGTGCCCGACCTCGGTGTGCACCGCGTACGCGAAGTCGACCGGGGTGGCGCCCGCGGGCAGTGCCATGACGTCGCCCTTGGGCGTGAAGACGTAGACCTCGCCGTCGGCGATCTCGAACCGCAGCGAGTCCAGGAACTCCGAGGGGTCCGCGGTCTCCTTCTGCCAGTCGACGAGCTGGCGCAGCCACGCCATGTCGTTGCCGTCGGCGTCGCCCCCGGCGCCCTTGGCGTTCTCCTTGTACTTCCAGTGCGCCGCGACGCCGTACTCCGCGCGCCGGTGCATGTCGTGCGTGCGGATCTGGATCTCGACCGGCTTGCCGCCCGGGCCGATCACCGTCGTGTGCAGCGACTGGTAGAGGTTGAACTTGGGCATCGCGATGTAGTCCTTGAACCGGCCCGGGACCGGGTTCCACCGCGCGTGCAGCGCACCCAGCGCCGCGTAGCAGTCCCGCACCGTGTCGACCAGGACGCGCACGCCCACCAGGTCGTAGATGTCGGCGAAGTCGCGACCCCGCACGATCATCTTCTGGTAGATCGAGTAGTAGTGCTTCGGCCGGCCGGTGACCGTCGCCTTGATCTTCGCGCTGCGCAGGTCGGCGCCGACCTGCTCGCGGACCACGGCGAGGTACTCCTCGCGGGCCGGCGCGCGCTCGGCGACCAGGTGCACGATCTCGTCGTAGACCTTCGGGTAGAGCGTCGAGAACGACAGGTCCTCGAGCTCCCACTTGATCGTGTTCATGCCGAGGCGGTGCGCCAGCGGCGCGTAGATCTCGAGGGTCTCGCGGGCCTTCTTCTCGGCCGACGCCGCGGGGACGAACTTCCAGGTGCGCGCGTTGTGCAGCCGGTCGGCGAGCTTGATGACCAGCACCCGGATGTCCTTGGACATCGCGACGACCATCTTGCGCACGGTCTCGGCCTGCGCGGCGTCGCCGTAGGTCACCTTGTCGAGCTTGGTGACGCCGTCGACCAGCATCGCGATCTCGGGGCCGTACTCCGTGCGGAGCTGGTCCAGCGAGTAGGACGTGTCCTCGACGGTGTCGTGCAGCAGCGCCGCGGCGAGCGTCGGGGGCGTCATCCCGAGCTCGGCGAGGATGGTGGCGACGGCCACCGGGTGCGTGATGTACGGGTCGCCGCTCTTGCGCAGCTGGCCGCGGTGCGCGGCCTCCGCCGTGACGTAGGCGCGCTCGATCAGGCTGAGGTCGGCCCTGGGGTGGTTCGTCCGGACGGCCTGGAGCAGCGGCTCGATCACGGGCGACTGCTGGGGCCCGCGGATCTGCCCGAACCGGGCGAGGCGCGACCGCACGCGGCTGGTGCCGCCCGTGGTCGCGGGCGCCTCCGGCCGTGCATCGGGTCCTGCCGAGGTCCGTGGCTCCGCCATCCGCGCCTCCCGCCGTGCCGGGTCGAGCCCGGCTGTCCGCCACCGCGCGGCCGGACGGACCGGACGCGCTGTCGATCCGCACGATTCTACGGCGTCGCCGCCGTGCACCGCGTCACGGGCGCGCAGCACGACGCCGCCGGCACCGGGGAGCGGTGCCGGCGGCGTCGGAGACGCGGATCAGACCGCGAGCAGCGCGTCCACGTGCCGCCCCGCGAGCCGCGACCGGCCCGGCAGGAACGTCAGGTCCATGAGGAAGGACAGGCCCACGACCTCGGCCCCGCACTCCTCCAGCAGCTCGACGGTCGCCTGCGCGGTGCCGCCCGTGGCGAGCACGTCGTCGACCACCAGCACGCGCGAGCCGGCCGGGACCGTGAACGGGTGCAGCTCGACCGAGGCCGCGCCGTACTCGAGCTCGTAGTCCCGCCGGGCGGTGGGCCCGGGCAGCTTGCCGGCCTTGCGCACCGGCAGGAAGCCGGCGCCCAGCGCCATGGCGACCGGCGCCGCGAGGATGAACCCCCGCGCCTCCATGCCGGCGACCAGGTCGACGGGGCCAGGGACGCGGGCGGCCATCTCGCGCACGACGGCGTCGAACGCCGGGCCGTCCGCGAGCAGCGGGGTGATGTCCTTGAACACCACGCCCGGCGTCGGGTAGTCGGGCACGCTGCGCACGAGCTCCTCGACCCGGTCGACGAGCGCCTGGCCCGTCAGCCCGAGGTGCTGCCCGCTCACGTCCTGCACGCCGCTCATCGCCGGCCCTTCTTCCTGCGCGGCTGCGCCGCGACTCCCTGGTGACCGCCCGGGCGCACCTGTCCGGTGAACCGCGCGACCGCGACCTCCTCCGAGGACGCGTCCTCGTCCAGCCCGCCCTCGGCGAGCCGCCCGCGGGCGGCCAGCACCTTCGCGGTGTGCTCGCGGATGGGCTGCTCGCGCAGGCGGAGCACCACCTCGAGCGGCGTCGCCAGGAAGATCGACGAGAACGCGCCGACGATCATGCCGACGAACAGCGCGAGCGCGATGTCGCGCAGCGTGCCGGCGCCGAGGACGAACGCCCCGATGAACAGGATGCCCGCGACCGGCAGCAGCGCCACGACCGAGGTGTTGATCGAGCGCACCAGCGTCTGGTTGACGGCGAGGTTCGCGCGCTCCTCGTAGGTGGCGCGGGTCTGGTCGGTGATGCCGACGGTGTTCTCGCGGACCTTGTCGAACACCACGACGGTGTCGTAGATCGAGTACCCGAGGATCGTGAGGAAGCCGATCACCGTCGCCGGCGTGACCTCCCAGCCGACCGCGGCGTACACGCCGGCGGTGATGACGATGTCGTGGAACAGCGCGACGATCGCGGCGACGGCCATGCGCCAGTTCCGGAAGTACACCGTCATGACGATGCTGACGAGCACGAGGAACACGATCAGCGAGGTCGCGGCCTTCTTCGACACGTCCGCGCCCCAGGTCGGGCCGATGAACGCGCTCGCCACGTCGTCGTCGGACACGCCGTACGCGTCCTCGAGCGCCGTGCGGACCTGGGTCACCTGGTCGTTGGTGAGCTCCGAGGTCTGGATCCGCAGCGTGGACGAGCCGACGTTGCTGACGCGCGGCACCTCCTCCGGCGCGATCTCGGTGACCGCGTCGATGGCGGGCTGCTGGTCCGTGGTCGACACGTTCGACACGGTGAACTGCGAGCCGCCGCGGAACTCGATGCCCGGGTGCAGGCCCGGCTTGAAGAGCAGCACGACGGAGAGCAGCACGAGGATCCCGGAGATCAGGAACCAGGTGCGGCGCCGGCCGACGATGTCGTACGAGCGGCGGCCCGTGTACAGGTCGTTGCCCCACTGGGCGAAGTTGACGGCCATCAGGACTCGCTCCCCTCGGTGCGTCGCGCGGCGGGGGTGCTGCCGTCGGGTTCCTCGTCGGTGTCGGTGGTGCCGGTGGTCCCGGCGTCGGCGGGCGCGTCGGCGCCTGCCTCCGCCTCGGTCTGCGCGGCGCGCGCGGCGGCGCGGCGCTCCGCGATCGTGCCGCCCGCGCCGACCGGGGCCGCGACCAGCGTCGAGGTCCGGGCGCCGAGGTCGGCGGGCTCCTCCGCGGGGGCGTCGGCGTCCGCCCGGCGGCCCGTCACCACGCGGCCGCGGCCGACGTAGCGGGTCGACTCGGGCGCGCCCAGCCGGCGCGGGTCGAGGCCGGACAGCGGGTGGCCGCTGCCGAAGAACCGGGTCTTCGCGATCAGCTTCATCACCGGGTGGGTGAAGGTGAACACGATGAGCAGGTCGAGCAGCGTGGTCAGGCCGAGGGTGAACGCGAAGCCGCGCACCGAGCCGACGGCCAGGAAGTAGAGGACCACGGCGGCCAGGAAGTTCACCGCGTCGGACGCCAGGATCGTGCGGCGCGCGCGCTCCCAGGCCCGGTCCACGGCGGCGACCAGGGTCCGGCCCTCGCGCAGCTCGTCGCGGATCCGCTCGAAGTACACGATGAACGAGTCCGCGGTGATGCCGATGGCGACGATCAACCCGGCGACGCCGGGCAGCGACAGCCGGTAGCCCTGCGTCCAGGACAGCAGCGTGATCACGCCGTACGTGAGCACCGCCGCGATGACCAGGGACGCGACCGTCACCAGGCCGAGCGCGCGGTACTGGAACAGCGAGTAGATGACGACCAGGATCAGGCCGATGAGGCCGGCGATCAGGCCCTTCTCCAGCTGCTCGGAGCCGAGCGTCGCGGAGATCTGCTCCTCGCTCTGCACCTCGAAGCTCAGCGGCAGCGCGCCGAACTTGAGCTGGTTGGCGAGGGCCGTCGCGGAGTCCCGGGTGAACGAGCCGGAGATCTCCGCCTTGCCGTCCGAGATGATGACGCCCGGGTCGAGCGACGGGGCCGAGATGACCAGGCCGTCGAGCACGATCGCGAACTGGTTCTGCGGCGAGGACAGGCCCTGCAGCCGCTCGGTGACGTCCGCGAACTGGCGGGTGCCGGTGCGGTCGAACTCCAGGTTCACGGCCCAGTTGTTGGTGACCGCGCCGGACTGGCTGACCTGCAGGCCGGAGCTGGCGTTGGCGATGTGCGAGCCCTCGACCTCGACGGGGCCGAGGACGTACTTGACGGTGCCGTCCGGGTCGCAGGTGACCATCGCCGCGTCGGCCGCGACCTGCTTGCCGCCCGTGAGGTTCGCGGGGTCGGTGCAGTCGAGGGCGTCGTACTCCGCCTGCACGGCGGGGGTGATGTAGTACTCGGCGTCGCTCGCGGAGTCCGGGGCCGCCTTCGTCGGCTGGTCCGAGGGCTCCGTGGCGCCGTCCGTGGGGCTGGCCGACGGGGTCGCCGTGGGCGTCGCCGCGCCGTAGGTCAGGACCGGCCGGAACTCCATCTGCGCGGAGGTGCGGACGAGGTCCAGCGTCTCCTCGCTCGGGCGGCCCGGGAGGGCCACGACGATGTTGGACCCGCCCTGCGAGCTGATCTCCGCCTCGGCCACGCCGGACGAGTCGACGCGCTGGCGGATGACCTCGATCGCCTGGGCGATGGTCTCCGACGTGACGCGGGACTCGTCCTGGGCGACCGGCGCCAGGATGAGCTGGGTGCCGCCCTCGAGGTCGAGGGCGAGCTTGGGCGTCCAGGTCGCGTCCGACAGCTTGGTGCCGGCGAAGATCGCGCCGAACACGGCGACCGTGATCACGGCGAGCGTGAGCAGGATGCGCGCCGGGTGGCGGCGGCGTGTGGGTGGGGCCAACGGACCGTCTTCTCTCGTGCGCGCACCGCCCGCGGACGGCGGGCGGTGCGGATGAAGGGCGTCCCTCCCCCGCCTGCGGCGGGGGTGGGACGCCCGGTCGACTACTGCTGGGGCTTCTTGGTGCTGTCGGGGCCCTCGTCGTCCCGCGGCGGCTGCAGCGAGGAGAGGTCGTCCGGGACGTCGATCCGGCCCGGCGGGATGGCGCCCGGCTCGTCGCGCCACTCGGCGTCGTCGCCGTCGACCTCGTCGGCCTCGTCCTCGTCGGCCACCGGCGGCTCGACCAGGCGCGCGATCGCGGCCTTGATCCACACGGACTGCTGGCCGGGCGTCGACTCGAGGGTGACCTCGTCGCCGTCGACCTCGACGACCGTGCCGTACATGCCGGAGCCGGTCATCACCCGCTGGCCGGGCTGCAGGTTGTCGCGGAAGCTGAGCTGCTCCCGCTGCGCCTTGCGCTGGCGGCTGGACAGCAGCCACATCGCCCCGAGGCCGATGACGAGGATGATGAGGAAGGTCGGGTCCACGAAGAAACAGCTCCTGACTGCGTACGACGTCGGCCGCAGTCTAGGCGCCACGGCTCCGGGCTCCTAACGACCGCGGGCGCGCGCCGGTTCCCTGTGCGGGACCTGCTCGTGCCGCCGCGGCGCGCGGGGGTCTCAGCCGAACAGCGTATCCGCCGGGGTCGGGGCGGACAGCCCCAGGTGCGCCCACGCCTCGGGCGTCGCGACGCGACCGCGCGGGGTCCGCCCGATCAGCCCCTCGCGCACCAGGAACGGCTCGGCGACGGTCTCGACGGTCTCCGGCTCCTCGCCCACCGCGACCGCCAGCGTGGTGAGCCCGACCGGGCCGCCGCCGAACCGGGTGCACAGCGCCGTGAGCACGGACCGGTCGAGCCGGTCGAGGCCGCGGCGGTCCACCTCGTACACCTCGAGCGCCGCGCGGGCCGCGTCGAGCGACAGCGTGCCGTCGCCCCGGACCTGCGCCCAGTCCCGCACCCGGCGCAGCAGCCGGTTGGCGATGCGCGGGGTGCCGCGGGACCGGGAGGCGATCTCGGCGGCCGCCTCGTGCGCCAGCGGCACGCCCAGCAGGCCCGCGGACCGGACCAGCACCCGCTCCAGCTCGTCGTCCGCGTAGAAGTCGAGGTGCCCCGTGAACCCGAACCGGTCGCGCAGCGGCGCCGGGAGCAGGCCGGCGCGGGTCGTGGCGCCGACGACGGTGAACGGCGGCAGCGCCAGCGGGATCGCGCTCGCGCCCGCGCCCTTGCCCACGACGACGTCGACCCGGAAGTCCTCCATCGCGACGTAGAGCAGCTCCTCGGCGGGCCGAGCGAGGCGGTGGATCTCGTCGATGAACAGCACCTCGTTCTCCTCCAGGGAGGAGAGGATCGCGGCGAGGTCGCCGGCGTGCTGGATCGCGGGGCCGCTGGTGACGCGCAGCGAGGTGCCGAGCTCGGCCGCGATGATCATGGCGAGCGTCGTCTTGCCGAGCCCGGGCGGGCCGGACAGCAGGACGTGGTCGGGGGCCCGGCCGCGGCCGAGGGCGGCCTGCAGCACGAGCGACAGCTGCTCGCGCACGACCTTCTGGCCCACGAACTCGTCGAGGTGCCGCGGCCGCAGCGCCGCCTCGGCGGCACGCTCCAGGTCGTCGGCGCCGGGGCGTACGACCGAGTCCGCCGGGTCGACGTCCACGCCGAGGTCGACCTCGTCAGCCACGGCCGCCGCCCAGGGTGCGCAGCGCCGCGCGCAGCACGCCCGCGACCTCGGCCTCCCCCACCGGCTCGTCGCTGCCGTCGAGGACGGCGGCGACCGCGTCGGCGGCGGCCTTCTGGTTCCAGCCCAGGCCCACGAGCGCGTCGACCACCTGGTCGCGGCGGTCGGCGCGGCCCGCGGGCGCCGCGGAGCCGCCGGCGAGCGCGACCGGGGCCGGGGCGCCGAGCCGGTCCGCGAGCTCCAGCACGATCCGCTGCGCGCCCTTCTGCCCGATGCCCGGCACCCGCTTGAGCGCGGCCAGGTCCTCGGTGGCGACCGCGCGGCGCAGCCCGTCCGGGGTGTGCACCGCGAGCATCGCCAGCGCGAGCCGCGGGCCCACGCCGCTGACCTGCTGCAGCACCTCGAAGACCTCGCGCTCGTCGTCGTCGGCGAACCCGAACAGGGTCAGCGACTCCTCGCGCACCACCAGCGAGGTGTGCAGCGTGGCGGTCGCCCCGACCCGCAGGCCCGCGAGCGTCGCCGGGGTCGCCTGCACGAGCATGCCGACGCCGCCGACCTCCACGACGGCGGCGTCCAGCCGCACGGCCTGCACGGTCCCGTGCACCGAGGCGATCACTCCGGCTCCTCCCAGTCGCGGCGGGCGCGGGACCGGCGTGGCCGGGCGCCCGCCGTGCAGTCTGCCACGCGTGCGAACAGGTGTACGAACGACACGCGGCCGCGGGTCAGCGGGACGGGACCCGGCGGGCCGCCTGCTCGGCCTGGGCCCAGGCGCGCTGCGCCGCCGTCATCGAGCCCGGGGCGCGCTGGGGGGCGCCGACCGCGCCGGCCGGGCGCCACAGGTGGCAGATCGCCAGGGCGAGCGCGTCGGCGGCGTCGGCGGGCCGCGGCAGCTCGTCGAGGGACAGCAGCCGCTGCACCATCGCCTGCACCTGCGGCTTCTCGGCCCGGCCGCTGCCCGTGACGGCGGCCTTGACCTCGGACGGCGTGTGCATCGCGACCGGGATCTTCCGGCGCGCCGCCGCGAGCATCGCGATGCCGGCGACCTGGGCGGTGCCCATCACGGTGCTGACGTTGTGCTGCGCGAACACCCGCTCGACCGCCAGCGCGTCGGGGGCGTGCTCCTCGAGCCACTCGTCGATGGTCGCGGCGATGACGAGCAGCCGCTGGTCGATGTCGGCGGCCGGCGCGCTCTGCGCGACCCCGACGGCCACCATCCGCACCTTCCGGCCGGGCAGCCCGTCGACCACGCCCAGCCCGCAGCGGGTGAGTCCGGGGTCCACACCGAGTACGCGCACGCCCCCATCCTCCCAGCCGCCCGCGGTGGAAGGTTGTGACGGACACGCCCACGGCGTGTCCGTCACAACCTTCCACTGTCGAGGTGCGCGGGCGGACCGGGCGGACGGGACCCGGCGCCGGACAGCACGACGCCCCGCGCCCGGGGGTCCGGGGCGGGGCGTCGCGCGCGTGCGGGGCTCAGTCGTCCTCGAGCTCCGCCATGACCTCGTCGGAGGCGTCGAAGTTCGCGTAGACGTTCTGCACGTCGTCCGAGTCCTCGAGCGCGTCGATCAGCCGCAGGATCTTGCGGGCGCCCTCGGCGTCCACCTCGATCTGCGTGGCCGGGTAGAACACGACGTCGGCCGAGTCGTACTCGATGCCGGCCTCCTGCAGCGCGGTGCGCACCTTGACGAGGTCGGTCGCCTCGGACAGCACCTCGAAGGCCTCGCCGGCGTCGTTGACCTCCTCGGCGCCCGCGTCGAGCACGGTCAGCATGACGTCGTCCTCGGTGGTGCCCTCCTTGGGGACCATGACGACGCCCTTGCGCGAGAACAGGTACGCCACCGAGCCCGGGTCGGCCATCTGGCCGCCGCTGCGGGTGAACGCGACGCGCACGTCGGCCGCCGCGCGGTTCCGGTTGTCGGTGAGGCACTCGACCAGGAACGCGACGCCGCCGGGGCCGTAGCCCTCGTAGAGGATCGTCTGGTAGTCCGCGCCGCCGGCCTCGGCACCCGAGCCGCGCTTGACGGCGCGCTCGATGTTGTCGTTGGGGACCGAGGTCTTCTTGGCCTTCTGGATGGCGTCGAACAGCGTCGGGTTGCCCGCGGGGTCACCACCGCCGGTGCGCGCGGCGACCTCGATGTTCTTGATCAGCTTCGCGAAGAGCTTGCCGCGCTTCGCGTCGATCACGGCCTTCTTGTGCTTGGTGGTGGCCCACTTGGAGTGACCCGACATCGCTTCCCTCTCGTTTCCCGCGCCGCCCCGGCGCTGCCCGGGCCGGCGGTGCGGCGCGCTCCGGCAGCGGAGCGCGCCCCCGCTCTCACAGGGCGTCGCGGACGATCTCGACGAACAGCCGGTGCACCCGCGTGTCCCCCGTCACCTCCGGGTGGAAGGACGTGGCGAGCAACGAGCCCTGGCGCACCGCGACGATCCTACCGGCGGCGGGCCCCGACTCCACGCGGGCGAGCGCGGTCGCGGCCGGGCCGACCTCGTCGACCCAGGGCGCGCGGATGAACACGGCGTGCACCGGGTCCGCCGCGCTGTCCGGGACGCCGTCGATGGTCAGGTCGGTCTCGAACGAGTCGACCTGGCGCCCGAACGCGTTGCGGCGCACGGTGACGTCGAGCCCGCCCAGGGTGCGCTGCCCGTCGATGCCGCCGACGATCCGGTCGGCGAGCAGGATCATCCCGGCGCACGACCCGTACGCGGGCATGCCCGCCTCGAGCCGCTTGCGCACGGGCACGTCGAGGTCGAACGCGCGCAGCAGCTTGTCGATCGTCGTCGACTCGCCGCCGGGCAGCACCAGGCCGTCGACGGCGTCGAGCTCGGACTCGCGGCGCACCGGGACGGCCTCGGCCCCGGTCGCGCGCAGCGCGGCGAGGTGCTCGCGGACGTCGCCCTGCAGGGCCAGGACACCGATGGTGGGGGTGGCGGTCACCCGCACATCCTACGAATCGGCGACGCCGGCCAGCGCACCGCCGCCGACGCCCGCGGCGGCCGCGCCTGCGCGGGACCAGTCGGCCACCGCGTCGGCCAGCCGGGACAGGCCCTCGAGCAGCGCGCCGCGCTCGGCGGCCAGCGACACCCGCACCATGCCCTCGCCGCCCGGCCCGAACGCCGACCCCGGGGACACCGACACGTGCCGGTCGGCGAGCAGCCGCAGCGCGAACGCCTCGGAGTCCCGCATCGCGGCCGACACGTCGACCATGAGGTAGAACGCGCCCTGCGGCCGCACCGACGGGATGCCGCGCGCGTCGAGCAGCGCGACCGCGGCGTCGCGCCGCTCCCGGTACGAGTCGACCGCCGCGGTCACGTCGTCCTGCGGGCCGGTCAGCGCGGCGAGCGCGGCCCGCTGGCTGACCGACGACGGGCAGGCGACGGTCGCCTCGGCGACCTGGCCCAGCAGGTCGATGACTCCTGGGTCCCGGGACACGACGTAGCCGAGCCGCCAGCCGGTCATCGCGTACGTCTTGGAGAAGCTGAAGAACGTCAGGACCCGGCCGTCGGTGTCGAAGGCCGCGGGGCTGGCGTGCGGGCGGTCGAAGGTGATCGCCTCGTAGCACTCGTCCGAGAACACCCACAGGTCCCGCTCGCGGGCCAGCTCGACGACGCCGGCCAGCAGCTCCGGCGGGTACATCGCGCCGGTGGGGTTGTTCGGCGAGCAGACGACGATCACGCGCGTGGCGGGCGTGATCGACGCGGCGATGTCCTCGAGGGTCGGCACGAAGCCGTTCGCGGCGTGCGCCGGGTAGGTCGCGACGTCGACCCCGGCGGCCACGGCGGCCATCCGCCAGTTCGGGAACTCGGGGTCGGGCAGCAGCACCTGGTCCCCCGGGCCGGCGAGCGCGTTGATCGCCATGGCCAGCCCGTGCATCGCGCCGTGCGTGACGACCACGTCCGAGGCGGTGACGTCGAGGCCGTTGACCCGGCGCACCTTCTCGGCCAGCGCGGCCCGCAGCTCGGGGGTGCCGGTGCTCGACGTGTACGCCGTGTGCCCCGCGGCGGCGTCCCGGCCCGCCGCGGCGACGACGTGCGCGGGCGTCGGCACGTCGGGCTCGCCGATCTCCAGGCGGATCGCCTCCGGGTCGCGCATGGCGAGCTCCATGAGGGTGCGGATGCCGCTGCGGTGCATGCGGGTCACGGGCGAGGTCGAGATGGGCACCGGCCGACCCTAGCCGAGAACCGGGCCCGGACGTTACTCCCCGGTAACGTCAGTCGTCGCGCTGCAGACCGAGGTGCCGCACGGACCCGTCCCAGCCCGCCAGGAGCGGCCGGACGAGGTCCGGCAGCCCCTCGGGGAACACCTCGCGCGTCTCGGCGGCCAGCTCGTCCAGGTGCCACCAGCGCAGCTCGTCCAGCACGTCGAGCTCCACCTCGGTCCAGCCGTCGCGCGCGATCGTGGCGGTGTCCACAGCGTCGGCGACCCGCGCCAGGAAGAACTCCTCGTCCTGGCGGCAGTGCTCGGCGTAGAAGTCGAACAGCGCGGACCGGGTCAGCACCGGGCCCACGAGAGCGGCGTCGTCCAGCAGCAGGCCGGTCTCCTCCCGGACCTCGCGCACCGCCGCCTCGCGCGCGGACTCCCCGGGGTCGATCCCGCCGCCGACGGTGAACCACCAGGACCGCTCGGGCTGGTCGACGTCGTGCCCACGGACCAGCAGCAGGCGGTCCTCGGCGTCGACCAGCAGCACGCGGGCGGCCCGGCGGAACCGCAGGCCGTCCTCCCCCAGCACCCAGTCGGCGCCCAACGAGGACTCCACCGGCGCCCCCGACGGCGACGGCCCGCCGGCCCCCGCGGGGGTCGACGGGCCGTCGGTCGGCACGGGGTGGGTCACCAGCCGCGCTCGGCCAGGCGGTGCGGCACCGGGACGTCGTCCACGTTGATGCCGACCATCGCCTCGCCGAGGCCGCGGGACACCTTCGCGATGACGTCCGGGTCGTCGTAGAAGGTGGTGGCCTTGACGATCGCCGCGGCGCGCTGCGCCGGGTTGCCCGACTTGAAGATGCCGGAGCCGACGAACACGCCCTCGGCGCCGAGCTGGCGCATCATCGCCGCGTCGGCCGGGGTGGCGATGCCGCCCGCGGTGAACAGCACGACCGGCAGCTTGCCGGCGCGGGCCACCTCGACCACGAGGTCGTACGGCGCCTGCAGCTCCTTGGCGGCGAGGAACAGCTCGTCCTCGGGCAGCGAGGACAGCCGGCGGATCTCGTCGCGGATGGTCCGCATGTGGGTGGTCGCGTTCGACACGTCGCCGGTGCCGGCCTCGCCCTTGGAGCGGATCATCGCCGCGCCCTCGGTGATGCGGCGCAGCGCCTCGCCCAGGTTGGTCGCGCCGCAGACGAACGGCACGGTGAACTGCCACTTGTCGATGTGGTGCGCGTAGTCGGCCGGGGTCAGTACCTCGGACTCGTCGACGTAGTCCACGCCGAGGCTCTGCAGCACCTGCGCCTCGACGAAGTGGCCGATGCGGGCCTTCGCCATGACCGGGATCGACACGGTGTTGACGATGCCGTCGATGAGGTCCGGGTCGCTCATCCGCGCGACGCCGCCCTGGGCGCGGATGTCGGCCGGGACCCGCTCGAGCGCCATGACGGCGACCGCGCCGGCGTCCTCGGCGATCTTGGCCTGCTCGGCGGTGACCACGTCCATGATCACGCCGCCCTTGAGCATCTCCGCCATGCCGCGCTTCACGCGGGCGGTGCCCACCGCGGGGACGTCGGTGCCGGTGGTGGGCTGGGTGGTGTCGGTGGTCACGGAGGTCCTCGCAGTTCGGCTCAGGGGAGTTTCCGGATCCCATCGTAGTCGCGCCGCGCGCCGCCCACGGTGTGCGTCCACACCCGGCGCGCGGGTGCGTCCCCCGCCTCAGGCCGCGGCCGGCGGCTGCCCGGGCCGGCCTAGCGCGGCGGGCCACGCGTCGTCCAGCTCGAGCGTCTGCGGCATGGGCGCGCGCCCCGCCAGCCGGAGGGTGCGCACCGCCCAGCCGCGGCGCATCCGCTGCGCCTGGGCGACGGCCTCGTTGTGGAACCGGCGGGCCAGCTGCACCCGGTACCAGGCGTCCCCGAGCGCGTCGATCAGCTCGCCCGCGCCGGGCTCCTCGCGCAGCGCCGCGACCTCCTCGGGGTCGTCCAGGGCCTCGCGCAGGGTCGCCGACAGCTCGGACTCGACCAGCCCGCGGTCCGCCGTGGCCGGGTCGACCCGCTCCGGCCCGCGGAGCTCGGCGGGAAGCCGGGCCATGCCCTGGGTCTGCGGGCTGCCCGCGGCGATCGACGCCCAGGACGCCTCGCCGACGAGCACCGAGCTCACCGGGTCGAGCACGCCGGACGCCGCCAGGGTGGACGCGGCCGACGCGCGCCGGAGCAGCTGGGTGTCGACCACCGCGCGCGACGCGGCGACCTTGCGGTGCAGCCGGTCGATGCGGGACGCGGCCACCCAGGACCACCACAGCACGACCAGCAGCACGCCGACCACCAGCACGGCGGTCTCGGACCAGCTCATCTCGGGGCCCCCGCGGGATCGTGAGCGCAGCGAACGATGTCGTGGGGTGTGATCATTCGTCACCCCGCAGGCGCTTCAGCGCCGTCCGGGCACCGCGCCGCGAGGTCGGGTCCTCGCCGACCGGCGCCGCGCTGCCCTCGACGGCCATCTCGTACACGGTCAGCACCTGGTGCGTCACCGTCGACCAGTCGTACCGCGCCACGGCGGCCTCGCCCGCCGCCGCGATCCGCGCCCGCTCCCCGCCGTCGGAGAGCAGCCCGACCAGCACGCGCGCGAGGTCGGCGGAGTCGCCGGTCCGGAACAGCGCCCCGGCCTGCCCGTCGTCGAGCACCCGCCGGAACGCGCCGAGGTCCGACGCCAGCACCGCGGTGCCCGCGCTCATCGCCTCGACCAGCACGATGCCGAACGACTCGCCGCCGGTCTGCGGTGCGCAGTACAACGTCCGCCGACGCGAGCAGCCGCGCCTTGTCCTCGTCGCTGATCCCGCCGAGGAACTCCACCGCGTCCGCGTCGTCGCCGATCAGCTCGCGCACCTCGTCCGGGCCGGTGTCGCCGCGCCCCGCCACGAGGAACCGGGCGCCCGGGAACGCCCGGCGCACCTCCGGCACCGCGCCGAGCAGCACGGGCAGCCCCTTGCGCGGCTCGTCCAGCCGGCCCAGGAACACCACCGTGGGCGCCTCGGGGGTGCCGGCCCAGCGCGGGTCGGCGGGCGTGCCGCGGAACGCGTCGACGAACACGCCGTTCGGGATCACCACGGCGTCGCCGCCCAGGTGCTCGACCAGCGTCCGGCGGGCGTCCTCGGACACCGCGATCCGGGCGCCGATCTTCTCCAGCGACTGCCGCACCAGCGGGTAGGCGATCTGCAGCGACCGGGACCGCACCAGCGACGAGTGGAACGTCGCCACCACGGGGCCGTCGGCGATCCACAGCGCGAGCATGCTCAGCGACGGCGTGGCCGGCTCGTGCAGGTGCAGCACGTCGAACTGCCCCGCCTCGAGCCAGCGGCGCACCTTCGCCGCGGTGATCGGGCCGAACGCCAGCCGGGCGACCGAGCCGTTGTACCGGACGGGCACGGCCTTCCCCGCGGAGGTCATGTACTCCGGGATCGGGGTGTCGTCGTCGGCCGGCGCCAGCACCGACACGCTGTGCCCGCGGCCGATCAGCGCCTCGGCGAGGTCGCGGACGTGGAACTGCACGCCGCCGGGGACGTCGAACGAGTAGGGGCAGACGATGCCGACCCGCAGCGGCCGGGAGGGTCCCGGGGCCAGGCCGGCGATCACCGCGCGGCTCCCCCGGCCTCCGCCGCGAGCGTCTTCGCGTACCGCCCGGGGTCGAGGTCCGCGACGAACACCTTCTGCAGCATGTGCCAGTCCTGCGGGGCCCGGGCGATGCCGCGGCCGAGGTCGTCGACCCAGGCCTGGGTCAGCACCGCGACCCGGTCGGCCTTCGGCACGTCGTCGGGCACGGTCAGCAGCCGGCCGAACTCGATCACGACGCCCCACGCGGTCCCGGCGGCGCGGCGGCGCGCGCCCGTGAGCCGCTCGTAGGTGATCGAGGTGGCGCACAGCGGGGCGCCCGTGGAGACCGCCAGCGCGGCCGGGCCGGCGGCGACCCGCGCGCGCTCGCCGAACAGGTCGACCTCGACGCCGCGGGCGGTGAGGTCGCGGTCGGCGAGCAGCGGGATCAGGCCCGCCGTGGGCTGCCGGGCCGCGCGGACCAGCTCACGGAACACCCCGCCGCCGCCCGCACCCCCGCCGTTGGCCAGCGGGATGATCTCGAGCCCGATGCCCTCGCGGAACCGGAGGAACTCCTGGAACAGCGCCTCGGGCTTGAGCCGCTCGGCGACGGTGACCGTCCGGCCGAGGTTGCGGGTGGCCCAGGCGCCGGCGAGGTCCCAGTTGCCCAGGTGCCCGAGCGCCATGACGACCATCCGGCCCTCGTTCATCGTCGCGACGACCTCACCCGGGTCGACCAGGCGCACGCGCGCGTCGATCTGCTCCGGCTTCGCGCCCACCAGGGCGAACGACTCGCCGTAGTACCGCATGTACGACCGCATGCCGAGCAGGCTCAGCCGACGGACCTCCTCCGGGCGGGCCTGCGGCCGCACCCGGCCGAGGTTCGCCTCCAGCTGCCGGACGCCCGCGCCGCGGCGCAGCCACGCCACGTCGGCGACCAGGCGGAACGCACCGCGCACGACCGGGTCCGGGACCTTGCCCACGACCCGCCACGCGAACGCGAACAGCCGCGCGACGTCCACCTGCGGGCGCCTCACGCCGCCCCCAGCGCCTGGCGCCGGACCGTCAGCACCCGCTGCACGACCGTCACGAACGACGCCACGGCGAGCAGGCCCAGCACCACGACCAGCACGGGCTCGGGCACGCCGACCCCGACGAGGGCCGTCGCGACCAGGACCGTCGCGAGCCGGTCGGCGCGCTCGGCGATCCCGACCGCCGCGGTCATGCCGAGCCCCTCGGCGCGGGCCCGGGCGTACGGCACGATCGCGCCGAGCACCAGGCACGCCAGCGCGAGACCGGAGCCCCAGCCGGCCCAGGCCGAGTCGCTGCCGTGCACGAACCACAGCACGAGGCCGGAGAAGATCGCCGCGTCGCCGAACCGGTCGAGCGTCGAGTCGAGGAACGCGCCCCACGGCCCGGACCGGCCGGCGCGGCGCGCCATCACCCCGTCCAGGCTGTCGGTCAGCGCGAAGAACGCGATGACCAGGCTCGCCGCCAGGAAGTGCCCCGCCGGGAACAGCCACAGGGCCGCCGCGACGACGGCGACGGTGCCGGTGATGGTCACCGCGTCCGGGGAGACGCCGCGCTTGAGCAGCGCGTCCGCCACCGGGGTGAAGAGCCGCGTCATGGCTCCTCGCAGTCCGTTCAGCACGGGCCGGTCATCCCTTCTGGTCGCCGGCCGGGCGGTCGTCGCCCGCCGGCCAGGCCGCCGCGAGGCGCGCCCGGGTGTCGTGCAGGAGCTCCGGCAGCGCCCGGGTGCGGCCGACGATCGGCAGGAAGTTGCTGTCGCCCGACCAGCGCGGCACGACGTGCTGGTGCAGGTGCGCCGCGATCCCCGCGCCGGCGACGGCGCCCTGGTTCATCCCCAGGTTGAAGCCGTGCGGGCCGCTGACCTCGCGCAGCACGCGCATCGCGGTGCGGGTCAGCTCGGCCACCTCCGCGACCTCGGCGCCCGTCAGGTCCGTGTAGTCGGCGACGTGCCGGTACGGGACCACCAGGACGTGGCCGCCGTTGTACGGGTACAGGTTGAGCACGACGTAGGCGACCGCGCCGCGCGCCACGACCAGGCCGTCCTCGTCGGACAGCGACGGGATCCGGCAGAACGGGCAGCCGTCGCCCTCGGCGCCGTCGGCGGGCTTGTTCTCCCCGCCGATGTAGGCCATCCGGTGCGGGGTCCACAGCCGGCCGAAGCCGTCGGGCACGCCGGGGAGGCCGGCGGCGTCCTCCACCGCCGGCTCCCCCGGGCCGTCGTCGTGCGCCGTCACCGCGTCAGACCTGCGCGTGCTCGCGCACGGCGGTCACGACGCGCTGCACGGCCTCCGCGACCGGGACGCCGTTCTCCTGGCGGCCGTCCCGGTACCGGAACGACACCGCGCCGGCCTCCGCGTCCTCGCCGCCCGCGATCAGCACGAACGGGATCTTCTGGGTCGAGGCGTTGCGGATCTTCTTGCCGAACCGGTCGCTGGACCGGTCCAGCTCCGCGCGGATGCCCTGGGCGCGCAGCTGGGCGACGACGTCCTCCAGGTACGGCTCGAACGGCTCGGCGACCGGCACCGCGAGCACCTGGACCGGCGCGAGCCAGGCCGGGAAGGCGCCCGCGTAGTGCTCGGTCAGCACCGCGAAGAACCGCTCGATCGACCCGAACAGCGCGCGGTGGATCATCACCGGGCGCTGCCGGGTGCCGTCCGCGGCCGTGTACTCGAGGTCGAACCGCTCCGGCAGGTTGAAGTCGAGCTGGATCGTCGACATCTGCCAGGTGCGGCCGATCGCGTCCTTGGCCTGGACGGAGATCTTCGGGCCGTAGAACGCGGCGCCGCCCGGGTCCGGGACCAGCTCCAGGCCGGACTCGGTCGCGACCTGGCGCAGCGTCTCGGTCGCCTCCTCCCACGCCGCGTCCTCGCCGACCGACTTCTCGGGGTTCCGGGTGGACAGCTCCAGGTAGAAGTCGTCCAGGCCGTAGTCCTTGAGCAGGTCGAGGACGAAGGTGAGCAGGCTGGTGAGCTCGCCCTTCATCTGGTCGCGCGTGCAGTAGATGTGCGCGTCGTCCTGGGTGAAGCCGCGGGCGCGGGTCAGGCCGTGCACCACGCCGGACTTCTCGTACCGGTACACCGTGCCGAACTCGAACAGCCGCAGCGGCAGCTCGCGGTACGAGCGACCCCGGGAGTCGAAGATCAGGTTGTGCATCGGGCAGTTCATCGGCTTGAGGTAGTAGTTCTGCCCCGCGCGCTTGATGTTGCCCTCGGCGTCGCGCTCCTCGTCCAGCTGCATGGGCGGGTACATGCCGTCCGCGTACCAGTCCAGGTGGCCGGAGATCTCGAACAGCTGCTGCTTGGTGATGTGCGGCGAGTTGACGAACGAGTAGCCCGCCTCGACGTGCTTGCGCCGGCTGTACTCCTCCATCTCCATCCGGATGATGCCGCCCTTGGGGTGGAACACCGCCAGGCCCGAGCCGATCTCGTCCGGGAACGAGAACAGGTCGAGCTCGGTGCCGAGCCGGCGGTGGTCACGGCGCTCGGCCTCGGCCACGCGCTCCAGGTACGCCTTGAGCTCGTCCTTGGTCGGCCACGCCGTGCCGTAGATCCGCTGCAGCTGCGGGTTCTTCTCCGACCCGCGCCAGTAGGCGGCCGCGGACCGGGTCAGCTGGAAGCCGTTGCCGAGCACCTTGGTGCTGGGCACGTGCGGGCCGCGGCACAGGTCCTGCCACACGACCGTCTCGGACTCCCGGCCCGCGCCGCGCACGTTCTGGTAGTAGGTGAGGCCGCCGGCGCCGACCTCGACCGACGCGCCCTCGCCCGCCGTGTCCGCCGTCGACTTGAGGCCGATCAGCTCGAGCTTGTACGGCTCGTCCGCGGCCAGCGCGCGCGCCTCGTCGTCGGTGACCTCGACCCGGCGGAACGTCTGGTTCTCCTTGACGATCCGGGACATGACCTTCTCGAGGGCCTTGAGGTCCTCGGGGGTGAACGGCTCCTCGACGTCGAAGTCGTAGTAGAAGCCGTCGGTCACCGGTGGTCCGATGCCGAGCTTCGCCTTCGGGTTGACCTCCTGCACCGCCTGCGCGAGCACGTGGGCCGCGGAGTGGCGCAGCACGGCGAGGCCGTCCGGCGAGTCGACGGTGACGGCCTCGACGACCGCGCCGTCGGGCAGCGGGCGGGACAGGTCCCAGAGGTCCCCGTCGACCCGCACGACGACCACGTCGCGGCGAGCGGCGAACAGGTCCGTGCCCGTGGTCCCCGCCTCGGCCGTGGTGCTGGTGCCGTCGACGGTGAGGGTGATGAGCTCGGACACTGCGGGGTCTCCTCCGGTCGGGCCCGCGCCTCGCGCGCGGGGTCCGGGTCGATGCTACCGACCGGTCACCCGGTCGAGGGCCCGCCACGAGGTCGGGCACGACGAAGGCCCCGGTCCGCGACGGGACCGGGGCCTTCGAGCCGGTGGGCGATACTGGGTTCGAACCAGTGACCTCTTCGGTGTGAACGAAGCGCGCTACCACTGCGCCAATCGCCCGGCAGACGAGAACATTACCCGACCGGGGGCGCGGAACCGAAATCGGCGCGGCGCCCCGCTCGTGGAGCGCGGGCCGGCGCCGCGGGGGCCCGCGACGTCGTCCGGGCGGGGCGGCGGGTGAGGCGTCCGGGTGGGTGAAGTTCGGCCCGGGACCTCCGCTCCTGGCGACCCGTGCGTCATGATGGTCTTCTCGCGAGACGTGTGTGAAGGAGGATGCGGTGGCCCAGCGCTCGTACGACGTCGTCGAGACCGTCGCCATGCAGCTCATCAGCTCCGATGCCAGCGTCCTGCCTGTCACCGCTGAGCTGTCCTACCGCGTGAGCGACCCCTACACGGTCCGCGCCGTGTTCACCTCGCCGCAGTCCACCTCGGTGTGGCTGCTCGGCCGCGAGCTGCTGCTCCAGGGCATGCTCGCCGACGCCGAGGACCCCGCCGGCTGCGGCGACGTCCAGGTGTGGCGCGACGAGGACCCGATGTTCACCCTGATCTCGCTCACGGGCATCGAGGGCAGCGCGCTGCTCGCGTCCCCGTCCGAGCCCCTCGAGCGGTTCCTCACCGCGACCGAGCAGCTGGTCGCGCTCGGCACCGAGAGCGACCGCATGGAGGGCGAGATCGCCGCCCTCATCGCGGCGCTGCTCACCGCCTGACCCGTCGCCCCCGGCGACCAGGGCCTACGGGTCCAGGTCGTCGTCGGCGCGCGCCCGGAACAGCCGCGCCAGCTCGGCGGTGACCGGGCCGACCGGCGTCGGCGCGCCCTCGACCGCCTCGACGCCGACGACGCCCCGCAGCGACCCCGCCAGCGCGAGGCCCGCCGCCCCGCCCCGCGCGTCCTCGACGACCGACCACGGCAGCTCGTCCTCGCCCGCCTCCCGGACCGGCAGGCCCGTCTCGGCCGCCCACGCCAGCGCCAGCGCGCGGGTCACGCCCGGCAGGCAGCCCGACGACAGGGCGGGGGTCAGGAGCTCGCCGCCGCGCTCGACGAGCGCGTTCGACGTGGCGCCCTCGCACAGAACGCCGCGCGTGTTCGCCAGCAGCGCCTCGTTCCCGCCGGCGCGGGTCGCCACCGCCAGCGCCAGGACGTCCGCGGCGTAGGAGGTCGACTTGTGCCCGGCCAGCGGGGAGCGCTCGTTGCGCACCCAGGCGGACCGGACGACGTGCGCGGGGCCGCGGGCCGGCGCGGGGGCGGCGGTGACGACGAGGGTGGGCGGCGCAGGGGCCTCGCCGTCCGGGCCGGGCGCGCCCGGGCTCACCGTGATGCGGAGCCGACCCACCTCCGGGCCGCTGGCCGCGAGCACCGCCGCGACGGCCTCGCGGACGTCGCTGTCGGGGACCACCGGCAGACCCAGCGCGGCGCCCGACGCGGTGAGGCGCGCCAGGTGCCGGGTGAGCGCGAACGCGCGGCCCCGGACGACCGCGCACGTCTCGAACAGGCCGAGGCCGGTCGCGTACCCGGGGTCGGTGCCCGCGACGACGGGCTCGCGCGGGTCGCGCAGCCGGCCGCCGGCCCACAGGACGCTCGCCACGGCGGTCATCCTGCCACCGGGCCCGCGTCGCCCGAGGCAAGCCCGACGAGCCGCCGGGCCTTCAGCTCCGTCTCCGCCCACTCCGCGTCGGGGTCGCTCCCCCACGTGATCCCCGCGCCCGTGCCGAACCGCAGCACGCCGTCCCGCCACACGAACGTCCGGATCCCGACGGCGAGCTCGGCGCGCACGCCGCCGTCCTCCGCGACCTCGACCCAGCCCACCGCGCCGCAGTACGGCCCCCGCGGCACCGGCTCCAGCCGCCGGATCAGGTCGAGCGCCGACGACTTCGGCGCCCCCGACACCGACCCCGGCGGGAACGTCGCGCCCAGCAGCAGCGCCCACAGGTCGGCGCCGTCGCGCACGTCGGTGCGCAGCCGCCCGCGCACCGTCGACACCAGGTGCACCAGCCCGGGGTGCTCCTCGACGCCGAGCAGCGTCGTCACCTCGACCGTCCCCGGCTCGCAGACCCGCTGCAGGTCGTTGCGCACCAGGTCGGTGATCATCACGTTCTCGGCCCGGTCCTTGGCGGTGAGCCCGGCGGCGGTGGGCGCGGTGCCCTTGATCGGCGCGGAGGTGACCCAGCCGTCCTCGACCCGGAGGTAGAGCTCCGGCGACGCCGTGACCACCCAGACCGGCGGCACCGCTCCCCCGGCCGGCACGTGGACGCCGCCGGCGTAGGGCGCGGGGTTGCCGACGGCGAGGCGTGCGCCGAGGGCGCGGGCGTCGGGCTCGCGACCCCCGTCGGCCGTCAGCGGGGCCGCCAGCACCCGGCAGAGGTTGGCCTGGTACACGTCGCCCTCGCGCACGGCGTCGCGGACCGCTGCCACGGCGGCGACGTAGGCGCCCTCGTCGAGCGAGGTCGACCACGCGGCGGGGTCGGGACCGCGCCACGCCCGGGCACCGCGCACCGGCCCGATGGCCGCGTCGTCCTCGGCGGCCCGGAACCGCCAGGCGGCCACCGGCCCCTCGAAGTCCCCCACGAGCACCCAGTGCCCCGGCGCGCGCAGCCGCGCGGGCTCCCGGGCCACGTCGGTCACGTGCTCGACCGGGTCGCGGAGCAGCCGCCCGCCGAACCAGGCGACGCCGGGGGCGGGTGTCGGCGGCGCCGCCGGGGCGGCGGGAGGAGTCGGCACGGAGGCCACGCTAGCCAGCCGCGCCCCCGGTCCGCGGGAGGGCGTGTGGCGCAGGTCGCACGACCCGGTCCCGGCCGCCCGGGGCCCACGACAGCCCTGCTGAGAGGCCCGATCCGCGTCATCACGCGGGACTTCGGGCCCCTGGTCAGCCAATTGGACTCCCGCCTCGGAAGTCGGCTAATGTTCTCGACGCACCAGGAACGCCGGTGAGAACCGGCAGGACAGGCGCGCGGACGTGGCTCAGTGGTAGAGCATCACCTTGCCAAGGTGAGGGTCGCGGGTTCGAATCCCGTCGTCCGCTCGGAGGCAGACACTCCCGGCCGACCTTTCGGTCGCTGAGGACTGAGGTCTCAGGGTGGAGTGGCCGAGAGGCGAGGCAGCGGCCTGCAAAGCCGTATACGTGGGTTCGAATCCCATCTCCACCTCGTAGTAGCAACACCCGGGCGATTGGCGCAGCGGTAGCGCGCTTCCCTGACACGGAAGAGGTCACTGGTTCGATCCCAGTATCGCCCACCAGCACGAAGGCCCCAGGTCACCGACCTGGGGCCTTCGTCGTGCTCCGGGCCGTGAGCGTCGCCGACGACTCCCTCGGGGGCGCGGCCCGGCCCGGCTGCAGGTGTGACGCCGCGGCTCGGTACGCTCGCCCCGTGAGCGTCATGCAACGGCACCACATCCGGGTCTCGGGCGTGCCCGGCGCGCAGCCGCTCCTGTTCGCGCACGGGTTCGGCTGCGACCAGCACATGTGGCGGCTCGTGGCCCCGCGCTTCGAGGACGCGTACCGCGTCATCACCTTCGACCACGTCGGCGCGGGCGGCTCCGACCCGGGGGCGTACGACCGCGACCGGTACTCCTCGCTGGACGGCTACGCGGACGACGTCCTCGCGATCGTCCACGAGTTCGACCTCACCGAAGTCGTGCTCGTCGGCCACTCGGTGTCGGCGATGATCGGCGTGCTGGCGGCGGTCGCCGAGCCCGACCGGTTCGCGCGGCTGGTCCTGATCGGGCCGTCGCCGCGCTACCTCGACGACGACGGCTACACCGGCGGCTTCTCCGCGGCCGACATCGCCGAGCTGCTCGAGTCGCTCGACAGCAACTACCTCGGCTGGTCGCGGGCGATGGCGCCGGCCATCATGGGCAACCCGGACCGTCCCGGGCTCGCGGCCGAGCTGACGGAGAGCTTCTGCCGGGCCGACCCCGACATCGCCCGGCAGTTCGCGCGCGTGACGTTCCTGTCCGACAACCGGGCCGACCTCGCCAAGGTCACGGTGCCGACCCTCGTGCTCCAGTGCAGCGAGGACGTCATCGCGCCGGTCGTGGTGGGCGAGTACGTGCGGGACGCGATCCCCGGCGCGGAGCTCGTGCTGCTCGACGCCAGCGGCCACTGCCCGCAGCTCAGCGCGCCCGAGGCGACGACGGCCGCGATCACCGCGTTCCTCCGCGGCTGAGAGGAGGGACCCGTGGCGGACGCGACCGAGGACCGGCTGCTCTACGAGCACGCCCCGTGCGGCCACCTGTCCACCACGCCCGACGGGGAGCTCGTCCGGGTCAACGAGACCTTCCTCGCCTGGACCGGGTACACCCGCGCCGACCTGGGCGGACGCCGGTTCGTCGACCTGCTCCCCGTCGGCGACCGGATCTTCCACGAGACGCACGTCGCGCCGTCGCTGCGCATGCAGGGCTCCGCGCGCGAGATCGCCCTGGAGATCGTCTGCGCGGACGGGCGGCGGATGCCGGTCCTCGTCACCTCGGTGCTCGACCGCGACGAGGCGGGGCGGCCGGTCGGCATCCGGTCCGCGGTGTTCGACGTGACCGAGCGGCGCCGGTACGAGCACGAGGTGCTCGCGGCCAAGCGGCGCGCCGAGGCCTCCGAGGCGCGCGCCGTCCGGCTCGCGCAGACCCTGCAGCAGACGCTCATCCCCCCGACGCCGCCGCACATCCCCGGGCTGGACGTCGCGGCGGCGTACCGGCCGGCGGGCGACGGCCGCCACGTCGGCGGCGACTTCTACGACGTCTTCCAGGTCGCCGCCGACGACTGGGTGGTGGTGCTCGGGGACGTGCAGGGCAAGGGCACCGACGCCGCGGTCGTCACGGCGCTGGCCCGGCACACGGTGCGCGCCGCGGCGGTCGACCACCCGGCGCCTCACGACGTCCTGCACACCCTCGACTCGGCGCTGCGCCGCGCCGACACCGACCGGTTCTGCACCGCGGTGCTCGTGCGGCTGCGCCGGGAGGGCGCGCGCTGGCGCGCCACGGTCGCGAGCGGCGGGCACCCGCTGCCGCTCCTCCGCCGGGCCGGCGAGGCGTCGCGACCCGTCGGGGCGTACGGGCACGTGCTCGGCATCATGCCCGCCCCCGCCTTCGTCGACACCGAGGTGGAGCTGGGCCCGGGCGACGCGCTGGTGCTGTTCACGGACGGCGTCACCGAGGGGCGTCGAGGACCGCGGCTGTACGGGGCCGAACGCCTCGCCGACGCCGTCGACGCCCACCGCGCGACGGCCGCCGACACCACCGGGGCGGTGCTGGCGGACGTGCTGGCGTTCCAGGCCGGCGACCCGCGCGACGACATCGCCGTCGTCACCCTGGCGGTCGACGCCGGACCGGTCACCCCGCGGAGGTGATGCCACCGCCGGGGGCCGCGGCCACGGTGGAGGGGCCGCCGCAGCACCCGCGCGGCCCGCCCGGACGCTGGAGCCCGCCATGATCATCTTCCTGATCCGGCTGCTGATCTTCCTCGGCTCGGCGGCCCTCGGGCTGTGGGTGGCCTCGCTCCTCCTCGACGGCTTCCACCTGACGACCAGCGGGTTCCTCGCCGCGGTCATCGTGTTCACGGTCGCCCAGGCGGTGCTGTCGCCGTTCATCGCGAAGATGGCGGCCCGCTACGCCGGCGCGTTCCTGGGCGGGATCGGTCTGGTGTCGACCTTCGTCGCCCTGCTGGTCGCCTCGACCTTCACCGGCGGGCTGACGATCGACGGCGGGGCGGCGACCTGGATCGCCGCGGTCGTGATCGTCTGGCTCGTCACGGCGCTGGCGACCTGGTTGCTGCCGCTGCTGTTCCTGCGACGCCGGCTGGAGGAGCGCCGGGCAGGCGGGCCGCGCCCCGCCTGACGAGCCGGGGCGCGGCGGCGCCGTGTCCCCGGCGCCCCGTAGCCTCCTGGCGTGCAGATCCTCGACGACGGCGCGCTCGCCCTGAGCGCGAGCGACCTCGCCGCCGCGGCCGCGTGCCCCTACGCCGTGGTCCGCGCCCTCGACGCCGCGCTCGGCCGCGCCCCCGCGGTCGACCGCGCCGTCGACCCCACCGCGGCCCGCGCCGGCCGGCTGGGCGCCGCGCACGAGCGGCGCCTGCTCGACGCGCACCTGGCGGCGCTCGGCCCCTACGACGCGGGCACCGGGCGCGGGGTGCTGGTGCTCCCCCGGCCCGAGGACCGCACGGTCGCCGGCCTCGCCGCCGCCCACGACCGCACGCTCGCCCTGCTGCGCCGGGGCGTGGACGTGCTCGGCCAGGCCGCGCTGTTCGACGGGACGTTCACGGGGTACGCCGACTTCCTGGTGCGCGACCCCGGCCACCCCTCGCCGCGGTACACGGTCGTGGACGCCAAGCTCGCCCGGCACGAGCGACCCACCGCGCTGCTCCAGGTCGCCGCGTACGCGGACCAGCTCCAGGCGGCCGGGATCCCGCTGACCGAGCACGCGGAGCTCGTGCTCGGCGACGGCCGCGCCACCCGGCACCGGCTCCGCGACCTGGTGCCGGTGTACCGGGACCGCCGGGAGCGGCTGCAGCGGCTGCTCGGCGAGCACCGCGCGGGCGACGCGCCCGCCGCGTGGGGCGACCCGCGGTACCGGGCGTGCGGGCGGTGCGCCGTGTGCGCCCCGGAGCTGGAGGCGCGCCGTGACGTGCTGCTCGTGGCGGGCGTGCGCACCTCCCAGGCGGCGCACCTCCGGGACGCCGGCGTGCGGAGCATCGAGGACCTGGCCGCACGGACCGAGCCCGTCGACGGGGTCGGCACCGGCACCCTCGCGACGCTGCGCGCGCAGGCGGCGCTGCAGTCGCGGCAGGACCACGGGGACGGGTCGGTCCTGGCCGACGTGTTCGACACGGCACCGATCGCGGCGCTGCCGGCCCCCGACCCGGGCGACGTGTTCTTCGACTTCGAGGGCGACCCGCTGTACTCCGCCGGGGAGGTCGGTCCCGACGGCCAGCCCGCGACCTGGGGCCTGGAGTACCTCTTCGGGCTCGTCGAGGTACCCGCCTCCCCCGGCGCAGACGCGCCGTTCCGGGCGTTCTGGGCGCACGACCGGGCGCAGGAGAAGCAGGCGCTCGTCGACTTCCTCGCCTACGTCCGCGAGCGCCGGGCCGCGCACCCCGGGATGCACGTCTACCACTACGCCCCGTACGAGAAGACCGCCCTGCTCCGGCTGGCCGCGCGGCACGGCGTCGGCGAGGCGGACGTCGACGACCTGCTGCGCGCGGGGGTGCTCGTCGACCTGTACGCGACGGTGCGCGGGTCGCTGCGCACCGGGCAGCGCTCGTCGTCGCTGAAGAAGCTCGAGCCGCTGTACATGCCCGCGGCGCGCACGGGCGAGGTCACCACCGCGGGTGACTCGATCGACCAGTACGCCCGGGCCTGCGCGCTGCGGGACGCGGGCGACGACGCCGGGTGGCGCGCGGCGCTGGCGGCCATCGCCGACTACAACGCGGACGACTGCGGGTCGACGCGCCTGCTGCGGGACTGGCTGCTCGAGCGCGGTGCCGACGCCGGGGTGCACCCGCGGCCGCACGTCCCGGCGGTCGCGGCACCCGGCGACGGGTCGGCCGACGACGGGTCGGCCGACGACGCCCCCGAGCACGACGCCCTCGTCGCGGCCCTCGCGGCCTTCGCCGACGACCCCGCCGAGCGCGCCGGGACGGCCGACCCGCACCGCCGCACCCCGGACCAGCAGGCCGTCGCCCTGCTCGGCGCCGCCCTCGGCTACCACTGGCGCGAGCAGAAGCCGTTCTGGTGGGCGCACTTCGACCGGCTGTCCGCGGACCCCGCCGACTGGACCGACCCGCGCTCGACGTTCGTGGCCGAGCGGGTCGAGGTCGTCACCGACTGGCACACCCCGCCGCGCGCCCGCACGCAGCAGCGCGTCCTGCGGCTGACGGGGCGGCTGGAGCCCGGCAGCGAGCTGCGCGCGGGCGCGACGTGCTTCGGCCTGTTCGACGCGCCCGCGCCCGAGCACGCCCAGGTCCCCCGGCACGCGACCCGCGGGTACGCGCCGGGGTTCACCGTCCTCGACGTGACCTCGGCCGGCGACGGGGCCGCCGCGCGCGACGAGCTGCTGGTGTCCGAGCGCCTCCACGCGGCGTGGGCGCCGCACGACCGCCCGCCGATGGGCCTCGGCCCGACGCCGCCCCCGCCGACGGGGACGATCACGGCGGCCCTGCGCGGCCTGGCGGAGCGTGTCGCCGCGGGGCTGCCCGCCGTCCCCCACCAGGCCGCCCTGGACCTCGCGCGCCGGCTCCCGCCGCGCACCCGCTCGGGCCGGCCGCTGCCCGTGCCCGCGGACGAGCCGGACGGCACCGTGGGCGCGATCACCGCCGCGCTGCGGGACCTCGACGGCTCCTACCTCGCCGTGCAGGGCCCGCCCGGGACCGGGAAGACGTACACCGGGTCGCACGTGGTCGCCGCGCTGGTCGCCGACGGCTGGCGGGTCGGCGTCGTCGCGCAGTCGCACGCCGTGGTGGAGAACCTGCTGGCGAAGGTCGTCGAGGCGGGGGTGGACCCGGCGGCGGTCGGCAAGAAGCCCCGCCCGGGCGCCACGGCGGCCCCGGCGTGGACGGCCCTGACGGGCTCGACCGCGTTCGGGCGGTTCCTCGCCGCGCAGCGCGGCGGATTCGTCCTCGGCGGCACCCTGTGGGACGTCACGCACCCCGACCGGCTGCCCGAGGGCGGGTTCGACCTCCTCGTGGTCGACGAGGCGGGCCAGTTCTCGCTCGCGAACACGTTCGCGGCCTCCGCGGGCGCGCGGAACCTGCTGCTGCTCGGCGACCCGCAGCAGCTGCCGCAGGTGTCGCAGGGCCACCACCCCGAGCCCGTCGACACCTCGGCGCTGGGCTGGCTCACGGACGGGCACGACACGCTGCCGCCGGAGCTCGGCTACTTCCTCGACGCCACCTGGCGGATGCACCCGGAGCTGTGCGCGCCGGTGTCGGAGCTCGCCTACGACGGGCGGCTGCACGCTGTGCCGTCCGCCGCGGCCCGGCACCTCGACGGCGTGCCCGCGGGGGTGCGCACCGTGCTGGTCGACCACGACGGCAACGCCGTGTCGAGCGTCGAGGAGGCCGAGCGGGTCGTCTCGGAGGTCCGCGGGATGATCGGGCGCGCCTGGACCGAGGACGGGGCCACCCGCCCGCTGGTCCCGGAGGACGTCCTGGTCGTCGCCGCGTACAACGCCCAGGTGTGGACGCTGACCCGGGCCCTGGCGGCGTCGGGGCTCGACGGCGTGCGGGTGGGGACGGTCGACCGGTTCCAGGGGCAGGAGGCGCCGGTCGTGCTGGTGTCGCTCGCGGCGTCGACACCCGAGGACGTGCCGCGCGGCATGGAGTTCCTGCTGTCCCGCAACCGGCTCAACGTCGCGCTGTCCCGGGGGAAGTGGGCCGCCGTGGTCGTGCGGTCCCCGCGGCTCACCGACTACCTGCCCGCCGCGCCGGCGCAGCTCGCCGAGCTGGGGGCGTTCCTCCGGCTCGGCGGGCACGCCCCGACGCCGACGACGCCGGGGACTCTCACCCCGCCCGGGTGAGCCGGTCGCCGCGCGGCCCGGGGGACAGTGCAGTGCGGGCACGCCGTGCCCGGACCCGGACCGGCGCGCCGCACGCCGCCGCACGAGGAGGACGAGCGATGACGACGTTCACGGCCTGGAAGTTCGACACCCCCGAGGGCGCCGAGAGCGCGCGGGGCGCCCTGCGCGACGCCCAGGGCGAGGGGATCGTCACGGTCGTCGACTCGGCGGTCGTGTCCTGGCCCGAGGGCGAGAAGCGCCCCGAGCTGCACCACCACCACGAGGGCGGGAAGCACGCGGCGGGCTGGGGCGCCCTGTGGGGCCTGCTCGTCGGCGGGCTGTTCTTCGTGCCGCTGCTCGGCGCAGCCGCCGGCGCGGGCATCGGCGCCCTGGCCAAGTCGGTCGAGGGCGTCGGGATCGACGAGAAGGACCTGATCAAGCTCCGCGACGAGACCACCGAGGGCACCTCGGTGCTGCTGGCGGTCACGCAGGACGGCGACCTCGACCGGCTCGGCGAGCGGTTCCACGGCCTGGGCTCCCGGCTCGTCGCGACGAACCTGACCGAGGCCGAGAAGAGCCTGCTGCTCGAGACGTTCGGCTGAGCGGCCCGCCGTGGCCGGCACCGAGGCGCTGACCCGGCCCCGGCTGGTCCGGCGCCGGGCGGGGCACCTGTACGGCCTGGTCGTGACCGGGTCGGTGCTGGCGGCCGCCCCGGACTCGATCGGGCTGGCGAGGCTGGCGCTCGCCCTGCTGGGCACGCTCCTCGTGTACTGGGCGGCGGAGAGCTACGCGCACTGGACCGCGACCCGGACCCTGCTGGGGCGCAGCCTGCACGGCGAGGAGCGGCGGGAGGTCGTCACCGACGGCCTCCCGCTGGTCGCGGCGTGCCTGGTGCCGGTCGCGGTGCTGCTGGCGGAGGCCCTGCTCCACGTGCCGACCGGCACCGGGGTGCGGGTCGCGCTGCTCACGAACACGGCACTGCTCGTCGGCGTCGGCTGGCGGATGGCCACCGCGGGCGGCGTCCGGGGGTTCGCGCGGGTGGCCAACTCCGTGGGCATCGGGCTGCTGGGCGTCGCGATGGTCGCGCTGAAGTACGCGCTGCACCACTGAGGAACCGGCGGAGCGGGTCCCGTCAGCTCAGCAGGCCCAGCGACCGCCCGCGCGCCACCGCGGCCCGCCGCGTCTGCACGTCGAGCTTCCGGTAGAGCGACTTCAGGTGCGCCTTGACCGTGTTCACCGAGACGAACAGCTCCTCGGCGATCTCGGTGTTGCTCGCCATGCTGGGCAGCGCGGCGAGGACGCTCAGCTCGCGGTCGGTGAGCGGGACCGGCAGCGGCTCCGGCTCCGGGGCGGCGGGCGCGGGGGCACCGAGGTGCTCCACCAGGGCCTCGGCCAGGACGTCGGACCGCTCGGGGAGCACCCGCGTGAGGGCGGCGCGGCCCGCCGCGCCCGGCACGACGAACGGGCGCACCACCCGCTCCGCGCCGGCGACCGCGAGCGCCCGCCGCACCAGGTCGTCCGCGAGGCGCGGGGCGCCGCGCTCCTCGGCGAGGTCCGCGAGCAGCAGGCACGCCTCGGTCTGGGTGAGCACCTGCCCCGTGTCCGCCGCCCACCCGGCCGCGACGCGCGCGTGCCGCAGGGCGGCCGGGGCGTCGCCTCGGGCGCGGGCGCGGCGCGCGGCCACGAGCGCGTCGAGCGGGGAGGCGATGCGGGGGTCCGCCGGGGCGACGGCGGCGTCGGAGCCGGTGAGGGCCGCGAGCTCCGCGGCGGCCCGCAGCCGCAGCCCGGCGACGAGCGCCGGCACCGGGCCCGGCGGCCGTTCGGCCGCGAGCGCCTGCGCGGCGGCCCGCACCCGGCCGCGCGCGAGGGCCGCGAGCGCCTGCACCGCGTGCAGCGTCGCGACGCACCAGGGGTCGTCGCCCGCGTCGGTCGCGGCGAGCCCGTACGCGACGGCCCGGTCGGCGTCCGCCCAGCGGGCGCGGAGCAGCGCGACCCACGCGAGCGCGGCGTACGCGGGCCGGACGTGGGCGTACCCGGTCCAGCCGGACGCCACCGCGACGTCGACCGCCTCGCGCGCCGCCCGCTCGGCGGCGTCCAGCCGGCCGAGCACGCCGAGCGCCATCGCGAGGCCGGCGCGCGCGCTCAGCGAGGTCAGGTCGACGGCGTCCGGGTCCTCCGCGACCGACGCGGCCAGCTCGCGGTGCGCGCCGACCGCGTCGCCCTGCCAGAGCAGCGACCCGCCGCGCAGGTCGTGGGCCGAGCGCAGGTACGGCAGGTACGCGGGGAAGGGCCACGGCGCCTGCGCCAGCGTCTCCAGCGCGGCGACGGCCCCGCTCCCCTGCCCGGCGACGTCGCCGGTCCCGCGGGCGGAGGCGGCGTCGAGCAGGTCGGCCAGGACCCGGGCGGCCACCGGTGGTCGACCCGCGTGCGCGGCGTCGTGGGACGCCAGGGTCCGCAGCCGGGCCACGTGCGCCCGGCACGCCGGGTACGCCCGGTCGACCAGCGCGAGGGCACCGGCGCACAGCTCGGACCACGCCGCCGGCGGCGCCTCGTCGTACGGCAGCCGGAGCAGCGCCTGCCGCACGGCCTCGCGGTTCGGCGTGACGAGCAGCGGCGCGGCCGCCTCGGCGACCACCCGGCCGACCAGCTCGCCGTCCTCGGCCTCGGTCGCGTGGTCGAGCGCCGCGACCGGGTCGCCGTGCCGCAGCAGCCACCGGGCCGCGCACGCGTGCGCGGCCTCGTGCCCCTCGGGGTCCCGGACCCGGAGCGTCGTGTGCAGGATCTCGCGGAGCAGCGGGTGGTACCGCAGCGCGGCCCCGGCGGGCGCGACCGGACCGACGAAGTCGTGCGCCGCCGCGAGCGCGTCGTGCAGCCGCCCGGGCGGCGCGCCGGGGCTCAGCGCGCGGGCGAGCTCGGGACTGAACGTCGGGACCACGCTGGACCGCAGCAGGAACGCGCGCACCGCGTCCGGCTGGCGGTCCACCACCTCGTCGACGAGGTAGTCGGCGACCGCGCGGTCGTCGGCCAGCGCGTCCTCCACGTCCTCCTCGGTGGGCGGCTCGCCGATCCCCCTGCAGCCGCGCGAGCCGGCCCAGCGCGATCCGCACGCCCGTCGGCCAGCCCTGGGTGCGTTCGAGGACCAGCCGGGCCTGCTCCGGCGTCACGTCGACGCCCTCGACCTCGCCGAGGCCGCGGACGTCCGCGGCGGTGAACGCCAGGTCCTCCGCCGCGATGAGGGTCGCCCCCCGGCGGGTCACCGGCGGCTCCGAGCGGCTCAGGACCAGCAGCCGGAGCGGGACGTCCGCGGCGAGCAGGTCACGGACCGTCTGCACCACGGTGTGGTGCCGCACCACGTCGAGGTCGTCGACGACCAGGGTCGCCTCCTGCGGGAGCTGCTCGAGTCCTCGCATCCAGCGCGCGACGAACGCCGGCGTGCTCGTCGGCGGCACCCGCAGCCGGGCGAGCGGGTGGTCGGCCCGGGACGGCACCGCTCGTGCGCAGGGCGTCCAGCACGCGGCTGGCGAGCGCCTGGGGCACCGTGTCCCGCGGCTCCAGCGACAGCCACGCCACCGGGCCCGGCCGCGCCGCCGCCCAGGTCGCCACCGCGGTGGTCTTGCCCCAGCCGGCACCGGCCGACACGACGGTGAGCCGGGCGTCGCCGTCCCCGTCGAGCAGCTTGTCCACGGCGGGGCGCCGCACCGTGCGCGCAGCGGACGGTCGCAGGGTGCGCTGCTCCGGCGTCCGGACGGCGAGTCTCCCGGTTCCCCTGCCCGGTGGCTCGCGCAGTTCTCGTCCGGCGCCCCTCCCCGGGGAGCCCATGGCCGCAACGTATACCCCCCGGTCGCCGGTGCGAAGGCCGTTTCCGGGCGTCCACCCGCGGCGGGTGATGCCCGTCCGACCAGCACCGACGAGCGTAGGCACCGGGTTCGCGGGGGCGGCCCCGCCCGGGGTGCCGGGCGCCGCGGAGCGCAGGAGGCAGTCGTGGAGACCGCGATCGAGGACATGGGCCCGGTGGACTACCTGGTCGTCGAGTTCCCGGAGAACCGCCTGGACGGCGAGGCGTTCCCGCTGCTGATGGACCTGGTCGACCGCGGGGTCGTCCGGGTCCTCGACCTGGCGTTCGTCGCCAAGGCCGACGACGGCACGGTCACGGGCATCGACCTGCACGAGCTGGACGCCACCGGCGACTTCGACGTCACCGTGCTCGAGGGCGCGTCGTCGGGTCTGCTCGGCGACGACGACCTGGCCGAGGCGGCCGCGGCGCTCGCGCCCGGGGCGGCGGCCGGGGTGCTCGTCTACGAGAACGCGTGGGCGGCGCCGTTCGCCTCGGCGCTGCGCCGCGGGGGCGGGCAGCTCGTCGCGAGCGGGCGGGTGCCGGTGCAGGCGCTGCTCGCGGCGCTCGACGCGACGGACGCGTGAGGCGGCGCCGGCGCGGCCGGCGACCGGACCACGGGCACGACCAGGACACGACGACGAGGAGGGGACCATGCCCGGACTGCTGCGAGGGGTGGCCAGGACGGCCGTGATCGCCGGGACCGCGAGCGCGGTGTCGGGGCGGGTGCAGCGGCGCCAGCAGGGCCGGTGGGCGGAGCAGGACGCCCGCGCGGCCCAGGCCCAGTACGGCGCCACGGTGCCGGCCGGGTACGGCCCGCCGGGGTACAGCCAGGAGCCGCCCTACCCGGCGGTGCCCGCGGGGTCGCCCGCGCAGGACGCCGCGGACGCGCGGATCGCGCAGCTGCGCGACCTGGCGAGGCTGCGGGACGAGGGCGTGCTGACGGCGGAGGAGTTCGCCGACCAGAAGGCGCGCATCCTGGCGAGCTGACGGCAGGCCTCGACGGACCCACCCGCACCGACGCCGGCGCGGGTGGGTCCGCCCGCGCCCGGCTCCCCCCACCGAGATGGCAGCTCTCGCCTGTCGACCCGCCCCCGGACGCAGCCGAGAGCTGCCTTCTCGGCGAGGAACCCGCGGGCGGGCGCGCGAGCGCTGTGTGCGCGGGCGGGGAGGTCACGCGGCGCGGGCCGGCGCAGCCGCGGCGCGGCGCATGCGCAGGGCGTTGGCCGCCCCCAGCGCGCCGGCCACCAGGGGCACCAGCAGCGCCGCCTGGAGGGCGCGCGGGCGCACCTCCTCGTTGATCCGCACCACCTCGGCGGCGGCCGCGGGCGGCTCGTCCGCGAGCAGCGCCTCCAGCTGGGAGGTGCTCATGAGCTCGGCGTCCTCGTCGAGCGCCGCCGCCACCCGCTCCTGGTCGGCGGGCGCCAGCACGTCGCTGGCGCGCGCCTGGGCGGTGAACCCGGCGGACAGCGTGGCGAGGAGCACCGCGCCCGCGAGCGCCAGCCCGAAGGACAGCCCGAACGAGCCGCCCGCCGAGTTCACCCCCGCGGCCTCGCTGACCCGCTCCTCGGACACCGGCGACAGCGTGTAGTCGTTGAGCTGCGAGACGAGCAGCCCCAGCCCGCAGCCCGCGACCACCAGCGGCCCCGCGAGCGCCCAGCCCGACCCGGCGCGGGGCACGACCGGCAGCAGCGCAGCGACGCCCACCACCAGCAGCAGGAACCCGCCCAGCACCACCCGGTGCGCCGGCCACCGCCCCGCCCGCCGGCTCATGGTCAGCGCGACGACGAACATGCTCAGCGACAGCGGCGCGAGCGAGAGCCCCGCCGCCATGGCGTCGTACTCGAGGACCATCTGCAGGAAGATCGGCAGCGCGATCATCGCCCCGCCGAGCGCCACCTGCTGCAGCAGCTGCTGGGAGACGCCGATCCGGAACCGCGGGGCGCGGAACAGGCCCGGGTCGATCAGCACCGCCCGGCCGCCCCGGGACCGCCGCACCAGCCACCCCGCGAGGCCCGCGAGCGCCAGCACCCCGACCGCGAGCAGCAGGCCGACGGACTCCGCGCCCTCCTGCCAGGCGAGCACCCCGAGCACGAGGCCCCCCATCCCGGCTGCGGACAGCAGGGCCCCGACGACGTCGATCTCCCGCGACCCCGTGTAGGGGACGTCCCGGACCAGCCGGATGCCGGACAGCACGAGGACGATCACCACCAGCTCGAGCCCGAAGGCGACCCGCCAGGACAGGTACGTGGTGATGAACCCGCCGAGCAGCGGCCCGACGGCCGCGGCGATCGAGGCGGCGGCGCCGACCAGGGCGTAGACCTTCTTCTGGGCCGTGCCGGCGAAGTTGCCGTGCACCAGCGACTGCATCGCGGGCAGCAGCAGCGACGCCCCCAGCCCGCCGACGACGGCCCACAGCACGATCACCGCCGTGAGGCTCTGCGCGAAGGTCATGGCGGCCGCCCCGACCGCGTAGCCCAGCAGCCCGAGCACGTACGCGCGCTTGCGCCCGACCAGGTCGCCGACCTTGCTGCCGACGAGGATGAACGCCGCCGACACCAGCGCCTCGAGCGCGATCGCGGACTGGACCCCGCTCACCGTGGTGCCCAGGTCGCGCACGACCGCCGAGATCGACACGTTCATCAGCGAGGTGTCGACGACCAGCACGAACATCGCGAGCGCGAGCAGCACCGCGAGCCGGCGCCCGGTGCGGTCGAGCGCCTCCGCCGGGGCGGTCACCGGCCCCGGGCGCCCCCCGGTGCCGGGGTCGCGGCGCCCGCCGGGCCCTCCGCCCCGCCCCGGTGCGCCGCCAGCCGCGCGCCCCAGCGCAGCACCTCGGCCACGACCAGGTAGCCCAGCACCGCCAGCAGGCACACGCCCCACTGCTGCGGCGTGAGGTTCGTGGTGCCGAACAGCCGCTGCAGCAGCGGGATCGAGGTCACCAGCACCGTGAGCCCGAGGACCACGAGCACCAGGGTCACGAACCGCGCGTTGGCCACCGTCTCGGCGCGCAGCACGCTGCGGAACCGGTCCCGCCACTCCGCCGCGACCACCACGTGCACCAGCGACATCGCGGTCAGCCCCATCGTGGTCGCGACGAGCAGCCCGTACCGCGGCTCGGCCCACGCGACCACCAGCAGCACGGCGACCGCGACGAGCACCCCGTCGACGGCGAGCCGGGCACCGAGCGCACGCCCCAGCACCGGGGCGTCCGCGGCCCGTGGCCGCCGGCGCATCAGGTCGGACGCGGGCGCGTCGAACCCGAGGCCGATCGCGAGCACCACGTCGATCGCGAAGTTGATCCACAGGATCTGCAGCGGCGACAGCGGCACGCCCGCCGCCACCGTGAACACCCCGGCCCCGACGAACGTGAGGATGAAGCCGACCAGCACCACCATCTGGAACCGGATGTACCGCATGAGGTTGTCGTACAGCCCGCGGCCGCGCTCCACCGCGGTGACGATGGTGGCGAAGTTGTCGTCGGTGAGGATCATCTCGGCGGCGTCCTTGGTGACCTCGGTGCCGGTGATCCCCATCGCCACGCCGATGTCGGCACGGGTCAGCGCGGGCGCGTCGTTCACGCCGTCGCCGGTCATCGCGACCACCTGGCCCCGGCGCTTGAGCACGTCGACCAGCCGGACCTTGTCCTGCGGGGCGACCCGCGCGACGACACCGATGCTGTCGACCTCGGCCTCCAGCCGCTCGTCCGGCATCGCGGCGAACTCGGCCCCGGTGAGCGCCCGGCCCTCGATGCCGAGCTGCCCGGCGATCGCGGCGGCGGTGGTGACGTGGTCGCCGGTGATCATCCGGACCCGGATGCCGGCGTCCTTGCACGCCGCGATCGCGTCCCGGGCCTCCTTGCGCGGCGGGTCGACGATCCCGACCAGCGCGAGCAGCTCCAGCCCGTCCACCAGGTCGAGCAGCTCGCCCGCGAGGTCCGCCTGCCCGACGTCCTTCTGCGCCAGCGCGAGCACCCGCATGCCCTCGCCGGCCAGCGCGTCGTTCTCCGCCTCGACCCGCGCGCGCAGGTCGCCGATCGGCCGGGTGCTGCCGTCGGCGTCGCGGTAGTGCGTCGCCCGCGCCAGCAGCACGTCCGGAGCGCCCTTGACGTAGCAGCGCACCGCCGCCACCCCGTCCACCTCGACGTCGTGGAACGTCGCCATCAGCTTGTACGCCGCGTCGAACGGCACCTCGGCGACCCGCGGGTAGGCCCGCCGGGTCTCCTCGACGTCCAACCCGCCCTTGGCGGCGAGCACGACCAGCGCGCCCTCCGTCGGGTCGCCGACCAGGTCGCCGTCGCGGACCGTCGCGTCGCTCGCGAGCGCCATCGGCAGCAGGAACGGCTCCAGCCGGACCTCGGGGCCGCCGCCGGTGGCGAGGATCCGCCCGGTGGTCGCGTAGCCCTCGCCGTCGACCCCGTACCGCCGGCCCGCGAGCACCAGGCGCCGCGCCGTCATCTGGTTGAGCGTGAGCGTGCCGGTCTTGTCCGAGCAGATCGCCGACGTCGCCCCCAGGGTCTCGACCGAGCGCAGCCGCTTCACGATCGCCCCGGCGCCCGCGAGCTCCCGGGTGCCCAGCGACAGCAGCATGGTCACGACCGCGGGCAGGCCCGTGGGGATGGCGGCGACCGCCAGGCTGATCCCGACCAGGAACAGGGTGTCGAAGTCCTCGCCGCGCGCGAGGCCGAGCACGATCACGAGGACCAGGGCGACCGCGGCCATCAGCGTGATGATCACCGTCAGCCGGTTCAGCTGGCGGGTCAGCGGGGTCTCGTCGGTCTCGACCGCGCCGAGCATCCCGGAGATCCGGCCGACCTCGGTGGCCATGCCGGTCGCCGTCACCACCATCTCGCCGCGGCCGCGCGTGACCTGCGCGTTCATGTAGGCCATGTCGACGCGGTCGCCCAGCGGGACGGCGTCGCCGGTGACCGGGTCGACCGACTTCGGCACCGGGGTGCTCTCGCCGGTCAGGCCGGCCTCCTCGATCTCGAGCGACGCGGCGACGACGAGCCGGCCGTCCGCGGGCACCTTGTCCCCCGCCTCGAACCGGACCACGTCGCCCGGCACCAGCTGCTCGGCCGGCACCTGCAGCACCTGGCCGTCCCGCAGCACCCGGGCCGTCATCACCAGCATGGTGCGCAACGCCGCCACGCTCTCGGCCGCCTTGCCCTCCTGGTGCAGCCCCATGAGCGCGTTCACGACCGTCAGCGCGAGGATCACCAACCCGGTGCCGAGGTCGCGCAGGGCGACCATGCTCACCACCGCGGCACCGACCAGGACCAGCTGCATGAGGTCGGCGTACTGCCGCGCGAACGCCCGCCACCTCGGCTCGGGCTTCTCCTCCGCCAGCGCGTTCGGCCCGTGCTCCGCCAGCCGGTCGGCCGCCTGGGCCGCCGTCAGCCCGCGCGCCGGGTCGACCCCGAACGCCGCGCACGTCTCCGCCACGGTCGCGGCGTGCCACTCCCGCGCCGGCACCTGGGTCGTCGTCATGTCCCCGCCCGTCGCCGCGTGGGCGCCCGGCGGCGCCCCCTCGACCACGGTCGTCGCGGCGACGACGGGTGGGCCTCACCCGAGGCGGGTAGTCGGGGTCCGGCTCACCCCTGACGGGTGTGACGCCGCAGGTCGCGGCCCGGCACCGTGGTCGTCGGGCCGGTCACGGACGCGGTCGGCCGCGGCTCGAGCGAGAGGTGGGACCGTGAACGACTTCTGGGACTGGTTCTGGCTGATGATCTGGTGGTTCCTGTTCGTCGCCTACCTCGTGCTGCTGTGGCAGATCTGCGGCGACCTGTTCCGCGACCGCGACCTGAGCGGCTGGTGGAAAGCGCTCTGGATCGTCGCGCTGGTCGTGGTGCCGTGGCTGTCCATGCTCGTCTACGTCATCGCACGCGGGCGGGGCATGGCCGAGCGGCACGCGGCGGCGATCGCGAGCGCGCGCCGGGAGACGGACGCGTACATCCGCCAGACGGCCGGCAGGTCGCCGGCCGACGAGATCGCGGACGCCAAGGCCCTGCTGGACCAGGGCGTCATCGACACCGAGGAGTTCGGCCGCCTGAAGGCGCGTGCCCTCACGGCGTGACTCCTGACCCGCGGCGGGCCCTCAGTGCTCGGGCTCGTCGCGGGTCGGTGCCTCGCCGTCGTGGTCGTCGGGCAGCGGGTCCGGGTCGACGTCGAGCGTCGGCACGTCGGGCTGCTGCGGGTCGAAGCTGTCGGGGATGTCCTCGCTCATGCGACCACGCTGCCACCGCACCGCGCGGGGCGCACGGCGTCAGCGCAGCAGGCCCGCCAGGACGCGCTCGGCGTCCGAGCCGGCCGGGACCGGCAGGTCCAGGGCCGCGTCGCCGGACCGCAGGGTCACGACCACGACGCCCGCGTAGACCGGGTGCGGCACGGCGCGCACGTCGGTGAGCCGCTCGAGCGGCAGCACCACCCGGGACTCGGAGTGCACCGGCGTGCGGCCGCGCGCGAGCCACGTGCGCCGGCCGAACACCTGCAGCTCGCGGCCGTCCGACGCGACGACGGCCGCCTGCACCGTCATCGGGTGCAGCAGGTGCACGGCCCGGGACACCCCGCCGCGCAGCGGCACCACGGTCCGCCGCGGGTGCGCCGCGAGCGCGCGCAGCCCCGGCTCGCGGTCCGCGACCTCGCGGTAGGCCGACACCAGGCCGATCTCCTTCTCCCCGAGTGCCCGGCGGTCGAGCCGCCCGAGCCCCGGAGCCCCCGCCGTGGGGTCGCGCGGGGCCGGGTCGCCGGACGTCGGCACGGGCCAGGCGAGCGTGCGCAGCGTGTCGACGAACCCCTCGACCACGTCGGCCGACGAGCCGCTGAACCGCACCGCGACCGACGGACCGGCGAGCGCGTGCACCGTCAGCCGCCCGTCCAGCAGGTCGACGCTCGTCCCGACGGCGGCGACCTGGTCGTACGGCACCTCGACCACGTCGTACCCGCGGCCGCCCGCGGTCCGGGCCGCGCCGCGGCCGCGCGACGCGGGGTCGCCGCCGGTCCGCCGGCTCAGCGCGGTGAACCGGTCGGGGCCGAGCACCAGCAGGTGGTCGTAGAGGTCCATGTCGGGGGTGGCGTCGCGGCGGGCGATGTCGCGGGGCACCTTGAGCACCAGCCGGCTCCCCGCCAGGTCCACCGGGTGGTCCCGGTACAGCGGCGGGACCTCCTCCGCCGTGCGCACCGGGTCCACCCAGGGCCCGAACGCGTCGTACTCCGGGGTGCTCGGGGCGTCGCCCCCGCCCTGGCCCTGCCGCCGCACCGTCGCCGCGTTCATCGTCCGCCTCCCTTGCGTCCGGGCTGCTCGCCCAGCCACCAGCATCCTCCTCCGCGGCCCCGACTGCCGCCGAGACGGCACCTCTCGGCTGTGCGCGGCGCCCTTCTCGCAGCCGAGAGGTGCCGTCTCGGCAGACCCGGGGGCTTCCGCGCCGCACCCGAGCCGCGCCATCATGCGGCCAGGGAGCCCTGCTCCCCTGGTGCCACCGTGCGAGACCGCGACCCACGTCCCGCAGACCTCCCGAGGCTGCGCTCACCGTCCGTCCCACCACCCCACCACCCTGGGAGCACCTCATGACCGCACCGCTGCCCGCCGGCGCCCCGGACACGATCGTCCTGGTGCACGGCCTCTGGATGACCCCGCGCTCGTGGGAGCACTGGGTCCCGTACTACGAGGCGAAGGGCTACCGGGTGCTCGCGCCCGCGTACCCGGGCTTCGAGGTCGAGGTCGAGGCCCTGCGCGCGGACCCGTCCGTGATCGCCGCGCTGACCGTGCCCGACACCGTCGACCACCTCGCCGGGATCATCGAGGGCCTCGACGCGCCGCCCATCATCATCGGGCACTCGTTCGGCGGGACCCTGACCCAGCTGCTGCTCGCCCGCGGGCTCGGCACCGCCGGGGTCGTCATCGACTCGGCGCCCACCGAGAACGTGTACGTGACGCCACCGTCCCAGCTGCGGGCGCTGCTGCCGACGTTCACCCACCCGTCGACCCGGCACGAGGCCGTGTCGTTCACGCCCGAGCAGTTCCACTACGCGTTCGCCAACACGCTGAGCCGCGAGGACTCCGACGCCGCCTGGGAGCGGTACGCCATCGGGGCGCCGGGGTCCTGGCTGTGGGCGTACGGGCTGATCGCCAACTTCAAGCCGGGCCACCAGGAGACCTGGGTCGACTACGACGCCGACCGCGCGCCGCTGCTGTTCCTCGCCGGCGGGGAGGACCACATCATGCCGCCGTCGGTGAACCGGGGGAACGCGAAGAAGTACGGCAAGTCCCCCGCGGTCACCGAGTACGTCGAGATCCCGGGCCGGTCGCACTGGACTTGCGCCGAGCCGGGCTGGGAGGCCGTCGCGGACCGGGCGCTGGAGTGGGCGGTCGCCCACGCGGTCCGGCCGGCCGTCGAGGCGGGCTGACGACGCCGACCCGCGGCGCGCCCGGCGCCGGCGCCCGACCGCCTCAGCGCTCGAGCACCCACCCCGGCCGCCGCGGGTCGTCCACCCGGACGACGACGTCCGCGGCGCGCTCCGGGTCCGCCTCGGCGCGGTACCGCTCCTCGGCGGGCAGCCGCCACGCGTCGGCGGGCGGCGTGCGCCGCGCGAGGGTGTCGGGCCGTACCGCGAGGTGCACGGTCAGGTCCGCGGGCAGCCACCGTCCGAGCAGCAGCCCTCCGTCCAGCAGCAGCACCGTGCCGGGCGCGGTCGGCACCCGCGTCGCGCGGGCCGACCGTTCGCGAGCCGCGTCCCACAGCGCCGGCAGGTAGGTGCCGTCCCCGCCCGGGCCGAGCGGGTCCAGCACCTCGCGGATCAGCGCGCCGGAGTCCAGGGCGTCGTCGAGCAGGGCGTCCGGGTCCTGCCGGCCGTGCTCGAACCGCACCCCCGCCGGGCGCAGGAAGTCCCCCGCGCTCACCCGCACCGCTGCGTGCCCGCGGGCGCGCAGCGGCTCGACGAGCGCGTCCGCCAGAGCGTCCGGGGCCGTCGGCGGCGCCCCGTCGAGCAGCACCCGCCAGCGCCGGCCCGGGCCGTCCGCCGCGCGCGCCGCGGCCAGCCCGTCGACCACCCGCTCCACGAGCCGCTCGACCAGGACCTCGGGGCTGACGGGCTCGACGCGCACCGGGACAGTCTGCCGCGCGCGCCGAGGTGGGGCCCGGTCAGCTGCCGGAGCGCACCACGCCCTTGATGAACGCCGCCTGCCCCGCGTGCTCCAGCACGTCGCCGAGGACGCTCACGAGCCGCACGCCGACCGTGACCGGCGGGTCCCAGCGCTCGTCGACCACGCGGCCCAGGTCCTCCTCGGACAGCCTGCCGAGGTAGGCGTCGGTCGCGGCGCGGGTCGCGTCGGCGTAGGCACGCAGCAGCCCGCCCTCGACGCGGACCTGCGCCACCTCGTCCGGGCCCTGGCCGTAGCCGGTCGCGTCCGTGTCGAACGGCAGGCCGAACTGCTCGGCGAACCCGTCGGCCGTCCACACCTGCTCCGTGCCGGCGACGTCGGCCACCTGCGCGTCCTCGACCCGCGCCAGGTGCCACACCAGCCAGGCGATCGTGTTCGCCTCCGGCCCGAGCCGGGCGGTCAGCTCGTCCTCCCCCAGCCCGTCGAGCACCCCGTGCACCAGGTCGCCGATCCGGCCGAACCCGTCCTGCAGCACCGCCACGCCGTCCACACGCACTCCCCTCGCCGGCCGCCGCGCGGGCGGCCCTCGTCGCCGGTCCTCACGACCGTATGCCGAGGTGGTGACACGTGCGCGCGGGGCGGCCCGGCCTCAGTCCCCGGCGGCCTCCGCGCGGTCCCGCACGCCGCGCAGCATCCGCTCGGTCATGAGCAGGCTCACCCAGGAGACGCCCTCGACCATCCAGCGCGCCCACGGCTCCCGGTACCCGTACCGCTCGCGCACGACCAGGCGGCAGCTGCCCTGCATCGGACCCGGCCGCAGCACGAACGCCCACGCGAAGTCGAACGGCGGCACGTCCTCGTCCGGGAGCGACGGTCCCGCCCCGTGCAGCACGAGGGCGTGCGGCGCGTCGAGCACCGCGACCGCCAGGCCGACCTGGGGGGCGAGGCGCACCTCGTCGCCGACCGCGAGCTCCTGCCAGCGCGGCTCGATCCGGTCGGCGCTGGTGATGCCGAGGCCGACCAGTCCCTCCAGCGCGTCGTAGCTGTAGAAGCCGCCGCGTCCCTGGCCCAGCTGCACCAGCCAGGGCCACACCCGCTCGGCCGGGGCGTGGACGGTGATCGCCCGGGTCGCGACCAGGTCCGCGTCCGGGACCAGGTCGTCGCCGGGCAGCCCCACCGAGCGCTCCACCTGGGACGCGCCCCAGTGCAGCGCCCGCCCGCGGGCGAGGGAGTAGCCGACGGCCGCCGTGGCCGCGATCGCGAGCGCGCGCACGGCGCGGTGGGAGGTCATGCGCTCCACGCAACACCGTCCCGGACCCGAACACCAGGGCCGTCGGTCCCACCCCGGCACGCGCGAGGGGCCCCGCGGCGCGCGTGCGCTGCGGGGCCCCTCACGCGTGAGCGGGACGGCTCAGGCCACGCGGCCCGAGGCGTCGTCGCCGATCTTGTGCACGATGATCGAGTTCGTCGACCCGACGACGCCGACCGGCGTGCCGGCCACGACGACGACGTAGTCGCCCACCTCGGCGAGGCCCTGCGCGCGCAGGGTGGACTCGACCTGCTGGACCATCGCGTCGGTGTGCTCGACCTGCGGCACCTCGTACGTCTGCGTGCCCCAGCTGAGCGACAGGGTGTTGCGGACCGAGGTCTGCGGGGTGAACGCCAGCAGCGGGATGGACGAGCGCAGGCGGGACATGCGGCGCGCGGAGTCGCCGGACTGCGTGAAGGTCACGAGGTACTTCACACCGAGGGTCTCGCCGATCTCGGCCGCCGCGCGGGTGATCGCGCCACCGCGGGTGTGCGGGGTCGAGCCGAGCGGGGCGATGCGCTCCCGGCCGAGCTCCTCGGTCGCCTCGATGATCCGCGCCATGGTGCGCACGGTCTCGATCGGGTACTCGCCCACGGAGGTCTCGCCGGACAGCATGACCGCGTCGGCGCCGTCGAGCACCGCGTTGGCGCAGTCGGAGGTCTCGGCGCGGGTCGGGCGCGGGTTGTTGGTCATCGACTCGAGCACCTGGGTGGCGACGATGACCGGCTTGGCGTTGCGGCGGGCGAGCTCGACGGCGCGCTTCTGCACCAGCGGCACCTGCTCCAGCGGGAGCTCGACGCCGAGGTCGCCGCGGGCGACCATGATGCCGTCGAACGCGTCGACGATCTCGGCCAGGGCCTCGACGGCCTGCGGCTTCTCGACCTTGGCGATGACCGGGACGACCCGGCCCTCCTCCTCCATGATCCGGCGGACGTCGTCGTAGTCGGCGGCGTTGCGGACGAAGGACAGGGCGATGATGTCGGCGCCGACGCGGAGGGCCCAGCGCAGGTCCTCCTCGTCCTTCTCGCTCATCGCGGGCACGGACACGGCCACGCCGGGCAGGTTGATGCCCTTGTTGTTGGAGACCGGGCCGGCCACCTCGACGCGGGTGACGACGCGCGGGCCCTCGACGGCGGTGACGCGCACGAGGACGCGGCCGTCGTCGATCAGCAGCGGGTCGCCCACGCGGGCGTCGCCGGCCAGGCCCTTGTGGGTGGTGGAGACGAGCTCCTTGGTGCCCGGCACGTCCTCGGTGGTGATGGTGAAGGTGTCACCCTCGTTGAGGTAGTGCTTGCCCTCGACGAACCGGCCGAGGCGGATCTTCGGGCCCTGGAGGTCGACCAGGACGGCCACGGAGCGGCCGGAGGCCTTCGCGGCGGCGCGCACGTTGTTGTACACGCGCTCGTGCACCTCGGTGTCGCCGTGGCTGCGGTTCAGCCGCGCCACGTCCATCCCGGCGTCGACAAGGGCCTGGATCTGCTCGGCGGACTCCGTGGCGGGGCCGATGGTGCAGACGATCTTCGCTCTACGCATGGGGGAAAGCCTAGGCCTTTCGTGACAGACGGTTCGGACCGAACGTCCTGGTGGGCCGGGCCCGCCGGACGTGCGCGGTTGATGGTCTACGGACGCATCGCCACGGTGCTCGCGGTGACCGGAGCAGGCAGGGCGGTGCTGCCAGACAGGTCAGAGTCTACGGCCGCCGCGGCGGCCCGACCCTCCGCCACGGCCCAGACCACGAGCGACTGCCCCCGGCCTGCGTCCCCCGCCACGTAGACACCCGGGACCTCGGTCCCGAAGTTCGCGTGACGTTCGACCGTTCGTCGCCCGCCGATCACCAGCCCGAGCTGCGTCAGGAGGGGCGAGGGCTCCGGTCCCGTGAACCCCAGGGCCAGCAGCACGAGCTGCGCCGGCAGCTCGCGGTCGGTGCCCGGCACCGGCTCCGGCCGGCCGTCCACCACCCGGACGTCGCGCACCCGCAGCGCCCGGACCCGGCCGTCGGCGTCGCCCAGCACCTCCTCGGTGGTGACCGCGTACGCGCGCTCGCCGCCCTCCTCGTGGGCCGAGGAGACGCGCAGCAGCAGCGGCCACACCGGCCACGGGTCCGCGTCCCGGCGGGCGGACGGCGGCTCCGGCATGATCTCCAGCTGCGTGACCGACCGCGCGCCCTGCCGCAGGGCCGTCCCGAGGCAGTCCGCCCCGGTGTCCCCGCCGCCGATCACGACGACGTCCAGCCCGGTCGCGAGCGGCTGGCCCGGCACCGGGTCCCCTCCGGCCGCCGCGGCCCGGTTCGCGGGCACCAGGTAGTCCATCGCCGGCAGCACGCCCGCGAGCTCCCGGCCCGGGACGGGCAGGTCGCGCGGCACGGTCGATCCGACGCACACCAGCACGGCGTCGAACCGCGCCCGCAGCTCCTCCCCCGTGACGTCCACGCCGACGTCGACCCCGCAGCGGAACCGGGTGCCCTCCGCCCGCATCTGGTCCAGCCGGCGGTCCAGGACGCGCTTCTCCAGCTTGTACTCGGGGATGCCGTACCGCAGCAGACCGCCGGGCGCGTCGGCGCGCTCGTAGACGACGACGGTGTGCCCGGCCCGGGTCAGCTGCTGCGCGGCCGCGAGCCCCGCCGGGCCGGACCCGATCACGGCCACGGTCTGCCCGGTGAGCCGCTGCGGCACCTGCGGCGCGACGAGCCCGCGGTCGAACGCCTCCTCCGCCACCGCGAGCTCCACCTCGCGGATCGTCACCGCCTCGTCGTGCAGGCCGAGGACGCAGGACGCCTCGCACAGCGCCGGGCAGACCCGGCCGGTGATCTCCGGGAACGAGTGCGTCGCGTGCAGCCGCTCGGCGGCGTCGGCCCACTGGCCGCGCCACGCCAGGTCGTTCCACTCGGGCGCGAGCGCCCCGAGCGGGCACGCGTGGTGGCAGAACGGCACGCCGCAGTCCATGCACCGGGACGCCTGCCGCTGGACGCGGGCCACGTCCTCGGCGTGCCCGGCGCGGTGGCCGTGCACCTCCCGCCAGTCCAGGAGCCGCACCGGCACGGGGCGGTTCGGCGGGGTCTCGCGCGCGCGGTGGGTGAGGAAGCCCTTGGGGTCGGCCATGCCCGGTGACGCTAGGCGCCACGGCCGACGACCGGGTGGGCCGGACGTCCCGCACGCACGACGCCCGCCGGCCCTGGGTGCGGGGCGGGCGGGCGTCGTGGCGGACCGGCGTGGCGCGGGCTCAGGCCCGGAGCGCCACCGTCCCCGCCGTGACCGGCGCGGGCAGCTCGGTGCTGCCGCCCAGGTAGGTGTCCACCGCGGCGGCCGCGGCGCGGCCCTCGGCGATCGCCCACACGATGAGCGACTGGCCGCGGCCCGCGTCGCCGGCGACGAACACGCCGGGGACCTTGGTGGCGAAGTCGTCCGACCGCGCCACGGTGCCGCGGGCCGTGAGGTCGACGCCGGCCTGGCCGACGAGCTCCTCGGTCTCCGGGCCGGTGAAGCCCATCGCGATGAGGATCAGGTCCGCCGGGATGTCCCGCTCGGTGCCGGCCGTCGGGACGCGGCGGCCGTCGGGCAGGTACTCGGTCGTCGCGAGCCGCAGGTGGGTCACGCGGCCCTCGTCGTCGCCCAGGAACGCGACGGTCGACGCGAGGTAGTCGCGCTGGCCGCCCTCCTCGTGCGAGGACGACACCTCGAACAGCACCGGGTCGGTCGGCCACGGCGCGTTCGCCGGGCGCTCGGTCGGCGGCTGCTTGCCGATGGCGAGCGTCGTGACGGACGCGGCGCCCTGGCGCAGCGCGGTGCCGACGCAGTCCGAGCCGGTGTCGCCGCCGCCGATGACCACGACGTGCTTGCCCGCCGCGTCGATGGCGTCCGGGACGTCCTGGCCCGCGACGAGCTTGTTCGACCGGGACAGGTACTCCATCGCGGGGTGGATGCCGGCCAGGTCGCGGCCGGGCAGCGGCAGCTCGCGCGGCACGGTCGAGCCGGTGGCGACCACGACGGCGTCGTACCGGGACCGCAGCTGCGCCCAGGTGATGTCCCGGCCGATCGCGACGTTCGGGCGGAACCGGGTGCCCTCGGCGGCCATCTGCTCGAGCCGGCGGTCGATGTGCCGCTTCTCCAGCTTGAAGTCCGGCACGCCGTACCGGAGCAGGCCGCCGATCGCGTCGTCCCGCTCGTACACCGCGACGGTGTGCCCGGCGCGCGTCAGCTGCTGGGCGGCGGCGAGCCCGGCGGGGCCCGAGCCGACCACGGCGACGGTGTGCCCGGACAGGCGCTGCGGCACCTGCGGGTGCACCAGGCCCCGGTCGAAGGCCTCGTCGATGATCGAGACCTCGATGTTCTTGATCGTCACCGCGGGCTGGTTGATGCCCAGCACGCAGGCCGACTCGCACGGGGCCGGGCAGATCCGGCCCGTGAACTCCGGGAAGTTGTTCGTGGCGTGCAGGCGCTCGATCGCGTCGGCCCACTGGCCGCGCCACACCAGGTCGTTCCACTCGGGGATGAGGTTCCCCAGCGGGCAGCCGTTGTGGCAGAACGGGACGCCGCAGTCCATGCAGCGGCCCGACTGCTGGTGCAGCAGGGTCGCCGACTGCGGGTCGTCCTGGGCGCTGCGGTGCTCGTGCACCTCGCGCCAGTCCATGAGCCGCAGTGGCACCGGACGGTTGGCGGGCAGCTCGCGCTCCCGCACCTTCATGAAGCCGCGGGGGTCAGCCACGAGCCACCTCCAGGATGCCCTCCCACACGCCGGGCGCGCTCGGGTCGAGGCCGTCGGCCTCGGCCTTCGCCAGCGCCGCGCGGACGCGGGAGTACTCGGTCGGCCGCACCCGGGTGAACCGGGCGCGGGTCGCCGCGGGGTCGGCGAGGAGCTCGGCCGCGACGCGCGACCCGGTCTCCTCCGCCTGCCGCCGCAGCAGGTCGGTCACCAGCGCCGCGTCCTCGTCGTCGAGCGGGTCCAGACCCAGCTCGCCGGCCGCGACGGCCTGGACGTTGACGCGCTCGGGCTTGAGGTCGAGCACGTAGGCCGTGCCGCCCGACATGCCGGCGGCGAAGTTGCGGCCGGTCCGGCCGAGCACCAGGACGGTGCCGCCGGTCATGTACTCGCAGCCGTGGTCGCCCACGCCCTCGACGACCAGCGTCGCGCCGGAGTTCCGGACGCCGAACCGCTCGCCGACGACGCCGCGCAGGAACATCTCGCCCGACGTGGCGCCGTAGCCGATGACGTTGCCGGCGATGACGTTGTGCTCGCCGCTCAGCACCGCGTTGCGGTCGGGCCGCACGACGATCCGGCCGCCGGACAGGCCCTTGCCGACGTAGTCGTTGGCGTCGCCCTCGAGGCGCAGCGTGATGCCGCGCGGGACGAACGCGCCGAACGACTGCCCGGCCGACCCGGTGAGCGCGACCTCGATCGTGCCGTCCGGGAGGCCCGCGCCGCCGTACCGGCGGGTGACCTCGTGGCCGAGCATCGTGCCGACGGTGCGGTTGACGTTGCGCACCGGCAGCTCGATGCGGACCGGGCGCGCGTCCTCCAGGGCGTCCGCCGCCATCGCGATGAACTGGTTGTCCAGCGCGCGGTCGAGGCCGTGGTCCTGGTCCTGCACGTGGTGCAGGGCGGAGCCGGGCAGCGGCTCGGGGACGGCGAGCACCGGCGTCAGGTCGAGGCCCTGCGCCTTCCAGTGCTCGACGGCCTTGCGGGAGTCCAGCAGCTCCACGTGGCCGACGGCCTCCTCGATGCTGCGGAAGCCGAGCTCCGCGAGCAGCTCGCGGACCTCCTGCGCGATGAACTCGAAGAACGTCACCACGAACTCCGGCTTCCCGGTGAACCGGGACCGCAGGTCGGGGTTCTGCGTCGCGACGCCCACGGGGCAGGTGTCGAGGTGGCAGACGCGCATCATGATGCAGCCCGACACGACCAGCGGCGCCGTCGCGAAGCCGAACTCCTCGGCGCCGAGCAGCGCGCCGATGATGACGTCGCGGCCCGTCTTGAGCTGGCCGTCGACCTGGACCACGACGCGGTCGCGCAGGTCGTTGAGCACGAGCGTCTGCTGGGTCTCGGCCAGGCCGATCTCCCACGGGGTGCCCGCGTGCTTGAGGCTGGTCAGCGGCGAGGCGCCGGTGCCGCCGTCGTGGCCCGAGATGAGCACGACGTCGGAGTGCGCCTTGGCCACGCCCGCCGCCACGGTGCCCACGCCGAACTCGCTGACGAGCTTGGTGTGGATCCGCGCCCGCGGGTTCGCGTTCTTGGCGTCGTGGATCAGCTGCGCCAGGTCCTCGATCGAGTAGATGTCGTGGTGCGGCGGCGGCGAGATCAGGCCGACGCCCGGCGTCGAGTGCCGGGTCTTCGCGACCCACGGGTACACCTTGGGGCCGGGCAGCTGGCCGCCCTCGCCCGGCTTGGCGCCCTGGGCGAGCTTGATCTGGATGTCGTCCGCGAACGTCAGGTACTCCGACGTCACGCCGAACCGGCCGGACGCGATCTGCTTGATCGCCGAGCGCCGCTCCGGGTCGTGCAGCCGGTCCGGGTCCTCGCCGCCCTCGCCGGTGTTCGACTTGGCGCCGAGCCGGTTCATGGCGATCGCGAGCGTCTCGTGCGCCTCCGCCGAGATCGACCCGTAGGACATCGCCCCGGTGCTGAACCGCTTGACGATCTCGCTCACCGGCTCGACCTCGTCGACCGGCACGGGGGTCCGCTCGCCGGTCCTGAGCTCCAGCAGACCGCGCAGCGTCATCAGGCGGGACGACTGCTCGTTCACCCGGTGCGTGTAGTCGCGGAACACGTCCATCTGCCGCGTGCGGGTGGAGTGCTGCAGCCGGAACACGGTCTCCGGGTCGAACAGGTGCTCCTCGCCGTCCCGGCGCCACTGGTACTCGCCGCCGGTCGCCAGGCGGCGGTGCGCCAGGCGGTTGCCGTTGGCCGGGTACGCGTCGTTGTGCCGCGCCGCGACCTCGGCCGCGATGACGTCCAGGCCGATGCCGCCGAGCCGGCTGGTCGTGCCGGTGAAGTACCGGTCCACGAGCGGCTGGGACAGGCCGATGGCCTCGAACACCTGGGCGCCGCGGTAGGACGCGATGGTCGAGATGCCCATCTTGGACATGACCTTCAGGACGCCCTTGCCGAGCGCCTTGATGAGGTTCTTGACGGCCTGCTCCGGCGCGACGCCCGCGAGGTAGCCGTTGGCGGCCAGGTCCTCGACGGTCTCCATCGCCAGGTACGGGTTGACGGCTGCTGCGCCGTAGCCGATGAGCAGCGCGACGTGGTGCACCTCGCGCACGTCGCCGGCCTCGACGACCAGCGACACCTGGGTGCGGGTGTGCCGGCGCAGCAGGTGGTGGTGCACGGCCGAGAGCAGCAGCAGCGACGGGATCGGCGCACGGTCCGCGTCGGAGTCGCGGTCGGACAGCACGAGGAAGCTCACGCCGTCGGCGATCGCCTGGTCGCACTCGGCGAAGATCTCCTCGAGCCGCTGCTCGAGGGCCTCGCCGCCGCCCGCCGCGCGGTACAGGCCGCGGACGATCGTCGACCGGAACACGCCCACCATCGCGGGGTCCTTGTCGATCTTGACGATCTTGGCCAGGCCGTCGTTGTCGAGCACCGGGAACGGCAGCACGAGCTTGCGCGCGTGCAGCGGGGTGTCGTCCAGCAGGTTCGGCTCGGGGCCGATCGCGCCGCCGATGGACGTGACCAGCTCCTCGCGGATCGCGTCCAGCGGCGGGTTGGTCACCTGCGCGAACATCTGCGTGAAGTAGTCGAACAGCAGCCGCGGGCGCTGGGACAGCACGGCGACCGGCGTGTCCGAACCCATCGCGCCCAGCGGCTCCGCGCCGGAGGCACCCATGGGCGTCAGGAGGATCTTCAGCTCCTCCTCGGTGTACCCGAAGGTCCGCTGCCGGCGGCGCACCGAGGCCGAGGAGTGCGCGATGTGCTCGCGCTCGGGCAGCTGCTCCAGGTAGACCGAGTTCTCCCGGACCCACTCGGCGTACGGCCGCTGCGCGGCGAGCTGCGCCTTGATCTCGTCGTCCTCGACGATCCGGCCCTGGTTCGTGTCGACCAGGAACATCTTGCCGGGCTCGAGGCGGCCCTTGCGGACGACCGTCGCCGGGTCGAGGTCGAGCACGCCCGCCTCGGAGCCCATGACGACGAGGCCGTCCTCCGTGACCCAGAACCGGCCGGGGCGCAGGCCGTTGCGGTCCTGCACCGAGCCGATGAGCGTGCCGTCGGTGAACGTCATCGCCGCCGGGCCGTCCCACGGCTCCATCAGCGACGCGTGGTACTCGTAGAACGCCCGCCGCGCGGGGTCCATCTGCGCGTGGTTCTCCCAGGCCTCCGGGATCATCATCATGATCGCGTGCGGCAGGGTGCGGCCGCCGAGGTGCAGCAGCTCCAGCACCTCGTCGAACGAGCCCGAGTCCGAGCCGCCCGGCGTGCACACCGGCAGCAGCGGGGCCAGGTCGCCCAGCAGGTCCGACTGCAGCGTGCCCTCGCGCGCCGCCACCCAGTTCCGGTTGCCGCGCACCGTGTTGATCTCGCCGTTGTGGGCGATCATCCGGAACGGCTGCGCGAGCGGCCAGGACGGGAACGTGTTCGTGGAGAACCGCGAGTGCACCAGCGCGATCTCGGAGGCGTACCGCGGGTCCGACAGGTCCGCGAAGAACGGCTCCAGCTGGCCGGTGGTGAGCATGCCCTTGTAGGACAGCGTGCGGGCGGACAGCGAGGCGAAGTAGACGCCCAGCTCGCGCTCGGCGCGCTTGCGCAGCCGGAACGCCAGGCGGTCCAGCTCGATGCCGGCGAGCTCGCGCGACGGGTCCGCCACCACGAGCTGGCGGAACACCGGCATGGACGAGCGCGCGGTCGGGCCGACCAGGTCGGCCGTCACCTGCACGTCGCGCCACGCCAGCACGTCGAGCTTCTCCTCGGCCGCGATCGCCTCGACGGCGCGCACCGCGACGGCGCGCTCCTCGTCGTCCTGCGGCAGGAACGCCATGCCGATCGCGTACCGGCCGGCCGGGGGCAGCTCGGCGTCGACGACGTCCCGCAGGAACGCGTCCGGGATCTGCGTCAGGATGCCGGCCCCGTCGCCGCTGTTCTCCTCCGCACCGACCGCGCCGCGGTGGTCGAGGTTGAGCAGGGCGGTCAGACCGGCGTCGACGATGTCGCGGCCGGGGGTACCCCGCAGCGTCGCGACGAACGCGAAACCGCAGGCGTCGTGCTCGGCAGCCGGGTCGTACAGACCCTGCTGCTGCACGGGAGAAGCACCGGGACGCACAGGCGACGCGGGCATCAGCACCGTCCTCACGGACCCGGGGAGCGGGCCCAGGTAGAGCAATGGGGGGAGGCTGGGACGTCATCGGCCCGGGCTACAAGTGTGGCGACGATACCTGCCGGAAACACAGGCGCTCACATCGCGAGAAAGTGAGGTGGGTCACACGGGCGTTCGCCGCGGTCAGCGGGCCGTGCCGTGCTCCGCCACCTCGTCGTCCTGCGCCTCGGTCTCGCGCAGGAGGGGTGTGGTCTCGCGTCCAGGATGACGACGTCCGACGACCACGAACGCTACCAGCGCCCCGAGGAGCACGATGATCGACGTCCAGACGTTGAGCCGGAACGGGCCGATCATCTCCGCGGGGTCGATCCGGACCAGCTCGATCCACAGCCGGCCCGTCGTGTAGACGATCACGTACAGCCAGAACGCCCGGCCGTGACCGAGCCGCAGCCGGCGGTCGAGGTAGATGATCAGCGCGGCGCCGGCGAGGTTCCACACCAGCTCGTACAGGAACGTCGGGTGGAACAGCGTGCCCGACTCGTAGCCGGCCGGGAGGTGCGCGTCGTCGATCCGCAGGCCCCACGGCAGGGTCGTCGGGCCGCCGAACAGCTCCTGGTTGAACCAGTTGCCGAGCCGGCCGATCGCCTGGGCCACGAGCAGCCCGGGCGCCAGGGCGTCCGCGAACACCGGGAACGACACCCCGGCGCGGCGGCAGCCGATGTACGCGCCCACCGCGCCGAGCGCCACGGCGCCCCAGATGCCCAGGCCGCCCTCCCAGATGTACAGCGCGCGCACGGGGTCGCCGCCCGCGCCGAAGTACGCGTCCGGGCTGGTGATCACGTGGTAGAGCCGGCCGCCGACGATGCCGAACGGCACGGCCCAGAACACGATGTCGAGGACCTGCTCGGGGTCGCCCCCGCGCTCCTTCCAGCGGCGCTGGGTCATGATCACCGCGACCACGATCCCGGCGAGGATCGCGAGGGCGTAGGCGCGCAGCGGCACGGGGCCGAGGTACCAGACGGCCTGCGGCGGGCTCGGGATCGCGGCGGGGATCATCACACCGGCACTGTATGCGACCTGGGCGCGGGGCCGGGACGGGGGTCCGCGGGCGCGGACGCGCGGCTGCGCGGGCGCCGGGCGTGAGGTCGTCACAACCCGACGAGGTCGTCACTCGTGAGTGACGACCTCGTGAGCTTGTGACGACCTCACGGGTCCCGGCGGAGGCCGGTGGGCGCCGCCGGACGCGTCAGCGGGCGGTGCGGACGCCCTCGGCCAGACCGGCGGCGACGGCCGCGACGGCCTCGAGGCCCGCCTCGCGCGTCTCCGCGCCGGCGAGCGCGCGCACGAACGCCGAACCCACGATGACGCCGTCCGCGTACCTGCCGATGTCGCGCGCCTGCTCCGGCTTCGACACGCCCAGCCCGACGCACACGTGCTCCGCACCGGCCGCGCGGGTGTCGGCGACCAGCTGCTCCGCTCGGGCGCCGACCGTGGTCCGCTCCCCCGTCACGCCCATCGTCGACGCCGCGTACACGAACCCGCGGGACGCCGCGGCGGTCATCGCCAGGCGCTCCGGGGTGGACGACGGGGCCACCAGGAACACGCGGTCCAGGTCGTGCGCCTCGGACGCGTCGAGCCAGTCCTGCCCCTCGTCGGGGATGAGGTCCGGCGTGATGAGGCCCGCGCCGCCGGCTCCGGCGAGGTCCCGCGCGAACGCGTCCACGCCGTACCGCAGCACCGGGTTCCAGTACGTCATGACCAGCACCGGCGCGCCGGTGGCGGCGATCCGCTCGACCGCCCCGAAGGCGTCCCGCACCCGGGTTCCGCCGGACAGCGCGACGTCGACCGCGTGCTGGATGACCGGGCCGTCCATGACCGGGTCCGAGTACGGCAGGCCGAGCTCGATCACGTCGACGCCGGCCTCGACCATCGCGACGGCCGCGCGCACGGAGCCCTCGACGTCGGGGAAGCCGAGCGGCAGGTAGCCCACCAGGGCGCCGCGGCCCTCGGCCTTGAGACGGTCGAGGGTGGCGCCGGTGCGGGACGTGGTCGCCTGGACGTCGCTCACAGCTGCTCCCCCTCGTCGGCCTGGACGACCGGCTTGTCCTCGATCAGGTCGAACCACGCCGCCGCGGTCGCCACGTCCTTGTCCCCGCGCCCGGAGAGGTTCACCAGGATCACCGGCTCGCGGCCGTCCGGGGTCTCCCAGGTCGCGACCTCGCGGCCGAGCTGGATAGCGCCGGCCAGGGCGTGCGCCGACTCGATGGCCGGGATGATGCCCTCGGTCTGGCACAGGACGCGGAACGCCTCCATGGCCTCGGCGTCCGTGACCGGGCGGTACTCGGCGCGGCCGATGTCGTGCAGCCAGGCGTGCTCGGGGCCGACGCTCGGGTAGTCGAGGCCAGCGGACACCGAGTGGCTGGGCAGCGTCTGGCCGTCGTCGTCCTGCAGCAGGTACGACCTGGTGCCCTGCAGCACGCCCGGCGAGCCGCCGCTGAACCGCGACGCGTGCCGGCCCGACGCGATGCCCTCGCCGCCGGCCTCGAAGCCGAACAGCCGCACCGACGGGTCGTCGAGGAACGCGTTGAAGATGCCCATGGCGTTGGAGCCGCCGCCCACGCACGCCGCGACGGCGTCGGGCAGCCGGCCGATCTCCTCCGCGAGCTGGGCCTTCGCCTCCTCGCCGATGATCTTGTGGAAGTCGCGGACCATCTCGGGGAACGGGTGCGGGCCCGTCACCGTGCCGAGCAGGTAGTGCGTGGTGTCGACGTTCGCGACCCAGTCCCGCAGCGCCTCGTTGATCGCGTCCTTGAGCGTGCGGGAGCCGATCGTCACCGGGACGACCGTCGCGCCGAGCAGCCGCATCCGGGCGACGTTGAGCGCCTGCCGCTGGGTGTCCTCCTCGCCCATGTAGACGACGCACTCGAGGTCGAGCAGCGCCGCCGCGGTCGCGGTGGCCACGCCGTGCTGGCCGGCGCCGGTCTCGGCGATGACGCGGGTCTTGCCCATGCGCTTCACGAGCAGGGCCTGGCCGAGCACGTTGTTGATCTTGTGCGAGCCGGTGTGGTTGAGGTCCTCGCGCTTGAGGAACACCCGGACGCCCGGCGCGACGTGCTCCGCGAACCGCTTCACCTCGGTGAGGGGGCTCGGGCGGCCGGTGTAGGTGCGGTGCAGCCGCGCCAGCTCCGCGGCGAACGCGGGGTCGGCCGACGCCTTGTGGAACTCGGTGTCGAGCTCGTCGAGGGCGGCGATCAGCGCCTCCGGGACGAACCGGCCGCCGAAGTCCCCGAAGTACGGCCCGGCGTGCGTGGCCAGCGGCCCGCCCGGGCTGCTCGTCACCTGCGGACCCGTGCGTCCCGTCGTCACCGTGGTGCTCCTCGTGGTTCGTGCTGCGGGGCCGCGCTGCGGCGGCCGCCCTCGCTGGGGTCGGTCCGGCCGCGAGCGGCCGGGCCGGTGGCTACTGCCGGACCGCGCGCAGCGACGGGTGCGCGCCCGCCGCCACCAGGTCCGCGACCGACTGGCGCGGCGCGTCGTCCGTCACCAGCGCCTCGCCGACCAGCACGGCGTCCGCGCCGGCCCGGGCGTAGTCCATGACGTCGTGCGGCCCGCGCACGCCCGACTCGGCGACCTTCACGACGTCCGCCGGGATCGCCGGGGCCACCCGCGCGAACGTGCCGCGGTCGACCTCGAGCGTCTTGAGGTTGCGCGCGTTGACGCCGATCACCCGCGCGCCGGCGTCGACCGCCCGCACGACCTCCTCGGCGTCGTGCACCTCGACCAGGGCCGTCATGCCCAGGGAGTGCACCCGCTCGACGAGCGACGTCAGCACCGTCTGCTCCAGGGCGGCGACGATGAGCAGCACCAGGTCCGCCCCGTGCGCCCGCGCCTCCCACACCTGGTACGGCGTGACGACGAAGTCCTTGCGCAGCACCGGGATGTCCACGGCGGCGCGGACGCTGTCGAGGTCCGCCAGGCTGCCGTTGAACTTCCGCTGCTCGGTGAGCACCGAGATGACGGTCGCGCCGCCCTTCTCGTACTCCGCGGCGAGCGCGGCCGGGTCGGTGATGGTCGCGAGCGCGCCCTTGGAGGGGCTCGACCGCTTGACCTCGGCGATCACGGTCACCGCGTCCTCGACGCGCAGCCGCGACACGCAGTCGATGGCACCGGGGACGCGCGCCGCGCGCTCCTTGAGCTCGGCGAGGGGCGTGGCCGCCTCGCGCACCGCGAGGTCCTCGCGCACGCCAGCCACGATGTCGTCCAGCACGGTGCCCATCGGCGTCTCTTCTCCCCCGAGATCGGCGGCGGCGCGCCCCAGGGCACGGGAGCCGGCGGGGCTCCTCGGCGGGACCGGTCGCGGCTGACCACCGTGACGCGGGTCTCGTCCGACCACCTCGGCCATCGTACGGGCGCCGCGCACCACTCCCGACCACGGGCCAGCGGGTGGGACACGGGGGCGACCCGCGCGCGGCGAGATCGGTCGTCCCGCGCGAGATCGGTGCGTGCAGCCACCGATCTCGGCGCGGAGCACCGATCTCGACGAACGGGTGACGGGAGGGTCAGTAGCCGTAGTACGTGGTCGACGGGCTGCTCAACGAGCCGGCCACGCCGATCAGGAAGAAGACGATCCAGCCCGCGGAGATGATCGAGCCCAGGATGATGCCCGCGAGCGACAGGCCGGCGTTGTTCGCCTCGCCGCGCTGCGCCGCCTTGCGGCCGAGCACGCCGGTGATGATCGCCGGGATGCCCGCGAGCGGCCCGAAGCAGACGAAGCTCGCGATGCCGAGCGCGAGCGACCAGACGCCGAGGCTGTTCTTGGGGTAGCCGTACATCGGCACGTACGAACCGCCCGGGTAGCCGCCGTACGGCGCCGCGGGGTACCCGCCGGGGTAGCCCGGACCGGCCGGGGGCTGGGCGGCGTAGGGGTCCTGGCCGTAGGGCTGCTGGCCGTACCCCGGCTGCTCGCCGTAGCCGGGCGCCTGGCCGTAGGGCTGCTGGGCGGCGTACGGGTCGGGCGCACCGTAGGGCTGCTGCTGGCCGTACGGGTCCTGCGCCGCGTACGGGTCCGGCGCGCCGTAGGGCTGCTGCTGGCCGTAGGGCTGCTGCGCCGCGTACGGGTCGGGTGCGCCGTAGGGCTGCTGCTGGCCGTAGGGCTGCTGCGCCGCGTACGGGTCCGCTGCGCCGTAGGGCTGCTGCGCGGGGTACGGGTCGACCCCGCCGTACCCGGCCGAGCCCGAGCCGCCGCCCGGCTGGTCCCAGGCGGGACGGTCGCCGTCGCCCGCGCCGTCGGCGCCCGGCTGCTCGCGGTTCGGGTCCGTGGGCTGGTCGGGCGTGGTCACGGGCGGCCTCCTGGTTCGCGGGTCGGCGCACGGCGCGCCGGTCGGCATCCTAGGGACGACCCGGGACCGCGCGGGCCGCCGACCCGCCGGTTCACCCGCCCGCCGCGCATCCCCGACGTCAGGGCGCGAGGACGCCCGCCCAGGCCGGGACGTTGCGGGCGAGGCTGTAGAGCACGACGACGGCCGCGGCGGCGAGGGCCACCCAGGCGCGCGGCGCCGCGGCGCGGCGTCCGGACCGCAGCGCCCGCGCGGTCCAGCGCGCCCACAGCCCGACCAGCACCGGCACGAGCAGCACCCACAGCGGGTTCATCGCCCACGCGCCGGCCACGTCGCCGACGAGCAGGTCGTGCGTCGCCCGGAGGCCGCCGCAGCCGGCGCAGTACAGGCCGGTGAGGGCGTAGAGCGGGCACGCGCCCCACGAGCCGGGCTCGTGCGGGTCGACCAGCACGAGCCCGAGCGCGGCGACGGCCGCCCCGCCCGCGACCAGCAGCGGCGTCCGGGCGGCACGCAGCCGCGCGCGGGGCGCGAGGGTCTCGGGAGGGGCGGCCGTGGCCACGGGGGACGTCAGTACGTCGAGTTGTTGTTGATGGTGTCGAGGTACGCCGCGAAGCCGCCGGTCGCGATCGCGATGATCAGGAAGATCAGGCCGATCACCTGCAGGCCCGTCACCACCCAGGACACGATGTAGCCGGCGTTGGCGAGCGAGCCGTTGTTCGCCTCGCCGCGGGCCACGGCCTGCTTCGCCTTCGAGCCGACGATGATGCCGGGGATGCTGGTGAGGATCGAGCAGACGAAGAACCCGACGATGCCGAGCACCAGCGACCACACGGCGAGGTTGTTCTTCGGGTAGAAGCCCGCGCCGTAGCCCTGGGCGCCGCCCGGGTAGGCGGGCTGGCCGTAGCCGCCCTGGCCGTAGCCGCCGGACTGCGGGTAGCCGCCCTGGCCCTGGTCGCCGCCCGCGTACGAGCCGTACTGCGGCACGCCGCCGGCCTGACCACCCTGACCGGACTGCCCGTAGGGGTCACCCGCACCCGGGGTGCTGCCCGGGTACTGCGGCGTAGCGCCCGACTGGTCGCCGGAGCCCTGCCCGTCCGGGGCGGAGTACGGGTCCTGGGGCTGGTTCGGGGTCGACATGATCGGCTCCTCCATCGGGGGGTTCTGGCGCGGCGTCCGCCCTGGTGGGCGGCCGTCCGACATCCCCACAGGTGTACCGGAGCGGACGCGCGGCGTCCACCGCGTCCCGGCCCGCGGCCGGGCCGGACCTCAGTGACCGCCGGTGCGACGCGCCTTCTCGATGGTGTGCTTGCCGCCCTGGCCGTAGCCGAGCACCTGCATGACCTTGCCGACGACGACGCCGAGCAGGGCGACGGCGAGGCCGGCCCAGAACAGCCACATGAGCGCGAAGATCAGGCCGAGCGCGCCGGCCGTCGAGCCGACGAGGACGACGACCGTGGTCGTCCAGGCGGCGCTGGTGTGCCCGTGGTTGGTCGGCGGCGCCTTCGGCGGCAGCCGCAGCGTCTCCGTCCCCGGGACCTGCTGGGCACGCCCGGTCACGACGCCGGAAGAACTGAGCGACTGCTCGACCATCGTGGAACACCTTTCATGACTGTGTGTCGCAAACCCTAGCGGACCGCGACGGCCTGCTCAGGTCGGGCGCGCGGCCGCCGGGGCGGGCGCGCGGGGTTCAGGTCGGGTCGTCGCCGCGGGTCAGCGCGTCCCAGGTGCTGCGCTCGTCGGGCTCGGCGCCGCCGTCCGCCGGTGCGGTCCCGGGGCCCGGCGCCGCGCCGCCCGCGGCCCCTGCCGACGCCGCGGACGCGGTGGTCCCGGTGCCGGCGCGCTCGTAGCGGTCCGTCGGCGCGACCCAGCGCGCGGACGCCCGGGCGAGCCCGACGGCCGCGGCCACGACGACCACGCCCAGCGCGGCGGCGACCCACGGCCAGACGGCCACCTCGACCGCTCCGGTGAGGTTCGACACGCCGGTCGCGTCCGCCGCGGCGCGCTCCGCCGTGGCCGTCGCCCCCGGGCGCGCCCCGAGCGCCGACGCCACCACCAGCGCGCCGGCGGCGGCCACCACGACCACCACGACCCAGCGCCCGACCCGGCCGACGAGCCCGAGCGCGCCCGCGGCGGCGAGCAGCACCAGCGCGGCGGCGACCAGGCCCGGCGCGGCGACCGTGCCGCGGACGGTGATCGCCACCGCGTCGCCGAGCGCGTTCGCGCCGGTCGCGGTGATCCACACCGGCAGCGCGGTCAGCGCCACCAGCCCGGAGAGCAGGAGCAGGACGAGCACCCAGCGGCCCCGTCGGCCGCGCGCCCGGGGCTCCGCGGGTCCCCCGCCCCCGGTCGCAGCGCCGCCGCGACGCGCCGTGTCCTCCGCGCCGCCGACCGGCCCCGATCCCCCGGTCACGGCGCCCCGACCGCCCGGAGCCGGGACGCGACCTGCACCGCGCGTACCGCGGCCGCGGCCTTGTCCCGGGACTCCTGGTACTCGGTGGCGGGCACGGAGTCGGCGACGATCCCCGCGCCGGCCTGGACGCTCGCCCGGCCGTCCCGGATGAGCGCGGTGCGGATGGCGATGGCCATGTCCATGTCGCCGGCGAGGTCGAAGTAGCCGACGGTGCCGCCGTAGATCCCGCGGCGCGCGGGCTCGATCTCGTCGATCAGGGCGATGGCGCGCGGCTTCGGGGCGCCGGAGAGCGTCCCGGCCGGGAACGTCGCGGTGAACGCCCCGAGCGCGGTGGCCCCGGCGCGCAGCCGGCCGACGACGGTCGAGCAGATGTGCATGATGTGGCTGAACCGTCGCACCGCCATGAACTCGACGACCTCGACGGTCGCGGGCTCGCAGACCTTGACCAGGTCGTTGCGGCTCAGGTCGACCAGCATGAGGTGCTCGGCGCGCTCCTTGGGGTCCGCCAGCAGCTCGTCGTGCAGCGCGCGGTCCTCCTCCGGGGTCGCGCCGCGCGGCCGGGAGCCGGCGATCGGGAACGTCGTGACGTGCCCCTCGGTGACCTTGACCAGCGTCTCCGGGCTGGACCCGACCACGGCGAAGTCCCGCCCGTCGGCGTCCTGCAGCTGCAGGTAGTACATGTACGGGCTCGGGTTGATCGTGCGGAGCACGCGGTAGACGTCGAGGGGTGCGGCCGGGCAGTCCAGGTCGAGGCGCTGCGACAGCACCACCTGGAACACCTCGCCGTCGACGATGGCCTCCTGGCCGCGCGCGACGGCGGCCTCGTACTCGGCGGCGGTCGACCGGAACTCCAGCTCCGGCGCGGGGGCGTCCACCAGGTGCGCGGCGGCGGGCGCGGCCGGGCGCAGCAGCGCCTCCTGCATCGCGTCGAGCCGGGCGACGGCGTCGGCGTGCGCCTCGTCCACGCGCGCGTCGGTGCCGTCGAAGTTGATCGCGTTCGCCACCAGCCAGACGGAGCCGTCCCGGTGGTCGGTGACCGCGAGGTCGCTCGCCAGCAGCAGCGTCATCTCGGGGACGCCGAGCTCGTCGGGCGCCGCGGCGGGCAGGGTCGGCTCCCAGTGCCGCACCACGTCCCAGCCGAGCGCGCCGACCAGGCCGCCGGTCAGCGGGGGCAGGCCGGGCACGGCGGGCGTGCGGAGCACCTCGAGCGTCTCGCCGAGCACCGCGAGCGGGTCGCCCTCGGTCGGCACGCCCGCGGGCACGTCGCCCGTCCACACGGCCCGGCCGTCGCGGACGGTCAGCGTCGCCCGGGACCGCACGCCGACGAACGACCACCGGGACCAGGACCCGTCCTGCTCGGCCGACTCGAGGACGAAGGTGCCCGGCCGGCCGGCCGCGAGCGTGCGGTAGAGGCCGACGGGCGTGGTGTCGTCGGCCAGCAACCGGCGCACGACCGGGATCACCCGGCGCGTGGCCGCGAGCTCGCGGAACTCGCCGAGCGCGGGCCAGGTGGCGCCCCAGGGCACGTCGACCGGGGTCGTCGCGGGGGCGGCGGGCGCGCCCGGCGTCGCGCCGGTCATCCGTGCTGCTCCGTCGCGGCCGGGCGCTCGCCGACGACGGCGCCCAGCGAGCCGCCCGCCTCGAAGCAGGTGCGCGTCCCGGTGTGGCAGGCCGCGCCGACCTGGTCGACGCGGACGAGCAGCGCGTCGCCGTCGCAGTCGAGCGCGACGGACTTCACGTACTGCGCGTGCCCGGACGTGTCGCCCTTGCGCCAGTACTCCTGCCGCGACCGGCTCCAGAACACGACGCGACCGCCGGTGAGCGTGCGGTGCAGCGCCTCGTCGTCCATCCAGCCGAGCATGAGCACCTCGCCCGTGTCGTGCTGCTGCACGACCGCCGCGACCAGGCCGGACGCGTCGCGGCGCAGGCGCGCGGCGAGCTCCGGGTCGAGGGGGCTGGGGGTGCCCGCGGGGGCGGGGGTCTGCGTCTCGCTCACGCCCCGATCCTCCCACGCCGCGCGTCCCGACCCGCGAGCCCGCACGCACCGCGCGAGCCCGCCGGCCGTCTCGTGCGGGCCCGCTCCCGGAGCCGGCGCGGTGCGCGGTCAGCGGGTCTGGGCCACCCACGCGCGGTGCATCGCCGCGTACACGCCGTCGCGCGCGACCAGGTCCTCGTGCGGGCCGAACTCGACCACGTGCCCGGCGTCGACCACCACGACCAGGTCCGCCGCCTCGGCCGTCGACAGCCGGTGCGCGATCGTCACGGTGCTGCGGCCGGTGGTCAGCGAGTCGAGCGCTCGCGCGATCCGCACCTCGGTGGCCGGGTCGACCGCGGAGGTCGCCTCGTCCAGCACGAGCAGGTCGGCGTCCGCGAGGTACGCACGGGTGAGCGCCACGAGCTGCCGCTCCCCCGCCGACAGCGCCTCGCCGCGCTGGCCGACCGGCGTGTGCAGGCCGGACGGCAGCTCGGCGACCCAGTCGGTGAGCCCGAGCTCGGCCAGCGCGGCGCGCAGCCGGGGCTCGGCCTCCGCGGGCGTCGGCGCGGCGTGGTCGTCGCCGTCGCGCAGGCCGTAGACCAGGTTCTCGGCGAGCGTGGCGTCGAACAGGAAGCCCTCCTGCGGCACCATGACCACCCGGCGGCGCAGGTCCTCGGTGCGGACGCTGCGCAGGTCGGTGCCGTCGAGCAGCACCGCGCCGCGCGTCGGGTCCATCAGGCGCGTGACGAGCTTGGCGATCGTCGTCTTGCCCGATCCGGTGGCGCCCACGACCGCGACGGAGCGGCCCGCGGGCAGGTGCAGGTCGACCTCGTGCAGCACCGGCGGGCCGTCCGGGTACGCGAAGCCGACGCCCTGCAGCTCGACCGCGGCCGGACCGCGCGGCGACGGCACCCCGCGGGCGCCCGGGTCGGCGACCTGCACGGGCGTGTCGATGATGCCGAGCACTCGCCGCCAGCCGGCGACCGCGTTCTGCAGCTCGTTGAGCACCTCGGTGGCCCTGCTGCACCGGCCCGGTGAACAGCTGCACGAGGAAGAGGAACGCGAGCAGCTTGCCCACGCTGAGGTCGCCGGCGACGCCGAGCGCGGTGCCGGCGACGACCACGACCGCCAGCACCAGGTTCGCGACCAGCACGCCGGAGGAGAACACCAGCGACACGGTGTTCTGCGCGCGGACCATCGCGTTCCGCGTCGCGCCGATCCGCTCGTCCACGTTCCTCTGCACCCGGCGCTGCACGCCGTACGCGCGGATGGTCTCGGCGCCGACGACGGCCTCCGACACCGCGCCCAGCATGGCGCCGACCCGCTCGCGGACGGTCGTGTAGGCCACGTTGACCCGGCGCTGGAGCGGGCGCAGCGCGAGCACCAGCGGCCCGAAGCACAGCCAGACCAGGAGGGTCAGCTGCCAGGAGTAGACCGCCATCAGCACGGTCGCGACCAGCACCTGCAGCGTGGAGACGAGCAGCATGATGCCGCCCCACTGCACGAACATCGAGATGGTGTCGACGTCGGAGGTCACCCGGGACACCAGGGAGCCGCGCCGCTCGGTGTTCTGGGTCAGCACCGACAGGTCGTGCACGTGCCGGAACGCGCGCACGCGGAGCTGGGCCAGGCCCGCCTCGCTGGCACGGAACAGCCGCACGTTGACCAGCGCCGAGCACAGCCCGCCGGCGACCAGCGCGAGCGTCGCGGCCAGCACCAGGGTCACGACCCGGCGCACGTCGGGGCCGCCGTCCGCGAGGATGCCGGTGTCCATCACCTGCTGCACCGCGATCGGCACGACGACCTTGCCCGCGGCGGCGAGCGTCGCGAGCAGGAACGTCACCCCGATGCCCTGCACCAGCTGCGGCGACACCTCGATGCCGCGGCGCAGCGTGCCCATGACCCCGCGGTGCGTGCCGCCCAGGCCGGCCTGGGCCTCGGCCTGCTGCTCGGCGCTCATCGGGCCCCCTCCGCGTCCAGCTCGTCCTCGTCCTCGTGCTCGAGGTCGGCGCGCTCGTCGGCGGCGGCCGCCTCGGCGTCCAGCGCCTCGGCCCGGCGCGCCGCGCGGCGCTCGGACTCCTGCTCGTAGGCCGTCGCCAGCTCGGCGTACCCGGGGTCCCGGGCGAGCAGCTCGGCGTGCGTGCCGTGGTCGACGACCCGGCCGCCGGCCAGGTGCACCACCTCGTCCGCGAGCAGCACCGACGACATCCGGTACGCCACCAGCAGGACGGTGGGCCCGCTCGCGTCGCCGCCGGCGTGCGCCCGCAGCCCGGTCAGGATGTCCTGCTCCACCCGCGGGTCGACCGCGGAGGTCGCGTCGTCCAGCACCAGCAGCCGGGGCCGGCGCACCAGGGCGCGCGCGATCGCGAGCCGCTGGCGCTGGCCGCCGGACAGGTTGGAGCCGCGCTCGCCCAGCCGGGCGTCCAGGCCGCCGGGCAGGTCGCGCACCACGCCGTCGACCCGGGCGAGCCGCAGCGCGGCCCACACCTCGTCGTCGGAGGGCGCGCCGGGGTCGTCCGGGTCGCGCAGCGTGACGTTGCCGCGCACGGTGTCCTCGAACACGAACGTCTGCTGGCCGACCAGCACGACCTGATCGGTGAGGTCGCCGGGCACGAGGTCGCGCACGTCCGTGCCGTCGACCTCGACGGTGCCGGTGCTGGGGTCGGTCAGGCGCGGCACGAGCGACACGAGCGTGGTCTTGCCGGCACCGGTCGGGCCGACGACCGCGACGACGCGGCCGGGCGCGACGTCCAGGTCGACCCCGCCGAGCAGCTCGATCGGGCCGGCGGGCCCGGGGACCTGCACGCCGACGCCGGACATCCGCAGCGCGGCACCCCCGCCCGCGCCGCGGGCCAGCGGCCGCGCGCCGGCGACGAGCTCGCCCTCCGCGTCGACCACCCGGGCGACGCGCTCGTGCCCGACCAGGCCGCGCGGCAGCTCGCCGAGGACCCAGCCGAACGCGCGCACCGGCACCGCCATGAGCGTGAGCAGGTAGGCGGCCGAGACGATGTCGCCCGTGCCGACCGCGCCGGCCTGGACCCGCCAGACGCCGACCAGCAGCACGAGCAGCGTGCCGAGGTTGGGGAGCATGTCGATGACCGGGTCGAAGTAGGCGCGCACGACGCCCACCCGCACGTTCGCGTCCCGGAGCTGCCCCGCCCGCTCGGCGAACCGGCGCTCCTCGCGCTCCTCGGTGCCGAGCGACTTGACCAGCAGCGCGGCCTCGAAGCTCTCGTGCGCGATGTCGGCGACCTCGGCGCGCAGCTGCTGCGCGCGGGTCGCGGCCGGGGACATCCGGCGCTGGAAGACCAGGTTGGCCACCACGGCGGCCGGCAGCACGGCCATCGCGGCCACGGCCAGCCACACGTCCGTGCTGAACAGCGCGACGGCGGCGACGCCGATCATCACGACGACGCCCAGCGCGAACGGCAGCGGGTTGAACACGCCGGTGGCGGCCTCGACGTCGGCGGAGGCGTTGGACAGCAGCTGGCCGGTGGGGTGCGCGCGGTGCCACGTCATCGGGAGCCGCAGGTACTGCCGGGTGACCGCGCGGCGGTGCATCGCCTGCTGGTCGGCCACGCCCATGCCGGCGAAGATGCGGCGGCCCGCGACGGCCGCGGCCAGCGAGACCGCGACCAACGCGAGCACGCCGCCCGCGACCCAGATCCGGCCGCGCGCCTCGGGGTCCCCGCCGAGCGCCGGGACGACCACGCTGTCGGTCGCCCAGCCCAGCACCCGGCTGATCGCCACGGTCAGCGCGCCGTACGCGGCCGAGGTGCCGATGGCCAGCACGTACGTCCGCGGCTGGGAGGCGATGCCGCGGCCGAGCAGCAGCAGGGAGCGCCGCAGCACCGACCCGGTGAGCATCGCCGGACGGGGCGTGGTGGAGCGCGCGGGCACAGCACGGCCTTTCACGAGAGGAGGTGGCGGCGCCGTCGATCCTCTCACGGGGCACCCACAGGTGAGACGGCGGGGTCGCACCAGGTGAGACGACGGCCCGGCCCGGAGGCCGGTCCCGGGAACGCCGACGGGCCGGCCACCCGGAGGTGGCCGGCCCGTCGGACCGGTGGCCGGGCTGGACGCCCGGCGGTCGGCTCAGTTGCCGGTGAGCTTCTCGCGGAGCGCGGCCAGGGCCTCGTCCGACGCGAGCGTGCCGGTCGCCTCCTGGGCCGGGGCCGAGGAGTACGAGGAGGACGAGCTCGAGGAGGAGGAGGACGACGACGACGAGCCGGCGTCGCCGCCACCCGCCGCGGCCTCCGCGTCGGCCTGGACGGCGTCCAGGACCTGCTTGCGGTGCGCCTCCCAGCGCTCGTGGGCCTGGGCGTACTGCGCCTCCCAGGTCTCGCGCTGGGACTCGTAGCCCTCGAGCCACTCGTTGGTGGTCGGGTCGAAGCCCTCGGGGTACTTGTAGTTCCCCTCCTCGTCGTACTCGGCCGCCATGCCGTACAGCGCGGGGTCGAAGTCCTCGGAGGTCGGGTCGAAGCCCTCGTTCGCCTGCTTGAGCGACAGCGAGATGCGGCGGCGCTCCAGGTCGATGTCGATGACCTTGACGAACACGTCGTCGCCGACCTGGACGACCTGCTCCGGGATCTCGACGTGGCGCACGGCCAGCTCCGAGATGTGCACCAGGCCCTCGATGCCGTCCTCGACGCGCACGAACGCACCGAACGGGACGAGCTTGGTGACCTTGCCGGGGACGACCTGGCCGATGGCGTGCGTCCGGGCGAAGGCCTGCCACGGGTCCTCCTGCGTCGCCTTCAGCGACAGGGAGACACGCTCGCGGTCGAAGTCGACGTCGAGGACCTCGACGGTGACCTCCTGGCCGACCTCGACGACCTCGGACGGGTGGTCGATGTGCTTCCAGGACAGCTCGGAGACGTGCACGAGGCCGTCCACGCCGCCCAGGTCGACGAACGCACCGAAGTTGACGATCGAGGACACGACACCGGGGCGCACCTGGCCCTTCTGCAGGGTCTGCAGGAAGGTGGAGCGGACCTCGGACTGCGTCTGCTCGAGCCACGCGCGGCGCGACAGGACCACGTTGTTGCGGTTCTTGTCGAGCTCGATGATCTTCGCCTCGATCTCCTTGCCGACGTACGGCTGGAGGTCGCGGACACGACGCATCTCCACGAGGGAGGCCGGGAGGAAGCCACGGAGGCCGATGTCGAGGATGAGGCCACCCTTGACCACCTCGATGACGGTGCCGGTGACGACGCCGTCCTCCTCCTTGATCTTCTCGATCGTGCCCCAGGCGCGCTCGTACTGGGCGCGCTTCTTGGACAGGATCAGACGACCCTCCTTGTCCTCCTTCTGGAGGACGAGGGCCTCGACCTCGTCACCGACCTTGACGACCTCGCCCGGGTCCACGTCGTGCTTGATGGACAGCTCGCGGGACGGGATGACGCCCTCGGTCTTGTAACCGATGTCGAGCAGGACCTCGTCGCGGTCGACCTTGACGATGGTGCCCTCGACGATGTCGCCGTCGTTGAAGTACTTGATCGTGGCGTCGACGGCGGCGAGGAAGTCCTCGGCCGAGCCGATGTCGTTGACCGCGACCTGCGGGGTGCCGGGCTTGGCGGGGGTGGAGATGCTCATGTAGGGATGGGCTCCGATGCGGACATGAAGTAGTGGGAACGGGTTCGGCGGGGCGTCAGACGGCACGCCACACCGGCGAACACCTTACCGGTCCCGACGACAGCGGGTCAAAGCCGCCCGGGGCCGCCGTGCCGGCTCCCGGGCGGCTCGGCCGCGGCGGCTCAGGCCAGGGCCCGGACCACCTGCAGCAGCTCGTTCGGGACCCGCTTGACCTTGCCGGCGATCTCCTGCAGCGGCACCAGCACGACCTCGTCGCCGCGCAGCGCCGTCATCACGTCCGTCTCGCCGCGGCTGATCGCGTCGATCGCCGCCACGCCGAACCGGCTCCCGAGGATCCGGTCCGCGGGGACCGGGCTGCCGCCGCGCTGGACGTGGCCGAGGACGGTGACGCGGGTGTCGAACCCGGTGCGCTGCTCGATCTCCGCCTTGACCCGCGCGGTGATGGCGCCGGCGACGATCTCGCCGAACTGGCCGACCGGCGCCTCGTAGGACATCGAGGTGCCCTCGGCGGGCACGGCGCCCTCGGCGACGACCACGATCGAGAAGTTCGCGTGCGCGCGGTGCCGGTGCTTGAGGAACTTGATGACCTTGTCGATGTCGAACGGCTCCTCGGGGGCCAGCACGACCTCGGCGCCGCCGGCGATGCCCGCGGTCACCGCGATCCAGCCGGCGCTGCGGCCCATGACCTCGACGATCATCACGCGGTTGTGCGACTCCGCCGTGGTGTGCACCCGGTCGATCGCCTCGGTCGCGATCTCCACCGCGGTGTCGAAGCCGATCGACCGGTCCGTGCCCCACACGTCGTTGTCGATCGTCTTGGGGATCGCGACGATCTTCACGCCCGCCTCGGCGACCTTCGACGCCGCGTGCAGCGTGCCGTCGCCGCCGATGCAGATCAGCGCCTCGATCCGCTCGGCCTCGAGGGTGGCGAGCACCGCGTCCAGGCCGCCGTCGGCCGCGTGCGGGTGGAACCGCGCGGTGCCGAGCAGGGTGCCGCCGACGGGGAGCACGTTGCGGATGTGGTTGCGGCTGAGCGGCACGATGTCGCCGTCGACGACGCCGCGCCACCCGTTGCGGAAGCCGATGATCGAGTGCCCGTACTCCCCTTCCCCGCGCTTGACGACGGCGCGGATGGCCGCGTTCAGACCGGGGACGTCGCCCCCGCCGGTGAGCAGTCCGACACGCACGCTGGAGTCTCCTTCGGAAGGTGGGTGGGCCGCGGCGCCCTCGCGCGGCCCGACCAGGCTATCCGGGCCCGACGTGCGCACCTGTGAGCCGGAGGTCCCGGGCGATTCGCCGGGCTACCGTCGTGCGGGTGACCGACAGCACCGACGACAGCACCGACCGACTCGCCGCGGCCGGCTACCTCGACGTCCCCGCCGCCGCGACCGAGGGCGCCGGGAGGCGCTGGTGGGACGCCAACGCGGGCGACTACCTCGACGAGCACGGCGCGTTCCTCGGCGACGACGACTTCCTCTGGTGCCCGGAGGGCCTCCGCGAGTCCGAGGCGGGGCTGCTGGGCGACGTCGCGGGACGGCGGGTGCTCGAGGTCGGGGCCGGGGCCGCGCAGTGCTCGCGGTGGCTGGCCGCGCGCGGCGCGCAGGCGGTCGCGACCGACGTGTCGGGCGGCATGCTCGCCGCCGCACGGGAGCTCGACCGGCGGCTGGCCCGGGACCCGGCGCGCGAGGCGGGCCCGGTGGCCGGGCGCGCGGCGACGGTGCCGCTGGTGCAGGCCGACGCCCGGGCGCTGCCGTTCCCGGACGCGTCGTTCGACGTGGTGTTCACCGCGTACGGCGCGATCCCGTTCGTGCCGGACGCCGGGCGGGTGCACGCCGAGGCGGCGCGGGTGCTGCGGCCGGGCGGGCGCTGGGTGTGCTCGGTGACGCACCCGGTGCGCTGGGCGTTCCCCGACGACCCCGGCGAGCGCGGGCTCACCGCCGACCGGTCCTACTTCGACCGGCGGCCGTACGTGGAGCGGGACGAGCGCGGGCGGGTGCTCTACGCGGAATACCACCGGACGATCGGCGACCACGTGGCGGACGTGGTGGGCGCCGGGCTGGTGCTGGACGGGATCGTCGAGCCGTCCTGGCCGGAGGACAACGACCGGACCTGGGGCGGCTGGAGCCCGCTGCGGGGCCGGCACCTGCCGGGGACGGCGATCTTCGTGGCGCACCGCCCGGCGTAGCGGCTCCAGGTCCGCCGAGGTCGGCGGTTCCGGCCACCGGCCGGGGTGCGGAACCGACGACCTCGGGCGGAACCGACGACCTCGCGGACCTCAGTGCCCCGCGGCGTGCCAGCTCTCGCCGACGCCGACCGACACGTCCAGCGGCACCGACAGGTCGTACGCCGACCCCATCTGCGCGCGCACCAGCGCCTCGACCTGCTCCCGCTCCCCCGGGGCGACCTCGAGCACGAGCTCGTCGTGCACCTGGAGCAGCAGCCGGCTGCCGAGCCCCTGGGCGTCGAGCTCGCGCTGCACGCCGAGCATCGCCAGCTTGATGATGTCGGCGGCCGAGCCCTGGATCGGGGCGTTGAGCGCCATCCGCTCCGCGGCCTCGCGGCGGACCCGGTTGTCGCTCGTGAGGTCGGGCAGGTACCGCCGGCGGCCGAGGATGGTCGCGGTGTACCCGGTCGCCCGGGCCTCGTCCGCCACGCCGGTGAGGTAGTCGCGCACGCCGCCGAACCGGTGGAAGTAGTCCTGCATGAGCGCCGCGGCCTCGGAGACCTCGATCTTCAGCTGCTGCGACAGGCCGTACGAGGACAGCCCGTACGCGAGGCCGTAGGACATCGCCTTGATCTTGGACCGCTGCGCGCTGGTGACCTCGTCCGTCGGCACGCCGAACACGCGCGAGCCGACGTAGGAGTGCAGGTCCTCCCCCGCGGTGAACGCCTCGATGAGGCCCTCGTCGCCGGACAGGTGCGCCATGATCCGCATCTCGATCTGCGAGTAGTCGGCGGTCAGCAGGGTCTCGTAGCCCTGGCCGACCACGAACGCCCGGCGGATCTGGCGGCCGGCCTCGGTGCGGATCGGGATGTTCTGCAGGTTCGGGTCGGTGGACGACAGCCGCCCCGTCGCCGCGATCGTCTGCTGGAACGTCGTGTGGATGCGGCCGTCGGGCGCCACCGAGCGGAGCAGGCCCTCGACGGTCTGGCGCAGTCGGATGGCGTCGCGGTGCGCGAGCAGGTGCTCGAGGAACGGGTGGCCGGTGCGGGCGAACAGGTCGGCCAGCGCGTTCGCGTCGGTGGTGTAGCCGGTCTTGGTGCGCTTGGTCTTCGGCATGTCGAGCTGGTCGAACAGCACCTCCTGGAGCTGCTTCGGCGAGCCGAGGTTCACCTCCCGCCCGATCGCGTCGTACGCCTCGCCGGCCGCGCGCTGCACCGCGGTGTCGTACTCCTTCTCCAGCGCGGACAGGTAGCCGGCGTCGGCGGCGATGCCGACGTGCTCCATGCGCTCGAGCACGCCCTCCAGCGGCAGCTCGACGTCGCGGAGCAGGTGGTCCGCGCCGCGGTCCACGAGCTGGCCGCCGAGCACGTCGACCAGGTCGAGCACCGCGGCCGCCCGGACGGCGCCGCGGGTGCCCTCCGAGGAGCCCTCCAGGTCGAGGTCGAGCGCGCCCTGGCCCGCCTCGTCCGCCACCGCGCCGAGCTCGCGGCGCAGGTAGCCGATCGCGAGGTCGGACAGGTCGTAGCCGCGACGGTCGGGCTGGAGCAGGTACGCGCCGAGCTCGGTGTCGAACTCGACGCCCGCGAGGGTCAGCCCGCGCCCGGCCAACGCGTGCCACGCCTCCTTGGCCGCGTGCAGCGCCTTGGGCTGGGCGGGGTCGGCGAGCCAGGCGGCCAGCGCCGCCTCGTCGGCCGGGGCGATCTGCGCGAGGTCGTAGGCCACGGCCTCGCCGCCGACGACGAGCGCGACCCCCCAGGCGTCGCCGCCCGCCGGGGACGCCGAGCCCTGCACGTCCACCGCGGTGCGCGCACCGGCGTGCCGCTCGAGCCACGCGGCCAGGCCGCCGTCGACCGGCGTCACGACGACCGGGCCCTCCGCCGGGCCGGCCACGTCGCCCGCGCCGTCGTCCTCGCCCGGGAGCATGGCGAACAACCGGTCGCGCAGGGTGCGGAACTCGAGCTCGTCGAGGATGGTGTGCAGCGCCTCGCGGTCCCACGGGCGGGCGACGAGGTCCTCCGGGCCGAGCGGCAGCTCCAGGTCGTCCAGCAGCCGGTTGAGCTGGCGGTTGAGCAGCACCTGGTCGAGGTTCGCACGCAGCGACTCCCCCGCCTTGCCGGTGATCCTGTCGACGTTCGCCACGATGCCCTGCAGGCCGTCGTAGGTGGCGATCCACTTGGCGGCCGTCTTGGGGCCGACGCCGGGGACGCCCGGGAGGTTGTCCGACGACTCGCCGACCAGCGCGGCGATGTCGGGGTACCGGGCGGGCGGGACGGCGTACTTGGCCTCGACCGCCTCCGGGGTCATCCGCGCGAGCTCGGAGACGCCCTTGACCGGGTACAGCACCGTGACCCGCTCGTTCACGAGCTGGAGGGAGTCGCGGTCGCCGGAGCAGATGAGCACGTCCATGCCCTCGGCCGCGCCCTGGCGGGCGAGCGTCGCGAGGATGTCGTCGGCCTCGAAGCCCGGCTTGTCGAGCGTCGGGATGTGCATGGTCGCGAGGACCTGCTTGATGACGTCGACCTGGCCGCGGAACGGCTCGGGCGACGCGGAGCGGTTGGCCTTGTACTCCTCGTACTGCTCGGTGCGGAACGTGGTCCGCCCGGCGTCGAACGCGACCGCCACGTGGGTCGGCGCCTCGTCCCGCAGCAGGTTCGCGAGCATCGACACGAACCCGAACACCGCGTTGGTGGGCTGGCCGGTGGAGGTGGCGAACTTGTCGACCGGGAGGGCGAAGAACGCCCGGTAGGCCATCGAGTGGCCGTCGACAAGGAGGAGTCGCGTCGCGTCAGTCACGGGTGCCAACCTATCGGGCATGGCTGACACCGACCTGCCGCCCGCCGCGGCCCCCGCCGACGCGCCCCTCGGCTCCCACGTCCCGCCCGGCACGCTCATGGAGCGCATGGGCATCGAGATCCAGGAGGTCTCGGCCGAGCGCGCGGTCGGCACCATGCCGGTCGCCGGGAACGTGCAGCCGTACGGCCTCCTGCACGGCGGCGCCTCCGCGGTGCTCGCGGAGACGCTCGGCTCCTACGCCGCGAACGCGCACGCGGGCCCGGACCGGCGCGCGGTCGGGATCGAGCTGAGCTGCACGCACCACCGGTCGGCGACCGAGGGCGTGGTGACGGGGACCGCGACCGCGGTCCACCTGGGCGGCCGGGTCGCGACCTACGACGTGGTGGTCTCGGACCCGCGCGGCCGGCGGGTCTGCTCCGCCCGGCTGACCTGCATGCTGATCGACGCCCGGCCCGCCTGAGCGGCCTCGGTCACCGTCGCGGCGCGTCCGGCGCGGGGCGCGCCGCCGGCGCGCGATCAGGTCGTCCAGGCCCGCGCGGGCGGGCCGGCGGCCGGGCTGCGGGGCGTCCGCGGAGAGCTTGCGCTGCAGCACCTCGGTGCTGACCACGCGGTGCGCCGCCGCCGGGGCGAACCCGAGCCGCGCGAGGAACCGGTGCATGCCGCGGGCGCCGGGCAGCGGCACCGCGAGGACGTCCGTCGCGCCGACGCGGCGCGCCTCCTCGACCACGCCGCCGAGCAGCGCGTGCCCCACGCCGCGGCGGCCGGGCGCCCTCGGCCACGTAGACCGCCTCGATCGACACCGTCACCTCGTCGGTGAACAGGCTCGGCCCGACGATCCGGGCGAGCACCAGGCCGCACAGCTCGTCGTCGAGCGTCCCGACCAGGCCGACGGCGCCGGGCTCGGCCACGAGCGCGCCGATCTGGTGCCGCAGGCGGTCGGCGTCGTCGGTGCACAGCTGCGCGCCGACGAGCGACTCGGAGCGGGCCGCGAGGCTGAGGGAGACGAGGACGTCCAGGTCCTCGGGGCGAGCGGGTCGGACGGCGACGGGCGAGCGCACGGTACGACGACCTCCTGGACTACTCGGACGGCGCAGCGACTTCGGCGTCACCACGATCCTGCTGCGCCCCCCGCGGCATCGCCCGATCATGGCGCACGACCGGGGCCCCTGCCTAGTCGCGGGAGCGCTCCCGTCCGGGCGCCGCGCGCGGAGACGCAGGTCACCGCGCGGCACCGTGGCGCGTCTCACTCCACCGGGTGAACGCTGCTCCGTCCGGGCGGTGCGCCCGGGCGCACCTCCGCGGACCCCTCCCGGACGAATCGGACACACCGCACGGCGCGCCGACGTGACGTACGTCTCAAACGTGCCTGTAATCGCCCCGAAACGCAGCATCCCTACTGTCACGCCAACCCACTCGCGGCCTCCTGACCCTCCGCGAGCCCGCTGCCGACAGGTCGACGCCGTCGACCACGACCGGACGGAGGACCAGGTGCGCCGAGTCGCGACCAGGGACCGTTCCACCGCCGGGGCGCCCGCCGCCCTCGGCGTGCTCCTCCTCGCAGTTCTCTTCCTCCTCGCCGTGCCGGGCACCGCCCGCGCGGCGACGGCCGGGTGCGTCGCCGACGCCGCGACCGGCTGCATCAACGGCACCATCCGCACGGCGGACCAGCAACCCGCGGTCGGCGTCGTCCTCGACGTCGAGGGTCCGGGCGGGACCACGCAGGCCACCACGGACGCCGAGGGCCGCTGGACCGCCGCCGTCACCGAGGCCGGGTCGTACACCGTCACCCTCGACGAGGCCACGCTGCCCGCCGGCGAGACCCTCCGGGACCCGGCGCAGAACCCGCGCACCGTCACCGTCGCGCTCGGGTCGTCCGCCGGGGCGCTGTTCCCGCTGGGCGCGCCCGCGGGCGACAGCGGCGGCAGCGGCTCCGACGAAGACCCCGACGCCGCGCCCGACCCGGAGAGCACCGCGCCCGCGGACGACGCCGGCGAGGTCGGCGCACCGGTGGGCAGCTCGGAGACCGGGTCGTTCTCCTGGGGCCGGCTGGCGCAGCAGGCCAGCAGCGGCCTCGTGTTCGGCGTGCTGCTCGCCCTCGCCTCGGTCGGCCTGTCGCTGATCTACGGCACCACGGGCCTGTCGAACTTCGCGCACGGCGAGCAGGTGACGCTCGGCGCGATCGTCGCCTACCTCGCGGTGCAGTCGTTCGGGCTGCCGCTGCTCGTCGCGGGGGTGGTCGCCGTGCTGGTCGGCGCCGCGTCCGGCTGGCTCCAGGACGCCGGGATCTGGCACCCGCTGCGCAAGCGCCGGGTGGGCACGACCCAGCAGATGATCGTCACGATCGGCCTGTCGATGGCGCTGCAGTACACGTACCAGTTCTTCTTCGGCGGCGGCGCGCTGCGCATCGTCACCACCACGCCGACGATGGTCACGCTCGGCTCCGTGCGGATCAGCGCCACCTCGCTGTGGTCGCTGCTCATCGCCGCCGTCGTGCTGGCGGGCGTCGCGTACTTCCTGCTCGGCACCCGGGTCGGCCGCGCCACCCGCGCGGTCTCGGACAACCCGGCGCTGGCCGCGGCCTCCGGCATCACGGTCGACCGGATCGTCCGGCTGGTCTGGGTGCTCGGCGCGGCGCTGGCGGCGCTGGGCGGCGTGCTGATGGGTCTCTACCTGAACGCGACCTCCTGGAACATGGGCGGCGCCCTGCTGCTCCTGATGTTCGCGGCGGTCACGCTCGGCGGCCTCGGGCAGGCGTTCGGCGCGCTGGCCGGGTCGATCGTCATCGGCCTCGTCGTCGAGATGTCGAACCTCGTCATCCCGAGCGACATGCGCTACGCCGGCGCCCTGCTCATCCTCATCCTCGTCCTGCTGCTGCGCCCCCAGGGCATCCTCGGCCGCGCCGAGCGGATCGGTTAAGGAGCCGACATGGACTGGTCCCGCATCCTCGTCAACGTCGCGGGCGAGATCTTCGCCCCGACGACCGCCGCCTACGCGCTCGCCGCCATCGGCCTCAACGTGCACTTCGGCCTCACGGGCCTGCTGAACTTCGGCCAGGCCGGGTTCATGCTGCTCGGCGCCTACGGCTTCGCGATCTCCACCATCGCCGGCTGGCCCCTGTGGGCCGCCGTGCTCGTCGCGATCGCCTGCGCCGCCGTGTTCGGCCTCCTGCTCGGCATCCCGACCCTCAAGCTCCGCGGCGACTACCTGGCGATCGTGACGATCGCCGCCGCGGAGATCGTCCGGCTCGTCGGCCGGTCGACCGCGCTCACCGAGCTGACCGGCGCCTCGTCGGGCCTGCGCGGCAACTCCTACAAGGACTCGTTCCAGGACGCCTCGCCGTTCCCCGACGGGACGTTCGCCCTCGGGCCGTTCGAGTACGCGATGAACGCCTCGAACTCCTGGTGGGTGCGCATCGTCGGGTGGGCCGTCGTCGCCCTCGCCTGCCTGCTCGTCTGGCTGCTGATCCGCAGCCCGTGGGGCCGGGTGCTCAAGGGCATCCGGGAGGACGAGGACGCCGTGCGCTCGCTCGGCAAGAACGTCTACTCCTACAAGATGCAGGCCCTGGTGCTCGGCGGCGTGATCGGCGCCGTCGCGGGCATCATCTACGTCCTGCCACGCGCCGTGCAGCCCGACTCGATGGGACGCCCGATGACCTTCTTCATCTGGACGATCCTGCTGCTCGGCGGGGCCGCGACGGTGTTCGGGCCCGTCCTCGGGTCGATCATCTTCTGGGTGTCGCTCATGCTCATCAAGTCGGTCATGCGCGCCGGGGTGCCGGAGTCGATCATGCGCACCGAGCAGATCGAGCAGTTCGGCTGGATCATCGTCGGCGTCACGCTGATGCTCCTGGTGATCTTCCGGCCACAAGGCATCCTCGGCGACAAGAAGGAGCTGGCGATCGATGTCCGCTGACCTCCCCCGGGGCCACGTCCCCGCCGCCACGCCGCACGCCACCACCGCGTCCGGCCGGGACCGCGTCACCGCCGACCTGGCGCACGTCGCACACACCCCCGGCGTGCCCAAGCCCGACGCGATCGTCGTCGCCGACCAGGTCACCCGGCACTTCGGCGGCATGACCGCCGTCGACGTCGGGCACTTCGAGGTGCAGCGCGGCGCGATCACCGCGCTCATCGGGCCGAACGGCGCCGGCAAGACGACGCTGTTCAACCTGCTCACCGGGTTCGACAAGCCCTCGACCGGCACCTGGTCCTTCGAGGGCCGGTCCCTGTCCGGGGTCTCGGCGGCGCGCGTCGCCCGGTCCGGCATGGTGCGCACCTTCCAGCTCACCAAGGCGCTGTCGCGCATGACGGTGATCGAGAACATGAAGCTGGGTGCCACGAAGCAGTCCGGCGAGAATCTGTTCACCGCCCTGGTCCCGCCGCTGTGGAAGGCGCGGGAGCAGGAGATCACCGAGCAGGCCGAGGAGCTGCTGGTCCGGTTCAAGCTCGACGCCAAGCGCGACGACTACGCCGGCTCGCTGTCCGGCGGCCAGCGCAAGCTCCTGGAGATGGCGCGCGCGCTGATGTCGAAGCCCACGATGGTCATGCTCGACGAGCCGATGGCCGGCGTGAACCCCGCGCTCACCCAGTCGCTGCTCGGGCACATCCAGGCCCTGCGTGAGGAGGGCACCACGGTGCTGTTCGTCGAGCACGACATGCACATGGTCCGGCACATCTCGGACTGGGTGGTCGTGATGGCCGAGGGCAGGATCGTCGCCGAGGGCCCGCCCGAGGACGTCATGGCCGACCAGGCCGTCATCGACGCCTACCTCGGCGCGCACCACGACACCGACCTGGGCGACGACGCGCTGCTGGACGACGGCAGCATCGAGCAGCTCCAGGCCGAGGAGCAGGCGAACCAGGCGGCGGCCGCGGCCGCCCCGACGACCGAGGAGGGCTCGCGATGAGCACCGCCGTGCAGGGGTCCGACCCCTCGACCGTCCACCGCGGCGCCCCCGCCGGGGAGCCGCTGCTCGCGGCGACCGACCTGGTGGCGGGCTACGTGCCGGGCGTCAACATCCTCAACGACTGCAACCTGGTCGTGCACCCCGGCGAGCTCGTCGGCATCATCGGCCCGAACGGCGCCGGGAAGTCGACGCTGCTCAAGGCGCTGTTCGGGCTCGTGACCATCCGGTCCGGCTCGGTCGTGCTGAAGGGCGAGGAGATCACCAACCACCGAGCCGACTCGCTGGTCCGGCGCGGCGTCGGGTTCGTGCCGCAGACCAACAACGTGTTCCCGTCGCTGTCCATCCAGGAGAACCTGGAGATGGGGCTGTTCCAGGCGCCGAAGCGGTTCACCGAGCGGTTCGACTTCATCGTCGACCTGTTCCCGGTGCTGGGCGAGCGGCGCAAGCAGCGCGCCGGGTCGCTGTCCGGCGGCGAGCGGCAGATGGTCGCCATGGCCCGCGCGCTGATGATGGACCCGTCGGTGCTGCTGCTCGACGAGCCGTCCGCCGGCCTGTCCCCGGTGCGCCAGGACGAGACGTTCCTGCGCACCCGGAAGATCAACAAGGCCGGGGTGTCGGTGGTCATCGTCGAGCAGAACGCCCGACGCTGCCTGCAGATCTGCGACCGGGCGTACGTGCTGGACCAGGGGTCGAACGCGTACTCGGGCCCGGGACGCGAGCTGATGCACGACCCGAAGGTGATCGAGCTGTACCTCGGCACGCTGGCGACGGACGTCGAGGCGGCAGCGGCGGACCGCCCGCCGACCGCACCCCCGGCGCCGCCGGCCGGCTGACGGACGGCTCCCGGGCGACCCCGGGACCGCGAGGGGGTAGTCGACGCGTCGAGCGAGCAGTCGCCGGCTACCCCCTCGACGTGTCGACTGCTCGCTGGGCGCAGAGCGGCGGCGCTTGCCTGGCACCGGGCACGGCGGCGAACCGTGAGCACGAGCTCGGCGGTTCCGCGAGCTCGCCGGTTGCGCACCGACCTTCGGCGCGAACCGCCGGACTCGCAGTCGAGGTCAGGCGTGCACGTGCTCGTGCGGGTGCGTGTGGCCGTCGTGCTCGTGCGCGTGGTCGTCGTGCTCGTGCGTGTGGTCGTCGTGGTCGTGCTCGTGCGGGTGGTCGTGCTCGCCCTCGCCGTCGAACGGCGGCATGCCCAGGCGCGCGCGGACCTCCGGGCGGCGCAGCGGCGGGACCGTCGCCGGCGGCCGCCGCCGCTCGGGCAGCTCGTCGAGCAGCCGCGTCACGATGGCGGCGATCTCGCCGACCGCGCGGTCGAGCGGCTCGGCCGTCGCGGCGCTCACCGACTGCACGCCGGTGACCTTGCGGACGAACTGACGGGCCGCGGCCACGATCTCCTCGTCGGTCGCGGCGGGCTCGAGGCCCCGCAGCGTGGTGATGTTCCGGCACATGCCGCCCACGGTAGGTCGGGCCCGGCCTCCCGGGAAGACCTCGGCGAGACCGGGCCCCGCCTCAGCCGGCCGACGGGTGCACGACCTGCTGCACGGCCCACCGGTTGCCGTCGGGGTCGGCGAAGAACAGGAACCGCCCCCACGGGAAGTCCTGCACCTCCCCCACCTCGAGCCCGCGGCCGGTGAGCTCCTCGCGCGCGGCGTCGATGTCCGCGACGACGAGCTGCAACCCCTCGACGGAGCCGGGCGGCATCGTCGTCAGCCCGGTCCCGATCGCGATGGACGCCCCCGAGCCGGGCGGCGTCAGCTGCACGAACCGGATGCCGCCGCCGACCTCGTGGTCGTGGTCGAGCACGAACCCGGCGCGCTGCGTGTAGAAGTCCTTGGCCCGGTCCACGTCGGAGACGGGCACCTGCACGAGCTCCAGTCGGTAGTCCATGCCCCGGACGCTACGCCCGGCCACCGACACCGCCCTCGCCCGCCGGGGACGACCGAGGGCCCGGGACGCCGCACGCGTCCCGGGCCCTCGTCGCCCGGAGGCTCAGGCGTCCGTCGTCACTCGCCGACGGAGCCCTCGACCGCCTTCACCCAGACGTTCTTGTTGTCGGCGCCGTACTTGTACACGCCGATGAACGCGGAGGCCGGGTCGTTGTCCTCGTTGAACGGACCGATGCCGGCCTGGCCGACGTACTGGATGTCCTCGCCGGCGTCGAGCAGCTCGACGCAGTCCGCGTACGAGGTGCACTCCTCGCCGCCGTCGGCGCCCGACACCGCAGCCATGTTGGCCTGGATGGTGGGGCCGTCGGTGCCGCCGCCCTTGACCGCCGCGAGGGCCGCCAGGATGGTCGCGTCGTACGACTCGGGGCCGTAGGCGTAGTCCGTCAGCGCGGGGTCGACCTCCTTCAGGCGGGCCTGGAAGTCGTCGCTCGGGAACGCGCCGGGGATGGTGCCCTGCGCGCCCTCGAGGGTGCCCGGGTCGAAGTCCGCGGAGTAGTCGGCCGTGTTGCCGTCGACCATGTAGATCGTGGCCGGGTCGACGCCCGCGGCGACGAGCTCGGGGATGATCTGCTTGGTCTGCTCGAACGCCAGGACCACGACGGCGTCGGGGCTGGTCGCCATGAGCGCGGTCACGTCGGTCGCGAAGCTGCTCGCGGCCGGGTCGAACTCCTCGCCCTCGTTGCCGTAGACGACCGTGGCGCCCGCGTCCTCGACCGTGGTCTTGACGACGTTGCGCAGCGAGGTGCCGTAGTCGTCGTTGAACACCAGGATGCCGATGTTGGCGTGGCCGTCACCGGTGATGAGGTTGCCGAGCGCGGCGCCCTGGACGGTGTCCGGCGGGGCGGTGCGGAAGTAGAAGTCGGAGTAGCCCGACAGGGACGTCGCGGTGTTCGCCGGGGAGATCTGCACGATCTCGGCACCCGTGATGTCGTCGACGACGTTGAGCGTGACCGACGAGGACGCCGCACCGACGATGACCTGGACGTCCTGCGAGATGAGGTCGGTGACCGACTGCGTGGCGACCTCGGCGTGGTCGGCGTCGGACGAGTCCGCGTGGATGACCTCGACGTCCGAGCCGAGGACGCCGCCCGCCTCGTTGATCTCCTGGACCGCCAGGTCGACGCCCGCGATCTCCGGCGGGCCGAGGTACGCCAGCGTGCCGGTCTGGGGCAGCAGGGTGCCGATGATCAGCGGGCCGGCGTCGCCGTCCGCCGTCTCGTCGCCGCCCGACCCGCCGTCGTCGCCGCCGGCGCACGCGGTCAGCACGAGCGCGACGGCGCCGGCGAGAGCCGCCGCCTGGACGGCATGTGTCGTACGAATCATGCGTGGTACTCCTGTCGGTGAGTACTGCCTGCCGGGAGCCCCGGCCGGATGCCGGGGTGGTGCCACCGGCGGTGTGTGGCCGTGAAGGTATGCGCCCCATGTGTCCGCCGCGTGTCGTGCATGTCACACCGGATGACCGGTGCCGATTCGTGACCTTCCCGCGGGAAGACGCGGATCGTGGCACGACACGCCGCCAGACTGTGGCGTGGATCACATCGTGGACACGACAGGGTGCTCCGACAGCACGAGGCCCGGCCCACCGTGCGGTGGACCGGGCCTCGGGGAGACTCAGGACGCGGGGATCAGGAGCCGCCGCCGACCTGGTCGATGACCGCGTCCGCGACCTCGCGCATGGTGAGGCGGCGGTCCATGGAGGTCTTCTGGATCCACCGGAACGACTCCGGCTCCGTCAGGCCCATCTTGGTCATGAGCAGGCCCTTGGCGCGGTCGACGCGCTTGCGGGTCTCGAACCGCTCGGCGAGGTCGGCGACCTCGGACTCGAGCGCGGTGATCTGCGCGTAGCGGGAGATCGCGATCTCGACCGCCGGCAGCAGGTCGGCCGGGCTGAACGGCTTGACGACGTAGGCCATCGCGCCGGCGTCGCGTGCGCGCTCGACCAGCTCGGTCTGCGAGAACGCGGTGAGCAGCACGACCGGCGCGAGGTGCGCCTTCGCGATGCGCTCGGCCGCGGAGATGCCGTCGAGCACCGGCATCTTGACGTCCATGACGACGACGTCGGGCTTGAGCTCGGTCGCGAGGGCCACGGCCTGCTCGCCGTCACCCGCCTCGCCCACGACGTCGAAGCCCGCCTCGCGGAGCGTCTCGACGACGTCCATCCGGATCAGGGCCTCGTCCTCCGCGACGACCGCACGGCGGGCCGGCTTGGCGGCCGCCTCGGGCGCCTGCTCGGCCGCGCGGGCCTGCGGGATGTCGAGGTCGAGAGTGGGGTCGGCGGCGTTCTCGTCGCCGCTCGGCGTCGCGTCCTGGGTGCTCACGAGGAGAGATTCTAGGACCTCGCGCGGTTCCGGCGCGTCCCCGGGCCTGTGAACCTGCGCACGCCGACCGGTCGGTAGCGAATGCGGCCCGGGTCAGCGGCCGTCGCGCACCCGCGCGACCCAGTCGGTCAGCAGCGCCGCGAGGACCTCGGGGCGCTCGTGCGGCAGGGCGTGGCCCGCCCCGTCGACGACCGCCAGGGTGGCGCGGGGGTACCGCTCCAGGAGGTCGACCGCGCCGGCGTACCCGACGACGGAGTCCCGGCGACCGGCGACGACGAGGACCGGCCCCTCGTAGCGGGCTCCCGGCGCGTCCAGCCCCGTGATCTCCCAGCGCTCCCCGATCCGCGCGTTCGCCGGGCCGTCCGCGAGCGCCGCGCCCGGCTCGACGAACCGCCGGTACCGGTCGAGCATCGCCGGGGTCTGGACGACGAAGTACCCGCGGAACTCCGCGTCGCCCAGGTGGTCGTCGCGGACGACGGGTTCGTGCGCCGGGACGTCGTGCCCGCCGGCGACCAGCGGGCAGACCAGCGCCAGCCCGGCGACGAGGTCGGGGCGCCGCGCCGCGACCCCCCGGGCGTCGTGGGCGCCCGCCGAGTGCCCGGCCAGCAGCACCGGCTCGCCGCCCGCGATCTCCGCGACGAACCCGACCAGCACGTCCACGACGTCGTCCTCGGAGCGCAGCGCGGACGGCGCGGGTGTGCGGCCGTGCCCGGGGACGTCCGGGTACACCCGGCGCAGCCCGCCGGCGGCCGCGAGCGCCGGGTCGAGGCAGGCCTCGGGCTCCCGGTGGTCCACCCCGGCCCCGTGCAGCACGACGACCGTGCGGCCGGCGCCGTGCGCGACGTGGTGCACGGGGACGCCGTGCGTCGTGAGCTCCATGCGCGCCACCCCCGGTCAGCGGAGGACGACGGCGCCGTCCTCCCCGTGCCCGTACAGGATGCCGCCCTGGGTCCACACGCTGTCGACCCCCGGCGGCAGCGGCGTGGTCCACGCCGGCCGGCCGGAGCCGAGGGCGTAGGCGGCGAGCACCGGGTCCCCGGACCGGGCGTCCCGTTCGACGCGGAGCAGGTGGACGCCGTCCGTCATCAGGCGGTAGTCGTCGAGGACGCCGCCCTGGGTGCTCCACCGCTCCTCACCGGACAGGGCGTCGACCGCCCACAGCCGGCCGCGGTCGCCGCTGCCGTACAGGACGCCGTCGAGGAGCAGGCGGTTGGTGGAGGCCATGCCGTCCGACGGCCGCTCCCAGAGCACCTCGCCGGAGGCCGCGTCGACCCCCCGGAGCCGGCGCTCCAGCGAGCCGTCGGCGACCTCGACCACGAGCACGTCCGGCGCGGAGCCGTCGTCCGGCGCCAGGAGCTGCACCTGCCCGTCGGTCTCCGCGGTCCCGGAGCCGTCGGCGCCCAGCAGGAGCGTGCGGCTCGAGCCCTGGAGGTCGACCAGCCGGTCGCCACGGACGACGGCGACCCCGGCGCCGCCGGCCTGCACGCTCCCGCTCCCGGCGTCGACCGCCCAGGTCGCGCTGGCCGCGACGACCAGGACGTGGCCGCCCGCGCGGGACAGCCAGCCGCTGCCGCTCCCCGGGGCGAGCGGCTCCGGCACGTCGGCGGCCCAGAGCTGCTCACCGGTGCGGACGTCGGTCGCGACCAGGCGGACGGACGCGTCACCGGGGGTCCCCACGACGAGGGCGTGCCCGACCGCGACGGCCGACGCACCGGGGTCCAGCTCGCGCTCGCTGCGGACGGCGTGGTCACCGAGGTGGACCTCGACCAGCCGGGTGGCCTCCGGCGCGCCGGAGGCGTCCCGGTAGTCGGTGAGCTCGCACCACAGGACCCGGGCCGGGTCGTCCGTGCCGCTGTCGCAGGCGAACCCACGGCTGGACAGTCCGGGGTCCGGCGGGCCGGCGACGTCGACGCTCCAGACCTGCTCGCCGTCGGCGGGGTCGATCCCGACGACGCGCACCGGGTCGGACGCCCCGCCGACCACCGTCGCGGCGACGAACCCGTCCTGCGTGGACACGCCGCCGTACATCGCCGTCGCCAGCTCCGGCGAGACCATCGGCGTCGGGTCGAGCGGCGGGGTCACCGTCGTCGCAATGACGCCAGGCGTCTCGCGCAGCCGCTCGGCCGTCGACTCGATCCGGGCGTCCGCGACGGCCTGCCACGCCACGACCGTGAGCACCCCGGCGACGGGCAGCGGCCACCACCGTCGCAGGACGGCGCGGCCGCGACGGGCGCGGCCGGGGGCCGCCGGGGCGTCCGGCGGTGCCGGCTCGCCGGCGTCGTCCAGCTGCACCTCGGCCATGCGCCCCGCCCCCATGCGCTCACCGTAGGCGGACGGACGGTCGCCGCGGGCGAGTTCGGCGTCGGACGTCGGCACTGATCAGCGTGCCCGCCGACCCGCCCCCGGGAACGACGCAGCGCCCGGGCACGAGGTGCCCGGGCGCTGCGGCTGCGGAGCGGACGACGGGATTCGAACCCGCGACCCTCACCTTGGCAAGGTGATGCTCTACCACTGAGCCACGTCCGCACGGCCTCGTCCTCGGCCCGTTCCCGGGCCGCGAGGCGAGATAGGACAGTACAGGGCGCGCGGGGCTTTCGCGAAACCGCGACGCGCCGCCGTCCGCGCCTCAGGGGGTGGCGCGCGGGCCGCCGATGGCCGTCAGACGCTTCACGAGGTGGTCCGCCGACGGCGCCTCGACGGCCACCTCGACGACCCCGCCCGGCACGTCGAGCGCGAGGACCTCCAGCCCCGGGGCCACGCGCAGCGCGTCCCCCCGTCCGGTGCGCCGACCGGTCCGGCGCACGCCGTCGACCGCGAGCCGGACGGGCGCCCGGCGCAGGGGCCGCATGCCGAGCGCGAGCCGCACGACGGTCACCCCCGTCCGGTCGACGTCGAGCACCGCCGCGACCCAGCGCGAGCCGAGGCCGGTCTCGCCGTCGGCCGTGCGCACCGACCCCGCGAAGCGCCCGGTGCGCGCGCCGGTGGCCGCCCGGCGGCGCTGGAGCCTCCTCGACAGGACGTCACCGAGGCCCACCCCGACGGCCGCGGCGCCGCCGATCACCCACCCCGTGCTCAGGTCCTCCTGGTGGAACACCCAGCGGGCGAGCGCGGCGCCCGCGGCGGCGCCGAGCACGCCGCCGACGAGGATGACGAGGACGGTCGAGCGGCGGGACGTCATGGGGCCAGCATCGCGGTACCGAGCCGTCGGTGTCCCCCGCGCACGAGGCGGGTCTCGCGCAGGGCGCGTGAGCGGTGCCCCGAGTGGGATTCGAACCCACACTGGATCGGGTTTGAGCCGATTGCCTCTGCCGTTGGGCTATCGGGGCGCCGCACCAGGCTACCGGCGCGCGGGCGGCCCCCCGACCGCCGCCCCGGCGTCCGCCGGCACCCGCTCCGGCGCCGGCAGCACGCCCGCCCGCGCCAGCGACCCGAGCCACGCCAGGCGCGGTTCGGGCGTCCGGGTGAACGTTCACCCCAGGGGCGCCGTCGCCCGTGCCGTCACCCGACGTCGGGCACGATCCCCAGGATCGGCACGTTCGCGATCCGCGACCCCGGCTGCCACGGCCACCGCCCGTCGCGGTCCGGGTAGATCACCTGGAGCGCCGGCAGCGGCCGCGTCGCGCGCGCCAGCGCGTGCGCCATGATCAGGTGCCCGCGCGAGTCCAGCACCTCCATGAGCCGAGCGTTCCGCCGCACGTCGTCGATCGGGTCGCCGTCGACGTACCGCTGCCCGGCGCGCATCCGCGCACCCAGTGTGTTGAGCAGCCGCGCGGCGTCGTCCGGGCACGGGCCGAACACGATCAGCTCCGGCAGGTCGTACTGGTAGAGCCCCGTCGTGTAGCAGAACTGCAGCTCGCCGTCGTCACCGGGGCCGACCCACTGCAGGGCCCACCCGTGCCTGTCCGCCATCCCCTGCAGGTGGCTGAGCCACCCGACCGCCTCGACCTCGTCCATCACGCCACCCTGCACCCGCCCACCCACACGCCGGCCGAGCGGCCGGGTCGGCGGCTCAGCCCTGCTGCACCAGCGCGCCGTACCAGCCGAGCCCGGCGTACGTCTCGTAACCCGGGGTCGCCGCGAACCCCACCGCGCGGCCGTCCTCCTCGTAGGCCCCGGTCGCGCGGTCGCCGGTGCGCAGCGCGACCCGCTCCGCGAGCACCCCCGCCCTGTCGGACGCCGCGAGCACCAGCCCGTCCCGGTCGAGGATCAGCACGCGGGTGGCCTCGCGCTCGCCCCGTCCGAGCCGCACGCCGTCGACGATCGCCTGCGCCTGCCGCTCCCAGTCGAAGAAGACGCCCAGCGCGCCCAGCGGCCGGCCGTCGGCGCGGCCGCCCTCGCGCACGGCGGTCGCGTACGTCGCCGTGAGCGCGCCGAGCGCGCGGTGCGGGGTGACGTCGAGGGCGGCGTAGTCGTCACCGGACCGGGTGGCGAGCGCGGCACGGAACCACGGCTCGTCGCGCACATCCGAGCCGACCACGCCGGGAGCGCCGCCGGTGCCCGCCCGGGCGACGACCCGACCGGACGCGTCGGCCAGCCAGAGATCGAGGTAGACGGTGTAGCTGCGCAGGATCGTCGCCAGCCGGTCGCCGGCGTGCCGCGCCGCGCCCGGGTCGCCCGTCGCGAGGGCGTCGACCAGCGCCGCGTCGGTCGCCCACCACCGCACGTCGCACGACCGCTCGTACAGGTTGCGGTCCATCAGCTCGATCACGTTCAGTGCCAGGTCCGCGAGCCGCTGCCCGCGCACCCGGCCGACGAGCTCGTGCCCGAGGACGGTCAGCTCGTCGATCCGCGGGCGCAGCTCCGACGAGAGCTCCTCCGACAGCGCCCGCGCGCGGTCGGCGACCTCGCCGACCTCCCGCGCGACGACCGCGAACCCCGCGCCCGCCTCGCCGACGCGCGCGGACTCGATGAGCGCGTTCAGCGCGAGCATCTTCGTGCTGCGGGCGACCTGCTCGATGCCCTGCAGCTTCTCACCCGTGACGCGACCGACCTCCTCGGCCAGCCGCACGACCCGTTCCGGCACGACGTCGTCCCTCCGACGAACCCCAGTCCCCCGACTCGTCCGCTCTATCGGCGGGCGGGACCGCGCGCTGAGCGACCCGGGGGCGCGGGTTCGGACGGCGGGTGCGCGCGGCGGCGTAGATTGCCCGCCGTGCCCCTGGATCTCGACGCCGCCGCGCTGGCCGCGCTCGTCGCCCGGCTGCGCGGCGCCGGGTGCGTGTTCGCCGAGGACGAGGCGGCGCTGCTCGTGGCGGAGGCCCGGGACGCGGCGGAGCTGGACGCGATGACCGCGCGCCGGGTGGCCGGGGAGCCGCTGGAGCAGGTCGTCGGGTGGGCCGGGTTCCGGGGCCTGCGGATCGGGGTGGAGCCGGGGGTGTTCGTGCCGCGGGCGCGCACCGGGCTGCTGGTGCGCGAGGCGGTACGGGCGCTGCGGGGCGACGCGGCCGGCGACGGTCCCGTCGTCGTCGACCTGTGCTGCGGGACGGGCGCGGTGGGGCTCGCGGTTGCCGCCGAGCGCCCCGGCGTCGCGCTGTGGGCCGTCGACCTCGACCCGGCCGCGGTCGCCTGCGCCCGGCGGAACGCGGCGGCGCTCGGCCCGGCGGACGCGACCGTGCTGCTCGGCGACCTCGACGCCCCGCTGCCCGCAGCGCTGGAGGGCCGGGTGGACGTCCTGGTGGCCAACGCGCCGTACGTCCCGACCGCCGAGATCGCCCACATGCCGACCGAGGCCCGGGACCACGAGCCGCGCGTCGCCCTCGACGGCGGCGCCGACGGCGTCGACCTGCACCGTCGGGTGGCTGCGTCCGCGCCGCGCTGGCTCGCGCCGGGCGGGCACCTGCTCGTCGAGACCAGCGTCCGGCAGGCGGGCGCCACCGCCGCGGCGTGCGAGGGCCAAGGCCTGACCGTGCGGGTCGTGCACGACGACGACCTGGACGGCACCGTGGTGGTCGCGACCCGCCGCGGCGCGTAGCCCGGCGACGCGCACCACGAGCCCGATCAACGGCTCCGCCCCGCCCGCGCCTAGGCTGGGTGCGGGCGGGCGCACCCCGGCGCCCGGCGAGGAGGAGGTCCCGGTGGCTCGCGCGCTGATCGTGGTGGACGTGCAGAACGACTTCTGCGAGGGCGGCGCCCTGGCCGTCGCGGGCGGCGCTGCCGTCGCCGAGCAGGTCACCGCCTTCCTGTCCCGCGCGGCCGACGCGTACGACGTCGTCGTCGCCACCGCCGACTGGCACGAGCCGCTCCCCCACGACAACGCGGGCCACTTCGCGGTGGGCGCCGAGCCGGACTACGTCGCCACCTGGCCCGAGCACTGCGTCCGCGACACCGCCGGCGCGGCGTACCACCCGGCGTTGCGGCTGCCCGCGGACGCCGTGCACGTGCGCAAGGGGCAGGGCCGGCAGGACTACTCGGGCTTCGAGGGCGTGCTGACGCCCGGCGCCGGCGGGACGGGTGCCGAGTCCGGCCGGACGGGTGCCGCGTCCGCCGCGGAGGCAGGGGCGCTCGCCGACGCGGCTCCCGCCGGGCTCGCCGACGCGCTCCGGGCGCGGGACGTCGACGGCGTGGACGTCGTCGGCCTCGCCACCGACCACTGCGTGACCGCCACGGCGCTCGACGCGCTGGCCGCCGGGTTCGACGTGCGCGTGCTCACCGACCTCACCGCGGGCGTCGGGGTGCGGACCACGATCGACGCGCTCACCCGGCTCGCCGCGCGCGGCGTCACGCTCACCACCTCCGACGCCCGCTGACCGCACGGACGTCGGCAAGCACCGGGACCGTCCCGCGACGCGCCGACCGCCTCCGCGACCCTGGGGTCGTCACAACCCGGTGAGGTCGTCGCTCGTTTGTGACGACCTCGTCGCGTACTGACGACCTCACGCCGATGTGACGACCTCGCGCGCCCCGGTCAGGCCGGCTCGCCTGCCGGGACCGGCACGCCCGGACGCTCGCGCCGCCACGCTCGGCCGCCTGCCACCGCCGCCACCCCGCCGACGACCGCCAGCACCGGCACCACCAGGAACGCCGTGTGCGACCCCACGGCGTCCGCGAGCGCCCCCAGCAGGAACGGCGCGAGCCCCACGGCCACCCCACCGCCGACGGTCGCCCGCGCCTGTGCCGCGTCCGTCGCGCCGCCCGCGGCACCGAGCAGCAGCGCGATCCCGAGCGGGTACTGCGCGCCGTACCCGAGCCCGGCCAGGAACAGCCCGACGAGCGCGACCGAGGCGCTCGTCGCGGTCCACAGCACGGCCCAGCCGGCGACCGCCACGCCGAACGAGGCGGCGAGCAGCCGGGCGGGCGACACCCGCAGCGACAGCGGCCCGACGACGAACCGGATCAGCGTCATCCCGGCGACGAGCCCCGCGGTCGTGGCCGTGGCGATGCCCGCGCCGGCGCCGGTGCGGTCCCGGACCAGGTCCGTCGCCCAGTAGGTGGTCGCGTTCTCGAGCGCCAGCGCCGCCACCACCGCGACGAGGAACCACCGCGACGCCAGCACCGCGCGCCCCGCCGCGGCCGCTTTCGACCGCGAACCCTGCTGATCCGCACGCGCCCGCACCTCGGCGGCGCCGGGGTCGCGCGAGCGGTCCGGGCTCGCCGTCCGGGGCCCGGGCGCCGCTGCGCTCGACGCCGGCCGGGGCGGGTGCGACGTCCCGGGCCCGGGTACCCCCGGGCGCGACGCCGGCCGGCGAGCCGTCCCCGGTAGCCGGGACGCCCGAGCCGTCGCGGGGTCGGGCACGCGCCCCGGCCGCCCCAGCGCGCCCTGCTCGGGCAGCAGCCGCACCGCCACCGCGGTCGCCAGCGCGAGCGCCGCGGTCACCGCGACCGCCGGCCGCCAGCCCCAGCCCGCCGCCACGCACGCCCCGACCGCGAGCGGCCCGAGCAGCCCGATCCCCGACCCGACCCCGTTCGCCTCGGTGACCGCCGCGGACGCGGTGCGCCCGTGGTGCAGCACCAGCCCCGCCTGCGCGGCGCTCACCGCGACGTTGCCGCCGACCGACACGACCACCATGCCGGAGAGCGTCACCGGAAGCGCCCACCCGGTGGTGAGCAGCACGATGCCCGCCGCGATCACCACGGCGGCCACGACGAGAGTCGACCGTCGACCGAACCGCAGAACTGCCCGCGGCGTGATCGCCGCGGCCAGCACCGCGCCCACCGCCATCGCGGTGCCGTGCAGACCGGCCTGGGCGTTCGACACCCCGAGCTCGGCGGCCAGCAGCGGCACGCTCGGGTTGAAGGAGTAGAGCAGCCAGCCCCACGTGACGAACACGCCGTCGAGGGTGAGGGTGAACCGGTCCCGGTGGAGCCTCGGCGCCGGTGCCGGGGTCTGCGTCGTCACGCCGCCGACCCTAGTGGCGGCGGTGCGCCGCGGGCCGGGACCCCGGATCGGGACCCCGGCCCGCGGCCGGACGAGCAGGTGGGCTGGGCGGTGTCGCCGCCCGCCCCGTCGCCGTCAGTCCTGCACGGCCACCGCCGCGGCGAACTGGCTCGCGTACAGCCGGGCGTACGCACCCCCGGCGGCCAGCAGCTCGTCGTGCGACCCCTGCTCGACGATCGACCCGTGCTCCATGACGAGGATGACGTCCGCGTCCCGGATGGTCGACAGCCGGTGCGCGATGACGAACGACGTCCGCCCCGACCGGAGCGCGTTCATCGCCTGCTGCACGAGCACCTCGGTCCGGGTGTCGACGGAGGACGTCGCCTCGTCGAGCACCAGGATCGCCGGGTCGGCGAGGAACGCGCGGGCGATGGTCAACAGCTGCTTCTCCCCCGCCGACAGGTTCGCCGCCTCGTCGTCGATCACGGTGTCGTAGCCGTCGGGCAGCGCGCGCACGAACTGGTCGACGTGCGTGGCGACCGCGGCCTCGACCAGCCGGTCCTCCGGGACGTCCTCGACGCCGTACGCGATGTTGTCCCGGATCGTGCCGCCGAACAGCCAGGTGTCCTGCAGCACCATGCCGACCCGCGAGCGCAGGTCGTCGCGCGTGAGCTCCCGGGTGTCGACGCCGTCGAGGGTGATCCGCCCGCCGTCGATCTCGTAGAACCGCATGAGCAGGTTGACCAGCGTGGTCTTGCCGGCGCCGGTGGGCCCGACGATCGCGACGGTCTGCCCGGGCTCGGCGACCAGGGACAGGCCGTCGATGAGCGGCGTCTCCGGCACGTACCGGAAGGAGACGTCCTCGAACGCGACCCGTCCCTGCACCCGCGCCGGCAGTCGCGCCGGCCGCGCCGGGTCGGGCTCCTGCTCGTCGGAGTCGAGCAGCTCGAACACCCGCTCGGCGGACGCGACGCCCGACTGCAGCAGGTTCATCATCGAGGCGATCTGGGTGATCGGCTGCGTGAACTGGCGGGAGTACTGGATGAACGCCTGCACGTCGCCGAGCGTCAGGGTCCCGGACGCGACCCGCAGGCCGCCGACCACCGCGACGATCACGTAGTTGAGGTTCGCGATGAAGCCCATCGCCGGCTGGATGATCCCGGAGATGAACTGCGCCTTGAACGACGCGGTGTAGAGCTCGTCGTTCTGGTCGTGGAACTCCTGCACCGCCTGGCGCTGCCGGCCGAACACCTTGACCAGCGCGTGCCCGGTGTACATCTCCTCGATGTGGGCGTTGAGCTTGCCGGTCCAGGTCCACTGCACGATGAACTGCGGCTGGGACCGCTTGGCGATCGCGGCCGTCACGGCCACGGACAGCGGGATGGTCACGAGCGCGACCAGCGCCAGCAGCGGGGAGATCCAGAACATCATCCCGAGCACGCCGACGACGGTCAGCACGGCCGTGATGAGCTGGGACAGCGTCTGCTGCAGCGTCTGGGCGACGTTGTCGATGTCGTTGGTGACCCGGCTTAGCACCTCGCCGCGCGGCTGCCCGTCGAAGTACTTGAGCGGCAGCCGGCCGAGCTTGGCCTCCACCTGCTCGCGGAGGCCGAACACCACGCGCTGCACGACGCCCGTCGTGATCCAGCCCTGCAGCCAGCCGAACAGCGCCGAGACGACGTAGATCGCGACGACGGCGAGCAGCAGGTTCCGCAGGCTGGTGAAGTCGATGCCCTGCCCGGGCACGACGTCCATGCCGCCGAGCATGTCGGCGAGCCGGTCCTGCCCCTGAGCGTGCAGGCCCTCGATCGCCTGCGCCTTGGTGACGCCCTCGGGCAGCTGCGCGCCGACGACGCCGTTGAAGATGACGTTGGTCGCGTTGCCGAGCACCTTCGGCCCGGTGACCGCGAGCGCCACCGAGACGATCCCGAGCAGCAGCACCGCCGCGAGCTTCGGCCACTCGGGGCGCAGCACGCCGGCCAGGCGCTTGAGGGAGCCCCTGAAGTCGAGGGACTTCTCCCCGGGCATGCCCATCCCCATGCCGGGGCCGGGCCCCATCCCGCGCCGGGGCATCCGCCGCGGGGTCTGGGCGGCCGGCGCCGCGGCGGCGGAGGCCTGGGCGGGTGGCTCGGTGGCGGTGTCCCGGGCGACGCCCGCGACGTCCCGGCTGTCGTCCGGGGTCGGGTCCGGGGTCCGGGCGGTCCGGTCCTGCGCGCTCACGCCGCCTCCTCCACGCTGAGCTGGGACAGGACGATCTCCTGGTAGGTGGCGCACGACGCCATGAGCTCGGCGTGCGTGCCGGTGCCGACGACGGCGCCCTCGTCGAGGACGACGATCCGGTCCGCGTCGCGGATCGTGGCGACGCGCTGGGCGACCACGACGACCGCCGACCGGCGCGTCTCCGGCACCAGCGCGGCCCGGAGCGCCGCGTCGGTGGCGAAGTCGAGCGCCGAGAACGAGTCGTCGAACAAGTAGATCGCCGGCTTGCGGACCAGGGCCCGGGCGATCGCGAGCCGCTGCCGCTGCCCGCCCGACACGTTGGTGCCGCCCTGCGCGATCGGGGCGTCCAGGCCCCCGGGCATCTCGGCGACGAACGACCGCGCCTGCGCGACCTCGAGCGCGTGCCAGAGGTCCTCGTCGGTGGCGTCCGGGTTGCCGTACCGCAGGTTCGACGCGACGGTGCCGCTGAACAGGTAGGGCCGCTGCGGCACGAGGCCGACCATCGACCACAGGTCCTCGGGGGCCAGGTCGCGCACGTCCACGCCGTCGACGGCGACCGTGCCGGCCGTCGCGTCGAACAGCCGCGGCACCAGGTTGACCAGGGTGGTCTTGCCCGAGCCGGTCGAGCCGATGACGGCGGTGGTCTGCCCGGGCTCGGCGACCAGGTCGACGCCGTGCAGGACGGCGCGCTCGGCGCCCGGGTACCGGAACTCGACGCCGCGCAGCTCCAGGCGGCCCTGAGGACGCTCGAGCCGGACGGGCTGCGCCGCCGGGACGACCGACGACTCGGTGTCGAGGACGGCCGTGATGCGCTCCGACGACACGACGGCGCGGGGCACCATCACGAACATCATCGTCGACATCATGACCGCCATCAGGATGTACATGATGTAGCTGAGGAACGCGGTCAGGGCGCCGATCTGCATGTCGCCGGCCTCGATCCGGCCCGCCCCGAACCACAGCACGCCCACGCTGGTGATGTTCATGATGAGCATGACCGTCGGGAACATCAGCGACATGAGCCGGCCGACCCGCAGCGAGGTGTCGAACAGCGCGTCGTTCGCCTCGGCGAACCGGGCGGCCTCGCGGCGCTCCCGCACGAACGCGCGGATGACCCGCAGGCCGGTGATCTGCTCGCGCATCACGCGGTTGATCGCGTCGATCCGCTTCTGCATCGTCCGGAAGTACGGCACCATCCGGCTGACGATCAGCCCGACGACGATCCCGAGCACCGGCACCACGACCAGCAGCAGCCCGGACAGCGCCACGTCCTCCTGCAGCGCGAGCACGACACCCCCGACCAGCATGATCGGGGCCATCAGCATGATGGTGAACGACAGCAGCGCGACCATCTGCACCTGCTGCACGTCGTTCGTGGTGCGGGTGATGAGCGACGGGGCGCCGAACTGGCCCATCTCCTGGGCGGAAGTCCTGCACGCGGGTGAACAGCGCCCCTCGCGCAGGTCCCGGCCGAAGGCCATCGCGACCCGCGCGCCGAAGTACACCGCGGCGATCGAGCAGGCGACCTGGAGCAGGCTGACGCCCAGCATCACGGCGCCGATCCGCATGATGTAGCCGGTGTCGCCCACGGCGACGCCCTTGTCGATGATGTCGGCGTTCAGGCTGGGCAGGTACAGCGTCGCGATGGTCTGCGCGAGCTGGAGCAGCAGCACGGCGACGACCTGGGGCCGGTAGGGCCTCAGGTAGTCCCGGAGCAGGCGGAGCAGCATGGGTCTCCCGGGTGGGGCGGCGGGCCGGGGCGGGACGGTGCGTCCGCGGCGCTGGCCGGGCGGGGCGGACGGGTGCGGCGCCCGGCGGCGAGGCCGGGGTCGTGGCGGGCGGCCCCGGGGATCGAACCGGGGCCTGGGCGGGTGAGCTCCCCCGCGCGGGCAGGGGTGGTGTCGGGGCGCCGGGTCGGTCGCGACGCGCTCGGTGGTCTTCGAGGGCGCGGGCCTCAGGTGCGGGCGGCGCCGTGCAGCAGCACGTCGACGAGCTCGGTGACCGGGACCCCGTCGTCGTCGGGCAGGACCGGCGGGCCCTGCCCCATCACCGCTGCGATCAGCAGGTGCGCGAGCCGCTCGGGCTCGATGCGCAGCTCGTCACGGTACGCCTCGACGCGCCGGACCACCGCCGCGCGGACCTCGGCGAGCGCGCGCAGCCGGGCGTCGCGGCCGGAGGGGCCGTGCAGCGGGAGCCGGTCGCCGGGGCGGTGGCCGGGGGCGTGGTGGTGCGCGCCGGGGGCGGGGTCGGCGGAGGCGGCGCGGGCGTCCGCGACGCCCGCGCGTGCGGCGTCGGCGGCGTGCGCGGCGTCGGCGCCGGCGTGCGCGGGCTCGGGGATCGGGCGACCGAGCGGGTCGGCACCGCGCGCCCCGCGCACGGCGGCGGCGCGGCGGCCCTCGTCGGACGCGAGGATGGCGTGCACCGCGAACATGACCCGCCGCACCCGACGCCCGCGGGCGGCCATCACGTCGGCCAGCTGGGCGAGCTCGGCGGCGAGGTCCGCGGCCCGGGGCAGGTCGTCGATCTCCGCGACGCCGGCGGCCGGGTCGAGCGCGCGCTCCGCGGCGGCGGTCAGCAGCTCGACCTTGTCGTCGAACGCCCGGAACAGGGTGCCCTCGGCGACCCCGGCGGCCACGGCGATCTGCCGGGTCGACACCTGCGCGCCGTGCGCCTCGAGCAGCGGGACCGTGGCGAGCGCGATGGCGGCGCGTCGCTCGTCGCGGCTCATCGGCCGCGCGCGTCCGGTCCGGGGCTCGTCCATGCCGCCGAGCCTAAGTGAGTGAGCACTCACTCGTCCAGGCCGTTCGTCCCGGGCGAACGTCTGCGGTTGCTCGCCTCGTCGGCGACTCCCCGGCGGCACCCCCCACCTCGCGGCGCCCCCGACCTCCCGGCGCCCCCACCGCCCGGCGCCTCCAGCCGTCGAGATAGGGCCGCCGCGCCGAGGTAGGACCCTGGACGGTCCTACCTCGGCGCGACGGTCCTATCTCGGCACCGGATGCCGACGAGCTCGCCCGCGCGGTCGACGCGTTCGGTACGTCCCGCCGAGTTCGGCGCGTACGGCCACCGAACTCGGCGACACCCACCGAACACGACGCCCGACCCCGTGAGATCGGTAGTTCGCGCCCAGATCGGCGCTTCCAGCCACCGTTCTCGACGCGAACCACCGATCTCGGCACGAACGACCGATCTCGACGCGAGCTGCCGCCACCGCTGCCGCGCGACGACGCCCGCCGCACCCCGGAGGGTGCGACGGGCGTCGGGTCGAGCGTGCCGCACGTCAGCGCGCGCGGCCCCGGCTCACGGCGCCGGCGGCGCGGGCGGGCCCGGCTGCGCGGGCGGCTCGGGCTGGACCGGCGGGAGCTGACCCTCGCCCGCGTCGCGCTGCTCGCGCCGCGTCGCGCCCGGCTGCGGCCGCTGCCCGGCCTCGGCGACCGGGTCGAACGGCCGGCCGCTGTAGGTGCCGGCGCTGGTGGCGTCGGCGGTGGCGGCCTCGGACTCGCGCCGCGCCTCGGCGAGCGCCTCCTTCGGGTCGGTCAGCGCGACCGGCGGGAGGTCGTCCGGCCCGAGCGGGGACTCCCCCGCCGCCCGGCCCGACGGCGCACCCTCCGGGGCCGCGCCGCCCGCGCCGCCGAACGCGCCCGCGAAGCCCTGCGTGAACTGGCCGAGCATGCCGGTCAGCTCGGACGGCACGATCCACACCTTGTTGGCGGGCGTCGCGGCGAGCTTCGGCAGCGCCTGCAGGTACTGGTAGGCCAGCAGCTTGGGGTCGGCGTCGCCGCGGTGGACGGCGTCGAACACCTGGAGGATCGCGCGGGACTCGCCCTCGGCGGTGAGGATCGCCGACTGCGCGGCACCCTCGGCGCGGAGGATCGCGGCCTGCTTCTCGCCCTCGGCGGTGAGGATCTGGGACTGCTTGACGCCCTCGGCGGTGAGGATCGCGGCGCGGCGGTCGCGCTCGGCGCGCATCTGCTGCTCCATCGCGCCCTGCACGGAGGCGGGCGGGTCGATGCTCTTGAGCTCGACGCGGTTCACGCGGATGCCCCACTTGCCGGTCGCCTCGTCGAGGACGCCGCGGAGCTGGCCGTTGATCTGGTCGCGGCTGGTGAGCGTCTGCTCGAGGTCCATCGAGCCGATGACGTTGCGGAGCGTGGTCACCGTGAGCTGCTCGATGCCGGTGATGTAGTTCGCGATCTCGTAGACCGCGGACTTGGGCTCGGTCACCTGGAAGTAGATGACGGTGTCGATGCTCACGACGAGGTTGTCGGAGGTGATCACCGGCTGCGGCGGGAAGGACACCACCTGCTCGCGCAGGTCGACCCCCGCCCGGACCCGGTCGATGAACGGGATGATCAGGTGCAGGCCGGCGTCCATGGTCCGGTGGTACCGGCCCAGCCGCTCGACGAGCAGCGCGACGGTCTGCGGGACGACCCGCACCGCCCGCGCCAGGGTCACCACGACGAAGATCACGAGGATGGCGAGGAGCACCCACCCCACGATCGTGCCGATGCTCGGGTCGTCCACTGCGTCTCCTCCCAGCCGCGGCCCGGGTGGGGCCGCACGTGCGCGGCGGCGACCGGTCGGCCGCCGCCGTCCGTCAGATGCCCGCGGGGGCCCCGGGCGCGCCGGAGCCGTCGGTCGCGGGCCGGTCGCCGACGGCCTCCACGACCGCGGTGGCCCCGTCGATCCGCGCGACGCGGACCTCGGTGCCGGTATCGAAGGAGGCGCCCACCACCAGCGAGCGCGCGGACCAGACCTCGCCGCCGAGCTTCACGCGACCGCCCGAGGCGTCGGTCGGGGCGACGACCACGGCGGGCCGCCCGATCAGCGCGGCCGAGTTGGTCTCGACCAGCTGGGTGCGCTCGCGCAGCCGGTGCAGCAGGAACGGCCGCAGCGCGAACAGCAGCAGCAGCGCGGCGGCCGCGGCCACGATGATCTGGACCGCCAGCGGGGCGTCGAGGGCCGCGGCGAGCGCGCCGGCGAGGGCGCCGCCCGCGAGCATGAGGAAGATCAGGTCCAGCGAGAACATCTCGGCGACGCCCAGCAGCAGCGCGCCGCCCAGCCACCACAGCCAGTCCATCGTCGGCCCCTCTCAGCCCGGGTGCCCGGGACCGGGCACCACCGTCCGTCACCTCACGTGCGGGCGACCGTCGAGCGGCCGCTCACCACCGATCCTAGACGATCCCTTGACCGACCTGTGAGGAAATCCGGGAGCCTCTCGACCGACCGGACGAACCAGGATGAACCAGGTCAGCGCCGCCCGCGAGCGGTCCAGCGGTCGCCGGAGCGCTCGACCTCGAGCGGCGTGCCGAACGCCGCGGTGAGGTTCTCGGACGTCAGGACCTCGTCGACGGGCCCGGCCGCGTGCACCTTCCCGTCGGCCAGCAGCAGCAGGTGCGTGAAGCCCGGGGGGATCTCCTCGACGTGGTGCGTGACCAGCACGAGCGCCGGCGACCGGCGGTCGGCGGCCAGCTCGGCGAGCGCGGCGACGAGCTCCTCGCGACCGCCCAGGTCCAGCCCGGCGGCGGGCTCGTCGAGCAGGAGCAGCTCGGGGTCGCTCATCAGCGCGCGGGCGATCTGCACCCGCTTGCGCTCGCCCTCGCTGAGCGTGCCGTAGAACCGGTCGGCGAACCGCTCGACGCCGAAGGCGGCCATGAGGTCGGCGGCCCGCGACTCGTCGACGGCCTCGTACGCCTCGCGCCAGCGGCCCGTCACGCCGTAGGCCGCGGTCAGCACGACGTCCTTGACGACCTCGCCGCCCGGGATGCGCTCCGCGAGCGCCGCGCTGGCCAGGCCGATGCGCGGGCGCAGCTCGAACACGTCGACGCGCCCGAGCCGCGAGCCGAGCAGGTCGGCCGTGCCGGAGGTGGGGTGCATGCGGCCGGAGGCCACCTGGAGGACCGTCGTCTTGCCGGCGCCGTTGCGGCCCAGCACCACCCAGCGCTCGCCCTCGCGGACCGTCCAGGACAGCCCGTCGAGGATCGTCGTGGTGCCGCGGCGGATGGTCACGTCCTGCAGGTCGAGCACGGAGGTCATGGACACCAGACCCTAGCCGCCCGGGGCGGCCCGGACGTGGACGTACGTTGGTGGCGTGGACCGCACCGCCCTCGCCCTGCCCCGCTCCGTGCGCCTCGCCCTCTGGCTCGACCAGGCGGGCTCCGGCGCCGACCCCGTCCAGCGCACGCTCGTCGCCGTCCAGGGCGACGACGAGCCGCACCGCGTCGTCGTGCCCGACGCCGACGTACCCGGGCTGGACGACGGCGCGCGCGGCTCGGCGACGCTCGCGGACCTGGTGGCGGCGTGGGCGAGCGGGCCGCGGGTCGTGGCCGCCGTGCTGCCGGCGCCCGGCGACCCCGCGGGCGCCCCGGCGTCGGTCGCGGGGGCGGCGCAGGAGGCGGGCGAGGCCGTCCTCGTGAGCACCCCCGACGGCGACTACGCCGCGGTTCCGCGGGTGGAGGTGTTCGGCAGCGTCTACGAGGCGGGGCACCTGGTGACGTGGTCCGTGCACCCGGTCGCCCCGTGGCGCACCGCGCTCGTCGGGCACGTCGGGACCCTGGCCGAGGCGGACCGCGAGCTGACCACGGCGCTCACCCGCGCGACCGAGGCGCTGACCACGCTCGACGTCGCGCGCTGGCGGCCGGACGCGGCGGAGCGGATCGCGGCGCTCCGCGACACCCCGGACGCGCGCGGCGTGCTCCCCCCGGGGCTCGACCCCCGGAGGGTGCGGGTGATCGGCTCGGCGCTGCGGCTGCGCGCGATCGTCGACATCGCGGCGGCCGACGACGGGGCCGCGGTCAACCTGTGGCAGGCCGACCAGCGCACGTCGGCGCTGCGGGACGTCGACCGGGCGGCGCGCCGCGCGCTGGCGGTCGCGACGCACCCGGCGCACGACGCGCCGGACCCGCGCCGGGGCTGACCGCGGCTCAGCCCAGGACGGACCGGTACACCTCGAGCGTCCGGTCGGCGATCGCGTCCCAGGAGAAGTGCTCCTCGACCCGCCGCCGCGACGCGACGCCCCACGCCCGGGCGCGGTCCGCGTCGGAGACGGCCTCCGCAAGGGTCGCGCCGAGGTCGGCCACGAACCGGTCCGGGTCGACAGGCGTCCCGGTGCCGTCCTGCACCTGCTCGATCGGCACCAGCCACCCGGTGGCCCCGGCGTCCACGACCTCCGGGATGCCGCCGGTGGCGGTGCCGACGACCGGCAGCCCGACGGCCATGGCCTCGAGGTTGACGATGCCCAGCGGCTCGTAGACCGACGGGCACGCGAACACGGTCCCGGTGGCGAGCACGGCGACGAGCTCGTCGCGCGGCAGCATCCGCTCGATCCACACGACGCCGTCGCGCTTCGCCCGCAGCTGCTCGACCAGCCCGGTCACCTCGGCGAGGATCTCGGGCGTGTCCGGCGCCCCGGCGCACAGCACGAGCTGCACCTCGGGCGGCAGCGACTCGGCGGCGCGCAGCAGGTACGGCAGGCCCTTCTGCCGGGTGATCCGCCCGACGAACACGACCGCCGGCCGGTCGGGGTCGATCCCGTTGGCGCGCGCCACGTCCCGGGCGGTCGCCCACTCGTCGTCCGTCTCCGGCCGCCGCCAGCCCGCGAGGTCGATGCCGTTGTGCACGACGCGGACCTTCTCCGGGTCGATCGCCGGGTAGCAGCGCAGGATGTCCGCGCGCATGCCCGCGCTCACGGCGATCACCGCGGCGGCCGACTCGAACGCCGTCTTCTCGGCCCAGGACGACAGGGCGTACCCGCCGCCGAGCTGCTCGGCCTTCCACGGCCGCAGCGGCTCCAGGCTGTGCGCCGACACCACGTGCGGCACGCCGTGCAGCAGCGACGCCAGGTGGCCCGCGAGGTTGGCGTACCAGGTGTGCGAGTGCACCAGGTCGGTCGCGGGCCCGTCGCCCCGGCCGACGCCGTCGACGATCGCCAGGTCCACCCCGAAGGTGGCCAGCGCGGGGTTGGCGTCGCCGAGGGGGGCGGGCACGTCGTAGCCCGTCACGCCGGGCTCGTCGCGCGCGCCGTCGAAGCAGTGCACCCGCACGTCGACGCTGCGTCGCAGCACCGCGGCGAGCTCCGCCACGTGGACGCCGGCGCCCCCGTAGACGTGGGGCGGGTACTCCCGGGTCAGCAGGTCGACTCTCACGCGCGACACGCTAGCGCGGAACGGGAAGTTCGCCTCGCCGAGACGCTGGTGGTGGCACTACGGTCGGGGCATGGCAGCGCCGCGCATCCTGGCAATCGTCCTCGCAGGTGGAGAGGGCAAGCGGCTCATGCCGCTGACCGCCGCCCGCGCCAAGCCCGCCGTCCCGTTCGGGGGCATCTACCGCCTGGTCGACTTCGCCCTGTCGAACCTCGTGAACTCGCGGTACCTGCACATCATCGTGCTGACGCAGTACAAGTCGCACAGCCTCGACCGGCACGTGTCGAAGACCTGGCGCATGTCCACGCTGCTCGGCAACTACGTCTCCCCCGTGCCCGCGCAGCAGCGGGTCGGCAAGCACTGGTACCTCGGCAGCGCCGACGCGATCTACCAGTGCCTCAACATCCTGGACGACGAGCGGCCCGACATCGTCGTCGTGGTCGGCGCCGACCACGTGTACCGCATGGACTTCTCGCAGATGGTCGACCAGCACATCGCGACCGGCGCCGAGATGACCGTCGCCGGCATCCGGCAGCCGATCGCGATGGCCGACCAGTTCGGCGTCATCGAGACGGCGGCCGACGACCCGACGAGGATCACCGCGTTCCGGGAGAAGCCGTCCGACCCGGTCGGGCTGCCGGACTCGCCCGGGGAGATCCTCGCGTCGATGGGCAACTACGTCGTCAACACCGACGCGCTCATCCGCGCGGTGACCGAGGACGCGGAGAACCCGAGCAGCCGGCACGACATGGGCGGCGACCTCGTCCCCGCGTTCGTCGAGCGCGGCACCGCGGCGGTCTACGACTTCATCAACAACGACGTCCCCGGGTCGACCGACCGGGACCGCCAGTACTGGCGCGACGTCGGGACCCTGGACTCGTACTACGACGCGAACCAGGACCTCATCTCGATCGAGCCGGTGTTCAACCTCTACAACGACGCCTGGCCCGTCTACACCGGCTACACCGGGCTCCCGCCGGCCAAGTTCGTGCACGCCGGCGCCGGGCGCCTGGGGCACGCGGCGGACTCCATCGTGTCGCCCGGCGTCATCGTCTCCGGGGCGACCGTGTCGGGCTCGGTGCTGTCGCCGGGCGTGTACCTGCACTCCTGGGCGCAGGTCACCGACTCGGTGCTGATGGACGGCGTCATCGTCAACCGGTACGCCCAGGTGCACCGCGCGATCCTCGACAAGAACGTCGTGGTGCACGAGCGGGCGCGCGTGGGCATCGACCGGGAGCACGACCTCGAGCGCGGGTTCACCGTGACGGAGTCGGGCATCACGGTGGTGCCGAAGGGTGCCGTCATCGAGCTGTGAGCACGGGCGTGGACGCGCCCCGCACGCGCGGGACGCGTCCCGCTAGCCTGCCCGGGTGAGCCTTCCGCGACCCACCCGCCTCGTCGTCATGGACGTCGACTCGACGCTCATCACCCAGGAGGTCGTCGAGCTCCTGGCCGAGCACGCCGGCTCCCGCGCCGAGGTCGCGGACATCACCGAGCGTGCCATGCGCGGGGAGCTCGACTTCACGGAGTCGCTGCGCGCCCGGGTCGCGACGCTGGCGGGGCTGCCCGTGTCGGTGTTCGAGGCGGTGCTGGCCGAGGTCGTCGTGACGCCCGGGGCCGTCGAGCTCCTGGCGGAGCTGGACCGGCGCGGCTGGCCGGTCGGGCTGGTGTCCGGCGGGTTCGTCGAGGTCGTCGGGCCGCTCGCCGACCGGCTGGGCATCCCGCGGTACCGCGCGAACGCGCTCGAGGTCGAGCACGGCGCACTCACCGGCCGGGTGGCGGGCGAGGTCGTCGACCGCGCGGTGAAGGCCCGGACGCTGCGCGAGTTCGCCGCCGGGACCGGGGTGCCTCTGGAGCGCACGGTCGCGATCGGCGACGGGGCGAACGACCTCGACATGCTGGCGGCCGCGGGGTTCGGGATCGCGTTCAACGCGAAGCCCGTGGTGTGCGCGCAGGCGGACGCCGAGGTGCGCGACCGCCTGGACGCCGTGCTGGACCTGCCGCCGTTCGCCTGACGCGCTCGGCTCAGGCCGGGTCGACCACGCGCAGCAGGCGGGCGCCGTCCGGCTCCAGGTCGGCCCACGCCGTCGGCACCTCGAGCACCGAGTACGACGCGGTGGACACCCCGACGCGCACCCGCGCGAGCGCGGCGTCGTCCGACCCCGGACCCGCGAGCGCGGCGGCGGTCTGCGAGACGGTCGGCTCGTGGCCGACGACCAGCACGGTGCCGGCCGACTCGTCGAGCTCGCGGAGCAGCCCGAGCAGCTGCCGGATGCCGGCGGCGTAGACGTCGTCGGACAGCCGGGCGGTCTCCGCCGGCACCTGGAGCCCGGCGCGGACCAGGTCCCAGGTCTGCCGGGTGCGCAGCGCCGACGACACCAGCGCGAGGTCGGGCACCAGGCCCGCCGCCCGCAGCCCCGTGCCGACCTCGGAGGCCTGCTTGCGCCCGGCGAGCGCGAGGGGTCGGAGCTGGTCGTCGAGGGAGCCCGGGTGCTCCGCCTTCGCGTGGCGGAGCAGGACGAGCTGGTGCGCGGAGCCGTGGGTCACGCGCACCAGCGTCCCACGACTACTGACCCATGGCGTGCACGCCGCCGTCGACGTGCACCATCTCCCCCGTCGTCTTCGGGAACCAGTCGGACAGCAGGGCGGCCACCGCGCGGGCGGTCGGCTCCGGGTCGTGCACGTCCCAGCCGAGGGGGGCACGGCCGTCCCAGCCGCCCTCCATGGACTCGAAGCCCGGGATCGACTTCGCGGCGGTGGTGCGGATCGGGCCGGCGGACACCACGTTGACCCGGATGCCCTGCGGGCCGAGGTCGCGGGCCAGGTAGCGGGAGGTCGACTCGAAGGCCGCCTTGGCGACGCCCATCCAGTCGTAGACCGGCCAGGCGAACCGCGCGTCGAACGTGAGGCCGACGATGGAGCCGCCGCCGGTCAGCAGCGGCTGCGTGGCGGTGGCCAGCGACTTCAGCGAGAACGCGGACACCTCGAGCGCGGTGGCGACGTCGGCCCACTCGGCCGCCAGGAAGTTGCCGCCCATGACGGACTGCGGCGCGAAGCCGATCGAGTGCACGACGCCGTCGAGGTGGTCGACGTGCTCGCGGACGCGCTCCGGGAGGGCGGCCAGGTCGTCGGCGTCGGTGACGTCGAGCTGCACGACCGGCGCCTCCTTCGGCAGCCGGCGGGCGATCGCCTGGGTCAGGCGGAACTGGCGGCCGAACGAGCTCAGCACGACCTCGGCGCCCTCCTCCTGCGCGAGCCGCGCCACGTGGAAGGCGATGGAGCCGTCGGTGAGGACGCCGGTGACGAGGAGCTTCTTGCCGTCGAGCAGGCCCATGGTGTTTCCGATCGTTCGTTGAGGCAGGAGGGAGGTCAGTGGCCCATGCCGAGGCCGCCGTCGACCGGCAGCACGGCGCCGGAGATGTACCCGGCGGCGGGCGAGGCGAGGAACTCGACGGCGGCGGCGATCTCGTCGACCGCGCCGAACCGGCCCGCGGGGATGGACGACAGGTAGGCGTCCTGGCGGTCCTGCGGCAGCTCCGCGGTCATCTGGGTCTCGATGAACCCGGGCGCCACGACGTTCGCGGTGATGCCGCGCCCGCCGAGCTCGCGCGTGACCGAGCGGGCCATGCCGACCAGGCCGGCCTTGGTCGCGGTGTAGTTGACCTGGCCGGCGTTGCCGTACAGGCCGACGACCGAGCCGATCATGACGATGCGCCCGCGACGGAGCCGGATCATGCCCTTCGACGCGCGGCGCACGCACCGGAACACGCCCGTGAGGTTGACGTCGAGCACCTGCTGGAAGTCGTCGTCCGTCATCCGCATGAGCAGGCCGTCGCGGGTCACGCCGGCGTTGGCCACCAGGACCTCGACGGGGCCGTGCTGGGCCTCGACCTCGGCGAACGCGGCGTCGACGGACGCGGTGTCGGTGACGTCGCCGGTCAGCGCCAGGACGCCGTCGGGGGCGCCGCCGCTGCGGACGATGGTCGCGACCTTGTCACCGTTCGCGACGAACCGCTCGGCGATCGCGCGGCCGATGCCGCGGTTGGCCCCGGTCACGAGCACGCTGCGCGGCTCCGGGCTGCTGGGCTGGGAGTTCTCGGACACGGAAGTCGACGCTATCCGACGGCTCCGGGGCGACGGTGCACCGCCGCGGCACAGGATGGCGGTCCGGCGTTGTCCGGTTCGCACAATCCGCGGTCCGTCGCAGCCGGGCGGCACCTCCCGACAGTGGAAGGTTGTGACGGACACGCCGTCGGCGTGTCCGTCACAACCTTCCACTCTCGACCTGGGTGGCTGGGCCGACGGCAGGTCAGAGGGGGCGGCGCATCCGGTAGTTGGTCAGGGTCACGCCCCGACGGACCGGGTGCTGCTCCGCGACCACCTCGAAGCCGTGCGCCTCGAAGAACGGGCGGGCGGTGACGCTCGCGTGCGTGGTCAGCTCGGTGGCGCCGTCGGCGGCGGCCGTGCGGACCGCCCAGTCGAGCAGAGCGCGGGCCACCCCCTGCCGGGCGGCGCCGGGGTCGACGAACAGCATGTCGACATAGCCGCCCGCGTCCACGTCGGTGAACCCGACGACCGCACCGTCCCGCACGGCGACCCGGGTGCGCGCCGCCGCGCGGCGGGCGGCCCAGGCGTCCGGGTCGATGTCGTCGGGCGCCCACGCGGCGACCTGCTCCGGGGTGTAGTCCCGGGCGGCGGTGACGGTGATCGCGCGCCGGAAACACCGCGAGCGTCGCGGCGGCGTCGTCGGGCGTGTGGTCGCGGAGCCGGAGCGCACCGCCGGCCCCGGCCGCGTCAGGCGCCTGCGGACCGAGCTGCCCCGCACCGGCCTGCGCGGCACCCGCCGCCTCGAGCCCGGCGAGCGCGCGCGCCTCCTCCCCCGCGTCGCCCGCCGCGCGCGCCAGCGCGATCGCGCGGTCGAAGCGATCCCGCGCGTCGCCGGCCCGCCCCAGGGCGAGCGCGACCGCACCCAGGGCGTTCAGCGCCTCGACCTCGACCAGCCCCGCCCGGATCCGCGCCGCCTGGTCGCGCGCTCCCGCGAGCACCTCCTCGGCGGCGTCGAGGTCACCCGCCCGGTGCAGCGCTCGCCCCAGCACCGTCCGCGCCTCGGCCTGCGCCTCGACGTCCCCGAGGTCACCGGCCCGCTCGGCCAGGGCGTGCAGGGCTGGCACGGCGGAGCGGAGCTCGGCGGGGTCGCCGGCCGTGAGCACCAGGCGCTGCTCGTGCAGGGCCGTCCGCAGGCCGAGGTTCGCGTCGCCGAGCCGGTCCGCAGCCGCGCGCGCCCGGACCACCCGCGCGCGGGCCTCCGCGATCCGCCCGGCGCGCTCCAGCGCCAGCGCCGAGTTGCTCGTCACGACCGCCACGTTCAGCACGTCACCGACCCGCTCGGCGAGCGCGAGCGCCAGGTCGTGGCCCGCGAAGGACTCCTCGTGCCGCCCGAGCACCCGCAGCGCGTCGGCGTGGTTGCCCACCGCGCGCCCCTCGCTGACGACGTCGCCGCCGGTGCGGGCCGCGGCCGCCGCGTCGGCGTACGCGCGCAGGGCCTCGTCGGTGCGCCCGAGCCGCTTGTAGACGTTCCCGATCCGGTTGAGGGTCTGGCCCGGCCGCGGGTCGTGCCCGGACTCGTGCGCCCGCACCAGCTGGGCCAGCGCCTCGTCGTACCGGCCGAGGTGCTCGAGCACCCGACCGAGGTCCCGGCCCGCGCGGCTCCGGCCGGCCGGGTCGGCGGACGCGGCGGCCGCGCCGTGCAGCACCAGCGCGTCGGCGTAGTGGCCGGCGGTGTCCAGGTACGCCGCCAGCAGCCCGGAGAGCTCGCCCAGCGGAGCCGCGATCCCGAGCTCCGCGCACCGCACGCCCGCGGCCACCGCCGCCGGGCGGAGCGCGTCGAGCCGCTCGCGGGCGACGGCCGGCGACGCGGCCGCGGGCGGGGAGCCGAGCGCCAGGTCGTGGTGCGGCGCGACGACGGCGACCAGCGGGCGGGCCACCTCCACGACCCCGGCGACCAACCGCTCCACGGCGGACCGGCGCGCGCTGACCGGCTCCTCGTCCTGGGCGGCGTCCTGCGCGTACCGCCGCACGAGCGCGTGCGCCGTCGAGCGGCCGCCCGGCGCCGGCAGCACCAGGTGCGCGTCCTCCAGCACCGCGAGCGCCCGGCGCACGCTCGGCGTATCCAGGCCCGCGAGCACGGCGAGCCAGGCGGACGACAGCGGCGCGTCCAGCAGCGCGAGCCGGCGCAGCACGAGCGCCTGCTCCGGGTCGAGCGCGCGGTATGCCGCGTCGAGGGCCGGCAGGGCGTGCGACGACTGCGCCACCCGGTGCACCTGGTCCGCGAGCGACCACGACGGGCGCTCGGCGACCTGGCCCGCCGCCACCGTCAGCGCGACGGGGAGGTGCCCGCAAGCCGCGGCGAGCGCGGCGGCGGCCTCGGGCTCGGCGGCGACCCGCTCGGGGCCCACCAGGTCGCCGAGCATCGCGACGGCCGCGTCCGGGGCCAGCGGGGCGAGTCGGACGGTGCGCGCGCCGGCGACCGGGAGAGCGCGGCGGGCGGTGACCAGCAGGGACCATCCGGGGGCGGCCTCGGCGAGGGCGCGCGCGACGGCGACGGGGCGGTCGGGGTCGTCCACGTCGAGCAGGACGAGGAGGCCGGGGGCGCGGGACGTCCCCGGGGCGGAGGACGCCGCGGGCGGCGTCGCGGGCAGGGCCGTCGCCACGAGATCCGGGTCGAGGTCGCCCGGGCCGAGCAGGACCGGCGCCGCCCCGCGGGCCCGGTGTGTGCGGGCGACCGCCTCGGCGAGCGCGGTGAGGCCGGAGCCGGGGACGCCGGTGAGCACGGCGACCCGGGCGGGGTCGGGTCCGGCGTCCGCGCCGGGGTCGACGTCCGCACCCGAGTCCGCGGCTGCACCCGCGTCGGGGGCCCCGGGCGCACCGGCCTCCGCGCCCGCACCGGCCGCCGCGGCGGCGCCCGACGCCCAGGCCAGCAGCTCCGCGAGCTCGGCGTCCCGCCCGCGCAGCACGGGCGCCGGTGCCGCGTCGTCGGGCGCGCGCAGCAGCCCGGTACCCGCCGCAGCGCCGTCCGGCGCGTCGCCCGCCCCCGCCGCTGTCCCGTCCCCGCCGGCCCGCGTCGCCGCGAGCGCCGTCGCCACCGCCGCGTGGGCCGCCCGCCACCGGGCCGCGTCCTCGGCGGTGCCACCCAGCGCGCGCACCAGGTCGGCGACCAGCTCGACGTCCAGGCGCGCCCGCCCGTCCCGGAACGCGTCGTAGACCGTCACCCGGCCGGGGCGCCGCTCCGGCCCGGGCACCCCGCGCGCGGCGCGGACGGCGTCGACGCGGCGGACCAGGTCGGCGTAGGACGGCGAGCCGGCGGCGGCGCGGAGCGCGCGCAAGCGGCCGGTGAGGTCGTCCCAGCGGACCGGGTGCGGCGGCGGGGCGACGTCGGGCACCGCCCCAGGCTAGCCACCCCGCGCGAGCCGCCGTCGCCCCGTCCGCGGTCCGGGCGCTGGTCCAGGCGGGTCCGGCGCGGCGTTCGGGTTCGTTCGGGAGCGCTGCGCCGGTGCCCGCTCGCCGGGTGCGATGGGCCTCCCCCGCGCCGTGGCCGCACGGCGCGCCCTTCCCGAGGAGCCGCACCCGATGGGCCTGTTCGACAAGATCAAGGCGATGTTCGCGACCGAGTTCACCGTGCTGGAGGGCGCCCCCGCCCTCACGCCGGAGCAGGACCGCGCGCTCGCGCTCGGCGCGGTCTACGCCGCCGAGGGGCACCTGCCGATCAACGCGCCCACGATGGAGGCCGATCCGCGCACCGCGCAGAAGCTGCTGTCCGGCGCCTGGGACGTGCACGGACCGGACGACGTCGACGGCGCGTACGGGTACCTGCTGCACCAGGGCCACCGCGGGTACTACGCGCTCGTCGCGCCGCGGGTCGACGAGGTGTTCGCCGCGCGCGGCGGCCGGACGCTGCAGGACGAGCACCAGGCCCGGATCGCGCAGGAGGCCGCCGAGCGCGGGCTGGACCCCGAGCGCGCCCGTCGCTGGTACGTGGGCTGGACCGGTGCGGCGGTCGCCGGCGGGCACGCGGCGCTCCCGGACCCGCTGCCCGCGAGCATCGTCGCGTGGGACGCGGCGCGGGTCGTGCACCTCAGCCGGCTGCTGCTGGACGCCGGGCTGGTCACCCCCGACCGGGCGTGGGACGCGATGGGCGAGGCAGTGGGGCTGGCGCGGCCGGCGTACCGCGGCTGGGAGGAGTTCGGCCGGGCGTTCGTCGTCGGGCGCGCGTTCTGGACGGCCGGCACGAGCCGGAACCCGGTCGACGGCGACATCGGGAAGTTCGACGGCGCGGTCGACGACCTGCTGAAGGTCGACGGCTCCCCGTGGCTGCGGCTCGCGTACTGAGCCGGCCGTGCCGCACCGCACGGGCTGGGTCGGCCTGGTCCTGATGCTGCTGCTGGTGGCCGCCGGGATGGTCGTCGTCGCCGTCTGGGGCGACGACCTGCGGCCCGCGGTGCACGCCTTCCTGCAGAACGTCGCCCGCCGCCTGTGAGCAGCCTGAGACGCCGGCACCGCCGGGCGGACCGGACGCCCGGCGGCGCCTACGATCAGGTGTGAGCAGGCGGACCCCACCACCGGCGCAGAGCGTCACCAGCGCCCCCGAGCCCCTCGGCGCCGACCAGGCGCGCCGGGCCCGCCGCTACCTGATCCAGATGGGCATCCGGGTGGTGTGCTTCGTGGTCGCCGTGCTGACCTGGTCCCGCGTCCCGCTGTGGGTCAGCCTCGTGCTCATCGTCGGGGCCGTCGTGCTGCCGTACATCGCCGTGCTGTTCGCCAACGCCGGCCGCGAGCGCCGCGACGACGCGCCCCCGGGGTACCTGCCGCACCTGCTCGACGCGGCGCCGACCGCGCGGCCGGTGGCACCCGCGCCGCCCCCGGCGCCCGGGTCGGCCCAGGCCGACGAGCCGTGGCGCGCCGGCGACCGGCCGGCCGGGCACGACGCCGCGGCGGACGACGACGACACCCGCGGAGGCACCCGATGACCGCGCCCACCCCCGACGCCGTCGGCGAGGACCTCGTGTGCAGCGCCCGCGGCTGCCGCGCCGACGCGTCCTGGGGCGTGCTGTGGAACAACCCGCGCCTGCACACGCCGGAGCGCCGCAAGGTGTGGCTCGCGTGCGACGAGCACCGGGAGCACCTCGAGGAGTACCTGCGGGTGCGCGCCTTCTACGCCGACACGGTGCCGGTCGCGGACCTGCCGCGGATCGAGCTCGGCGAGCGCCCGGGGCTGCCCGGGCTGCCGGGCCTGGGCGGTCTGCCCGGGGCCCCGGGGTCGCGATGAGGCTGCTGCACGGCAACCCCGCGGCCCGGCGCGCCGTCGGGCTGGTGCTGCTCGCCGTCGCCGTGTCGGTCGCGTGCGTGTTCCTCGGCCGCTGGCAGTGGCACCGGCACGTGGCCCGGGACGCCGCCATCCGGCTGGTCGAGCAGAACTACTCCGCCGACCCGGTCCCGCTCGACGCGCTGCTTCCGGAGCCCGGCGCGGAGCTGGACCCGGGCGACGTCTGGCGGCAGGCGACGGTCACCGGCACCTACGACGCCGACGCCGCGGTGCTGCTGCGCAACCGCCCCGTGAACAGCCAGCCCGGCTTCCACGTCCTCGTGCCGCTGGTGCAGGCGGACGGGTCGGTGCTCGTCGTCGACCGCGGGTGGGTGGCCTGGGACGACGACGCGAGCGGCGAGGTCGCCGTGCCGGCCCCGCCGTCCGGCCAGGTCGAGGTCACCGTGCACCTGCGCCGGGACGAGGCCGCCGACCCGCGGTCCGCGCCGGCCGGGCAGGTGCAGGCGATCAACGTGGGCCAGGTGCTGGCGGCCGGCGGCTCGGACGCCGCGTCCTACGGCGGGTACGGCGGTCTGGTCGACGAGACGCCCGCCCCGGCGGTCGCGCTCGGGCGGCTCCCCGCGCCGAGCACCGACCCGGGGTCGCACCTGTCGTACGCGTTCCAGTGGTGGACGTTCTCGGTGGGGTCGCTGGCGGCGTTCGGCTGGCTGGCCCGGCGCGAGCTGCTCGAGGGCGCCGAGGCGGCGGCCGGGGGCGACGCGCCGGACGGCGACGGCACGCCGCGCCCTGCGCGCCCGGCGCCCGCGTCGCGCCGCCGGCGCACCTCGGACGAGGAGACCGAGGACGCCCTGATCGACTCCCAGCTCGGCTGACCGGGCCGGGGCGAGTGGAAGGTTCTGCCCGACACGCCGTGAGCGTGTCGGGCACGACGTTCCACTCGACGTCCCCGGGGGCAGTCAGGCCAGGGTGACCAGGTCCAGGTAGGACGGGTTCCACAGGTCCTCGTCGCCGTCGGGCAGCAGCACGACCCGCTCCGGGTTCAGCGCCTCGACGGCCCCCTCGTCGTGGCTCACCAGCACGACCGCGCCGGTGTACCCCCGCAGCGCCGCCAGGATCTCCTCGCGGCTGGCCGGGTCGAGGTTGTTGGTCGGCTCGTCGAGCAGCAGCACGTTCGCCGCCGACACGACCAGGGCCGCGAGCGCCAGCCGGGTCTTCTCGCCGCCGGACAGCACCTTGGCGGGCTTGTCGGCGTCGTCGCCCGAGAACAGGAACGAGCCCAGCACCGACCGCACCTGGGTGTCGGTCAGGTCGGGCGCCGACGAGCGCAGGTTCTCGACGACCGTGCGGTCCATGTCGAGCGTCTCGTGCTCCTGGGCGTAGTACCCGAGCTTGAGGCCGTGCCCCGGCCTCACCTCGCCGGTGTCCGACTCCTGCAGCCCCGCGAGCATCCGCAGCAGCGTGGTCTTGCCCGCGCCGTTGAGCCCGAGCACGACGACGCGCGAGCCCCGGTCGATCGCCAGGTCGACGCCGGCGAACACCTCCTGCGAGCCGTACGACTTCGACAGGTCGGACGCCGTCAGCGGGGTGCGCCCGCACGCGGCGGGCTCGGGGAACCGCAGCTTCGCGACCTTGTCGGACGCCCGGACCTCGTCGAGGCCGGACAGCATCCGCTCGGCGCGGCGGGCCATGTTCTGCGCGGCGACCGCCTTGGTGGCCTTCGCGCGCATCTTGTCGGCCTGGGCCAGCAGCGCGCCGGCCTTCTTCTCCGCGTTGGCGCGCTCGCGGCGGCGGCGCTTCTCGTCCGTCTCGCGCTGGAGCACGTAGGCGTCCCAGCCGAGGTTGTACTGGTCGAGCTCGCCGCGGTTGGCGTCGAGGTGGAACACCTTGTTGACGGTGGCGCGCAGCAGCTCGACGTCGTGGCTGATGACCACGAAGCCGCCCGGGTAGGTCTTGAGGTAGTCGCGCAGCCAGGCGATCGAGTCCGCGTCGAGGTGGTTCGTCGGCTCGTCGAGCAGCAGCGTGTCGTTGCCCGAGAACAGGATGCGCGCGAGCTCGACGCGGCGGCGCTGGCCGCCGGACAGGGTGCTCAGCGGCTGGCCGAGGACGCGGTCGTCCAGGCCGAGGTTAGCGGTGATCCGGTGCGCCTCGCTCTCGGCGGCGTACCCACCGCCGGCGGTGAACCGGGCCTCGAGCTTCGGGTACCGCTCCATGGCCGCCTCGCGCACCGCGTCGTCCGTGGACGCCATCAGGCCCTCGGTCTCGCGCATCTGCTCGATGATCCGGTCGAGGCCGCGCGCCGACAGCACCCGGGACATCGCGAGGTCGGACAGCTCGCCCGACCGCGGGTCCTGCGGGAGGTAGCCGATGTCGCCGCTGCGGGAGATCTGCCCGCCGGTCGGCTGGGTCTCCCCCGCCAGCGTCTTGGTCAGCGTGGTCTTGCCGGCGCCGTTGCGGCCGACGAGGCCGATCCGGTCGCCGGGCGCCACCCGGAAGGTCGCCTCGGACAGCAGCACGCGGGCACCCACGCGCAGCTCCACGCCCTGAACGGTGATCACTTCGGTTGTCCCTGCTCCCTCTCGCCGTGCACGCCCGCGGTCGATGCCGCGCGCCCCGTCGCGGGCCGGCACAAACGCCGCCCATCCTACGAGTCCCAGCGCCCCGGACCCGACCGGAATTCCGTGGGCTCCCCCACGTCGCTCGCCCTCGCCGGCCGCGAGCCCGCGCGCGTGCCGCCCGCCCGGGGTGCGGAACCCGACAGGCGCCGCGCGGCAGCGTTGGACACCCCCGCACGACCCCGGCCGCGCGCGCCGCACTAGCGTGGCTCGCGGCGACCGGCCCTCCGCGGACGGCGCCGCCCCAGCCGACCGCACCCCCGCGAGGTCCGATGTCCGAGCACCGCCCCGAGGTCGCCCCCGCGGCCGACGCCGCCGCGCACGCCGGCCCTGCGCCCGCCGCCGCGGCCGCCCCGGCCCCCGTGGCCCGCACCTCGGTCGCCACCGACGTCGCGCTGATCGCCACGTTCGCCGCGTTCGTCGCCGTGTGCGCGGTCCTGCCCGCCATCCCGACCGGTGGGGCCGTGCCGATCACCCTGCAGACCTTCGGCGTCGCGCTCACCGGCCTGGTGCTCGGCCCGCGTCGCGGCGCCCTCGCGCTGCTGCTGTACGTCGCCGTCGGCCTGGCGGGCGTCCCGGTGCTGTCCGGCGCGACCGGGGGGCTCGGCGTGCTGGCGTCGCCGTCGGCCGGCTACCTGCTCGCGTTCCCCGCGGCCGCGGCGATCGCCGGCGGGTTCGGGTTGCTGGCGCGCCGCGCGCCCGGCCGGTGGCGGGTCCCGGCGCTGCTCGGCGCGGCGACCGCCGGCTCGCTGCTGGTGATCCACCCGCTCGGTATCGCGGTCATGGGCTGGCGGCTGGGCCTGTCCGCGTCCGAGGCGGTCGCCGCCGGCGCCGTCTTCCTGCCCGGCGACCTGATCAAGAACGCGCTCGCCGCCGTGGTCGCCGCGGCCGCGCTCCGCGCCTTCCCGGACCTGCTGCGCGGCCGGTGATCGAGCTCGACGGCGCGGTCGTCACGGCGTACTCCCCGGGCGAGGCGCGCCGCGGGGCCGAGCGGGTCGTCACCCTGCTGGGCCCGGTCACGGCGACGCTCACGGAGCGCCGCATCGCCGTCGTCGGCGCGAACGGCTCGGGCAAGTCGACGCTCGCCCGGCTGCTGAACGGCCTGACGCTGCCGTCGGCGGGCTCGGTGCGGGTCGACGGCCTCGACACGGCGCGCGACGGCGCCGCGGTGCGCCGCCGGGTCGGCTTCCTGTTCACCGACCCCGACGCCCAGGTCGTGATGCCGACGCCCGTCGAGGACGTCGCCCTGTCCCTGCGCCGCCTCGGCGTCCCCGGCCGCGAGCGGGACGCCCGCGCCCGGGAGGCGCTGGACCGCGTGGGACTGGCGTCCCGCGCCGACCTGCCCGTCCGTGCGCTGTCCGGCGGCCAGCGGCAGCTGCTCGCGCTGGCCGCGGTGCTCGCCACCGAGCCCGCGGTGCTGGTCTGCGACGAGCCCACCACGCTGCTCGACCTGCGCTGGCGCCGCGTCGTCGACGGCCTGCTCGCCGACCTCCCCCAGCAGGTGGTCCAGGTGACGCACGACCTCGACGCGGCGGCGCGGGCCGACCGGGTGCTGGTCGTCGACGGCGGCCGCGTGGCGCACGACGGCGCGCCCGGGCCCGCCCTCGACGCGTACCGCGCGCTGATGGCGGTCGAGCCCGCGTGACGCTGCTCGGCGCGCACCGCACCGCCCGCACCCCGCTGGACCGGGCGCCGGTCGGGGCCAAGCTCGCGGCGCTGGCGCTGCTCGGCGTCGCCGTCGTGGCGACCCGGGGCGTGCCGGCCGCGCTCGTGCTGCTCGGGGTGGCGGTCGCGGCCGCCGCCGTCGCCGCGCTCCCCCCGCGCCCGACGCTCCGCGGGCTGCTCCCGGTGCTCGTGACGGCGCTGCTCGCCGGCGCGTACCAGGCGTGGGCCCGCGGACCCGGCCCGGCCGTCGAGGTGGTCGCCGACCTGCTGACCCTCGTCCTCGGCGCCGCGGTGGTCACCGCCACCACCCCCGCCGACCGGCTCCTCGACGCCCTCGCGCGCGCCGCCCGGCCGCTGCGCCGGGTCGGCGTCCCGCCCGACCTGGTCGCCCTCGCGGTCGCGCTGGTCCTGAGGTCGGTGCCCGAGATCGCCCGCACCGTGCACGAGGTCCGGGACGCGGCGCGCGCCCGGGGGGTCGAGCGCGACCCGCGGGTGTGGCTCACCCCGGCGGTGCTGCGGGTCGTCGGACGCGCGCGGGACCTGGGCGAGGCGCTGGCCGCGCGCGGGATCGTCGACTGACCCCGGAGCCCGTGCGCCCGGTCCGACGGGCAGCTCGCTGCGACTCCCCCGCGCTCGCCGCGCGCCGCCCCGCGCCCCGGGCTACCGTCCCCGGCATGACGTTCCAGGACGGCGGCCGGTTCGAGGGCGGGCGCGTGCAGTCCCGCCGCGGCGGCGGCCGCGGGCGGGGCATCGCGGTGGGCGGCGGCCTCGGCACGCTGGTGCTCGTGGTGGTCGTGACGCTGCTCGGCGGCAACCCGGCGCAGCTGCTGTCCGGCGACGGCGGGACGGGTGCCGGCTCGCAGGAGCAGGTCTCCGAGATCGGGGACTGCACGGCCCAGCAGGCCAACGCCGAGCGCGAGTGCCGGCTCTCGGCGACGGTCCAGTCGCTCGACGCGTACTGGCAGCGCACGCTGCCGGAGCTGGCCCAGGACCCGGACGTCGAGCCCGCCGTGGTGTCCTTCCAGGACGCCACCGAGACGGGCTGCGGCAGCGCCTCGTCGTCGACGGGGCCGTTCTACTGCCCGCCGGACCGCACGATCTACCTCGACCTGTCGTTCTACGACCTGCTCGCCTCGCAGTACGGCGCGCAGGGCGGGCCGCTCGCCGAGGAGTACGTGGTGGCGCACGAGTACGGCCACCACATCCAGCAGCTGACCGGCGTGTTCGACCGCGCGGACCGGTCCGGGACGGGCGACGACTCCGACTCGGTCCGCACCGAGCTCCAGGCCGACTGCTACGCCGGGATGTGGGCCGGCGACGCCGCCACGACGGTCGACCCGGACACCGGCGTGACGTTCCTGGAGCCGATCACCGAGGCGCAGCTCGCCGACGCCCTGTCCGCCGCCGCGGCGGTCGGCGACGACCACATCCAGCAGCAGTCCGCGGGCGGCGTGAACCCGGACACGTGGACGCACGGCTCCAGCGAGCAGCGCCAGCGCTGGTTCACGACCGGCTACCGCGACGGCACGGTCCAGTCCTGCGACACGTTCGCGGCCGCCTCGCTCTGAGGCGACAGCCGCCCGCTGCCGCGCGCCCCCCGTCGGTCAGCGGACCCCGGTCCCCCGCAGCCGCGTGAGCACGTCCTCTGCGAGCGCCTCCAGGTGCTCGACCGGCGGGGCGTGCCCCGGGTAGTCCGGCCCGAAGACCTGCTCCGTCACCGCCACCGCCTCCCCCGGCGTGATGATCCCGAGCCGACGGAACAGCACCACCAGGTCCGGGACGTCACGCTCGCGACCCGCCAGCATCTTCATCGCGAGCAGGTGCCGCTCGGAGGACAGCAGCACGACGAGGCCGGGCAGGACCAGCTCGGTCGCCTCGTCGTCCTCCGCACTCGGCAGCACCGCCGCGATGTGGTCGTTCAGCCACTCCGTCGGCAGTCCGTGCCGCTCGGCGACGTCGGCGATCGCGGCACCGAGCTGGCCGCGGTCGCTGCGGAAGACGGCGTCGACGTCGCGGGTGACGGTCCGGGCGTCGAGGAGGAGCGCCATGGTCGCGCCTCCCGCCACGTAGATCGTGGCGGTCCAGCTCCGGGCGTGCAGGTAGGCGCCGACCTCGGTGAGGAGGTCGACGATGTCCTGGCGGGACGGCTCCGGGTCGGGGGCGGTCACGCGGTGCCGAAGTTCCGCGCGTCGAACCAGATCCCGAGCCGAGCGAGCTCGGGCGGGGTCCGCTGCACGGCGAAGGCAGCGCGCGCCCCACGACCGCCCGGCCACCACCAGGTGGGGAGCGGGTCGCGCCGGGTCCAGCCGGGTGCTGCGCGTCCGACCAGCCGGCACCGGTACCGGACCGCACCGGCGAGCAGGGCGTCCCAGCGCTCGGCCCCCGTGCTCCCGGGCTCGGCCAGCATGTCGTCCAGCCCGTCCAGGGCCGCGACCAGCGGGACCTGGTTCACCCCGTCGAGCAGCACCCGGAGCGCGCGGTCGTCCTCGCCCGCACGCACCAGCGCCCCCGTCCGCGCGGCGATCTCCGGCGCGGTCGACCACCAGCGGACGCCGCGCCCGCGCTCGGCCGCGATCGTGTCCAGCTCCTCGAACGCCGTGCGGACCGCCCGCATGAACGGGTTCGTGTAGTCCGGGCTGAGCAGCCGGCGCCGCCCGTGGGCCACGGTCCGCACCATGCCGTCGGCCGCGAGCCGCGCGACCTCGCGCGTCACCGTCGACTCCGGCCGGCCGAGCGCACGAGCCAGGTCAGCGGCCGTCCGGGTGCCCGCCGCGGACCGCACGAGCTCGCGCAGCACCTCGCGCTGCACGTCGGTGCGGAACAGCGCGCTCGGGACGGCGGGCGAGATCACCGCCCGATCGTATCAACCACAATCTGAGCGATCGAGACCGACGTGGTCCCGGAAGCCGTGCTCGAGCCTCAGATGTTGAAGCCCAGCGCCCGCATCATCGCGCGGCCGTCGTCCGTGATCTTCTCCGGACCCCACGGCGGCATCCACACCCAGTTGATCCGCACCGAGTCGACCAGCCCCTCGAGCGAGGTGCCCGCCTGATCCTCGATGACGTCCGTCAGCGGGCACGCCGCCGAGGTGAGCGTCATGTCGATGACGACGTTGCGGCCCTGCTCGATCGCGATGCCGTAGACCAGGCCGAGGTCGACGACGTTGACGCCGAGCTCGGGGTCGATGACGTCGCGCAGCGCCTCCTCGACGTCGGCGGCGTTCACGGGCGCCGGCGCGGCGCCGTCCTGCTGCGGGGACACCGTGGTGTCGCTCATCGCCCCTCCTCGGGGTTCGTGGTCGTCACGGAGGCCTGCGCCACCGCGTCCTTCATGGCCGCCCAGCCGAGCAGGGCGCACTTGATGCGGGCGGGGTACCGGGCGACGCCGACGAACGCGACGGCGTCCTCCATCTCCTCCGCCAGCCCGTCGCCCTCGAACTTCTCGGGCAGCACGCCGCGGGAGTCCATGAGCTCGCGGAAGTCGTCGGACAGCGCGAGCGCGTGCTCGACGGACCCGCCGGCGACGGCCTGCGACATCACCGAGGCCGAGGCCTGCGAGATCGAGCAGCCCTGCCCGGTCCAGGTGAGCTCGCCGATGACCGGCGCGCCCGACGCGTCGGCGTCCAGGCGCACGCGCAGCGTCACCTCGTCCCCGCAGGTGGGGTTCACGTGGTGGACCTCGACGTCGTACGCCTCCTGCGCCCCGCGGTGGGCGGGGTGCTTGGCGTGGTCGAGGATCAGCTGCTGGTACAGCTGCTCCATGCCGGTGCTCATGCGGTGCGGCTCTCGCTCTCTCGGGTGGCTCGTCGCCCCAGTATCAGTCGTCCAGTCCGAAGAACGTCCGGACCCCCGCCAGTGCTTCCCGGAACACCGCGATCTCCTCGTCCGTCGTGTAGACGGCGGCCGACGCGCGGGCGGTCGCAGCCACGCCGAACCGGCGGTGCAGCGGCTGCGCGCAGTGGTGCCCGACCCGCACGGCCACGCCGCGGTCGTCGAGGACCTGACCCACGTCGTGCGCGTGCACGCCGTCGACGACGAACGACACCGTCGCGAGGCGGTCCACGTTCTCGGTGGGGCCGATCACCCGGACGCCGGGGACCGACGCCACCGCGTCGAGCAGCAGCCCGGCGAGGTGCCGCTCGTGCGCGGCGACCGCGTCCATGCCGAGCTCGGCGAGGTACGTCGCGGCGGCGCCCATGCCCACGGCCTGGGACACCATCTGGGTCCCGGCCTCGAACCGGCGCGGCGGCGGCGCGTAGGTGGTCTGCTCCATCGTGACGACCTCGACCATCGAGCCGCCGGTCGTGACGGGCGGCATGGCCTCGAGCAGCTCGCGGCGGCCGTACAGCGCGCCGACGCCGGTGGGGCCGAGCATCTTGTGCCCGGAGAACGCGGCGAAGTCGACGCCGAGCGCGGCCAGGTCGACGGGCAGGTGCGGCACGCTCTGGCAGGCGTCGAGGACCGTCAGGGCGCCGACCTCGCGGGCCCGGGCCACGAACGGCGCGACGTCGGTGACGGCGCCGGTGACGTTCGAGGCGTGCGTGAACGCGAGCACCTTGGTCCGGTCGGTCACGACGGTGCCGAGCTCGTCCGCCCGGATGCGGCCGTCGTCGTCGACGCCGAGCCAGCGCAGCGTGGCGCCGGTGCGGGCGGCCAGCTCCTGCCACGGCACGAGGTTCGCGTGGTGCTCGGCCTCGGTGACGACGATCTCGTCGCCGGGGGCCAGGGCGAACCGCTGCGCCGCCGCTCCCCCGCGCCCGAGCGTCGCGTTCGACATCGCGTAGGCGACGAGGTTGAGCCCGGCGGTGGCGTTGGAGGTCCAGACGATCTCGTCGTCGTGCACGCCCACGAACGAGGCCACCTCGTGCCGCGCGGTCTCGAACGCCTCGGTGGCCTCCTCGGCGAGCTGGTGCGCGCCGCGGTGCACGGCGGCGTTCCGCTGCGTGTAGAAGTCCTGCTCCGCGTCGAGGACGACCTCGGGCTTCTGCGAGGTCGCGCCGGAGTCGAGGTAGACCAGCGGGCGCCCGTCGCGGACGGTCCGCTGCAGCAGGGGGAAGTCCGCGCGCACGGCGGCCAGCTCGGCGGCGTCCAGCGTCCGCCCCTGCCCGTCCTGCGCGGCCCGGTCCAGCGTGTCGGTCATCTCGGTGTCCTCGTCGTCGTGCGTCGTGGCCTGGCGCCCGGTCGCCCTCCGGGGGTGCGGTGCCCGGGACGGCGGCGGTGGGCCGCCGCCGTCCCGGAGCCGCGGGTGCGGTCAGTCCGTCAGGCGGAGGCGCCCGAGGTCAGGAACCGGTCGTAGCCCTCGTTCTCGAGGCGCTCGGCGAGCTCGGGCCCGCCCTCCTCGGCGATCCGGCCGTCGACGAACACGTGGACGAAGTCCGGCTGGATGTAGCGCAGGATGCGCGTGTAGTGCGTGATGAGCAGGACGCCCACGTCGGTCGACTCCTTGGCGCGGTTCACGCCCTCGGAGACGATGCGCAGCGCGTCGACGTCGAGGCCCGAGTCGGTCTCGTCGAGGATCGCGAACTGGGGCATCAGGAGCTCCATCTGCAGGATCTCGTGGCGCTTCTTCTCGCCGCACGAGAAGCCCTCGTTGACCGAGCGCTCGGCGAACGAGGAGTCCATGCGCAGGCGCTCCATGGCGCCGTCGACGTCCTTGATCCAGGTGCGGAGCGCGGGCGCCTCGCCGTCGATCGCGGTCTTGGCGGTGCGCAGGAAGTTCGACACCGAGACGCCGGGGACCTCGACCGGGTACTGCATGGCGAGGAACAGGCCGGCGCGGGCGCGCTCGTCGGCCGACATCGCCACGAGGTCCTCGCCGTCGAGCGTGACGGTGCCGGAGGTGATCTCGTACTTCGGGTGCCCGGCGAGCGAGTAGGCCAGCGTGGACTTGCCGGAGCCGTTCGGGCCCATGATGGCGTGCGTCTCGCCGCTGTTGATGGTCAGGTCGACGCCGCGGAGGATCGGCTTCGGACCCTCCTTCGTCTCGACGCTGACGTGCAGGTCGCGGATCTCCAGGGTGGGCATGCGGGTTCTCCTCGGAAGGCTCAGGCAGCGCCGTCGACGTCGACGAGCACGCGCTCGCCGTCGACGGTCAGGGGGTAGACGGGGACGGGGCGGACGGCCGGGGGGCCCAGCGGCTCGCCGGTGCGCAGGTCGAACCGCGACCCGTGCAGCCAGCACTCCACGGTGCAGCCCTCGACCTCGCCGTCGGACAGCGACACCGCGCCGTGCGAGCAGATGTCGCTGATGGCGTGCAGCGCGCCGTCCTCGTCGCGGACGACCGCGACCTCGACGGTGCCCGACGGCCCCTCGAGCTCGACACGGAAGGTGCCGGCCTCGGGGACGTCGGAGGTCATGCACGCGAGCTGTGCGGTCATGCGGGCTCGTCCGCGGAGGCGACGGAGGCGGGCTCGTTCAGGATCGCGTCGCTCGGGGTCGGTCTCGTCGGTGACGTCGGAGGCGAGGTCGCCGCCGGACACGGCCGCCGCGCCCTGGAACTCCGTCATCGACTGCGCCAGCTCGGCCTCGATCGCGGTGATGAGCCGCTCCTCGACCTCGGGCACGCCGATCTGGTGGATCAGCTCGGCGAAGAAGCCGCGCACGACCAGGCGGCGGGCGTCCGTCTCCGGGATGCCGCGCGAGCGCAGGTAGAACAGCTGCTCGTCGTCGAACCGGCCCGTGGCGCTGGCGTGGCCCGCGCCCTCGATGAGGCCCGTCTCGATCTCGAGGTTCGGCACCGAGTCCGCGCGCGCGCCGTCCGTGAGGACCAGGTTGCGGTTGAGCTCGTAGGTGTCGGTGCCCTCGGCCTCCTTGCGGATCAGCACGTCGCCGACCCACACGGTGTGCGCGCCCTCGCCCTGCAGCGCGCCCTTGTAGGTCACGCGGGACTTGCAGTTCGGGACCGCGTGGTCGACGAACAGCCGCTGCTCCTGGTGCTGGCCGGCGTCGGCGAAGTACACGCCGAGCATCTCGACCGAGCCGCCCTCGCCCGCGAACTCCGCGTCCGGGGTGAGCCGGACGACGTCGCCGCCCAGGGTGACCACGATGTGCTTGACCGTCGCGTCGCGGCCGAGCTTCACGCGGTGCGCCGCGTTGTGCACGGCACCCTCGGACCAGTCCTGCACGGAGACGACGGTCAGGTGCGCGCCGTCCTCCGCCACGACCTCGACGGTCTCGGTGAGCAGCGCGGACCCGACGTGGTCGATGACGACCGTCGCCTGGGACATCGGCTTGGCGTGCACGAGCAGGTGGCTGCCGGTCGGCTCCAGCTGGCCCTCCACGCCCTCGACCCGCACGGAGGTGACGGTCGACGCGACCGCCTCCTGCGGGACCGTCACGACCGTGGCACGCGGGAACGAGGCCCACGCGACGGCCGCGGCGCGGTCGCCGGGCTTGCCGGCGAGACCCAGGCGGGCGTCGTCGCGGTCCACGATCTCGACCTCGACCTCGGGCGCGTTCACGACCGTGGTGAGGACGCCGTGGCCCGTGAGCCGGCCCGTCTCCGGGGCGAACAGCGGGGCGAGCCGGTCGACCGGCGAGAACCGCCACTCCTCCTCGCGCCCGTTCGGCACCGTGAAGTCCGCGACCTCGAACGAGGTGGCGCGGGCCGCGCGGGACGACTCGGGGACGGTGCCGACGCCGTGGCTGTGCGCCTCGTCGGCCGTCGCGCGGGAGTGGTCGGTGGAGAGACCGGGGGTCTCGGGTGTGGTGGTCGACATCAGCCGACGGCCCCTTCCATCTGCAGCTCGATCAGGCGGTTCAGCTCGAGGGCGTACTCCATGGGCAGCTCGCGCGCGATGGGCTCGACGAACCCGCGCACGATCATGGCCATGGCCTCGGTCTCGGTCATGCCGCGGGACATCAGGTAGAACAGCTGGTCCTCGCTGACGCGGGACACCGTCGCCTCGTGACCCATCGACACGTCGTCCTCGCGGACGTCGACGTACGGGTAGGTGTCCGAGCGCGAGATCTGGTCGACCAGCAGGGCGTCGCAGAGGACGTTGGACGCCGAGTGCGACGCGCCCTCCAGGACCTGGACCAGGCCGCGGTACGAGGTCCGGCCGCCGCCGCGGGCCACCGACTTCGACACGATCGACGACGAGGTGTGCGGCGCGGCGTGCACCATCTTGCAGCCGGCGTCCTGGTGCTGGCCCTCGCCCGCGAAGGCGATGGACAGGGTCTCGCCGCGGGCGTGCTCGCCCAGCAGGTAGATCGCCGGGTACTTCATGGTGACCTTGGAGCCGATGTTGCCGTCGACCCACTCCATCGTCGCGCCCTCGGCCGCGGTCGCCCGCTTGGTTACGAGGTTGTAGACGTTGTTCGACCAGTTCTGGATCGTCGTGTACCGCACGCGGGCGTTCTTCTTGACGATGATCTCGACGACCGCGGAGTGCAGCGAGTCCGACTGGTAGATCGGCGCCGTGCAGCCCTCGACGTAGTGCACGTACGAGCCCTCGTCCGCGATGATCAGCGTCCGCTCGAACTGGCCCATGTTCTCGGTGTTGATCCGGAAGTAGGCCTGCAGCGGGATCTCGACGTGCACGCCCGGCGGCACGTAGACGAACGAGCCGCCCGACCACACGGCGGTGTTCAGCGACGCGAACTTGTTGTCGCCCGGGGGGATGACCGAGCCGAAGTACTGCTCGAACAGCTCCGGGTACTCGCGCAGGCCGGTGTCGGTGTCGACGAAGATGACGCCCTGCCGCTCCAGGTCCTCCTGGATCTGGTGGTAGACGACCTCGGACTCGTACTGCGCGGCGACGCCGCCGACGAGCCGCTGCTTCTCGGCCTCCGGGATGCCCAGGCGGTCGTAGGTGTCCTTGATGTCCTCGGGCAGGTCGTCCCAGGTGGTCGCCTGCTTCTCCGTCGACCGGACGAAGTACTTGATGTTGTCGAAGTCGATGCCCGACAGGTCCGCGCCCCACCAGGGCATCGGCTTCTTGTCGAACAGGCGCAGCGCCTTGAGGCGGGTCTTCAGCATCCACTCGGGCTCGTTCTTGAGCGCCGAGATGTTGCGCACCACGTCCTCCGACAGGCCGCGCTGCGCCGTGGCGCCCGCGTCGTCGGCGTCGTGCCAGCCGTAGCCGTAGTTGCCGATCGAGGCGATGGCCTCGTCCTGGCTCATCGGCTCGGCCGCTACCGGGCGTCCGGGGTCCGTCGTCGTCATCTCATCGTCCTTCCGCGGGTGCACGGGGGTCGGGGGCGGGTCGGTCAGTCCGTCGTCGTCGGCCGGCGGACCGGCACGATCGGGATGTTCGTGGTGCAGACGTGGCCGCCGCGGGCCAGCGTCGCGAGGCGCTGCACGTGGACGCCGAGCATGCGGGAGAAGGCGTGCGCCTCCGCCTCGCAGAGCTCGGGGAACTCGCGCGCGACGTCCTGCACCGGGCAGTGGCCCTGGCACAGCTGGATGGCGTGGCCGCCGGGCACGGGGCGCGCGGTGGCCGCGAAGCCGTCGACCGCCAGGCCGTCGGCGAGCACCTGCGCCCGGCGGACCGGGTCGTCGCCCGCCTCCGCCAGCGCGTCGGCGTGCCGGACCTCGAGGTCGCGGACCCGCTTCTCGGCGAAGCTGCGCACCGCGTCCGCGCCGCCGATCTCGGCGACGAACCGCAGCGCCTGCGACGCGAGCTCGGAGTACTGCTGGCTCAGCGCCGCCTGCCCTGCCGCGGTCACGACGTAGCGCTTGGCGGGGCGGCCGCGGCGCGCGGGCCCGACCGCGCCGCCGTCGTGCACGCCGATCTGCTGCTCGCCCTCCAGCACCGCGAGGTGCCGGCGGACGGCGGCGGCGGTGAGGTCGAGCTCGGCGGCCAGCTCCGCGGCGGACACCGGGCCGTCGGCGGCGATCAGGTCGAGCACCCGGCGGCGGGTGCCGGCCTCGGCCTCGGACTCCGGCTCCGCGGGGCGGGGCGGTTCCGCGGGTCGGAGCGCGGGGCGGGGCGGGGCGGCGGCGGCCGCGGTCGCGCAGTCGGCCTCCGGCGCGGCGGCGGTCCCCGGCGTGCTGGCGCTCATGGCACACACCTCCGGTTCACTGCTGCGCGGCTGGTTCGCGGGGCGGACCGCCGTGGCGGCGCCGGCCCCGCAGAGCCCCGACGAGGGCTCCCGATATCGGCAACATCCTTGTTGCCGAAATAAGTCCTGGCAAGCAAGGTCAGCCTCACCACACCGCGGGCGCGGCCGCGACCCCTACACTCGCGGGGTGCTCGGCCAGTCCTCCTCCCCGCCCGCCGTCGAGGTGCGCGGGCTCGTCAAGCGGTACGACGGCCGCGCCGTCGTCGACGGGCTCGACCTGCACGCGTCCCCCGGGCGGGTGACCGCGGTGCTCGGCCCGAACGGCGCGGGCAAGACCACCACCGTGGAGTGCTGCGAGGGGCTGCGCACGCCGGACGGCGGCTCCGTCCGCGTGCTCGGGCTCGACCCCGTCGCCGACGCCGCCGCGCTCCGCCCCCGGGTGGGCGTGATGCTGCAGGACGCGGGGCTGCCCACCGGCGTGCCCACCCTGGGCGTGCTGCGGCACGTCGCCGAGATGTACGCCCGGCCGCGCGACGTCGGCGAGCTGGCCGAGCGGCTGGGCCTCACCCCGTTCGCCCGGACGACGGTGCGCCGGCTCTCCGGCGGCCAGCGGCAGCGGCTCGCGCTGGCGACCGCGGTCGTCGGGCGCCCCGACGTCGTGTTCCTCGACGAGCCCTCGGCCGGGATGGACCCGCAGGCGCGGCGCGCCGTCTGGTCGCTGGTCGAGGAGCTGCGCGCCGACGGCGTGGCGGTCCTCCTGACCACGCACCTGATGGACGAGGCCGAGGCGCTGGCCGACGAGGTCGCCGTCGTCGACCACGGGCGGGTCATCGCCCACGGGTCCGTGCCGGCGCTGCTCGCCGGGGCCGACTCCTCCACGCTGACGTTCCGGGCCGAGCCGGGGCTGGACCTCGCCGCGCTGGCGGCCGCGCTGACGCCGGCCGGTTCCGCGGCGAGGGCCGCGGTCACCGAGACCGGCCCCGGCGCGTACGCCGTCGACTCCCCCGCCACCCCGGCGCTCGTCGCCGCGCTCGCCGCGTGGTGCGCCGACCGTGACGTGCTGCTCGCCCGGGTGGACGTCGGGCGCCGCACCCTCGAGGACGTGTTCCTCGACCTGACCGGACGGAACCTGCGATGACCGCGCCCGCTCCCGCCCCTGCGGGCGCCGCCGGAGCCGACCGCGCCGCGCCTGCCGGCCGCCGGGTCCGCGCCCAGGCCCGGTTCGAGACGATGGCCGTGCTGCGCAACGGCGAGCAGCTGCTCGTCACCCTGATCATCCCGGTGGTCGCGCTCATCGCCCTGGGGCGGGGGTCGTTCCTCGACATCGGGGTCGGCGACGCCGAGCGGATCGACGTCGTCACCCCGGGGATCCTCGGGCTGGCCGTGATGGCGGGCTCGCTGACCTCGCAGGCCATCGCCACCGCGTTCGACCGTCGCAACGGCGTGCTGCGGCTGCTGGCCACGACGCCGCTCGGGCGGGGAGGACTGCTCGCCGGCAAGGCGCTGGCGGTGCTCGCGGTCGCGGCGCTGCAGGTGGTCGTCGTCTCGGTCACGGGGCTCGCCCTCGGCTGGCGACCCGACCCCGCCGGCCTGCCCGGCGCCCTGCTCGCGCTGCTGCTCGGGATCGCGGCGTTCACCGCGCTGGCGCTGCTGCTCGCCGGGACGCTGCGCGCGGAGGCGGTGCTGGCGGTCGCGAACCTGCTGCTGGTGGTGCTGGCCGTCGTCGGCGGCCTGGTCCTGCCGGTGTCCGACCTGCCCGGGTGGTGGGCCTCCGCCGCGGAGTGGCTGCCGCCGGGCGCGCTGGGCGAGGCGCTGCGGGCGTCCCTCGTCGACGGGGCGTTCCCGGCCGCGCACCTCGCGGCGCTGGGGGCGTGGGCGGTGCTGCTCGCCGCGGCGGTGCGGCGCTGGTTCCGCTGGTCCTCCTGACCCGCGGGCGCGCGTGATCAAGACCTCGTGCACCGCGGCACGAGCGCGGGTCGCCGGACCGTAGGCTGGTCGCCGTGAGCCCCGACGTCGCCGCCGCCCCCGTCAGCCCCGCACCGTCCCGGTTCGCGGCGTGGCGCGAGCGCCTGACCTACCCGGTCCTCGTGGCGAACCTGGTGGCGCAGATCGGCATCGTCGTCACCGGCGGCGCGGTCCGGCTCACCGGTTCCGGCCTCGGCTGCTCGACGTGGCCGCAGTGCGAGCCGGGGCAGTTCACCGCCGCCTTCCACCCGGAGACGACGTACCACCAGTACGTCGAGTTCGGGAACCGGACGCTCACCGGCGTGCTCGGCGTCATCGCCGTCGCCGTCGCGCTCCTCGTCTGGTTCGACCGCGACCGGTCCCGCTCCTACCGCTGGCTCGGGTTCGCCCCGCTGGCCGGCGTGGTCCTGCAGGCGCTCATCGGCGGCGTCGTCGTCCTGCTGCACCTGCACCCCGCGTGGGTCAGCCTGCACTTCATGGTGTCGATGGCGCTGGTCGCGGCGTCGACGCTCCTGGTGCACCGCAGCCGCGAGGGCGACGGTCCGCGGATCCCCGTCGTCGGGCCGTGGTCCCGGCGGCTCGCGCCGGCGCTCGGCGCGCTGCTCGTGCTCGTGCTCGCGCTCGGCGTCATCACCACGGGTGCGGGCCCGCACTCGGGCGACGAGGAGGTCGGCTACCGGATCGCCGTCGACCCGTACCTGATGGTCCGCGTGCACGCCGCGTCGGTGTGGCTGTTCACGGGGATGCTCGTCGTGCTGCTGTGGCTGAACCGGCGCGGGCCGCGCCTGCTCCGCCGCCGCGGCTGGGTGATGGTCGGGCTCGTCGCGCTGCAGGGCGTCATCGGGTACGTCCAGGTGTCGACCGACCTGCCGATCCTGCTCGTGATGCTGCACATGCTCGGCGCGGCGCTGCTCGCGGCGGGGACCACGCGGTACCTGCTGACGTTCCGCACGCGCGCCTGAGCGCCGGCGCGACGAGCGGGCCTCCCGCAGGCCGCGGTCAGCCCGCCGTCACCAGCGGCACCCCCGCGTCCGCGAGCGCCCGCGCCGCGGGGTCGGCCGGGTCGACGTCGGTGACCACCCCGGCGACCTCGTCGAGAGGGAGCACCCGGAACGGCGACGCGGCGCCGATCTTCTCCGCGCTGGCCAGCACGTAGGTGTCCCCCGCGCGGCGGGCGAGCGCCCGCTTGGTCGCGGCCTCCTCGGCGTCGCCGGTCGTCAGCCCCGCCTCCGGGTGCACGCCCGTGACGCCGAGCAGGAACACGTCCGCCCACACGCCGGCCGCCGCCTCGGCGAGCAGCGCGCCCGACGTGACGACGGAGTGCTTGAACAGCCGCCCGCCGAGCACCAGCACCTCGACCGTCGGGTGCTCCGCGAGCGCCGCGGCGACCGTCGGGCTGTGCGTCACGACCGTCGCCCGCAGGTCGGGGGGCAGCGCGCGGGCGACCGCGAGCGCCGTGGTGCCCCCGTCGAGGATCGCCGTCGAGCCCGGGCGCACGAGCTCCGCCGCCCGCCGGGCCACCCGGTCCTTGTTCTCGACCGCGACGGTGCGCCGGCCCGCGTAGTCCGCCACCGCGGGCGACACCGGGAGCGCGCCGCCGTACACCCGCTGGCAGAGCCCGGCCGCCGCCATCTCCCGCAGGTCGCGCCGGACCGTGTCCTCGGACAGGCCGAGCCGCTCGGCGGCGTCCTTGGCGACGACGCGCCCCTCGGTGCGCAGCACGCGCAGCAGCTCGTCCCGTCGCTGTGCCGGCAGCATCGCGATCTCCTCCGTGGTCGCTCGGTCCTTCGCGGTATTCCCTAGTCTTGCACGGTTCTGCACGTTATGGTCGGTTGCATGACCGCACAGCTGATCCTCATCGCCGGCCCCTACCAGTCGGGGACGGGCGGCGACCCCGCCGCCATGGCCGCCAACCTCCGCCGCCTCGAGGAGGCCGCCTGGCCGATCTTCGAGCGCGGGCACGTGCCGATGATCGGCGAGTGGGTCGCGCTCCCCGTGCTCGCGAGCATGGGCGCCGACGGCCCGACCGACCCCCGCGCCCAGGACGTGCTCTACCCGACCGCCGAGCGGCTGCTCGCGCACTGCGACGCCGTGCTGCGGCTGCCCGGGGACTCGGCGGGCGCGGACAACGACGTGGCGATCGCCCGGAGGCGCGGGATCCCGGTCTACACGTCGGTCGACGAGATCCCGCGGGCCGCGACGGCCTGACGAGGCGCGGGGACGGCGGCGGAGCGGCGCGGCCCTGGACGGGCGCGGGCGCTCCCCCGCGCCCGGGCCCGCCCGGCCATGCGGACAGGGCGCGGACCACGCACCACCAGGACGTACGCTCGCGCCATGGATCCGATGAGCAACCGGGGCTGCGCCCCGCGCCGGGGGCCCGGGGCCTGACCCCGGCACGCCCGACGTCCGCGTCGGCGTGCCGCTCAGGCACCCCGACCACCGCCCGCCGCACCGGCGAGCCGTCCCGCTGAGGACTCCCCATGCTCTCGTTCCCCCTCGGCGCGCGCCCGCGCGCCCTCACCGCCGCCGCCTTCGTGCTGGTCGGCTCCGCGTCCGTGCAGATCTCGGCCGCGCTCGCGTCGTCCGCCTTCGGCTCGCTGGGCACGCTCGCCGTGTCCGGCTACCGCATGACGGCCGCCGCCCTCGTCCTGCTCCTGCTGACCCGGCCCGTGCTGCGCGGGCGCGGCCGGTCGGAGTGGGCCGGCATCGCGCTGTACGGCGTCGCGATGGCCGCCATGAACGTGCTGTTCTACGCCGCGCTCGACCGCATCCCGCTCGGGGTCGCCGTCACCCTGGAGTTCTGCGGCCCGCTGGCGGTCGCCGCTGTGGCGTCCGCCGGGCGGGCGCGACTGCTGCCGTTCGTCGCGCTCGTCGGCGTCGTCCTGGTCGTCGGCACCCCGACCGGCGGGCTCGACCCGGTCGGCGTCGCGCTGGGCCTCGGCGCGGCCGCGGCGTTCGGCGGGTACACCGTGCTCGCGGGCCGCGTCGGCTCCGGGTCCGGCGGGCTCGGCGACCTCGCGCTGTCGGTCGCGGTCGGCGCCCTGCTGCTGTCGCCGTTCCAGGTCGCGCAGGCCCCGGCGCTGGAGGGCGGGCACGTCGCCCCTCTCTGGTGCTGTCCGGGCTGATCGGGGTGGCGCTGGCGTTCTCGCTCGACTTCCAGGCCGCCCGGCTCGCCGGCACCCGGGTGGTCGGGACGCTGTTCGCGATCGACCCGGCGATGGCGGCGCTCGTCGGCGCGGTCGCGCTCGGCGACCGGCTGCCGGTCGCGGCGCTGGGAGGGATCGCGCTGGTCGTCCTCGCCGGCGCGGGCGCGGTCTGGTCCGCGGGCCGCGGCGCCCCGGCGACGGCGCAGGAGGAGGCCGCGGCGCCGGAGGCGGTCGCGCCCGCCCCGCTCCCGCTCGACTGACCGCCTCCCGGCGACCGCGGTCTCCGCGAGTGCGCAGCCGACACGTCGAGTGCCTGTCCACGCCGGTAGGCACTCGACGCGTCCGGTAGGCACTCGACGCCGGCGGGCGGGCCGGAGTGCGCCGCGAGGGGGCAACCGACACGTCGAGGGAGTAGCCGCCGGCTACCCCCTCGACGTGTCGGCCACCCCGTCGGCGGGCCGGTCAGGCGTCGGCGCCCGGGAGGGCGCCGGTGCGGGCGCGGGACAGGACGTGGTCGAGGAACAGGCGTGCCGCGGGCGGCAGGGCGTCCTCCGCGAACGTGCTGAGGCCGACGTCCCGCGTGGCGCCCTCGTCGAGGACGCGCAGGTGCCGCACCGGTCCCGCGTCGGCGGCCGACCCGTCTCCGGCACCACCACCCGCGGCGCCGGCCGCCGCCGGGGAGCCCGCCGGCAGCAGCGCCACCCCGAGCCCCGCCGCGACGAACCCGTGCAGCGTGGGCGCGTCCTCGCCCTCGAACGCCGGCGTCGGCCGGAACCCCGCCGCCTGGCACAGCCGCTCGGTCTGCCGCCGCAGCGTCGACGGCGGCCGGAGCAGCAGGAAGGGCTCCCCCGCGGCGTCCGCCAGCCGCACCGCCTCGCGCTCGGCGAGCCGGTGCCCGGCAGGGACGGCGAGCCGCAGCGACTCGGTGAGCAGCACCCGGTGGTGCACCGCGAGGCCCGAGGGCGGCACGGTGGAGATAAGCAGGTCGACGCGTCCGGAGTCGAGCAGCGCGTCGGCGAGGTGGTCGGGCGTCTGGGTGAGCTCGAACCGGACGCGCGGGTGCTGCCGGCGGAACGTCCGGACCAGCTCGGGCACCAACCACGAGCCGAGGGTGGTCTGGAACCCGAGGGTCACGGTGCCCGTGTCCGGCTGGACCGCCGCGTCGACGGCGGCCAGGCCGTCGTCGAGCTGGTGGAGCACGCCGTCGAGGTGGCGCTTGAACACCGCGCCGGCGTGCGTCATCCGCAGGTGCCGGCCCGACCGCCGCAGCAGCGGGGCGCCGACCTCGCGCTCCAGGCGGGCCAGCGCCCGGGAGACGCCGGGTTGGCTGACCTGCTCGACGTCCGCGACCTCGGTGACGGTCGCGCCGTCGGCCACCTGCTGGAACCACCGCATCGCCTGCACGTCCATATCGCATGACGCTAGTGCATGGATCAGAGACGTTCTTGTCCTTGGACGCATGGCACGCACGTCACGAGACTGGGCGCCATGTCGACGACCTCCACCCGCACCCCGTTCACGACCGCCCTGCGCCGCGCGTTCGCGCCGTACGCGGCGACCACCGCGGTCGAGATCCGCACCGCCGGCTGGACCCGTGGCGTCGCGCCCGTGGCGCACCGGACGCCGACCGCGCCCACCGCCCGGGCCGGGCGCGTGCAGGACGTCCCGGTCGCCGCCTGAGCCCAGGCCCGCACACCGTCGCGCCGCTCACCCGCCGCCCCTGCCGCCCACCTGCGGGCGCCGGGGGCGTTGCTCCATCCGGGTGGACCTGCCGCGTCCGCCGGAAGCCGCTTGCTAGCGGCATGACCTGCACCGGGACCCCCGAGACGCGCGGCCGCGGCTCCGGCGGGGCCGGTGATTGAGGATTCATCTACCCATCCGGATCGTTCCCCGTACCGAATGAACGGGTGAGCGCCCGCTGCAGCCAACCGGCGAGCGCGACCCGCCCAGTCGCATCGGAGCCCCCCATGACCGCCCTCGCAGACGCCCCCCGAGCCGTGACCGACCTGTTCGGCGAGCCCCTGAGCCCCCGGGAGCGCGTCGTCCTCGCCGAGCTCGCCGAGGACGTGACCCTCGAGGACATCGCCCGCAAGCTGTTCGTCTCGCGGAACACCGTGAAGACCCAGGTGCGGTCGATCTACCGCAAGATCGGCGCGTCGACGCGCGCCGAGGCGGCGGCGTGGGCCGAGGCGGCCGGCCTGCGCTGACGGCGGCGCGCTGACCTGCGCCCGCGTCCGCGCGCCCGAGATCGCCGGGCAATCCCCTTCAGGTGTGTCGTAGGTCACATCTACGCTCGCTCCATGGAACAGGCGATCGAGGCCCGCGGGCTCGTCAAGCGCTATAAGGGCGTCACCGCCCTCGACGGCGTCGACCTCACGGTGGCGTCCGGCACCATGCTCGGTCTGCTCGGCCCCAACGGGGCCGGCAAGACCACCATCGTCCGGGTCCTGTCCACGCTGCTGCGCCCCGACGCGGGCAGCGCGCGGGTCACGGGCGTCGACGTGCTCGCCCGCCCCGCCGAGGTCCGGCGGCGGATCGGGCTGTCCGGCCAGTACGCGGCGGTGGACGAGTACCTGTCCGGCTACGAGAACCTCGAGATGATCGGGCGGCTCTACCACCTCGGCAAGCGGCGGTCCCGCGACCGGGCGCGCGAGCTGCTGGCGTCGTTCCGGCTCGAGGACGCCGCGGACCGGCCGGCCAAGACCTACTCGGGCGGCATGCGGCGCCGGCTCGACCTGGCGGGCGCGCTCGTCGCCGACCCCCCGGTGATCTTCCTCGACGAGCCGACCACGGGCCTGGACCCCCGCGGCAGGACCGAGATGTGGGACGTCATCCAGACGCTCGTCGCCGGCGGCACCACGCTGCTGCTGACCACGCAGTACCTGGAGGAGGCCGACGTCCTCGCCGACGAGATCGTCGTCATCGACCACGGCCGGATCATCGCCCAGGGCACCGCGGACCAGCTGAAGCGGCAGGTCGGCGGCGAGCGCCTGGAGCTCACCGTCGCGGACGTCGCACTCCTCGCCGGCGTCGAGGAGGTGCTCGCCCCGCTCGGCGTCGGGCGGCCCACCGTCGACGACGGCCGGCGGTCGTTCGTCATGCCGGTGTCCGGCGGGCCCGAGGTGCTCAGCGAGGCGCTGCGGCGGCTCGACGAGCGCCAGGTCCGGCTGGAGGACGTCGGCCTGCGCCGCCCGACCCTGGACGACGTGTTTCTCGCCCTGACCGGCAAGACCGCGGAGCAGGACGGCAGCCCCGACCCGAAGGCAGGTGCGTGATGCCGGTGCCCCCCGTGATCGCGGACGCGTCCGTGGTCGCCAAGCGGAACATCATCAAGATCAAGCGGGTGCCCGACCTCCTGGTCTTCACCACGCTGTCCCCCATCATGTTCGTCCTGCTGTTCTCCTACGTGTTCGGCGGGGCGATCGACCAGCAGGGCGGCGGACAGGCCTACCGGGAGTTCCTCATCGCGGGGATCTTCGCCCAGACCGTCATCTTCGGCGCGACGGTCACCGGGGCCGCCCTCGCGGAGGACCTGAAGAAGGGCATCCTCGACCGGTTCCGGTCGCTGCCGATGGCGCCGTCGGCGGTGCTGACCGGGCGCACGTTCTCCGACGTCGTGAACAACGTGATCGTGCTGATCGTGATGGGCCTGACCGGGCTGGTGGTCGGCTGGCGCATCCGGTCGTCCGTGCTGGACGCCCTGGCGGGGTTCGGCCTGCTGCTGGTGTTCGCCTACGCGATCAGCTGGATCATGGCCTGGATCGGGATGCTGGTGCCGAGCCCCGAGGTGGTGAACAACGCGTCGTTCATCGTGATCTTCCCGCTAACGTTCGTCGCCAACACCTTCGTCCCGCTCGACACGCTGCCGGCGCCGTTGCAGACGTTCGCCGAGTGGAACCCGGTGTCGGCGGTGACCCAGGCGGCGCGGGAGCTGTTCGGGAACATCCCGCCCGGGGTGCCCGAGCCGACGGCGTGGCCGCTGCAGCACCCGGAGGTGTACACGCTCATCTGGTCGGCGCTGTTCCTGGTGGTGTTCGTGCCGCTCGCCAACGCGCAGTACCGGGTGTCGACCAGCCGCTGACCGCGGCCCGACAGGGCGTCAGACCGACCCGCCGACCCGCCGCCCCTTGCGCGCGTACAGCGCCTCGTCGGCGCGGGCCAGCGCGTCCCGCACCGGCTCGTCGCCGTCGGCCTGCGCCACGCCGTGGCTCCAGGTCGGGTCGCCGGCGACGTGCCGCAGCCCGACGGCCGTCACCCAGTCCTCGGCGGCCGCCGCGTCCCGGCCGGCGAGCACCACCGCGAACTCGTCGCCGCCGACCCGGCCGATCAGGTCGTCGTCGGCGAGGCCCGCCCGCCAGCCGTCCACCAGCCGCACCAGCACCTCGTCGCCCGCCGCGTGCCCGAGCGTGTCGTTCACGACCTTGAAGTCGTCGACGTCCAGGCAGACGACGGCGGCGGGCCGACCCCGCCGCGCGGCGTCGTGCAGCACCAGGGCGGCGCGCTCGTCGAACGCGGCGCGGGTCAGGGCGCCGGTGAGGTCGTCGGTCGTGGCCAGCAGCCGCAGCCGCTGCAGCAGGTACGTGACCAGGCCGCTCATCACGACGGTGGTGAGCGCGAGCACCAGCCACGTCGTCAGCGCGAACGGCACGGGCGACGCGAGCATCGCCAGGCCGAGCACGACGACCACCAGCCCGAGCACCCGGCGCACGGTGCGGGGCTCGCCGAGGAGGGCCGCAGCCTGGCCCGCGACGACCAGGCCCAGGCTCGTCGTGACGACCCCCGCGAGGGTCTGGCAGCTCGCGACGAGCACCCCGCCGATCCCCACGGCGGCGACGAGTGCGGCGAGCGGGGCGCGCGGCCGGTCACGGAGCAGCAGCACCGCGACCGCCAGCAGCGCCAGCGCCGCCGACCCGCCGTACCAGACCTCGACCAGGGTCAGGCGCGACGGCGGCCAGACCGCGCTGACCAGGCAGAGGACCGCGCAGAGCAGCAGGGCGCCGGCGGTGTGCGAGGCCGCGAGGAACAGGCGTGCGCCGTCTCTCGGGGGGCGGGTCCGCGCGCGCACGGCCACCCCATCGGCCGCTGGCGGTGTCACCTGACCGGTGGGCGGCCGGACCACCCGTCCGGGCGAACGGGCGCCGCGCCGGGCGGGCGGAGGCGCTCCCCGCCCGCCCCGCGCGTCAGCCGACCGGGCGCAGCGTCCGCCAGCCGCGGTCCCGCGACGCGGCGGCCGCGAGGATGCCGACCGCGGCGCTCGGGCTGCGCAGCCGGCCGGCGAGGACCGCCTCGACGGCCTCGTCCAGGGGCACCCACACGGGCACCATCGCGGCCTCCTCGTCCTCCCGGGTGAACCGGTCGGCCTCGGGGACCTCGGACAGCCCGCGGGCGAGGTAGACGAGGATGTGCTCGTTCGAGCCGCCCGGGGAGTTCGCGAACTCCGCGAGCAGCGACCAGGAGTCCGCGCGGAGGTCGGCCTCCTCCCCCAGCTCGCGGGCGGCGGTGACGTGCGGCGGCTCGCCGTCGACGTCGCGCAGCCCGGCCGGCGGCTCCCAGAGCTCGGCCCGCACCGGGTGCCGGTACTGCTGGAGCAGCAGCACGCGGTCGTCGTCGTCGAGCGCGATCACCGCGACGGCGCCGGGGTGGTCGACGAACTCCCGGACCACCTGCGAGTCGCCCAGGTCCACGGTCTCCGAGACGAGGTCCCAGATCTTCCCGTGGTGCAGGTCCGTGTGCTCCAGCACGGGCCGCACGGCGGGCCGGTCGGCCGGCCCGCCGTGCGTGTCCTGCGTCGTCACGCGCGCGCCTTCGCCTTCGGCGAGACGGTCGCGCCGCGAGCCTCGAGCGCGGCGCGGATCAGGCCGGCGAACAGCGGGTGCGACCGCGTCGGCCGCGACTTGAACTCCGGGTGCGCCTGGGTCGAGACGTAGTACGGGTGCACCTCGCGCGGCAGCTCGACGAACTCGACCAGCGACGAGTCCGGCGAGACGCCGGAGATGACCAGGCCGGCCTCCTCCAGCTTGTCGCGGTACGCGTTGTTGACCTCGTACCGGTGCCGGTGCCGCTCGGTGACCCGGGTCGAGCCGTAGGCCTCGGCCGCGACCGAGCCCTCGGCCAGCACGGCCTCGTAGGAGCCGAGCCGCATCGTGCCGCCGAGGTCGCCCTCGCCACCCACGATCGCGAGCTGCTCCGCCATGGTGGCCACGACCGGGTGCGCCGGATCGGCGTCGAACTCGGACGACGAGGCGCCGGCCAGGCCGAGCACGTTGCGGGCGTACTCGATGACCATCGTCTGCAGGCCCAGGCAGATGCCGAGCGTCGGCACCCTGCTCTCGCGGGCCCATCGCAGCGCACCGAGCTTGCCCTCGATGCCGCGCACGCCGAACCCGCCCGGGACCAGCACCGCGTCCACGCCGCCGAGCGCGCGCTGCGCGCCCTCGGGGGTCTGGCAGTCGTCCGACGGCACCCAGCGGATCTTGACCTTGGCGTCGTTGTGGAACCCGCCGGCGCGCAGCGCCTCGGTCACCGACAGGTAGGCGTCCGGCAGGTCGATGTACTTGCCGACCAGCGCCACCTCGACGTGGTGCGCGGGCTGGTGCACCCGCTGCAGCAGCTCGTCCCAGCCGCTCCAGTCGACGTCGCGGAACTGCATGCCGAGACGCTGCACGACGTAGGCGTCCAGGCCCTCGGCGTGGATGACCCGCGGGATGTCGTAGATGCTCGGCGCGTCCACGCAGGAGATGACGCCCTGGGTGTCGACGTCGCACATCAGAGCGATCTTCGCCTTGATCGACTGCGGGATCTCGCGGTCGGACCGCAGCACGATCGCGTCCGGCTGGATGCCGATGCTGCGCAGCGCGGCGACCGAGTGCTGCGTCGGCTTGGTCTTCAGCTCGCCCGACGGGCCGATGTACGGCACCAGCGACACGTGCAGGAAGAACACGTTGTCCCGGCCGAGCTCGTGGCGGACCTGGCGGGCCGCCTCGAGGAACGGCTGCGACTCGATGTCGCCGACCGTGCCGCCGATCTCGGTGATGATGATGTCGACGTCGTCGGCGGCCTGGGACCGCATCCGCGCCTTGATCTCGTCGGTGATGTGCGGGATCACCTGGACCGTGTCGCCCAGGTACTCGCCGCGCCGCTCCTTCGCGATCACGTGCGAGTAGACCTGGCCGGTCGTCACGTTCGCGGAGCCGACCAGGTCGACGTCCAGGAACCGCTCGTAGTGACCGACGTCGAGGTCCGTCTCGGCCCCGTCCTCGGTGACGAAGACCTCGCCGTGCTGGAACGGGTTCATCGTTCCCGGGTCGACGTTGAGGTAGGGGTCGAGCTTCTGCATCGTGACCCGCAGGCCGCGGGAGCGGAGAAGTCGTCCCAGGCTGGAGGCGGTCAGGCCCTTGCCCAGTGAGGAGGCGACGCCTCCCGTGACGAAGATGTGCCGGGTCGTGGAGTCCGACCGCCCGGAGAGTCGATTTGCGCGCTCTGCCACGGGATTCCAGTGTACCCGAGACGCGCGGCCCCTGTGCGTCCCACGCCGGTGACCCGCGCCACGGGCCCGCGGGCGGGCCGCAGTCGGGTGGAAGGTTCTGCCGGACACGCCGTCGGCGTGTCCGGCAGAACCTTCCACTCCCGGTCGTTCCCCGCGCCTCAGGAGGTGTAGGCCGCGTCCAGCTGGGTCAGGACGTCGGCGATCCCCGGGAGGGTCGCCGCGCGGGCCCGGGCCGCCTCGCCGAGCGACGCCCGGCGCGCGTCGTCGGCCAGCACCGCGGTCAGCGCCTCCGCGAACGCCGCGGCGTCCCCGACGGGCACGAGCACCGCCGCGTCCCCTGTGACCTCGCGGGTGCCGCCCGCGTCGGTCACGACGAGCGCCGCGCCCAGCGCCAGCGCCTCCTGGACGGCCAGCGGCTGGCCCTCCCACACGGCGGTCGAGGCGACCACGTCCGCGGCCGCGAGCAGGTCGGCGACGTCCTCGCGACGGCCCAGCAGGTCGACGGGCGCCTCCGCCTCGGCCGCCCGCGCGCGCAGCCCGTCGAGCAGGGGGCCGTCCCCCGCCACGACCCAGCGCAGCCCGGGCCGGGTCCGTCCCGCGGCGGCCGCGGCGTCCACGAGGGTGTCCAGGCCCTTCTGCGGGGCGAGCCGGGCCACGGTGACGACCAGGTCCTCCCCCGGCGCGACGCCGAGACCCGCGCGGACGGCGTCCCGGTCGCGCGAAGGGGCGCGGAGCGCGGGGGCCGGCACCAGGGCGCGCTCGGCCCGGCGGGCGCCCTGCGCCCGCGCCAGCTCGACGAGGTCGCCGGACACGCCGAGCACCACGTCGGCGCCGCGCGCGACCACCCGGCCGAGCACCGCCGACACGGTCCGGATCGCGCGGCCGCCGACAGGCAGGTTGTGCAGCGTGACCACCACCCGCGGCCGCGACCCGCCGGGGTGCGGCCGCCCGCGGACCGCCAGCACCGCGAGCGCGCCCGCGCGCAGCCCGTGGGCGTGCACCGCGTCGGCGTCCCGCGCCAGCTCGGCCAGCCGGGCGACGGCCCGCGCGTCGGAGGCGTGCGGGCGGTCGGCGATCTCGACCGCCGCGAAGCCCACGCCCTCGCCCGCGGCCACGGTCGGCGCCAGCGACGAGGGGCCCGCGACCAGGACGCGGTCGCCGGCCGCCGCCAGGGCGGTCGACACCTGCGCGACGTGGCGGGCGACACCGCCCGCGCTCGAGCCCAGCACCTGCAGCACGCGTCGGGTCATCGGCCCGCCTCCCGGGGGTCGTCCGGCCCGGGGGCCGCGGGTCCGGCGCCGGGCGCCGGGGTGGTCGTGGGGGTGGCGGTCGTCGCGGGGGCCGCGTGGGTGCCGGCGGACGCAGGGCCGCCGGCGGATGCCGCCGTGCCGGGCGACGCCGCCGGCGGGCGCGCCCGGGTCCGTGCCGGGGACGAGCGCGTCCGCGGCGGGCCCCTCGGCCGGGCCGTCGCCCACCGCGCCGCCGCCGACGGCGCCCGCCCCGCGCCGCAGCAGCCCGGTCAGGGTCGCCCGGTCGAGCACGGCGACCGCGCCCACGACCAGGACGACGACCACGGCCGCCCCGCCCGCCGCAGCGGCCACCGCGCCGGGCACGCCCTCGGCGAGCGCCTGCACCGCGTCGACGACCCACCGGCCGGCGACGCCGGCGACCGCTCCGGCGGCGACCAGCACCGTAAGCGTCCGCGTCAGCCCCGCCACGGCCTCCGCCCCCGCGGCCGCCCGCAGCACGGCGAGCAGGGCCACCCCGGCCACGACCATCCCGATCGTGTTGCCGAGCGACAGCGCGTGCAGAGTCGCGGCGGCGTCGCGGCCGCCCGGCACCAGCACCAGGCACGCGACCCAGGACGCGAGCGCGACGGTGACCCAGCCGGCGCTGGCGGCCAGCACCGCGAGGCGCCCTCGCTCCAGCGCGTAGAGCGCCCGGGACACGTGGAACACCAGCGCGAAGCCCAGCAGCCCGGGCGCGACCAGCGTCAGCGCGTCGGCCACCGAGGCGATGAGGGCGGTGTTGCCGCGCCCGATCGCCCGGAACACCGCGGTGGCCGCCGGGGCGACCGCGGCCAGCATCGCCGCGCCGGCCGCGCCGGCGACGAGCACGCCCCGCGTCGACACCGCCGCGAGCGGCGCGTAGCCGGACCGGCCCGGGCGCTGCGCCGCGGCGGCGAGCCGAGGGAACGTGCTGGTCGCCAGCGGCACCGCGAGCACCGCGTACGGCAGCAGGTAGGTCGGCTGCACCATCGTCTGCCACGCCGAGAGCGAGCCCTTCCCGCCGTAGGTCTGGGCGAGCGTGATCGTGACGAGCACGGCCGCCTGCTGGGCGACCAGCGCGCCGATCCCCGCCAGCGCCAGCCCGCGCGCCCGGGCGGCCACGCCCTCGGGGAACCGCAGGGCCGGCCGCAGCCGCACGCCGGACCGCCAGACCGGGACGAGCTGGGACAGGCCCATCGCGGCCACGCCCGCGGTCGTCCCCCAGGCGAGCAGCGCCGCGGCCCCGTCGGGCAGCACCGCCGCCTCCTCGGCCCCGCGCGGCACCCCCGCGTCGGCGAGCAGCCAGCCGTACCCGGCGTACGCGCCGATCACGACGAGGCTCGACAGCACCGGCGCGAACGCCGGCCAGAAGAACTTCCGCTGCGCCTGCAGCACGCCGGACAGCACCACGGCGAGCCCGTACAGCGGGAGCTGGACCGCGAACACCCGGATGAAGAACGTGACGAGGTCCCGCTCGACCGCGGTGTCGACCTTCGAGAGCGCGGACAGCGGCTCGGCGGCCACGGCGAGGACGGCGCCGATGAGCACCAGGCCCCCGAGCGTCCAACCGAGCATCCCCGACGCGATCCGGGACACGTCGTCCCGCATCCCGCGCGCCAGCGGACCGGCGATGACCGGGATGAGCGCGCCCGCGAGAGCCCCGCCCGCGGCCACCTCGAACAGCACGTTCGGCAGTGTGTTCGCCCAGTTGTAGGCGTCGCCGACGTCGGTGAGGCCGACCGCGTTGTTGAAGACCAGCGTCCGCGCGAAGCCCAGCAGCCGGCTGACGACCGTCACGGCCGAGATCAGGGCCGCGGCGCCCGCCAGACCGGACAGGACGGCCCGGCGGCTCACCGCCCGGGCACCTCGCCCGAGGGGGCGCCGTCGCCCGGCGACCCGCCGGGCGAGCCCGGCGCGTCCGTCCCCGCAGCCCCCGGCACGTGCGCCGGTCGCCGGCCCCACGCGTCGAGCTCGCGCAGCACCGGGGTGCGGGCGATCACCTGCGTGAACGACACCTTCTCCGAGACCACCGTGAGCGCCACGACGCCCGCGAGCAGCGCGAGCCGCACCGGCCGCGAGCAGCCCTGCACCGCGACGGTGCCGAGGACCGCGCCGACCGCGTTCGCGCCGGAGTCGCCGAGCATGTCCCGCTCGGCCAGGTCGTCGGGCAGCTCGGCGGCGGCGGCGCCCAGCACCGCGGCGGCCGGGCCACCGCCGCGCCCGCCGAGCACGCCGGCCGGCGCTGCGGCGATCGCGGCGGCCTTGAGGGCGCGCCCCGGGCGCAGGTCGAGCAGGTTGACCAGGTTGGCGCTGGCCGCGATCAGCGCGCCGTCGACCGCGACGTCCGCGAGCCGGACGGCAGCGGCTGCGCCGCGCCCCCCGGGCAGCCGGTCGTGCGGCCGGCTCAGCGCGGCGGCGAGCAGCGCGCCCGCCCCGATGCCGAGCACCTTGAGGCCGCCGGTCGTGACCTCGCCGCGGGCCAGCGCGCCGAGGTGGCCGCGCAGGCCCTTGCGGACGGCGCCCTCGCGGTCCTCGGTGAGGTCGTCGACCAGGCCGAACGCCGTGGCGCTCGTGGTCGCCACGGCCAGCGCCGCGCCGTCCCGGGCGGACGGGGCGCCGACCAGGCCGCCGACGAGCACGCCCGCCGCGACCGCGGGGCCGCCGAGCAGGCTCACCGGCTCGCCGCGGTGGTTGGTGCGCTCCCAGAGGCGCGCGCCGCCCGGCGGCTCGTCGTCCAGCAGCCCGCGGACGACGGTCGTGCTCACGCGCGCCGCGACGGCGGCGGCGATCCGGCGCGCGACGCTCACCCCTGCGCCCCGGCGTCGCCCGCACCGGCGTCGCCGGCGCCCGCGTCGCCCGCGCCCGCGTCACCCGCGCCCGCGTCCCCGGTCGCGACCGGCGTGCGGTCCGGCGGGGTCAGCGTCGTCGCGCTGGGCACCGTCGTCAGGTCGCCCCCGCGGCCGTAGTGGCCGTTCGTGCCGCCGATCCGCGCGTTCAGCGCGAGCGGCACGGACACCTGCCCGGCGGACGTGTCGCCGTCGCTCACGGTGGTGAGCGCCTCGGCGGCGGAGTCGTCGCCGAGGATCGTGGCGACCAGCGTGCCGTCCGTGACCGGGCCGTCCACGACGACCGCGCCCTCGGAGCGGGTCTGCGCGACCCGGGCGAGCGCGATCTGCGACTGCAGCACGGCGGCGGCCTCGTCGGCGTCCGGCGTCGCGTCGGTGGCGACGGCGTCGGGCGCGACGGTCGGGGCGACGAGCACGACCGCGTCGGCCGGCTGGGTGATCTCGCCCTCGACGGTCACGAGCGGCGAGTCGCCGGACGTCATGAACTCCAGGAGCGTCGCCGCGTCCGCGCTCAGCGCGTCGGGGTTGGCGGCGTCGGCGCCGGTGAGGCCCTGGACCAGCGCCTCGGACAGCGAGGTGTCCGCGGTGGCGTCGTCCGCGGGCTGCGGGTCGAGGTAGCTCGAGATGTTCCCGACCAGCGCCTGGCGGAACGACCGCAGGTCGGTGGACGACCAGGCCTCGTTCAGCGCCACGTTCGCGCTGACGGTGGCGCCGGCGTCGGTCAGCTGGCCCTCGATCGCGGTCAGCGCGTCGCCGTCGACCGTGCCGAGCGCGACCACGGCCACGCGGCGGTCCGCGAGCGTGCCGGCGACGAGCTCGGCGCCCGCGGCCTCGACGAAGGCGTCGCTCGCGGCCAGGTCCGACCCGGCGTCGTCGAGGTCGGAGCGCAGCTGGTCCCGCTCGCTCCGCAGCTGGTCCACCTGCCCCGTGAGGGTGTTGCCGATCGTCTCCTCGAGCGGGCCGGCGCCGAGGGCGATGCCCACCGCCAGCGCGAGGAACACCGAGATCAGCGAGACGAGGTGGTACCGGAAGTCGATCACAGCGGGAGCTCTCGATCAGGTGCCGACGCGAGCGCGGCACGGGAGGGGGCGAGTCGGGGCGTGCCGGCGGGCGTCATGACGACCCGCCGAACAGCGACCCGAGCCAGTAGACGAAGTCGTCCCAGCGCGCCGCGGTCAGCCCGATGAGGGTCTGGCCCGCCGTCGTCGAGGCCAGGGCCACGCCGAGCGCGAGCAGACCCGCGAGGACGAGCAGCGTCAGCTGCAGGTTGGAGATCCGGTTCCGGTAGAGCCGGGACACGCCCTTGGCGTCGACCAGCTTGCTGCCGACCCGGAGCCGGGTGAGGAACGTGGAGGCCATGCCGGAGCGGCCCTTGTCCAGGAACTCGACGAGGGTGGCGTGCGTGCCGACCGCGACGATGAGCTCGGCGCCCTTGTCGTCGGCCAGCAGCATCGCGACGTCCTCGCTCGTGCCCGTCGCCGGGAACACGATGTGCGGCACGCCGAGCTGGTCGACGCGGGCGAGGCCCGGCGCGCGGCCGTCGCGGTAGGCGTGCACGACGATCTCCGCGCCGCAGCGCAGCGCGCGGTCGGACACCGAGTCCATGTCGCCGACGATCATGTCGGGCGTCCAGCCGGCCTCGAGGATCGCGTCCGCGCCGCCGTCCACGCCGACGAGCACCGGGCGGTACTCGCGGATGTACGGCCGCAGCGTGACCAGGTCCTCCTTGTAGTGGTACCCGCGGACCACGATGAGCACCTGGCGGCCCTCGATCGTCGTCGTGATGTCCGGGACGCCCACGCCGTCGAGCAGCAGGTCGCGCTCCCGGCGCAGGTAGTCCATGGTGTTCGCGGCGAACGACTCGAGCTGGACGGACAGGCCCTCGCGCGCGGCCGCCTGGTCGGTGGCCACCGTCTGCTCGGTCTGCACCGTGCCCTCGGCGACCAGCTTGTCGCCGTCGTACACGGCACCGTTCTCGACGCGCAGCGTGCGGCCCTCGCGGAGGGTCATCACGTCGGGTCCGAGGTCGTCGACGAGCGGGATGCCGGCGGACACCAGGATGTCCGGGCCGAGGTTCGGGTAGCGGCCCGACGTCGAGCGCGCGGCGTTGAGCACCGCGGCGGGCTTGCAGGCGGCGAGCGCCTCGGCCGACACCCGGTCGATGTCGACGTGGTCGATCACGGCGATCTCACCCGGACGCAGGCGCTTGGTCAGCGACTTGGTGCGGGGGTCGACCCGGGCGGGGCCGACGAGCTCGCCCCCGGGGGACGCGGCGGAGCGCTTACGCGAGGGCAGGAGTTTCATCGCCGTTCATCGTGCCAGATCCGCCAGCTCCAGGAGCTCCGCCGCGTGTGCGCGCGCCGTGCCGGATTCCTCCTGGCCGGACAGCATCCGGGCCAGCTCGCGCACCCGGTCCTCCCCCGTGACCTCGCCCACGCCCGACGCCGTGATCGCGCCGTCCCGCGACTTGGTGACGACGAGGTGCCGGTCGGCGAAGGCGGCCACCTGCGCCAGGTGCGTCACCACCAGGACCTGCGAACCCCGCGCCAGGGCGGCCAGACGGCGCCCCACCTCGGTCGCGGCGCGTCCGCCGACGCCGGCGTCGACCTCGTCGAACACGAACGTCCCGGGCGTGTGCTCCCCGCGGTCCGGGGACGTGGCGAGCGCCACCTCGAGGGCCAGCATCACCCGCGACAGCTCGCCGCCCGAGGCGCCCTTGCCGAGCGGCCGGGCCGGCGCGCCCGCGTGCGGGACCAGGAGCATCTCCACGACATCTCCACCGTGCGGGCCCAGCTCGGGTGCAGGCTCGACGCGGACCTCGAGGCTGGCACCGCCCATCGCGAGCCCGGCGAGCTCCGCCGAGACGGTCGCGGCGAGCCGCTCGGCGGCCTCGCGCCGGGCCGCGCCGATCCGGGACGCGAGGTCGGCGAGCGTCGCGTCCAGCGCGCCCCGCTCGGCCGTGAGCTCCGCGACCTTCTCGTCGCCGTCGCCGATGTCGAGCAGCCGGCGGCCGCTCTCGTCGGCCCAGCGGAGCACGGCCGCCACGTCCTCGCCGTACGACCGGGTCAGCGACGCGAGCTCGGCGCGGCGGGTCTGGGCGGCGTCGAGGCGCAGCGGGTCGGCCTGCAGGTCCTGCAGGTACGACGACAGCTCCGTGGCGGCGTCCGCCAGCAGGTAGCCGGCCTCCGCCACCCGGTCGCGCAGCTCCGCGAGCCGGGCGTCGTGGCCGCCGGCGCCGTCCAGCAGCCGGCGCGCGTGCTCGACGAGGCCCGCCGCGTTCGCACCCTCGTCCGGCGCGTCCTCGTCGCCGAGCAGCGCGGCGTGCGCCCCCGTGGCGGCGGCGCGCAGGTCCTCGGCGTGCTCCAGGCGGACGATCTCCCGGGCCAGGTCGGTGTCCTCCCCCGGCTGCGGGTCGATCCGCTCGACCTCGGCGAGGCCCAGGCGCAGCAGCTCGGCCTCGCGGGCGAGGTCCTGGCGCCGGGCGGTCAGGTCGTCGATCGTCGCCTGCAGCCGGGCGCGCTCCGCCCACGCCTGCCGGTACTCGGCGAGCAGGGCGGCGTGCGCCGCGCCCGCGAACGCGTCCAGCGCCTCCCGCTGGTGCTGCGGCGAGCGCAGCCGGGCCTGGTCCTGCTGGCCGTGCACCGTGATGAGCTGCTCGGCGAGCTCGCCCAGCACCGCCTGCGGGACGGACCGGCCGCCGAGGTGCGCGCGGGACCGGCCGGGAGCGCCGTCGGTCGCCGCCTGAACCGTGCGGACCAGCAGCAGCCCGCCGTCGTCGTCGACCGCCGCCCCGGCCTCCTCGGCCCGCTCCAGCACCGGCGACCCGTCCGGCACGACGACGCGGCCCTCGACGACCGCCGTGGTCGCGCCGGTGCGCACCGTCGCCGGGTCGGCCTTGCCGCCGAGCAGCAGGTTCAGCCCGGTCAGCACCATCGTCTTGCCCGCGCCGGTCTCGCCCGTCAGGACGGTCAGCCCGGGGTGCAGCCGGATCTGGGCGCCGGTGATGACGCCCAGGTCGCTGATCGTGATCTCCTCGAACACGCGCGCGTCCGCTCCTCAGTCCTCGTCGGCCGGCGCGCGGGTGGCGCCGGTCCGGTCGCGCGCCGGGGTGTCGGTCGCGCGCCCCCGCCATCCGACCACGGGGAGCGCGAACTTGTTCACCAGCCGGTCCGTGAACGGCGCCGGCGTCAGCCGGGCCAGCCTGACCGGGACCGGCGACCGGCGCACCTCGACGCGGGAGCCCGCCGGCACCTCGATCCGTCGGCGGCCGTCGCACACCAGCACCGCCGGCGACGGCGACCGGGTCAGCACCTCGACCGCGATCACGCTGCGCGGGCCGACGACCAGCGGGCGCGCGAACAGGGCGTGCGCCGACAGCGGCACGACGATCAGGCTGTCGACCTCCGGCCAGACCACGGGCCCCCCGGCCGAGAACGCGTGCGCGGTCGAGCCGGTGGACGTCGCCAGCACGACGCCGTCGCAGCCGAAACTCGACAGCGGGCGGTCGTCCACCTCGAGCACGACCTCGACCATGCGGGCCGGCTCCGCCTTCTCCAGCGCGGCCTCGTTGAGCGCCCAGCCCGTCACCGGGTCGCGGCGGCCGGGCACCTGGACCTGCACCTGCAGCGTCGTGCGCTCCTCGACGGTGTAGTCCCCCGCCGCGATCCGGCGCACCGCCTCCTTGATGTCGTCCCGCTCGCTCTCCGCGAGGAACCCGACGTGGCCCAAGTTGATGCCGAGCAGCGGGACGCCGCCGCCGCGCGCGAGCTCCGCGGCGCGCAGGATCGTGCCGTCGCCGCCGAGGATCATGGCCAGCTCGATGTCGTGGAACGCCATGCCGGGGACGTCCTCGCCCGCGAGCACGGGCGTGAAGCCGGCGGCCTCCAGCGCGGCGGCGGCCTCCTCGGTGGCCGTGACGGCCTCCGCCCGGCCGCTGTGCGTGACGACCAGGACCCGCCTGCTGGTCATGCGCCCTCCTCCTGCTCGGTGACGACGGCCCGGACCCGGGCCGCGAGGGCGTCGCCGGTGAGGGCGGCGCCGGTGTCGTGCGTGCCGGGTGCGTCCGCGGCCGCGCCGTCCCCGCGGCGCAGCCGCAGGAAGTACTCCACGTTGCCGCTCGGCCCCGGGAGCGGGCTGCGCGCCACGCCGGCGACGGCGAGGCCCTGCTGCTCCGCGGCCGCGGCGACCGCCAGCACCGCCTCCGTCCGCTGCTCGGCGCTGCGCACCACCCCGCCGGAGCCCAGCCGCTCGCGGCCGACCTCGAACTGCGGCTTCACCATGAGCAGCAGGTCCGCGCCGGGCGCCGCGACGGCGGCGAGCGCGGGCAGCACCAGCGTCAGCGAGATGAAGGACAGGTCCGCCACGACCAGCCCCGGCGCGGGGTCGACGTCCGCCGATGTCAGGTACCGGACGTTGACGCCCTCGCGGGCCTCGACCCGGGCGTCGGCGCGCAGCCGGTCGACGAGCTGGTCGTGCCCGACGTCCAGCGCCAGCACCCGTCGGGCGCCGCGGCGCAGCAGCACGTCGGTGAACCCGCCCGTGCTCGCGCCCGCGTCCAGGCAGTCGCGGCCCTCGACCACGACGTCGGCGAACGCCTCGAGCGCACCCAGCAGCTTGTGGGCGCCGCGGGACGCCCAGTCGTCGGCGGGCGCGCCGGCGGGGTCCGGCTCGACCCGGGCGCGCTGGTCGTCGCCGAGCGGCGCCGCCGGACGGCGCACGGGGGCGCCGTCGACCGTCACCCGGCCGGCCGCGATCAGCTCGGCCGCGTGCTTCCGCGACCGGGCGAGCCCGTCACGGACCAGGGCGGCGTCGACGCGCGTCGGCACCCGCCTCAGCCCTCCGCGTCGGCGAGCCGGTCCTGCAGGGCCGTGTGCACGGCGTCGAACACGGCGAGCTGCTCACGCAAGGTGAGCTCGGTGACCTCGGTCAGGCGCACGACCGCTTGGTCCACCGCCTGGTCGCCCGTCGGCTCCACGGCTCCACTCCCCACTCCGCCCGCGGCGGCAGTCCGCCCGCGACGGACCGGCCTGCCGGCCCCGTCGCGTCCCCCTGGCTGGTTCTCCACGTGTCCTGGTCCTGCTGCTCCCCTGCGCTGCCGGCCAGGTTACCGGCCGGCGCCCACGCCCGCGGCGTCCTCCGGGGTGACACGCAGGTCGGGAACCGTCGACTCGTCCAGGTGCTCACCCGCGTCCACGGCGGCCCACGCGGCGGCACAGGCCGCGCGCACCAGGTCGACCCCCGCGGGCAGGTCCCGGCCGAGCTCCAGCCGGCCCCCGGCGACCCGGGCCGCGGCGGCCCCGCAGGTCCACCAGCCCTCGGCCGCCCGGACCGGCTCGGGGTGCGGCACCAGCAGGCCGCCGAGGTCCGCCGCGATGTAGTGCGGGCGCAGGCCCGCGGGCGCGAGCACGTCGTCGCGTGCGGTGCTCACGCCGGTCAGCACGTGCAGCCCCGCGAACCCGCCCGTGCGGGCGCCCGCCAGGTCGGTGTCCAGGCGGTCGCCCACGACCAGCGCCGCGCGGGCGCCGTGCCGCTCGACCGCGATCTCGTACATCGTCGACGCCGGCTTGCCCGCGCTGTCCGGGACCACGCCCGTCGCCGCCTGCACCGCGCCCACGAGCGCGCCGTTGCCCGGCGCGAAGCCCCGGGCGGTCGGCAGGCTCTTGTCGAGGTTGCTCGCGACGAACCACGCGCCGCCCGCCACCGCGTACGCGGCCTCGGCGAGCTGCGCCCAGCCGAGCTCCGGGGCGAAGCCCTGGGCGACGGCCTCCGGGTGCTCGTCCGCGGACGTGACCACCTCGAAGCCCGCCTCGCGCACCGCGGTGACCAGGCCCGCGCCGCCGACCACGAGCACCTTGGCGCCCGGCTGCAGGCGGGTCGCCAGCAGGGCCGCGCAGGCCTGCGCGGCGGTCAGCACATCACCCGCCTGCGTCGGGATGTCCAGCGAGGTGAGCTGGTCCGCGACCGACTCCGGCTCGCGGGAGGCGTTGTTGGTCACGAACACCAGGCGCATGCCGGCCGCGCGGGCGCCCGCGAGCCCGGCGGCGGCGCCGTCGATGGGCTCGTGGCCGCGGTACGCGACGCCGTCCAGGTCGACCAGGGCCAGGTCGTAGGCCTCGGCGAGCGGGGTGGCGCTGCCGAGGAGCCGTGCGTGGGTCACTCGTCCTCCGTGTCCTCGTCGCCCGCGGGGGCGGCGTCGGGGGTGTCGGCCGGGGTGGTGCCGTCGGCGTCGGCCGGGGACTCCTCGGCGGGCGCGTCGGCGTCGGGCAGGTCGGCGTCGGCGGTCCCGGCGTCGGGGGCGGCCGCGTCGAGATCCGCCGCGTCGGACTCCTCGAGGTCGTCGGACTCGTCGTCCGCCACCTCCGTGTCGTCCTCGGCGTCGTCCTCGAGACGGCCCTCGTCCCCGTCCTCGTCGAGGTCGAACACCACGACGTCGTCGTCCTCGTCCGTGCCCTGCACCTGCGCGAGCAGGGCGGCGGGCACCGTCGCCTCGGCCTCGTCGGCCTCGGCGCCGCGACCGGCGGCGCGCAGCGCGTCCGCCCGGGCCTGCACCACGCGCGCCGCGAGCAGCGTCCGCACCGGACCCGAGCCGACGCCGGCCAGCGCGGCGATCGCCGCGTCCGGGTCGCCCATGTCGAGGCGCGCCCCGCTCACCACCATGGCCAGCTCGACCCGCGTCGTCGTGTCCAGGTCCTCGGCCTCGGGCGACGCCGCCAGCGCGATCGCGCGCTCCGGGCGGCCGAGGCCGCGCTCGCAGTCCGCCATCACGGCCAGGTGCTCCGACGAGCCGTTCAGCCGCCGCACCGTGCGCAGCTCGCGCAGCGCCTCCGCGAACCGACCGGTCCGGTACGCCGCCAGGCCGGCGGCCTCGCGCACCACGTCCACCCGGCCGCCGTGCCGCACCGCGGCCTGGGCGTGCTCGTAGGCGAGCTCGGGATCCTGGTCGATGAGCCGTCCGGCCATCACCAGGTGCCGGCCCACCGCCCACGCGTTGTCCTTGCTCAGCGTGCGCAGCCGGGCCCGGACCTCGCGGTCGAGCATGCTGAACTCGACGTCCTCGGGGATCTCCGGGCCGTACTCGCGCACCGCCTGCGGCGGACGGCTCGGGCGGCGGTCGTCGCCGTCGTGCCGCGGGCCGCGGTCACCGCGGTCGAACCCGCGGCCGCCGTCGCGATCGCCCCGGACACCGCCGCGATCGCCGCGGTCCTGGCCGTCGCGTGCGCCGCGGTACCCGCCGCGGTCGTCGCGCTGGTAGCCGCCCCGGTCGCCGCGGTCGTCCCGTCGGTGGCCGCCGGAGGCACCCTGGCCCGCGTCGCGCCCGCCGCGGTAGCCCCCGCGGTCGTCGCGCTGGTAGCCGCCTCGGTCACCCCGGTCGTCCCGGCGGTAGCCGCCACGATCCTGACCCTGCGACCCGCCACGGTCGTCGCGCCGGTAGCCGCCACGGTCGCCGGACGCCGACGGCGCGCCGTCCCGGCCGCCCCGGTAGCCGCCGCCCTGCTGGGCGCCGCGGTCCGAGCGGTAGCCGCCCCGGTCGCCGGTCGGGCCCGCGCCGCCGTCGCGCCCGCCGCGGTAGCCGCCGCGGTCCTCACGCTGGCGCCCGTCGCGGTCGTCCCGGCGGTAGCCGCCGCGCTCCCCGCCGGGCGCACCCGAGCCGGAGTCGCGACCGCCGCGGTGACCCCCACGGTCGTCACGCTGGTAGCCACCGCGGTCCGACCCGGCCGGACGATCGCCGCGGTACCTGCCGCGCTCGCCGGCGGGACGGTCGCCGCGTGCGGCGCCGCCGGGACGCGAGGCACCGCGGTCGGAGCGGTAGCCGCCCGTCCGCTCGCCGCCCTCGGCGTCGCGTCGGTAGCCGCCCGCGCGCGGGGCGGAGCGGTCGTACCCGCCGGAGCGCTGGTCGCCCTGCTGGCCGCGGCCGTAGCCACCCTCGCGTCGCTCGCTGCGGTACCCGCCGCGCTCGCCGTCCCGCGCGGGACCGCGGTCGGACCGGAAGCCGCCGCTGCGGTCCCCGGAGTACCCGCCGGAACGCTCGGGACGCGGACCGCCCCGCTCCGCGCGGGCGCCACCCCGGTCGGCGCCGTACCCACCCGAGCGGGCGGGGCGTGCCCCGCCCTCGCGGTCGCCGCGGTCCGAGCCGTAGCCGCCGGAACGACCGCCACGGTCGGAACGGTAGCCGCCGGAACGGTCGCCACGATCGGACCCGTCGCCTCCGGACCGGCCGCCGTCGCGGGCGGGGCCACGGTCCGAGCGGTACCCGCCCGAGCGCTCGCCCTCGCCGCGACCGGACGGACGCCGGTCCGCGGCCGAGCGGCTGTCGCGCGCGCCACCCTGGGGTCGCTGGCCGCCCTCGGACCGCGGACGATCGCCGGCGGACCGGCGGTCGCCGCCGTAGCCGCGTGCGCCCTCGTCCCGGCGGTCCGTGCGGGCGTCACGCTCGCCGGCTCGCGAGGAGCTCCCCCGCGCGCCGGCGGTACCGCTCTGCTCGACCGCCGACCGCCACCCGCGCTCGTCGCCGCCGCTGCGCCGCTGGCCCGCGACCCGCGGGGCGCGCTGCGGGCGCTCGCCGTCCGTGGAGCGCGCGGCGCCCCGGTTGCCGTACCGGCCGACGCCGCCGCTGCGGCGCCCGCCCTCGTCCGCCGAACGCGTCCCGCGCTCGTCGCTGCTCATGTCCCGCTGCTCCTCAAGTTCGACCGCCGACCATCGTCTCATCCGCGACCCGCAGACCCCGCATCGGCCCGGCGGCAAGTCCCGACGGCAAGGCCCGAGCGGCGCGCCGACCGCCGAGCCTCCGGACGGCGCCTCCGGCGGTGGCGATGCTCACAGTCCGCAGGCGGAGACTCGGCGCAGAGCAACGTCCGGGCCAACTCCGCGCTCGCCGACGCCCGGAGGCACACACACCGACGACGGAGTGCGTCGCAGCCGAGAGTCACACTCCCCGAGAGCTCCGCGATCACCGACGCGGCGACGGCGCCGAGCGCCCCCGTGGATGCTGCGTACGACGCTGCTCAGAGGACGGCACCTGCCCGCCCGGTGCGCGCGCGAGGCGTGAGGTGTGACCAAGAACGCGCTCCACGGGCACGCGGCGCGCGCCGAGATGGCAACCCTCGGCTGTTCGTTCGCGTACGGACACAGCCGAGAGTTGCCATCTCGGCGGGACCGCCCACACCCGTGCTGCCGTCCGAACGGACAGCCGAGCGGGCACTAGATGCTCCCTCCGACGCGTGGGAGGCAGCATCAACTGCCCACTCGGCGCAGGGGCCGGATCGCGCACGGTGCGGGGTGGCGGTGCGCGGCCGGAGCGGTACGTCCCGTGGGTGGGCGCCCCCGCAGCCGGTACGTCCCGCTGATGGTGCGCGCTCCCCGGGCCCCGCAACGGTGCGAGGACGGCGTGCGGCGACCGCTCCCGGCGCGACCAGCCCCCTGCACGGGCGTCCCGGGCACTTCCGGGGAAACAGAAAGAGCCACCCCCGAAGGGATGGCTCTTTCTGAAATGATCTCCGGCGGCGTCCTACTCTCCCACACCCTGGCGAGTGCAGTACCATCGGCGCTGAAGGGCTTAGCTTCCGGGTTCGGAATGGGACCGGGCGTTTCCCCTTCGCTATGACCGCCGTAACTCGGTCGAACAAGCGAGACAGGACACCCCTCAGATCTCGAGGGGTGCGTGTTCGTGGTTCGGGAACCGCACAGTGGACGCGTAGCAAAAGTATGAGTGGTGAAGTTGTCGGCTTATTAGTACCGGTCAGCTGCGAGGGTCTTGAGTCCCCTCTTCCACATCCGGCCTATCTACCCGGTGGTCTAGCCGGGAGCCTCTCGGGGCAAGCCCCGTGGAAACCTCATCTTGAAGCAGGCTTCCCGCTTAGATGCTTTCAGCGGTTATCCCTTCCGAACGTAGCCAACCAGCCGTGCTCCTGGCGGAACAACTGGCACACCAGAGGTTCGTCCGTCCCGGTCCTCTCGTACTAGGGACAGCCCTTCTCAAGTTTCCTGCGCGCGCAGCGGATAGGGACCGAACTGTCTCACGACGTTCTAAACCCAGCTCGCGTACCGCTTTAATGGGCGAACAGCCCAACCCTTGGGACCTACTCCAGCCCCAGGATGCGACGAGCCGACATCGAGGTGCCAAACCATGCCGTCGATATGGACTCTTGGGCAAGATCAGCCTGTTATCCCCGGGGTACCTTTTATCCGTTGAGCGACGGCGCTTCCACAAGCCACCGCCGGATCACTAGTTCCGACTTTCGTCCCTGCTCGACCTGTCAGTCTCACAGTCAAGCTCCCTTGTGCACTTGCACTCGCCACCTGATTGCCAACCAGGCTGAGGGAACCTTTGAGCGCCTCCGTTACATTTTAGGAGGCAACCGCCCCAGTTAAACTACCCACCAGGCACTGTCCCTGATCCGGATCACGGACCGAGGTTAGATGTCCAGAGCGACCAGAGTGGTATTTCAACGTTGACTCCACCGACACTGGCGTGCCGGCTTCACAGTCTCCCACCTATCCTACACAAGCCGCACCGAACACCAATACCAAGCTATAGTAAAGGTCCCGGGGTCTTTCCGTCCTGCTGCGCGTAACGAGCATCTTTACTCGTAGTGCAATTTCGCCGAGTTCGCGGTTGAGACAGCGGAGAAGTCGTTACGCCATTCGTGCAGGTCGGAACTTACCCGACAAGGAATTTCGCTACCTTAGGATGGTTATAGTTACCACCGCCGTTTACTGGGGCTTAAATTCTGAGCTTCGCCTTGCGGCTGACCCGTCCTCTTAACCTTCCAGCACCGGGCAGGCGTCAGTCCGTATACATCGTCTTGCGACTTCGCACGGACCTGTGTTTTTAGTAAACAGTCGCTTCTCCCTGGTCTCTGCGGCCCTCCACGCTTCCCGGGCAAGCCGGTACACGCTTCAGGCCCCCCTTCTCCCGAAGTTACGGGGGCATTTTGCCGAGTTCCTTAACCACGATTATCTCGATCGCCTTGGTATTCTCTACCTGACCACCTGAGTCGGTTTAGGGTACGGGCGGCTAGAACCTCGCGTCGAAGCTTTTCTTGGCAGCATAGGATCACCCTCTTCCAGCATACGCTGTCACCATCGGCTCTCAGGCTATGTGAGTGGCGGATTTGCCTACCACTCGCCCTACGACCTTGGACGTGGACTACCATCGCCACGCCGGGCTACCTTCCTGCGTCACTCCTGTTAATACGCTTACCTACTACCGGTTCGGGTCACGTGCTCCATGCGGCGGTGACTCCCGAAGGAGTCGGTGTCGCGCACTTCGGACGTTTAGCATCACCGGGCTCGGTATGGGCGGTTCTTCGCCGGTACGGGAATATCAACCCGTTGTCCATCGACTACGCCTGTCGGCCTCGCCTTAGGTCCCGACTTACCCAGGGCGGATTAGCCTGGCCCTGGAACCCTTGGTCATTCGGCGGACGGGTTTCTCACCCGTCATTCGCTACTCATGCCTGCATTCTCACTCGTGTAGCGTCCACCACTGGGTCACCCCGCAGCTTCACCCGCCACACGACGCTCCCCTACCCATCCACACGCCTGAACCACGAAGGCTTAGCGCAATGTGTGAATGCCACAGCTTCGGCGGTATACTTGAGCCCCGCTACATTGTCGGCGCGGAATCACTTGACCAGTGAGCTATTACGCACTCTTTCAAGGGTGGCTGCTTCTAAGCCAACCTCCTGGTTGTCTGTGCAACTCCACATCCTTTCCCACTTAGCATACGCTTAGGGGCCTTAGCTGGTGGTCTGGGCTGTTTCCCTCTCGACTACGGAGCTTATCCCCCGCAGTCTCACTCCCGCGCTCTCACTTACCGGCATTCGGAGTTTGGCTAACGTCAGTAACCTTGTGGGGCCCATCGGCTATCCAGTAGCTCTACCTCCGGCAAGAAACACGCGAGGCTGCACCTAAATGCATTTCGGGGAGAACCAGCTATCACGAAGTTTGATTGGCCTTTCACCCCTAACCACAGGTCATCCCCCCGGTTTTCAACCCAGGTGGGTTCGGTCCTCCACGCGGTCTTACCCGCGCTTCAACCTGCCCATGGCTAGATCACTTCGCTTCGGGTCTAGAGCACGCGACTACGGTCGCCCTATTCGGACTCGCTTTCGCTACGGCTTCCCCACACGGGTTAACCTCGCCACGTACCACTAACTCGCAGGCTCATTCTTCAAAAGGCACGCCGTCACCCCTGCTAGGGAGGCTCCGACGGATTGTAGGCACACGGTTTCAGGTACTATTTCACTCCCCTCCCGGGGTACTTTTCACCTTTCCCTCACGGTACTTGTCCGCTATCGGTCACTAGGTAGTATTTAGGCTTAGCAAGTGGTCTTGCCAGATTCACACGGGATTTCTCGGGCCCCGTGCTACTTGGGATCCCCCTCGGGAGGCCACGTGATTTCGTCTACGGGGGTACCACCCTCTGTGCCGGGCCTTTCAATGCCCTTCGACTATCACGAGACTTTCTGACTCCCTGCTGGTTCGGCAGAACCAGCTGAAGGGTCCCACAACCCCGCATGCGCAACGCCTGCCGGCTATCACACGCACACGGTTTGGCCTGATCCGCTTTCGCTCGCCACTACTCACGGAATATCTCTTCCTGCCGGTACTGAGATGTTTCACTTCCCGGCGTTCCCTCCACACACCCTATATATTCAGGTGCGGGTCACGCGACATGACTCGCGCGGGGTTTCCCCATTCGGACATCCTCGGATCACGGTTCGTTTGCCAACTCCCCGAGGCTTATCGCAGGCTACCACGTCCTTCTTCGGCTCCTAGTGCCAAGGCATCCACCCTGTGCCCTTAAAAACTTGACCACAAAGACATACTTTAAAGATGCTCGCGTCCACTGTGCAGTTCTCAAACAACGAACGATCCCCGAGTCGCGTACGCCGGCGCCTACCAGCTCCTGCAAGAGGAGTCAGCGGTTCGTCCGACCGACCGGGCCCGTCATGAAGCAACCTCCCTTGCGGGCTGTTCCCTCAGGACCCAACAGCGTGCCTAGGCGACCACCGTCTGCCGGCTGTGCGCGTTCCGTCCCCGACAAGTCGAGGTGTACTGGCGCGATGCCGACCGATGATGGCCGCCGTAGTTGATGTTCCACCCTTGAGCACCACCCCGAACGCGTACGGCTCGGGCCTGGTCTCTGCACACACCCACCTCAGGTGGGCGCGTCAGAAGCTCCTTAGAAAGGAGGTGATCCAGCCGCACCTTCCGGTACGGCTACCTTGTTACGACTTAGTCCCAATCGCCAGTCCCACCTTCGACGGCTCCCCCTGCGAACAGTTGGGCCACCGGCTTCGGGTGTTACCGACTTTCGTGACTTGACGGGCGGTGTGTACAAGGCCCGGGAACGTATTCACCGCAGCGTTGCTGATCTGCGATTACTAGCGACTCCGACTTCATGGGGTCGAGTTGCAGACCCCAATCCGAACTGAGACCGGCTTTTTGGGATTCGCTCCACCTCGCGGTATCGCAGCCCTTTGTACCGGCCATTGTAGCATGCGTGAAGCCCAAGACATAAGGGGCATGATGATTTGACGTCATCCCCACCTTCCTCCGAGTTGACCCCGGCAGTCTCCTATGAGTCCCCGGCATGACCCGCTGGCAACATAGGACGAGGGTTGCGCTCGTTGCGGGACTTAACCCAACATCTCACGACACGAGCTGACGACAACCATGCACCACCTGTACACCGACCTTGCGGGGCAACCATCTCTGGAAGTTTCCGGTGTATGTCAAGCCTTGGTAAGGTTCTTCGCGTTGCATCGAATTAATCCGCATGCTCCGCCGCTTGTGCGGGCCCCCGTCAATTTCTTTGAGTTTTAGCCTTGCGGCCGTACTCCCCAGGCGGGGCACTTAATGCGTTTGCTGCGGCACGGAACTCGTGGAATGAGCCCCACACCTAGTGCCCAACGTTTACGGCATGGACTACCAGGGTATCTAATCCTGTTCGCTCCCCATGCTTCGCTCCTCAGCGTCAGTTGCGGCCCAGAGACCTCCTTCGCCATCGGTGTTCCTCCTGATATCTGCGCATTCCACCGCTACACCAGGAATTCCAGTCTCCCCTACCGCACTCTAGTCTGCCCGTACCCACTGCAAGCCCGAGGTTGAGCCTCGAGTTTTCACAGCAGACGCGACAAACCGCCTACGAGCTCTTTACGCCCAATAATTCCGGACAACGCTTGCGCCCTACGTATTACCGCGGCTGCTGGCACGTAGTTAGCCGGCGCTTCTTCTGCAGGTACCGTCACTTGCGCTTCTTCCCTGCTGAAAGAGGTTTACAACCCGAAGGCCTTCATCCCTCACGCGGCGTCGCTGCATCAGGCTTGCGCCCATTGTGCAATATTCCCCACTGCTGCCTCCCGTAGGAGTCTGGGCCGTGTCTCAGTCCCAGTGTGGCCGGTCGCCCTCTCAGGCCGGCTACCCGTCGTCGCCTTGGTAGGCCGTTACCCCACCAACAAGCTGATAGGCCGCGAGTCCATCCCTGACCGATAAATCTTTCCAGACGCATCAGATGCCTGAGCGTCACGTATCCGGTATTAGACCTCGTTTCCAAGGCTTATCCCAGAGTCAGGGGCAGGTTACTCACGTGTTACTCACCCGTTCGCCACTGATCCACCCAGCAAGCTGGGCTTCACCGTTCGACTTGCATGTGTTAAGCACGCCGCCAGCGTTCGTCCTGAGCCAGAATCAAACTCTCCGTAGATGTCTCATTGGCAACCACCACCCGAAGGCGGCGATCCACCGACACACGAAACGACCCCCACCCGCTGGCGAGCGGAGATCAGTCAATTCGGCTGCTAAAGAAGCCGCCCGACGGGGTCGGGAACGACTTCCGTATCAACCAAGACCCACCGACGCCGAACAACCAACCCCGAACGGGGCGGCCACCCGAGCCGATGAACCATCTTGGCATCAACTACTAGGCACACTGTTGAGTTCTCAAAGAACAGACGCGCATCCCCCGTCCACCCTCTGCAGGGCGTCCGGCCGGAGGCTCGGTTCCAATCTACCAGAGTTCCTGGCCCGCTTTCCGCGCCTTCCGGCGTTTCTTCGCGTTCCTGAACTCTACCAGAGCTTCTCTCCCGTCTTCACCACCCGTTTACCGGGCGTTTCCGACGTTCCGAAACCCTACCAGGCTTTCCGACCCGCTTTGTCCGCGGCATTTCGCGGAGCAGAGCCAGGAGTCCCGGTCCGGCGCGACCGAGGAGGCGCCGAAGCACCTGGAGGTCGTACCGGGGGTTCGTCGTCCGCGGGACCAGCCATCGAGGTGACCCTCGGTGTCCGTTCCTCCCTGCCGGGCGACGAGGAGATACCTTACGCACGCCGTCCGACCCTCGTCAAACCGGCGGCGCGGGCGCTCCCCGCACCTCGTCCCACCTGGGCTTTCGCCCCGCGGCGGCCAGGGTGACCCCCGTCGGGAGCACCGGGACCTCGGTCCCAGCACCCTCGCGCTCGTCCCACCCTGACCCACTGCCCCGGACCGCGCAACCGCCACGCACGCCGACGCCCACCGGATCGCCTCGGCGGGGGACGACCTCGCCCGTGCGGCGGCACCGCACGTGCAGGAGGGGCGCCCCGCCTCCACGGACCGCCCCTCCCGTCGTCGGCATCCGCCGACCTGCGCCCGCGCGGTGCCCGGCACCGCGCACGCCGATCAGGCCCCGGCCACCCGCGCCACGGCGAGCGTCCGCTTCCCGCGCCGCAGCACCAGGTACTCCCCGTGCAGCAGGTCGCCGGCCTCGACGACCGCGGCCTCGTCGGTGACCTTCCGGTTGTTGACGTTCGCCCCGCCCTCGGCGATCGCCCGCCGGGCCGCGCCCTTGCTCGCGACCAGCCCGCTCGCCGCGAGCACGTCGACCAGCGGGTCGCCGACCGCGACGTCCGCCGACGGCAGCTCCGCCACCGCGGCGGACAGCGTCGCGGCGTCGAGCTCGCCCAGGTCCCCGCCACCGAACAGCGCCCGGCTCGCCGCGATGACCTTCTCCGTCGCGTCCACCCCGTGCACGAGGGACGTGACGTCGTAGGCGAGCGCCCGCTGCGCCTCGCGCGCCGCCGGCCGGGCGGCCACGGCGTCCTCGAGCTCCGCGATCTGCTCGCGGGTGCGGAACGTGAACACCTTGAGGTAGCCGATCACCTCGGCGTCGTCCTGGTTGAGCCAGAACTGGTAGAAGGCGTAGGGGCTCATCATCTCGGGGTCGAGCCAGATGGCGCCGCCCTCGGACTTGCCGAACTTGGTCCCGTCGGCCTTGGTGATGAGCGGCGTGGTGAGCGCGTGCACCGAGGTGTGCTCGGACTTGCGGATCAGCTCGACGCCGGACAGCAGGTTGCCCCACTGGTCGTTGCCACCGGTCTGCAGCGTGCACCCGTGCCGGCGGTGCAGCTCCAGGTAGTCCATGCCCTGCAGGATCTGGTAGCTGAACTCGGTGAACGAGATGCCCTCGTCGGACGCGAGCCGCCGGGCGACGGTGTCCTTGGCGAGCATCGTGCCGAGGCGGTAGTGCTTGCCGACCTCGCGCAGGAAGTCGATCGCGGTGAGCTCGCCCGTCCAGTCGAGGTTGTTCACCATGCGCGCGGGGTTGTCCCCGTCGAAGTCGAGGAACCGGCTGATCTGGGTCTGCAGGCGCTGCACCCACTCGGCGACGGTGTCCTTGGTGTTGAGCACCCGCTCCCCCGACATCCGCGGGTCGCCGATGAGGCCGGTGGCCCCGCCGACGAGGGCGAGCGGGTGGTGGCCGGCGAGCTGCAGGTGCCGCATGAGCACCAGCTGCACGAGGTGCCCGTGGTGCAGCGAGGGCGCGGTCGGGTCGAACCCGGCGTAGAAGGTCACGGGTCCGGCATCGAACGCCTCGCGCAGGGCGTCGAGGTCGGTGGTCTGGGCGACGAGGCCGCGCCAGGCGAGCTCGTCCAGGAGGTGGGTCACGTCGTGCTCCTTGCATCGCGCGGCCGCGGGGCCGCACCGTCGGCGGAAGAGGTCATGCCGGCGTCGTCCCGCGCTGCGGGCTGCTTCCCGACGCCGGCCGGCGATACGCGGGCCGGAAGGCGGACACCGTGGGCTCGCCCGCGAGCCAGAACCGCCAGGGGTACCGGGCGGCGTCGCCGCCGGGCCCCGCGACGCCGACCCGCGGGCCGGTGGCGTGCGCGCCCACGACCGCGTCGGGGTCCCGGTGCACCACGATCCGTCCCCCGGGCTCCGTGAGGTCGGCGCCGTAGTCCGACAGGTCCAGGCCGAGCGCCACCGCGAGCCGCGCCGGCCCCCGCGCGATCTGCCGGTCCGAGTCGACGACGCCCGAGCGCAGCCGCCGGTCGCGGGCGAGCTCCACGCCGTCGACGACCTCACCCGCACGCAGCAGCACCGCGGAGGCGGCGCCGGCGGGGCCGGTCACGACGTTGACGCAGTGGTGCAGGCCGAGGTGCCGGTACACGTAGAGCCGGCCGGGCTCGCCGAACATCACGGCGTTGCGCGCGGTGCGGCCGCGGAAGGCGTGCGAACCGGGGTCCACCTCGCCGGCGTACGCCTCCACCTCGGTGATCCGCAGGGTGACGTCGCCCTCCTCGGAGCGGACGGTCACGTAGGCGCCGAGCAGGTCCGGCGCGACGGCGAGCACCGGGCGCCCGAACCAGGTCCGCGCGGGCACGACACCGGGGACGCCGCCCGGCAGCTCGGGCCCGGGACCCGGCAGCGACGCGGCGGGCACGGGCACGCCGGGGTCGCCGGCCGTCGCCGCGGGCGGGACGGCGCGCGCGTCGCCCGCCCCGCTCCCCTCGACCGCCTGGCTCACCGGGCCATCCTGCCCCATGCGTCGACCCGCACGTCGGCGCGTCCGCGCGTGCCCTCGCGGGCGTAGTGCGCCGCCTCGTCCCGCATCCACGTCCGCCAGTGCGGCAGCGCGTCCGCCCCGTCCCGCTCCAGCCCGCGCGCCAGCCGGGTGGCGTCGTCGGCCTCGACCCACACGAGCAACGACAGATCGGGGGCCCCCGCGAGCCTGCCCGAGCCGCAGCCCTCCAGCACCAGCACGTCGGGCACCGGCACGTCGACCCAGCCGTCGAACCGCCCGGCGTGCCAGTCGTACCGCTGGAACCGCCCGGGCAGCCCGCGGCGCAGCGGCTCGAGCACCTGGGCGGCGAGCCGCGGCCACAGGTCGCCCTCGAGCCCGGACCAGCCGGCGTACAGGTCGTCCATGTGCACCACGTGCGCGCGCACCCCGGCCTCGGTGCACCGGCGTGCGATCCCCCCGGCCAGCGTGGTCTTCCCGGAGCCGGCGGGCCCGTCGACCGCGACCGCCCGCACGGGGCCCAGCCGCGGTGGCCGCGACAGCAGCAGGGGCACGAGCACGCCCGCGGCGTCCTCGTGCCCCTGCTGCGCGCGCGTCAGGTCCACGCGGCGATCGTGCCAGACCCCGCGGCGCCGCCGCGCCGCCTCACGCCACCGACGCCCGCAGCTCGGCGGCCCGCGCGCGTGCCCGGTCCAGCTGCTCCGCGACCCGCACCGGCGCCGTCCCGCCGTGCGCCGAGCGCGACGCGACCGACCCCTCGACGCTCAGGACCGACCGCACCTCGGGGGTGAGCGCCGGGTGGATCGCGGCGAGCTCGTCGTCGGTCAGCTCCCACAGCTCCACCGCCGGCTCGTGCTGCTCGCAGGCCCGGACGCACGCGCCCGCGACCTCGTGCGCCACCCGGAACGGCACGCCCTCGCGGACCAGCCACTCGGCGATGTCGGTGGCGAGCGAGAAGCCCTGCGGCGCGAGCGACGCCATCCGCTCGGTGTCGAACCGCAGCGTCGCGACCATGCCCGCGAACGCCGGCAGCAGGACGGTGAGGGTGTCGACCTGGTCGAACACCGGCTCCTTGTCCTCCTGCAGGTCGCGGTTGTACGCGAGCGGCAGCCCCTTGAGCGTGGTCAGCAGCCCCGTGAGGTCGCCGACCAGCCGCCCGGCCTTGCCGCGCGCGAGCTCGGCGACGTCGGGGTTCTTCTTCTGCGGCATGATGCTCGACCCGGTCGAGTAGGCGTCGTCCAGCCGGACGAACCCGAACTCGACCGTCGACCAGAGGATGACCTCCTCGGCCAGCCGGGACAGGTCGACCCCGAGCATCGCCGACACCCAGGCGAACTCGGCGACGACGTCGCGCGAGGCGGTGCCGTCGATCGAGTTCTCCACCGGCCCGTCGAAGCCGAGGTCGGCCGCCACGGCCGCCGGGTCCAGGCCCAGCGAGGACCCGGCCAGCGCGCCCGAGCCGTACGGGGACACCGCCGCGCGGCGGTCCCAGTCGGCGTACCGCTCGACGTCGCGCAGCAGCGGCCACGCGTGCGCCAGCAGGTGGTGCGCGAGGAGGACCGGCTGCGCGTGCTGCAGGTGCGTCCGCCCGGGCATGATCGCGTCGCCCGCTGCCTCGGCCTGTGCGACCAGCGCGTCGACGACGTCGAGGGTCAGCCCGACGATGTCCCGCGCCGCGTCCCGCAGGTACATCCGCACCAGCGTCGCGATCTGGTCGTTCCGCGACCGCCCGGCGCGCAGCCGCCCGCCGAGGTCGGCCCCGGCGCGCTCGATCAGCCCGCGCTCCAGGGCGCCGTGCACGTCCTCGTCGGACTCGGCGGCGACGAACGCCCCGGACGCCACGTCGGCCGCGAGGCGGTCGAGCGCGTCGAGCATCCCGGCCAGCGCCGCGTCGTCCAGCAGCCCCGCCGCGTGCAGCACCCGCGCGTGCGCCTGCGAACCGGCGATGTCCTGCGGCGCCAGCCGCCAGTCGAAGTGCGTCGACTTCGACAGGGCGGCCAGGGCGTCGGCGGGGCCGCCGGCGAACCGGCCGCCCCACAGCGCGCCGGCCTGCTCAGGCACCGTCGATCCCGCCCTGCGTGCCGAGGTCCTCCGCGTTGCCGAACTTCACGTCGCGCGCGGCGGCGAGCTTGGACGACAGGCCGTAGATCTCGATGAACCCGCGCGCCGCCGACTGGTCGAACGTGTCGCCCGAGTCGTAGGTCGCCAGGTTGAAGTCGTACAGCGAGGTCTCGGAGCGGCGGCCGGTGACCGTCGCGCGGCCGCCGTGCAGCACCATGCGCACCTCGCCGGAGACGTAGCGCTGGGTGTCGTCGATGAAGGTGTCGAGCGACTTCTTCAGCGGGGAGAACCACTGGCCGTCGTAGACCAGCTCGGTCCAGCGCTGCTCGACCTGCCGCTTGAACCGGGCCTGCTCGCGCTCGACGGTGACGTTCTCGAGCTCCTGGTGCGCGGCGATCAGCGCGATGGCGCCGGGCGCCTCGTAGACCTCGCGGGACTTGATGCCCACGAGGCGGTCCTCGACGATGTCGATCCGGCCGACGCCCTGGGCGCCCGCGCGGCGGTTCATCTCCTGGATGGCCTGCAGCGGGGTGACCGGCACGCCGTCGAGCGCCACCGGGACGCCCTGGGCGAACGTGATGACGACCTCGTCGGCGACCGGCGGGAACGTCGGGTCGTCGGTGTAGGTGTAGACGTCCTTGGTCGGCTCGTTCCAGATGTCCTCGAGGAAGCCGGTCTCGACGGCGCGGCCCCACACGTTCTGGTCGATCGAGAACGGGTTGTGCTTGGTGGTCGCGATCGGCAGCTTCTTCCGCTCGGCGAACTCGATCGCCTTGTCGCGGGTCAGCGCCAGGTCGCGCACCGGCGCGAGGCACTTGAGGTCGGGGGCCAGCGAGGTGATGCCGACCTCGAACCGCACCTGGTCGTTGCCCTTGCCGGTGCAGCCGTGCGCGACGGTGGTGGCGCCGAACTGGCGGGCCGCGCGCACCAGGTGCTTGACGATGACCGGGCGCGACAGCGCGGAGACCAGCGGGTACCGGTCGAGGTACATGCCGTTCGCGCGCAGCGCGGGCATGCAGTACTCGGCGGCGAACTCGTCGCGGGCGTCGGCGACGTACGCCTCGACGGCGCCGCAGTCGAGGGCGCGCTGGCGGATGACCTCGAGGTCCTCGCCGCCCTGGCCGACGTCGACCGCCACGGCGATCACCTCGGCGCCGGTCGCCTCGGCGATCCAGCCGATGCCCACGGAGGTGTCCAGGCCGCCCGAGTAGGCGAGGACGACGCGCTCAGTCATGTTCTTCTCTTTCGGTGTCGTGAGTGGTGCGGAGCGGGAGGGGGCGGACCGGCGGGTCAGCCGGTCGTCGCCAGCTCGAGGAACCGCGCGGCGAGCGCGGTGCCCTCGGGACCGTCGGCGCCCTCGCGGGCGATGACGAGGACGGTGTCGTCCCCCGCGATGGTGCCGAGCACGCCCGGGAGCACCGAGTGGTCGATCGCGGAGGCGAGGAACTGGGCGGCCCCGGGCGGGGTCCGCAGGACGACGAGGCTGCCGGACGCCTCGGCGGTGACGAGCAGCTCGGAGCACAGCCGCGCGAGCCGGGCGGCCAGCGCCTCGGCGTCGACCACGGGGGCCGGCGACCGGTCGCCGCCCTCCCCCGGCACCGCGTACGCGAGCGACCCCGTGGGCGTGCGGATCTTCACCGCGCGCAGCTCGACGAGGTCCCGGGACAGCGTGGCCTGGGTGACGGTGACGCCCTGGTGCGCCAGCAGGTCGGCGAGCTCGGACTGCGAGTGCACCGACTGCCGGGACAGCACGTCGCGGATCAGGGCGTGCCGCGCGGCCTTGGTCGACGGCACCCGGCCGGTGGTGGCGGCGGGCTCGTCGGCCCGGGCGGACGCCGTCACGCGGCACGCTCCAGCAGCCAGGCCAGCAGCGCCTTCTGCGCGTGCAGCCGGTTCTCCGCCTCGTCCCAGACCACCGACTGCGGGCCGTCGAGCACCTCGGCGGTGATCTCCTTGCCCCGGTACGCGGGGAGGCAGTGCAGGACGAGCGCGTCCGGGACCGCGAGGGCGAGCGTCGCGGCGTCGAGCCGGTACGGCACGAACGGCCGCTCGCGCTCGGCGGCCTCGGCCTCCTGACCCATCGACACCCACGTGTCGGTGGCGACGGCGTCCGCGCCGGTGACGGCCGCGGCGAGGTCGTCGGTCACCTCGACGGAGCCGCCCGTCCCCGCGGCGATCGCGGCCGCCGCCGACACCACCTCGGCCGCCGGCAGGTACGCCGCCGGCGTCGCGATCCGCACGTGCATCCCGGCGGTCGCGCCGCCCAGCAGGTACGACTGCGCCATGTTGTTCGAGCCGTCGCCGGTGTAGGCGAGCGTGCGCCCGCGCAGCGCCGCGACGCCGCCGCGGTGCTGGGCGATCGTCAGCAGGTCCGCGAGGATCTGGCACGGGTGGAAGTCGTCGGTCAGCGCGTTCACGACCGGGACGCCCGCGTACGCGGCCATCTCCTCGATCCGGGTCTGCGCGTGCGTGCGCCAGACGACCGCCGCGACCTGCGGGCCGAGCACCCGCGCGGTGTCGGCGATCGACTCCCGGACACCGATCCGGGCCAGGTTGCCGTCGACCAGCAGCGGGTACCCGCCGAGCTCGGCGACGCCGGTGGTGAACGACACCTGGGTGCGCAGCGTCGGCTTGTCGAAGATGATCGCGACGGCGCGCGGGCCGTCGAGCGGGCGGCGGGCGAACCGGTCCGCCCGGAGCGCCAGCCCGAGCTCCAGGACCTCGGCCTGCTCGGCGGGCGACAGGTCGTCGTCGCGCAGGAAGTGCCTCACGACGCCGCCCCCAGGTCCTGCGGCAGCGCCGCGAGGAACTCGGTGAACGTCGCGGCCTGCTCGCGGGTGAGCACGTACGGCGGCGCGAGCCGGATGGTCTGCGGGGTGCACGGGTTGACGATGAACCCGGCGGCCAGGGCGCGGGACGCGACCTCGGCCGCGACCGGCGCGCTGAGCTGCACCGCGATCAGCAGGCCCTCGCCGCGCACCTCGGCGACCAGCGGGTGCCCGAGCGCGGCGATCTCCGACCGCCACCAGGCGCCCAGGTCCGTCACGTGCGCCAGCAGCCCGTCGCGCTCGATCACGCCGATGGTCGCCAGCGCCGCGGCCGAGGCGACCGGGTTGCCGCCGAACGTCGTGCCGTGCTGGCCGCGGCCGAGCAGCGTCGCCGCCCGCTCGCCGTACGCGACGACCGCCCCGACCGGGAAGCCGCCGCCGAGGCCCTTGGCCAGCGTGACGACGTCGGGGCGGGTGCCGCCGCCGAGGTGCGGGTGCTGGTGCGCGAGCCAGGTGCCGGTGCGGCCCATGCCGGTCTGCACCTCGTCGAGGATGAGCAGGGCGCCGTGCGCCTCGGTGAGCTCGCGGGCGCGGGCCAGGTAGCCGGGCGGCAGCGGCAGCACGCCGGCCTCGCCCTGGATCGGCTCGAGGAACACCGCGGCCACCGTGTCGCCCCCGCCGTCCGCGAACGCGGCCTCCAGCGCGGCGGTGTCGCCGAACGGCAGGAACTCGACCCCGCCGGGCAGCGGCTCGAACGGCTCGCGGTACGCGGCCTTGGAGGTGAGCGCGAGCGCGCCCATCGACCGGCCGTGGAACGCACCCTCGAGCGCCAGGACCCGGGTGCGCCGGACGCCGCCGGGGCCCTCGCTGTTCCGACGGGCCATCTTGAACGCCGCCTCGTTGGCCTCGGTGCCGGAGTTCGTGAGGAACACCCGGGAGCCCTCGGGCGCGTCGGCGACGGCGAGCAGCCGCTCGGCCAGCGCGATCTGCGTCGGGCTCGCGAAGAAGTTCGAGATGTGGCCCAGCGTGCCGAGCTGCGCGGAGATCGCCGCGGTCAGCGTCGGGTGCGCGTGGCCGAGCGAGTTCACCGCGATGCCGCCGAGCAGGTCGAGGTAGCGGAACCCGTCGGCGTCCCACACGTACGGGCCCTCGCCGCGGACCAGCACGCGCTGCGGGGCGCCGAACGTGTCCATGAGCGCGTGGCCGTAGCGCTCGGTCCAGTGGGCCACGGAGTCGGCCCCGGCCAGCGCGGCGGGGTCCTGCGGCTCCAGGTGCTGCTCGGTCACTCAGCTCACCTCGGGGACGTGGGGGACGGTCGGTGCGACCCGCGGGATCGGGGACGTGAAGGGCGAGGGGCTGGGCTCGTCGTCGGGCAGCACCATCGTGCCGATGCCGTCGGACGTGAAGACCTCGACCAGGATCGAGTGCGCCTGGCGGCCGTCGATGACGTGCGCGCGCCCGACGCCGCCCGTGACCGCCCGCCAGCAGGCCTCCATCTTGGGGCGCATGCCGGCGTCGAGGGACGGCAGCAGGTCGGCGAGCGCGCCGGCCCGGATCCGCCGCGCGAGCGAGGACCGGTCGGGCCAGGACGTGTACAGGCCCTCGACGTCGGTGAGGACGATGAGCTTGCGCGCGCCGAGCGCCACCGCCAGCGCCGCCGCCGCGGTGTCCGCGTTGACGTTGAGCACCTGCGTCGGGTCGTCGATGTCGGGCGCGACCGTCGAGACGACGGGGATCCGCCCGGCGTCGAGCAGGTCGTGCACGGCGCCCGGGTTCACCTCGACGACGTCGCCGACCTGGCCCACGTCCACCTGCTGGCCGTCGACCGTGGCGGTGCGCCGCCGGGCCTGCAGCAGGCCGCCGTCCTCGCCGGACAGGCCGACCGCGTACGGGCCGTGCGCGTTCAGCAGGCCGACGAGCTCGCGGGACACCTGGCCGGTCAGCACCATGCGGACGACGTCCATCGCCTCGGGCGTGGTGACGCGCAGGCCGCCGCGGAACTCCGACTCGATGCCGAGCCGGTCGAGCATCGCGTTGATCTGCGGGCCGCCGCCGTGCACGACGACCGGGCGCAGGCCGACCTGGCGCAGGAACACCATGTCCTCGGCGAACGCGCGCTTGAGGTCCTCGTCGACCATCGCGTTGCCGCCGTACTTGACCACGACGAGCGCGCCGGCGAACCGCTGCAGCCAGGGCAGCGCCTGGATCAGCACCTCGGCCTTCTGGTCGGGGCGCAGGTCGGTCCGCGTGTCGAACGCGTCGTCGTGCGGGGGCGGGGCGTCGAGGCTCATGTGGAGTACGCGCTGTTCTCGTGGACGTAGTCGTGCGTGAGGTCGTTGGTCCAGATGGTGGCGGTGGCGTCGCCGGCGTGCAGGTCGACGTCGACGCGGACCTCGCGGGCGGCGGCCAGGTCGACCAGGTCGCGCGGCTCGCCGACCCCGCCGGCGCGGCACACCTGGACGCCGTTGATCGAGACGTCCAGCAGGGCGGCGTCGTAGGGGGCGACGTCCTCCGGCACCGTGCCGACGGCCGCGAGCACGCGGCCCCAGTTCGGGTCGTTGCCGAACACGGCGGCCTTGAACAGGTTGGACCGGGTGACCGCGCGGGCGACGGCGACGGCCGCCTCCTCGGAGGTCGCACCGGCGACCGTGACCGCGATGTCGTGCGAGGCGCCCTCGGCGTCGGCGACCAGTTGCCGCGCCAGGTCGGCGGAGGCCGCGGCCACAGCGGCGGCGAACGCCTCGGGGTCCGGGGTCACGCCGCTCGCGCCGGAGGCGAGGAGCAGCACGGTGTCGTTGGTCGACATGCAGCCGTCGGAGTCGACCCGGTCGAACGTGGTCCGGGTGGCGGCGCGCAGCGCGGCGTCGGCCTGCTCGGCGGTGACGACGGCGTCGGTGGTGAGCACGACCAGCATCGTCGCGAGGCCCGGCGCCAGCATGCCCGCGCCCTTGGCCATGCCGCCGACCGTCCAGCCGTCGCCGGCGACCGCGGCGGTCTTGCTCACGGTGTCGGTGGTCATGATGGCGGTGGCGGCGTCGGGGCCGCCTCCGGCGCTGAGGGCCGCGGCTGCGGCGTCGGCGCCGGGGAGCAGCAGGTCCATCGGCAGCCGCTCGCCGATCAGGCCGGTCGAGCACACCAGGACGTCCCCGGCGGACGTGCCGAGCACCTCCGCGACGTGCTCGGCGGTGCGGTGGGTGTCGAGGAAGCCCTCGGGGCCGGTGCACGCGTTGGCGCCGCCGGAGTTCAGCACGACCGCGGTGGCGACGCCGTCGGCCACCGCCTGCCGGGACCAGACGACCGGCGCCGCGACGACGCGGTTGGAGGTGAACACGCCTGCGGCGACCTGCAGCGGGCCGTCGTTGACGACGAGGGCGACGTCCGGCTTCCCGGACGGCTTGAGGCCGGCGGTGACCCCGGCGGCGCGGAAGCCGGCCGGCGCGGTCACGCCCGCGGTCTCGATGGCGGCGGTCACGGGGCGACTCCCTCGGTGGTGAGGCCGGTGCGCTCGGGCAGGTCGAGCGCGAGGTTCAGCGACTGCACCGCGGCGCCCGCGGTGCCCTTGACCAGGTTGTCCAGCGCGCAGAGCGCGACGACCTTGCCGGCCGCCTCGTCGACGGTCACCTGGACGAGCGCGGTGTTCGCGCCGGTGGTGACGCCCGTCGTCGGCCACTCCCCCTCGGGCAGCAGCTCGACGAACGGCTCGGCGGCGTAGGCGGTCTCCCAGGCGGCGCGGACCGACCCGGCGTCGGCGCCGGGCGCGAGCGGGGCGGTGACCGTGGCGAGGATGCCGCGGGACATCGGGACCAGCACCGGGGTGAACGACAGCCCGACCGCCGCGGCCCCGGCGACGCCGAGGTTCTGCTGGATCTCCGGGATGTGCCGGTGGGTGCCCCCGACGGCGTACGGCTGCGCGGAGCCGAGCGCCTCCGCCGCGAGCAGGTGGGTCTTGAGCGACTTCCCCGCGCCGGAGTACCCGACGGCCAGGACCGCGACCACGTCGGCCGGGTCGACGACGCCCGCCGCGACGCCCGGCTGGAGGGCCAGGGTCACGGCGGTGACGTTGCAGCCGGGGACGGCGATGCGGCGGGCGTCCGCGAGCGCCGCGCGCTGGGCCGTGGCCGCGGTCTCCCCCGCGTGCAGCAGCTCCGGCATGCCGTAGGGCCAGGTGCCCGCGTGCTCGGTGCCGTAGAACCGGCGCCACGCCTCGGGGTCCGTCAGCCGGTGGTCCGCGCCGAGGTCCACGACCAGCGCGCCGTCGCCGCGGTCCGCGAGCGCCGCGGCGATCTCGCCGGAGGCGCCGTGCGGCAGCGCCAGCACCACGACGTCGTGGCCGGTGAGCTCGTCGACCGAGGTCGGGGTCAGCACGCGGTCCGCGAGGGCGCGCAGGTGCGGCTGGTGCGCGCCGAGCCGGGTGCCGGCGTTGGAGTGGGCGGTGAGCGCGCCGATCTCGGCCTCGGGGTGGCCGAGCAGGAGCCGCAGGGTCTCGCCGCCGGCGTACCCGGAGGCGCCCGCGACGGCGACGGAGAAGGACATGTGCATGACCATACACCCGAGTGCACAGTGATTCATCGGGGCGTCCGCGGCGTGGCGCGGGGGCCGGCGCGGGTGGGCCGGCCCGTGGTCCCCACCCGATTCTCGCGCCGCCACCCGATGAAGCGGGTGGTCACGCGAGAATCGGGCGGGGACCGGGGCGCGAGCGCGCGGACCCCGCGCCCGCCCGGACCCTGACACGGCCGGAATGCCCGGGCCGGGCCGGTCGTTGCTGCTCGTATGCACGCGATCCTCGCCACCGAGCCGGGTGGACCCGACGTCCTCGAGCCCGACGAGATCCCCGACCCGCTGCCGGGCCCGCGCGACCTCCTGGTGCGGCTCAGCGCCGCGGGCGTGAACTTCATCGACACCTACCGGCGCAGCGGCGTGTACGCGATGCCGTTCCCGCACGTGCCCGGGTCCGAGGGCGCGGGCGTCGTCGAGGCCGTGGGTCGCGAGGTGCGCGACTTCGCCGTCGGGGACCTGGTGGCGTGGGCGTCGGCGCCCTCCTCCTACGCGGAGCTCGTCGTCGTGCCGGAGGCCGTCGCGCTGCGGGTGCCGGACGGCGTCGCCGACGAGGTCGCGGCCGCCCTCCCCCTGCAGGGCCTCACCGCGCACTACCTCGTCACGTCGACCTTCCCCGTGCTCGAGGGCCAGGACGTGCTGGTGCACGCCGGGGCCGGCGGCGTCGGGCTGCTGCTCACCCAGCTCGCCGTCGCGCGCGGCGCGCGGGTCATCACCACGGTCGGCACCGCCGAGAAGGAGGCGCTGTCCCGCGGCGCGGGGGCGTCCGAGGTCGTCCGGTACTCCGAGCTCGACGACCTGACGGCGGAGCTGCCCGCGCTCGTGCGCGACCTGACCGGCGGCCGCGGCGTGCACACGGTGTTCGACGGCGTCGGCGCCACGACCTTCGAGGCCTCGCTCGCCTCGCTGCGGCCCCGGGGCGGGCTGGCGCTGTTCGGCGCCTCCTCGGGCCCGGTGCCGCCGTTCGACCCGCAGCGGCTCAACGCCGCCGGGTCCCTGTTCCTCACCCGGCCCACCCTGGGCCACTACACCGCCACCCGGGACGAGCTGACCCGGCGGGCCGACGAGCTGTTCGCGGCCGTCGCCGCCGGCACCCTCGACGTCCGGGTCGGCGCGACCTACCCCCTGGCCGAGGCCGCCGAGGCGCACCGCGCGCTCGAGGGCCGGGCCACCACCGGAAAGGTGCTCCTGACCGCATGAGAGACCTGCACGTCGAGATCTGGTCCGACATCGCCTGCCCCTGGTGCTACATCGGCAAGCGCCGGTTCGCCGCCGCGCTCGCCGACTTCGAGCACCGCGACCACGTCCACGTGACGTGGCGCTCGTTCGAGCTGCAGCCGGACGCCGAGCCGTCGACGGCCCACCCGGGGCTCACCGAGGCGCAGATGCTGTCCGAGCGCAAGGGCATGCCGGTCGACCAGGTGCGGCAGATGTTCGACCAGGTGACCGCCGTCGCCGCCTCGGTCGGCCTGGCGTACGACTTCGACACCGTGGTGCCCGCCGACACCTTCGACGCGCACCGGCTGGTGCACGTCGCCGCCTCGCTGGGCGGCGATCCCGCCGCGGCCGAGGTCGTCGAGCGGCTGATGAGCGCGCACTTCGAGCACGGGCGGGTCGTGGACGACCTCGACGTGCTGGTGGAGATCGCGGCCGAGGCCGGGCTGGACGGCGACGCCGTGCGCACCGCGCTGGCGACGGACGCCGGGGCGGGCGCCGTGCGCGCCGACGAGGCCGAGGCCGCCGCCCTGGGCATCCAGGGGGTGCCGTTCTTCGTCGCCGACCGCCGGCTCGGGCTGTCCGGCGCGCACCCGGTCGAGGTGTTCGCGCAGCTGCTGTCCCAGGCGTGGGCCGACGCGAACCCGCCGCTGGCGATCCCGACGATCGCGGGCGCGGCCGACGCGGAGGCGTGCGGGCCGGACGGCTGCTGAGGCCCGACGCGCGAGCGGCGCGGGTCGGCGGACCGGACCGGGTGTCCGAAACGTCCACGACCCGCGCCCGCCGCGGCGCCTACGGTCGTCGCATGACACCGCAGCTGGACATGATCGGGCTGGTCGCGAGCGACCTGCCCCGCACCCTCGCCTTCTACCGCGCCCTCGGGCTCGACCTGCCGGCCGCGGCCGACGCCGAGCCGCACGTGGAGGTCACCCTGCCCGGCGGGCTCCGGCTCGCCTGGGACACCGTGGACGTGGTCCGGTCGTTCGACCCGGGCTGGGCGCCGCCGTCGGGCGGTCACCGGGCGGCGCTGGCCTTCCGGTGCGCGGACGCCGCCGAGGTGGACGCCACGTACGCGCGCATGGTCGATGCCGGGTTCACCGGGCACCTCGCGCCGTGGGACGCGGTCTGGGGTCAGCGGTACGCGGTGCTGCACGACCCGGACGGCACGGCGGTCGACCTGTTCGCCGACGCGGCCTGACCCGGGCGCGCCCTCGGGCCCGGCCCGGGCGCGCGGCCCACGGTCTCCGGCGCGGCCCACGCCGATCGGCGGGGGCGGGGCCGGAGACCGTGGGTCAGGCGGAGGCCGCGGCCCCGGCGCGCCCGGCCGCGAGCGCCGCGGGCGACCGGCCCGTCAGCGCGCGCACCTCGCGGGACAGGTGCGGCTGGTCCGCGTAGCCCGCCCGCTGCGCGATCTCCGCCAGCGGGACGCCCGCGTCCAGCAGCGGCAGCACCCGCTGCAGCCGCAGCACGCGTCCGAGCGTCCGCGGTCCGTAGCCGAACGCCGCGAGTGACCGGCGGTGCAGGGTGCGCGGGGTGACGCCGAGCCGGTCGGCGATGTCGGCGGCCGACGAGGCGCGGGCGGCCAGCCCGGTGACCACCGCGGCCTCCCGCGGCCGGCCACCGCGCTCCGCCAGCAGCGCCGCCACCCGGTGCTCGAGGGCCGCGGAACCGCCCTCCGCCACCGCGTCCGCCCACGGTCGCGCCGCCCGGGCGCCCCACACGTCCGCGAGCTCCGGGCGCGCGTCGCGCAGGGCGTCCGCCGGGACCCCGAGCAGGACGGGTGCCGCGCCGGGCGGCAGCCGGATCCCGAGCGCAGCGGCGCCCGCGGGCATCGGGTCGGACGGGTGCGCCCGGGTGTCCGGGCCGGCGACGAGCAGCCGCCCGGCGGACCAGACGAGGTCCATGCAGCCGTCGGGGAGCACGTCCTGGGCGGGGTCCTGGGTGGACTCCCCCGGTGGGGTCGACACCGCGGGTGCGCCCGACCCGCCCGCGCCGCTCGCCGTCACCGACCACAGCACCGCCCCCGGGACTCGGGTCGACGGGCGCTCGGCGTACACCCCCGCAGCATCCCACCCGGGAACGACGTGGGCCCCCGCCCACCGGATCTCTCCGGCGGTCGGGGGCCCGCGTCGTGCGGGGCTCAGGTCACTTCTTGACGGTGACCTTCACCGGCGCGCTGGTGCTCCCGGCGACCACGTCGGGCCGCGAGGGCACGAACACCGCGGTGTACTCGTGGGCGCCCACCGAGGCGGTGCGCGGCACGGAGCCGAGCGCGAGGCCGAGCACCACCGGCGAGCGGCCGATCACGCGGTCGCCCTCCCGGAACTCGACCGTGCCGGACGGGAACCAGGTGCCCTCGACCCGGACCTGCGAGACCAGCAGCGTCGGCAGCCAGGTCCCGTAGGACTGGCTGCTGCGGCTCGCCGACAGCGTGACCGAGGACTCCTTGAGCTGCGGCTCCGGCTCCTGCGCGGCCGCCACCGTGACGGGCAGCGTCACGACGGTGCCGCTCGGGGCGGCGACCAGGGTGAGCACGTGCTCGCCGGCCGTCGTCCCCGCCGGGACCGTCACCGCGACCTGCGCCGCGCCGTCGGTCACCGTCGCCGAGCCGATCGAGGCGCCGTCGAGCTGCACGTCGAGCGCCGTGTTCAGCGGCGAGCCCAGGCTGGTCAGGTTGAGGCCCGTGACCGGGAAGGCCAGCTCGGTGCCCGCGGTGACCTCGTCGGGCAGCGCCGGCACGCCGACCGCCCGCTCGTCGAACTCGGGCGACAGGCCCGGGTGCGCCTCGAGGTAGGCGATCCACGCGTCCCGGTCGATCAGACCCGAGTCGGTGGTGCCGGAGCCCTCGGCGAACACCCGGAAGTTGTCGCCGCCCTGGGCCAGGAAGGAGAACGTCCCGATGCGGTACTCCGCCGCCGGGTCGATCGCCTCGCCGTCGACCGTCACCGAGGTGATCCGGCTCCCCAGGGGCTGCGACTCGTCGTAGGTGTACGTGACGTTGTCCGACAGGCCGAGCTGCAGGTACGGGCGGCTCGGGATCGTGCCGTCCGCGTTGGTCTGCCACTGCTGCTCGAGCATCGTGACGACCTGCTCGCCCGTCAGCGTCGTGGTCCAGAGGTTGTTCACGAACGGCAGGACCGCGTTGGCCTCGGCGTAGGTGATGGTGCCGTCGGGCGCGTACAGCAGCTCCGCCCGCAGGCCGCCGGGGTTCACGACGCCGATCTGCGCGCCGCCCCGCTCGTCGGAGGACAGCGTCTCCAGCAGCGAGTCGGCGACCAGGTTGCCCAGCGTCGACTCCTTGGACCGGTCGTCGCGGGTGCCGCCCGTGTAGACCCCGTTCGCGTACGAGCCGCCCGCGTAGGCGGTCGTGATGTCCGCGGTCACCGAGCCCTTGGGCTGGTTGCCGACCACAGCCGCCTCGGCCAGCGCGGCGTCGACGATCGTCTTGACCTCGGCGACGCGCGGGTACTGCGCCACCAGGGCCGCGTCGAGCTGGGCCTGGGTCTGGCCCGCCGCCGGCGCGACGCGCTTGACGTTCTCACCGGTGAGCGCGGAGACCGCGTCGGAGGCCGGGTCGTACGTCAGCGTGACCTTGCCGATGTTCTCGCCGTACGAGCCGGTCTGGACGATCGGGCGGGTCCACTCGCCGGAGGCCTCGGGCTCAGCGGGCCCGTACCAGGCGTACTGCTTGTGGGTGTGGCCCGTGAAGATGACATCCACGTCGCCCGAGGTCAGCGTGGCGATGTCCGAGAAGGCGCCGCCCGCGGCGATCTCCTCCTCCAGCGTCGCGCCGTCCGGCGTCCCCGCGCCGGCGCCCTCGTGGTACTCGGCCACGATCACGTCGGCCTCGCCGTTGGTGTCGTCGCCGTCGGACAGCTGCGCGGCGACGCGGTTGACCGCCTCGACCGGGTCGCCGAAGTCCAGGTCGGCGATCCCGCCCGGCGTGACGAGGGTCGGCGTCTCCTGGGTGACGACGCCGATGACGCCGACCCGCACGCCCTCCACGTCGATGACCGTGTACTCGTCGAGCGCCGGGTTCTCGGTGCCCTTGTCGTACACGTTCGCGCCGAGGTACGGCCACGCGGCGTTGGAGCTGTCGGCGATCACGCGGTCGACCAGGTCGGCGTAGCCGCGGTCGAACTCGTGGTTGCCGACCGCGGATGCCGCCAGGTCGAGCGCGTCGAGCACGTCGATCGTCGGCTGGTCCTCGGCCACCGCGGAGGCGAACAGGGACGCGCCGATGTTGTCGCCGGCGGACAGGAAGACCGCCGCGCCGCCGTCGGCCTCGGCCGCCGCGCGCTGCTGCTCGACGGTCCCGGCGAAGGCGACGGTGTTGGCGTCGATCCGGCCGTGGAAGTCGTTGATGTTGAGCAGCGTGAGGTCGACCGGCCCGTCCGGGGTCGTGCCGGTGTCGCCGGCGGTCAGGCCGACCAGCACCGGGTCGTGGTCCGAGGACCGGTACGCGTCCGGCGCGTAGAACAGGCTGCCGTGCGCGTTGTAGCGGCTGTACTCCAGCGCCACCGACTCGCCCGCGTTGATGTTCCAGACGTCGGCGCCGGTCGCCCGGCCCAGGGCCGCGTCGTTCAGCAGGACGTGGTCCAGCGAGCCGGACAGGCCCTGGTAGGAGTAGGAGTACTCTCCCGCGTCGAGCGCCGTCGTCGCGTCGGTGTAGCCCGCGGCGTACAGCACCTGCAGCGGGTCCTCCTGGGTGTAGGAGTTGAAGTCGCCGAGCAGCGCGACCGCCTCGGCGTCGCCCTGCACCGTCGGCACCCAGTCGCGCAGCGCCTCGGCCTGGCGGACCCGGGACTCGTTGGACGCGCCCTGGCCGTCGCCGGTGTCGGCGTCGCCCGGCCACGGGCCGGCGGAGCCCTTCGACTTGAGGTGGTTCACGACGACGAACAGCTGCTCGCCGCCCTCGGTCGGCACGAAGGCCTGGCCGATCGGCTCGCGCGCGTTGCCGAACGCCTGGTCGTCGCCGGACTGCGTGCCGAGCGCGCGGGCGTCGCCCACGGTCTCGACGGCGGCCGGGCGGTAGATCAGCGCGTTGGTGATCGAGTCCTGCCCGGACGCGTCCGGCAGCTCCTTCGAGGACGGGACGAACGCCCAGGTGCCCTCGCCCGCGGCCGCGTTGAGCGCGGCGGTCAGCGTGGACAGCGCCTCGTCGGCGACGCCGTCGACGGCCGCGGAGTTCTCGATCTCCATGAGGCCGACGACGTCCGCGTCGAGCGCGTTGATCGCGGCGACGATCTTGTCCTGCTGGCGCTGCAGGTCGGCCGGGTTCCACGCCCCGCGCTGCGCGCAGCCCTCGCGGACGGTCACCGGGGTGCCCGCGCGGTCGGTGTACGGCACGCAGGACGCGGTGTCCGCGCCGAGGGTGGTGAAGTAGTTGAGCACGTTGAACGACGCGACGGTCACGTCGGCCTCGCCGACGCCCTCGGGCGCCGCGGTGCGGTCGTTCTCGAACGTGGCCGGGTAGCCGCCCGGGTTCGCCGTGTCGAGCGGCAGGGTCGGGCTGAGCTTCCACGCGCTGTTCCGGTAGTCGACGACCACCGGGTCGGTGAACGTGGCCGCCGCGCCGACGCGCACCGGGTTCGCCAGCGACACGTACGGCGGGGTCAGGCCGGAGTTCGCGGCCGACAGGAAGTTGGTGCTGGCACCGTCGTCGAGCACGACCCCGCGGGCGGCGTTGTCCGCGACGGCCGCGTCGTACTCCGGGGTGCCCGGGCGCGCGACCTCGGTCGGCTGGATCAGCGGCGTCGTCCCGGACGCCAGGCCGACCTCGCCGTACTGGTTGGTCGAGTAGGTGTTGGTCACCGTCAGGTCGCCCGACGGCAGGTAGAGCATCGACTCGAGGGTCTCGCGGGCGGCGTCGTCGGCCGGCCAGGCGGCCGTCACCGGCTCGACCGGGGCCGGCGCGTCGCCGAGCTGGACCAGGCCGGCGGCGCTGCCGACCGTGATCTCCGTCAGGCCCTGGTACTCCGACACGGCGCCCGTGACCTGGACGTGGTCGCCGATCGCGACCGAGCCCGCCGTGGCGCCCGAGAACACGAAGACCGCGTCCGAGGCGGTGCGGGCCGAGACGTCGGTGTCCCCGCCCGTGCCCGGCGTCTGGATGACGTAGCCGCGGTAGCCGCCGGTCGCGTAGACCGCGGTCACGACGCCGGACGTCGTGACCGTCTGGCCCGCGAGCGGCGACGTGTCGCCCGGGCCCTGGACCTCCGCGATGGTGTGGGTGTCCTCCCGCAGCCGCGGGGACCGCGGTCAGGGGTACCCCGACCATCGCCCCCACGGCGGCGAGGCTCGCCGCCCACCTGGTGCGTGTGCGTACAGCGCTCACCGATGTTCTCCGATCCCCCGGGGCGCTTCCGGCGCCCTCGTCAGCAGGCCGCATCACAGTCGTCACACAGCCGTCTGACAACGTATGGGCGGTATGTCCGGATACACAAGCACGTCGGGGGGGACACGAAGGTTGCGATCGGGTGAACGCCCGATCACCGGGACTGCTCCGGACGGGGCGGAAGCGCGCGGTCGGCGGCGCGGGCGGCGCGGGCGGCGAGGCGGCGGGGTCGGGCGGCGGGGTCGGGCGGCGAGGTCGGGCGGCGGGGTTGGGCGGGCTTGCGGCCGGTGAGGTCGTCACGAGCGCGCGAGGTCGTCACTCGTTTCCGCCGACCTCACGCGGATGTGACGACCTCACCGGACGGAGCCAAACCGGGGACGTCAGCGCGCCGGGACGGCGACGGCCCCGCGCCACGCCCTCGGAGGGGCGCGGCACGGGGCCGTCAGCGGTGCGGGCTACGCGCGGAGGGTGGCGCCGAAGCGGCGCTCGGCCTCCGCGACGACCGCGGCGCGCACGGCCGCGGTCTCGTCCGCCGTGAGCGTGCGGTCCGCCGCGCGCAGGCGCAGGGCGAACGCGAGCGACCGCTGGCCCTCGCCCACCTGCTCGCCCGTGTACACGTCGAACAGCCGGGCGCTCTCCAGCACGTCGCCCGCCGCGCTGGCCGCGGCACCGGTGCGGACCGCGTCGAGCACGTCGGCCACCGGCACGTCGGCCGGGACCACCAGGGCCACGTCCTCCTTGGCGACCGGGAACGTCGACACCTCGTGGGCGACGACCTCCTCGCGCGGGGCGGCGGCGAGCAGCACGTCGAGGTCGACCTCGAACGCGCTCGCCCGCGCCGGCAGCCCGAGGGCCGCGACCACGTTCGGGTGCAGCTCGCCGGCGTGGCCGACCAGGGCGCCGTCCGCGGTGGTGAACCGCGCGCAGCGCCCCGGGTGCCACGGCGCCCGCTCGGCGTCCGCCGCGACCGCGAGCTCGACGCCCAGGGTCTCGGCGAGCAGCCGCACGGCGTCGATCGCGTCGGTGTGGTCGGCGGCGCGGCCGGGCCCCCACCAGCCCGCGGGCTCCCGCAGGCCGGTGAGCACGCCGGCGACGTGCCGCGGCTGGTGCGGCACCGCCGCGCGGACGGCGTCGAGCACGTCGTCCGACGGCCGCTGCGCGATCGGCGGCACCGGGGCCGACGCCGCGCCCGGGCGGGGCAGCGTGACCGCGCCGACCTCGAACACCGCGAGGTCGGTCGTCCCGCGGGCCACGTTCCGGCGTGCCGTGTCGAGGAGCGTCACCAGCAGCGACGCGCGCATCGACGGTCGCTCCTCCGACAGCGGGTTCGCCAGCCGGACCATCGTGCGCCGCTCGTCGTCGGCGGGCAGCGCGAGCGCGTCGAGCTGCGCCGTCCCGACGAACGGGTACGACAGCGTCTCGACCCAGCCCGCGTCCGCGAGCACCTGCGCCACCCGGCGCCGGCGCCGCTGCGCGACGGTCAGCCCGAGGCCCACCGGCGAGCGCGGGACGACCGACGGGATCGCGTCGTAGCCGTGCAGCCGCGCGACCTCCTCGACCAGGTCGACGGGCTCGGTCAGGTCCGGGCGCCACGTCGGCACGGTCACGGAGACGACCGCGTCGGCGCCCGCCCCGACGACCTCGCCGACGGTGCAGCCGATCTCCCGCAGGTAGCGCGAGACGGCGGCGACGTCGAGGTCCAGGCCGATGAGCCGCGCCGGCAGCCCGACGGGCAGGTTCAGCACCGGCGGCGGGGTGGTGAGGTCGACGTCGGTCAGCACCGGGTCGGCCGTGCCGCCGCCGTGCTCGACCAGCAGCTCGACCACGCGGGCCGCGGCCACGCGGGGCAGCTGCGGGTCGACGCCGCGCTCGAACCGCTTGCTCGCCTCGCTCGGCAGCTTGTGCCGCCGGGCGGTGCGGGCGATCGAGACCGGGTCGAAGTGCGCGGCCTCGATCAGCAGGTCCGTGGTCGACTCGGACACCTCGGTCTCCGCGCCGCCCATGACGCCCGCGAGCCCGAGCACGCGGCCGGCGTCGGGGCCGTCGGTGATGAGCAGGTCCTCGGGGTCGAGGGCCCGGTCCGCGCCGTCGAGCGTCGTGAGCCGCTCCCCCGCCCGGGCGCGCCGGACGACGATCGGGCCGTCCAGCGTCGCCAGGTCGTAGGCGTGCAGCGGCTGCCCGAGGTCGAGCATCACGTAGTTCGTGACGTCGACGGCGAGCGAGATCGGCCGCATGCCGGCCTGGGTCAGGCGCTGCTGCATCCAGGTCGGCGACGGCTTGCTGGCCGCGACGCCCCGGACGACGCGCGCGACGAACCGGTCCGCGCCGGCGACGCCGTGGATCGGCGCCTCGTCGCGGAGCTCGACGCCGAAGCCGCCCGTGGTGGCCAGGCCCTCGTCCGCGCCGGCGCGGGGCAGGCCGCGGTCGGTGAACGCCGCCCCGGTCGAGTGCGCGTACTCGCGGGCGACGCCGCGCATCGCGAAGCAGTACCCGCGGTCCGGCGTCACGTTGATCTCCAGGACCTCCTCGCCGAGCCCCAGCAGGGCGCGGGCGTCGGTCCCGGGGGCGGCCTCGATGCCCATCTCCGACAGCACGATGATGCCGTCGTGGTCGTCGCCGAGGCCGAGCTCCCGGGACGAGCAGATCATGCCGTCCGACACGTGGCCGTAGGTCTTGCGGCTGGCGATCGCGAACGGGCCGGGCAGCACGGTCCCGGGCAGCGCGACGACGACGTGGTCGCCCACGTCGAAGTTGTGCGCCCCGCACACGATGCCGCGCGGGGTGCGCGTGCCGTCCTCGGCCGTGCCGTTGTGGTCGCCCACGTCGACCTGGCACCAGTTGATGGTCTTGCCGTTCTTCTGCGGCTCGGGCACCCGCTCGACGACGCGGCCGACCACGAGCGGGCCGGACACGGCGGCCGGGTGCACGGCCTCCTCCTCGAGCCCGACGCGGACCAGGTCCGCCGCCAGCTGCTCGGCCGACAGGCCCTCGGGGAGCTCGACGTGCTCGGCGAGCCACGTCAGGGGGATGCGAGGCATCAGATCACCGCCCGGAACTGGGTGGAGAAGCGGACGTCGCCCTCCACCATGTCGTGCATGTCCGCGATCTCGTGACGCAGCATGAGCGTGCGCTCGATGCCCATCCCGAACGCGAAGCCGGAGTACACCTCGGGGTCGACGCCCGCCGCGCGCAGCACGTTGGGGTTGACCATCCCGCACCCGCCCCACTCGATCCAGCCGGGCCCGCCCTTCTTCTGCGGGAACCACAGGTCCATCTCGGCGGAGGGCTCGGTGAACGGGAAGAACGACGGCCGCAGGCGGGTGCGGGCGTCCGGGCCGAACATCGCCTTGGCGAAGTGGTCCAGCGTGCCCTTGAGGTGCGCCATCGTCAGGCCCTTGTCGACCGCGATGCCCTCGACCTGGTGGAACACCGGGGTGTGCGTCGCGTCGAGCTCGTCGGTGCGGAACACCCGGCCCGGGCACGCGACGTACAGCGGCACGCCCCGCTCCAGCAGGCTGCGGGCCTGCACCGGCGAGGTGTGCGTGCGCAGCACCAGGTGCGGGTCCGGCTCACCCTCGGGCGCCGCGACGTAGAACGTGTCCTGCATCTGGCGCGCGGGGTGGTCCGGGCCGAAGTTCAGGGCGTCGAAGTTGAACCACTCGGCCTCGACCTCGGGGCCCTCCGCGATCTCCCAGCCCATCGCGACGAACACGTCGGCGATGCGCTCCTGGAGCAGCTCCAGCGGGTGCCGGGCTCCGCGCGGGGTGCGGTCGGACGGGAGCGTGACGTCGACGGCCTCCTCGACGAGGACGCGCGCGTCGCGCTCCGCGGCGAGCACCTCCTCGCGGGCCGCGATCGCGGCGTTCAGCCGGCCGCGGGCCTGGCCGAGCGCCTTGCCGGCGACGGCCTTGTCCGCCGGGGCCAGGCCGCCGATCGCGCGGTTCGCAAGCGCCAGCGGGCTGCGCTCGCCGGTGTGCGCGAGCCGCGCGGACTTGAGGGCGTCGAGGTCGCCGGCCGCCGCGACGGCCGCCAGGGCGTCGTCGAGGGCGCGGCCGACGGCGTCGGCGTCCAGGGGGTTCAGGGGTGTGTCGGGCGTGGTCATCCGAGCCTTCTCTGCGGGTGGAGCGGCGGGTCGGCGTGCGTCAGGCGCGCGGGGCGCGCGCGACGGGCCGGCCGACGGGCGAGTCTAGTGGCGCCCGCTCCGGGGCCTCGGGACCGTCCGCGCCGTGGCGCCGGACGGGACCTGGTGCCGCGCCTCTCAGCGCCGCGGCCCGGGAACGGGCCCGGGAAATCGGCGGCCGAGGCTGCGGGCGGAGGTCATGCCCGCCATCGTGCCACAGGGGCCGGGGCGCTGCGGGGCGGTTTCCGGGGCGCTGGGACGCCGGCGGGGCGGGGCGCTCGGGGGCGCGGCGCTCGGGGGCGCGCGGCGGTCGCGGCTCAGGACGCCGGGCGCGCGGTCCCGCCCAGGGGCCAGGCGCCGAGCGGCCGGTACAGCGGCCCGCCGGCGCGGCCCTCCCCGGGGAGCGACTCCGCCAGGACCAGCTCCGTCACCGGCCACCGCGGCCCGCGGTAGACGGCGAGCGCGTGCACCAGGAGGTCGCCCGGGTCCGGGGCCCGCGACGCGCGGTCCCGGCGCCGGGTCCCGCCGCGCGGCGGGGCCACCCGGCCGAGCGTGACGTGCGGGCGGGACCGGACGCGGTCGTCCTGGCGCGCGCCGACCGCGTCGCCCGCCTCCCGGCAGCCGGCGACCAGGCCCTGCACCGCCGCAACGTCCCCGCCCACGCCGGCCCAGAGGGTGCGGTGCGCGAACACGCCGGCGCCGGTGAGCTCCAGGTCGAACGGCAGCCCGTCCGCCGCCACCCCGGCGAGGTGCTCCGCGAGCAGCTCCGCGCGCCCCTCGCCGACCTCGCCGTAGAACGCCAGCGTCACGTGCCAGTTCTCGGCGGGCGTCCAGCGCACGCCGTCGGGCGACCGGCCAGGGGCGGTCTCCGCGTCGACGCCGACGGCGGTGACGAGCGAGGCGGCCAGGTGCCGGCGCACCTCGGGGGTGGGCCAGAGGGCGGCGAAGACGCGCATCGGTCCAGCATGCCGTGCGGCGGGGCCGGGTGGGTGGGCGGGTAGGTGGGCCGATCGGCCGGGTGGAAGGTCTGGCCGGACACGCCGGGGGTGTCTCCGGCCAGACCTTCCGCTCCCGGGTGCACGTGGCGCGCGCGGCACACGCGGCGCCCGGTCAGCGGTGGGCGCGGGACGAGGCGTAGAGGCAGACCGCCGCGGCGGTGCCGAGGTTGAGGGACTCGGCGCGCCCGCGCAGCGGCACCCGCACGACGGCGTCCGCGCGGTCGCGGTCCGCCGGCGGCAGGCCCCAGGCCTCGTTGCCGAACAGCCACGCCGTCGCGGCGCGCAGGTCGGCGGGACCGGCGTCGTCGGCCCCGGGGGACGGCTCGGCCGCGGCGCCCGCCACCGCGGCGGCGTCCTGCAGGTCGTCCAGGTCGAGGTCGCCCGTGCCGTCCGCCGCCAGCACCGCGAGACCCGCCGCCCGCAGCGCGTCGACCGCGTCCGCGACCGACACCCCCGACACGACCGGCAGGTGGAACAGCGAGCCGGCCGTCGAGCGCACGACCTTCGGGTTCGTCGTCTCGACGCTGTCCCCCGCCACGACGACCGCGTCCGCGCCCGCCGCGTCCGCGACCCGGATGACCGTGCCCGCGTTCCCGGGGTCGCGCACCTGCGCCAGCACCGCCACCAGCCGGGGCCGCGCGGCGAGCACGGCGGCGAGCGCGTCGGCACCCAGCGGCCCGACGGGCACCCCGTCCCGCGCGGCGGCACGGGCGGCCTCGGGCAGGTCGGCGACGGCGAGGACGCCCTGCGCGTCCGGCGACATCGCGTCGAGCACGGCCGCGTCCCCGAGGTGCACGTGCAGGCCGACAGCCTCCGCGTCGGCGACGATCTCGGCGTACCGGTCCGCGGCCTCCGCGGTGAGGTACACGTCCCGGACGGTGCGCGGCGCCCAGCGCACCACCTCGCGCACGGCCTGGGGGCCCTCGACGGCGTACCGCCCGGCGCGGCGACGCCCGGACCGGGTGCCGAGCGCCCGCACGGCCTTGACGCGGTCGGCGTGCGGGTTGGTCATCGGGGGGCGTGCGGCGGCGGGGCCGTCGGGTGCGGTGCGGGACACGGCTCCATCCTCCCGCACGCGGCGGCGTGGCCGCGGCGCGCCCGAGCGGGCGCCGGCGCGCCGGTGACGGCAGCGCTGGGCGCGGGCCCCTGCGCGGCGACCTCACGCGCACCGAGCGGCGACCTCACGCGCACCGAGCGGCGACCTCACGCGCACCGAGCGGCGACCTCACGCGCACCGAGCGAGCAGTGGACACGTCGAGCGAGCAGTCGCCGACTGCTCGCTCGACGTGTCGGCTGCCCGCTGGGTGCAGGACGGGTCGGCCCGGCCGCCGCCGCGCCCGCCGCCGGGCCCCCGGACGCGCAGGACCCCCGGGGCCTGTCGGCTCCCGGGGGTCCTGAGGAGTGCGTGCGCGCGGTCAGGCCGCGCGCGTCGCGGTGACGACGAGCGTCAGGCGGCGGCCTTCGGCGCGTTCACGTCGGCCGGCAGCGCGTCCTTGGCGACCTGCACCAGGGCGTTGAACGCCGCGACGTCGGTGACGGCCAGGTCGGCCAGCACGCGACGGTCGACCTCGACCCCAGCGGCCTTGAGGCCCTGGATGAGGCGGTTGTAGGTCAGGCCCTGCTCGCGCGCAGCCGCGTTGATCCGCTGGATCCACAGCTTGCGGAAGTCGCCCTTGCGCGCCTTGCGGTCGCGGTAGGCGTAGACCAGGGAGTGGGTGACCTGCTCCTTGGCCTTGCGGTACAGGCGCGACCGCTGACCGCGGTAGCCGGAGGCCCGCTCGAGGGTCGCCCGGCGCTTCTTCTGGGCGTTGACCGCCCGCTTCACGCGTGCCACGTGATGCTCCTTGCTTCGTTATCGGGTCGGCTGCGGACCGCGGCGCTCGCGCGCCGACGGGTCACTTGCCGAGCAGCTTCTTGATCTTGGGGGCGTCGGCCGCGGAGACGACCTGGTCCGAGGCGAGGCGACGCGTGCGACGGCTCGACTTGTGCTCGAACAGGTGACGCGCGTTGGCCTGCTCGCGCATGACCTTGCCGCTCCCGGTGATCCGGAAGCGCTTCTTCGCACCGGAGTGCGTCTTGTTCTTCGGCATGGCTGCCGTCTCTCCTTGTCGTCGCATCGCGCCGGGGCGCGACTCGTCCGTCCGGTCCCGGTGGGGTCCGAGCGTGTCGGTGCAGGTCAGGCGTTCCCGGTGCCGCCGGACGACTGGCCGCGGGGGGCCGGTCGCGCCGACGGGCGCGGGGTCGGTGCCGGGCGCGGGGTGGGCCGCGCGGCCGGCGCCGCCGTCGACCCGGCCGAGGAGCCGGGGGTCGGGCGGGGGGTCGAGGTCGGCCGCGAGGCCGGCTTCGGGGCGGTGGCGGGCTTCGGCGCGGCGGCCGGCCGGGGAGCGGCCGACGGACGCGGGGCCGACGCCGGCTTCGGCGCGGTCTGCGGACGCGGCGCGGCGGCCGGAGCCGGAGCAGCGGCGGGAGCCGGAGCAGCCGCCGGGGCGGGCTCGGCGGCCGGAGCCGGGGCAGCGGCCGGAGCCGGGGCGGCAGCGGGCGCGGCGGCGGCCGGCGCGGCCGTCTCCACGGCAGCGTCCGTCTCCGTCTCCTCGACCTCGGGGGCCTCGGGAAGCGGCTCGCGCTGGGCACGGGCCCGGCGCTGCTCGTTCTTCTGCTCGGCCTTCTTCTTGGTCGGGCCGAGCACCATGATCATGTTGCGGCCGTCCTGCTTCGGCATGCTCTCGATGAAGCCGAGCTCCTCGACGTCCGCAGCGAGGCGCTGCAGCAGGCGCACACCCATCTCCGGGCGCGACTGCTCGCGACCGCGGAACATGATCATGACCTTGACCTTGTCGCCGGCCGACAGGAACCGCTCGACGTGGCCCTTCTTGGTGCCGTAGTCGTGCGGGTCGATCTTGAGCCGGAAGCGGATCTCCTTGAGAACCGTGTTGCTCTGGTTCCGCCGGGCCTCGCGGGCCTTCATGTCTGCTTCGTACTTGAACTTGCCGTAGTCCATGATCTTGCAGACGGGCGGGCGGGCGTCCGGCGCGACCTCCACGAGGTCGAGGTCGGCGTCCTGGGCCAGGCGCAGCGCGTCCTCCACGCGGACGATGCCGACCTGCTCGCCGTTCGGGCCGACCAGGCGGACCTCGGCGACGCGGATCCGATCGTTGATGCGGGGCTCGCTGATGTGGTGCTCCTCGAAGTCGAAGTGGGTGACCTCCAGGAACGAGGAAGGCCCTCGCACCTGAGCACAGGTGGAGGGCCGACACGATCCACGGCACCCGTCGGGACGGTGCGCCGTCGGGCCACGTCCCCCGCGAGGGGATCGTGACCTGGACCGGGAACCTGGACCCTGCTGCCGGCGGACCGGGCGGTCGGGACTCAGGTGGGAGTGGCCTCCACTTGTGCACCCGGGCCGCCGGACGCCCCCGCGGTGAAGCGGTGACACACGTCGACCCAGGCCAGTCGTGAATGACTCTACCAGAACACCAGGCCACCCCTGCCTGTTCCCCGCGTCACCCCGGCGACCCACCCCGACGTGACATTCCGTCAGATCCCTGCTTGAACAGTTCCAGAAAACGTGTCAGGGTGGCGCCATGCCCGTCGACCAGCACGCACCCGCCGCACCCGGCGTCGCGTCGACCGCCGGTCACCCGCACGAAGCGGGCCGCACCGCCGACCACGCGACCGACCCGGCCGAGCTGCTCCGCGCCCGCGGCCTGCGTGTGACGGCTCCCCGGCTCGCCGTGCTCGGTGCCGTCGCCGACCTGCCGCACGCGGACGCGGAGGCCGTGCTCCGGCGCGCCCGGGAGGCGCTCCCGACGGTCTCCGTGCAGGCGGTCTACGACGTCCTGCACGCGCTGACCGACGTGGGCATCCTGCGGCGCATCGAGCCGGCCGGGCACCCGGCCCGGTACGAGCGCCGGGTGGGCGACAACCACCACCACGTGGTGTGCCGCTCGTGCGGCGCGGTCGACGACGTCGACTGCGTCATCGGCGAGGCGCCCTGCCTCGTCCCCAGCTCGACGTCCGGCTTCACCGTCGAGACGGCCGAGGTCACCTTCTGGGGCCTGTGCCCCGACTGCCGCAGCCGCGCGACCGACTGACCGCAGCCCCGCCGGCGAGCCGCCGCCCCGGCCCGACCTCCTCGCACCACCGACCACCCCACGACTCCCGGTCGGGCGACCCCGCCCGACCGGCCCCCGGCACGCCCTCGACCGGCCTGCCGACGACCCGGAAGGACACCCCCGTGACCCAGGTCCACCCGACGACCACCAACTCCGGCGCCCCCGTGGCGTCCGACGCGCACTCGCAGTCCGTCGGCGCCGACGGCCCGATCGTCCTGCACGACCACTACCTGGTCGAGAAGCTGGCGCAGTTCAACCGCGAGCGGGTCCCGGAGCGCGTGGTGCACGCCAAGGGCGGCGGCGCCTTCGGCACGTTCACCACCACGGGCGACGTCAGCCGGTACACCCGCGCGGCGCTGTTCCAGCCGGGCGTCGAGACCGAGATGCTGGCGCGGTTCTCCTCCGTCGCCGGCGAGCACGGCTCCCCCGACACCTGGCGCGACCCCCGCGGCTTCGCGCTGAAGTTCTACACGTCCGAGGGCAACTACGACCTCGTCGGCAACAACACCCCGGTGTTCTTCCTGCGCGACGGGATCAAGTTCCCCGACTTCATCCGCTCGCAGAAGCGCCTGCCCGGCTCGAACCTGCGCGACAACGACATGCAGTGGGACTTCTGGTCGCTGTCCCCCGAGTCGGCGCACCAGGTCACCTGGCTGATGGGCGACCGCGGCCTGCCGCGCTCCTGGCGGACGATGGACGGCTTCGGCTCGCACACCTACCAGTGGATCAACGCGGCCGGCGAGCGGTTCTGGGTCAAGTACCACTTCACGTCCCAGCAGGGCATCGACAACCTGACCGCCGACGAGGCCGCGCAGCTCGCCGGCTCGGACGCCGACCACCACATCCGCGACCTGTTCGAGCACATCGCCGAGGGCGAGTTCCCGCGCTGGACCCTGTCGGTGCAGGTCATGCCGTACGAGGACGCCAAGGCCTACCGGTTCAACCCGTTCGACCTCACGAAGGTCTGGCCGCACGCGGACTACCCGCTGATCGAGGTCGGCGTGATGGAGCTCAACCGCAACCCGGAGAACTACTTCGCGCAGATCGAGCAGGCGACGTTCGCGCCGAGCAACTTCGTCCCGGGCATCGCGACCAGCCCCGACAAGATGCTGCTCGCGCGGATCTTCTCCTACGCGGACGCCCACCGGTACCGCGTCGGCACCAACCACGCGCAGCTCCCGGTGAACGCGCCGAAGTCCGAGGTGCACTCGTACTCGAAGGACGGCGCGGCGCGCTACCACTTCGACGCGCCCGAGGTCCCGGTCTACGCGCCGAACTCGGTCGGCGGCCCGGCGGCCGACCCGGCCCGCGCCGCGGAGTCGGCCGGCTGGGAGGCGGACGGCGAGCTCGTGCGCAGCGCCGCGACCCTGCACCCCGAGGACGACGACTGGGGCCAGGCCGGCACGCTGTACCGCGAGGTGTTCGACGACGCCGCGCGCGCCCGGTTCCTGGAGACCATCACCGGCCACGTCGGCGCGGTGAAGAGCGACGTCATCCGCGCCCGCGCGATCCAGTACTGGACGAACGTCGACGCCGGCCTCGGCGCCGCGCTGGCCGCCGCGCTCCAGGGCACGGCGCCGGTCGAGAACGGCGAGCCCGCCACCGCGAGCACGCCCGTCGCCTGACCCCCCGCGGGGCGGCCGGTCCCCCAGCCGGCCGCCCCGCAGCACCCCACGACGGGCGCGGCCGGCACTCGCTCCGGCCGCGCCCGTCGTCGTCCCGGCGGTCGTCCCGACGGTCGACCCGGCGGTCGACCCGGCGGACGACCCGCACGATGAGAGGATCGGCGCCATGAGCGAGACCCCGGACCCCACGACCGCCACCCGCGACATCGCCGACGTGGCGGCGGTCGAGGTCATCACCACCGCCGCCGTGCACCTGATGAGCGCCGCCGCCGTCAAGTGCGGCCTGTCCCCCGACACCGACGAGCACGCCGGCCGCGACTACCTGGACCTCGACGAGGCCCGGAAGCTGATCACCGCGCTCGCCGCGCTGGTGACGGCCTCGGCGCCGGACATCGGCAACCAGCACGCCCGCTCGCTGCGCGACGGGCTCCGGTCGCTCCAGCTGGCGTTCCGCGAGGCCAGCCCGTTCCCGGACGCCCCGGGCGAGGGCCCGGGCGAGAAGTTCACGGGCTACGTGTCCTGACGCCCCCGCGCCGACCCGCCGGGTCTCCGGTCCGCGCCTGTCGCCCGCCCTCGCGGGACAGGCACGAGACGGAGGCTCGGCGTCGTCGTTCGTGGCGGGTCAGCGCGGCGTCGGCTCCGGGGCCGGGTCGACCGGCGACGGGCGCACCGGCACGTCGTCGGCGCCTCCGGGCGCGGGCGTCGGGACGACCCGCTCCGCGGGTGACGACGCCGTGGGTTCGGTCCGCGACGCCGGCTCGGACGCCGGTGCCGGCTCGGGCGACGGCGCCGAGACGACCCCCGCGGGCGCCCCGCCGAGCCCGGCCGCGACGGCCGCCCGCCGACCCGCGTTCCGCCGGCGCACGACCGTCAGCACGGCCAGCCCGAGCACCGACAGCAGCAGCCCCACCCCGCCCGCGGCCGCGAACCCGCCGCCCGGGCCCGTCGAGTCGATCACCGCGCCGACGACCGGGGCGCCCAGCGCCGCGCCGACGGTGTTCGCGGTGCCGCTCCAGCCCATGATCTCGCCGCGCCGGTGCTCCGGGACCATCCGGACCAGCGACGCGTTGATCGCCGACAGGCTCGCCGCGCACGGCAGGCCCGCCACGACGACGGCGAGCGCGAGCTGCCACTGCGTCTGCGCGAACGCGGCGGGCACGGTGGCGGCGCCGAGCAGCGCGACGAGGGCGAGCGGGTGCAGCTCCCGCTTCTGCGCGCCGTAGACCAGGCCGCCGACGACGGAGCCGACGCACCACAGCGCGATCATCCAGCCGACGGCGGTCTCCCGCTCCCAGCCCTCGAGCGCGGCGACGATGCCGACGTCCGTCCCGTTGAGGATGAGCGCGGCGGCGGACGCCGCGGCCAGGACCACGAGCAGGCCGGGCGTCAGCAGCCGCGGCCGGCGACCCCCGTCCGCGACCGCGTCGGGCACCGTGCCCTCGGGCGACCGGGTCGGCGGGTCGAACCACATGAGCAGCAGGCCGGCCGCGACCGTCGCGACCCCGACGAGGGTGAGCGCGGCGGTCGTCGACACCTGGGTCGCCACGAGCACGCCGAGCGTCGGCGCGAGCATGAAGGTCATCTCGGTGCCCACGGAGTCGAGGGCGTAGGCCGTGCGCTGCTGCTCCGGCGGCACGAGCACGGCCAGCGACTGGCGCACGACGGAGAACACCGGCACCAGGAACACGCCCGCGACCACGGCGGCGACGAGCAGCGCCTCGTAGCCCAGCCGCGGCGCGACCAGCCACACAGCCGACTCCACGACCACCGACGGCAGCAGCGCCCGGCGCAGGCCCAGCCGGTCGACCCGGCGGCCGCGCCACGGCGAGCCGATCGCCACGCCCACGGTCATCGCGGCGGCCACCAGCCCGGCCCGCGCGTAGCCGAGGCCGAGGGGGCCGACGACGTGCAGCGTGAGCACCACGCCGGTCATCGCGTGCGGGATGCGCGCCACGAACGAGACGAGGACCAGGGGCAGGACACCGGGCAGCCGCAGCAGGCGGCCGTAGGGGGCGAGGGACACGCTCAGGATTGTCGCCCGCCGCCCGCCTGTCGGACGACAGGATTCGGCCGTCCGGGCGCGCGCGACGGCGTGACGTCCACCACCCCGTTCCGTCCCACGTCGGATCCGGCCGACGCCGACTCCCCGTAAGGTGGTGACGTGACGTCTGCCACCGGGCCGCACGACCCGATCGGCCCGCCGCGGCCGGCCGGGCCCTCGTCGTGGCCGGACACCGCCACCCGTCCCGACGACGCGACGCCGGTCGAGCACCCCGCGACGCACCCCGACGACCGCCCGGCCGGGCGGCACCCCGAGCACAGCCACCTGGCGCCGCCGCCCGAGCCCCGGCACCGCCGCCGGCCGTGGGCCGTCGTGATCCTGTCGGTGCTGCTGGTCCTCGTCACCGCGCTGGCGTCCTACCTCTGGGTGCGGACCGTCCGGTACGAGGAGTACGCCGCCGGGATCGAGGCGCAGGGTCGCACCATCGGTACCGAGCTCGCCACGCTCCGCACCCAGCACGACGGGACGCTCGCGGAGCTCGCCGCGGTGAACGAGCAGCTGACCACCGCGCAGAGCCGGATCACCCAGCTCGCCGACGAGAAGGCCCAGGTCGGCGACGACCGCGAGGTCCAGCGTCAGCTCGTCGACTACCAGGAGCGCATCTCGCAGGCCGCGGCGAACGTCGCGTCCGCGCTGTCGACCTGCATCGACGCGCAGAACCAGCTCATCACCTACCTCGAGGACGCGGCCGCGTACGACCCGGCGGACCTGCAGCGGTTCAAGAGCGACGTCCAGGGCGTGTGCAACGCGGCGACCGTCGCCAACACCGAGCTGCAGCGCCAGCTCGCCGCCGGGGCGACCGGGTGATCCGCCCGACCGCCCGCCGCGCCGTCGTCGGCGCCGCGGCCGTCCTCCTGCTCGCCGGATGCGGGGTGCTGCCGTCGATGCCCGGCCCGGTGCCGACCGACCTGGTGCCGTCGAGCGCGCCGGTGCCCACGCCGTCGTCGTCCGGCAACCTGTCCCCCGACGGCTTCGACGCCGCGCAGCGGATGGCGGTACGGATCCGGAACGTCGGGTGCAACTCGCTGTCGACCGGGTCGGGCTTCGCGATCGACGAGACCACCCTCATCACGAACCGGCACGTGGTCGCCGACTCCGCCGACCTCCAGCTCAGCACGTACGACGGCCGGGACGTCGCGGTGACCGCGTCCTCGACCGCGGCGCTGGCGGACCTCGCGGTCGTCCGCACCGCCGACCCGCTGCCGTCCGCGCCCGGCCTGGCCGACGCCGACCCGGACCCCGGCGACGAGGTCACGGTCGTGGGCTACCCGCAGGGCGGCCAGCTCACCGTGACGAGCGGGCAGGTCATCGGCGCGACCACCGACCCGCTCAACGAGAACCTCGGCCAGGTGCTCGTCACCAACGCCGAGGTCGAGCCCGGCAGCTCCGGCTCCGCGGTGCTCGACGCCGCGGGCCGCGTGGTCGGCGTCGTGTACGCGAAGAACTCGACCGGGCAGAGCTTCGTGGTCCCGGTCAGCACCCTGCGCCAGCTCCTCGACGACGAGGCGGCGTTCACCGCCAGCGCCTCCTGCACCTCGGGCTGACCTCGCGCGACCCCTGGTGGGCGTGCGACCCGCCGTGCCACGGTGGGTCGCACGGACACCCACCGAGGAGGACGACGATGACCGACGAGACCCACCCCGACCTGCCCGGCCTCACCCGGGCGGCGAGCGACATCATCTCCGTGCGGCGCGTGTTCGGGGAGCCGTACGAGCACGGCAGCACCCTCGTCGTGCCGGTGGCGAAGGTGATGGGCTGGCACGGCGTCGCGGGCGCGCACGCGGACGCGCGGGTCGGGATCCGCGGCGGTCACGGCGGGCCGGGCGGTCCCGGCGCCGGGACGCCGGGTCCGGGCGAGGGCGGCGACGCACCGGCGGACGGCGACGGCCCCGAGGAGCCGGGCGGGCCCCGTTCGCACGGCGGCGACGGGGGACCCGGGGCGGCGGGCGGCGGGACCGGGACGGACGCCGCGGAGGGCACCGGGCGCGGCGCGCACGCCGAGGCCCCGGCCCCCGAGGACGGGCCGTGGACGCGGTCCGACCCGGGCGCGCCGGCCGGGGCGGTCGGGAGCGCGGGCGGCGGCGCCGACGGACCCGGTGGGCCCGTCGCGTGGGCGGGCCGTGGGGGCGGCTGGCCGCACGGACCGGGTCGCGAGGGCTGGCACGGCGGTCCCGGCCACGGCGGTCGGCTGCCGTTCCTGCGCGGGCCGCTGTGGCCGTTCGGCACCGGGCGGCCCGGGGGTCGCGGCGTCGGCGCGGCCGACGCGGGCGGCTACGCCACGCGGGTCAAGCCGCTCGGGGTGTTCGTGGTCGACGACGACGGCGCGCACTGGCAGCCGGCGCTCGACCTGAACCGCATCATCCTGGGCGGCCAGGTCGTCGGCGCGGTCGCGACGGTCGCGCTGGCCTGGTCCCTCCGCCGCCGCCGGCGCCTCTGGCACTGACCGGCAGGGTGTCCGGCCGCGAGCGAGCAACCGACGCGTCGAGCGAGTACCCGCCGACTACCCGCTCGACGCGTCGGCTACCCCCTCGGCACGCGGGGCGGGCCGTCAGCGGAGGCGGACCTCGAGGGAGTCGACCCGCTGGGTGACCGTGTCGTCCGCGGCCAGCGCCTCGCCGACCCGGCGCAGCACGCCGTCCAGGGTCGGGCGGTCGAGGCCCGGGACGAGCGTGAGCACGACGGCCACCTCGGCCCTGGCGCCCGGGACCGCGTCCACGTCGACCACGGGGTTCGCGGCGGGAGCGGGTGCCGGGGCCGCGGCCCGCTCGGGACGGCGGCGCCGGAACCACGACCGCCCGCCCGGCGCGTCGGACGCGGAGCCACGCTCCCCGCCCGGGTCGGACGCGGGACCCGACGGCACCGCGCCCAGAACGGCGGCGCGGACTGCCGCACGCACCTCGGGGTCGACGACGCGGGTGCCGACGTCGCCCGCTCCCCCGGTGGCCGCGCCGACCTGGTCCCCGATCCCGCCGCCCGCGGCCTCGCCGCCGTCGCCCGCCAGCACCGCCGGTCGCCACGGCTGCTGCTGCGCCAGCGCCCACACGGCCGGCCGCGGCAGCAGCGCCGTGACCGGGCCGCCCGGGTCGAGCACCACGAGCTCCCAGCCCTCGCTCACCACGGACAACGCCGCGCGGACCACGTCGGTCGGCACCGGCCGCGCCTCGCGCCGCCAGGCCGCCATCGTCGCGACGGACGAGAACACCGGCAGCGCCGTCCGGCCGTCGGGGGCCTGCAGCGCCACGATGCCGGCGGACGCCTCCTTGTCGACGGTGTGCGCGTGCCCGCCGACCTGGACGGTCTCGGCCGCCTCGAGCTCGGCCAGCACCGGTACCAGCACCCGGGTGCCCGCCAGAGCCTCCACGACGGCCGCGAGCGACCCGCTGCCGTCCCCCAGCGCGGTCAGCGCCGCCGCGACCGTGGGGTCGGCGCTGCCGTCGTCCCCGGCGAACGCCGAGGTCGGCGGCAGCTCGCGCCCGGTCACGGGCGGCCGGCGACGTCCAGGGCCTCGGGCAGCGTGAACGCGCCCGCGTACAGGGCCTTGCCGACGATGGCGCCCTCGACACCCACCGGGACCAGCTCGCGCAGCACCCGCAGGTCGTCGAGCGACGAGATGCCGCCGGACGCGACGACCGGCGCGTCGGTGCGCGCGCACACCTCGCGGAGCAGGTCGACGTTGGGGCCGCGCAGCGTGCCGTCCTTGGTCACGTCGGTGACGACGTACCGGGAGCAGCCGACCGCGTCGAGGCGGGCAAGGACCTCCCAGAGGTCGCCGCCCTCGCGGGTCCAGCCGCGGGCGGCGAGCGTGGTGCCGCGCACGTCCAGGCCGACCGCGATGGCGTCGCCGTGCCGCGCGATGGCGTCGGCGGTCCAGTCCGGGTCCTCCAGCGCGGCGGTGCCGAGGTTGACCCGGGCGGCGCCGGTCGCGAGCGCGCGCTCCAGCGAGGCGTCGTCGCGGATGCCGCCCGACAGCTCGACCTTGACGCCCTTGCCCGACAGCACCTGCGCGACGTCGGCGAGCAGCGCGGCGTTCGACCCCCGGCCGAACGCGGCGTCCAGGTCGACGAGGTGGATCCACTCCGCGCCGCCGGCCTGCCAGTCGAGCGCCGCGGCGAGCGGGTCGCCGTAGGAGGTCTCCGAGCCGGCCTCGCCCTGGACGAGGCGGACGGCCTGGCCGTCGGCGACGTCGACGGCGGGCAGGAGCTGCAGACGGTCGGACATGGGTCTCCTCGTTCGGGGGCGTGCGGGGGTGCGGGCGGCGCGCCGGTGGCGGCGCGGCCGGTCAGTCGAGCGAGCCGACCCAGTTCTCGAGCAGCTGGGCGCCGGCGTCCCCGGACTTCTCCGGGTGGAACTGGGTGGCGGCGAGCGGGCCGTTCTCGACAGCGGCGACGAACCGCCCGCCGTGCTCGGACCACGTCACCAGCGGCGGGGTCAGCCGGTCGGTGTCGACCTGCTCGGACAGCGGGAAGCTGCGGGCGGCGTACGAGTGCACGAAGTAGAACCGCTCGTCCTCGATGCCGGCGAACAGCCGGGTCCCCTCGGGCGCGTCGACCGTGGACCAGCCCATGTGCGGGACGACCTCGGCCTCGAGCCGGTCGACGGTGCCGGGCCACTCGCCGAGGCCCTCGGTCTCGACGCCGTGCTCGTCGCCGCGGTCGAACATGACCTGCATGCCGACGCAGATGCCGAGCACGGGCCGGCCGCCGGCGAGCCGCCGGTCCACGATCTGCTCGCCGCGCACCCCGCGCAGCCCCGCCATCACGGCCGCGAACGCACCGACGCCCGGGACGACGAGCCCGTCGGCCTCCCCGGCGTGCTGCGCGTCGGACGTCAGCTCGACCTGGGCGCCGACCCGCTCGAGGGCGCGCACGGCCGAGCGGACGTTCCCGAATCCGTAGTCCAGGACGACGACACGAGGCTGGCTGGGCACGCCTCCCAGGCTACCGGGCGCGCGCCGGACCGGCCGTCCCGCGTCCGGTGCGCGGGACGTGACGTGGGCGTCAGTCCCTGCGGCGACGTCCGCCGGCGGACAGCGCGCGCATCGCGGCCCACCGCGACATGCCCACGCTCGTCTCCACGCCCGGGACCTCACCGACCGGCTTCCCGCCGACCAGCAGGTCGTCGAGCAGGTCGGGCGCGCCGGAGAGCACGAGGCCGGCGGCGAGGTCGTCCTCCTTCTCCCCCGCCGACCAGCGGCTGGCGGCGATGCGGCCCGCGCGGCGGTCCAGCAGGATCACCGGCGACGTGCGCAGCATCCGGGAGATCGCGGCCGCGGCCTCGGCGGTCCCGGCGGCGTCCGCCGTGTGCCGCAGGACCGCGAGCGCCCCCACGGGCGACGGCACGGCGTCGACGTCGACCCCCGCGAGCGAGCACGCGGCGGCCAGCGGCTTCGCGCCCGCGACCTGGGTGACGACGATCGCGACGACCGGCTCGTCGGGCTCGGCGGCCGCGGCCTCCAGCCCCGCGAGGTCGTCGGGGACCTCGACCGTCGACGCGTCGTCGGCCTGCGCGGCGGGCCCCGCCGGCTCCGCGGGCGCCGGGTCCAGGCCGTCGAGCCCCGACAGGTCGTCGGGGATCTCGAAGCCGAGGTCGTCGTCCTCCGGGCGTCCGGGCCCGTCCGGCGTCCCCGCGGTCACAGGGCGCCCTTCGTGCTCGGGATGCCGTCGACCCGCGGGTCCAGCGCGACCGCGAACCGGAGCGCACGCGCCAGCGCCTTGAACTGCGCCTCCACGATGTGGTGCGGGTCGCGGCCGGCCAGCACGCGGACGTGCATGCCGAATGCGGCGTGGTGCGCGATCGACTCCAGCACGTGCCGGGTCAGCGAGCCGGTGAAGTGCCCGCCGATCAGGTGGTACTCCTGGCCCTCGGGCTCGCCGGAGTGCACGAGGTACGGGCGGCCGGACACGTCGACGACGGCCTGCGCCAGCGCCTCGTCCAGCGGCACGGTGGCGTCGCCGAACCGCGCGATGCCCCGCTTGTCGCCGAGCGCGGCGCGCAGCGCCTCGCCCAGGCAGATCGCGACGTCCTCGACGGTGTGGTGCGCGTCGATGTGCGTGTCGCCGGTCGCCCGGACGGTCAGGTCGATGAGCGAGTGCTTGCCCAGCGCGGTGAGCATGTGGTCGTAGAACGGCACCGTGGTGCTGATCTCCGTGCGCCCCGTGCCGTCCAGGTCGACCTCGACGACGACGCTGGACTCGCTCGTCGTGCGCTCGACCCGGGCGGTGCGCCCGCCGTCCGTCGTGCTCAAATCCCCAGCACCTCCCACAGCGCGGCGGTGAACGCCGCGGTCTCCTCCGGGGTGCCGACCGACACCCGCAGCCATCCTTCCGGGCCGACCTCGCGGATCAGCACGCCCCGGTCCAGCAGACCCTGCCAGACCTCGTGCCGGTTCTCGCCGACCTGGAACAGCACGAAGTTCGCGTCGGACTCCGCGACGCGCAGCCCGCGGTCGCGCAGGTCGAGCACGAGCTGGTCCCGCTCGGCCCGCAGCGAGCCGACCTGGGCCATGAGCTCCGGCGCGTGCCGCAGCGCGGCGCGAGCGGTCGCCTGGGTCACCGCGGACAGGTGGTACGGCAGCCGGACCACGCGCAGCGCGTCCACCAGCTCCCGCGACGCGGCCAGGTAGCCGACGCGCGCGCCGGCCAGGCCGAACGCCTTCGACATCGTGCGGCTGACCGCCAGGTGCGGGTGGTCCGCGAGCAGGGTCAGCGCCGACTCGACGCCCTCCCGGCGGAACTCCCCGTAGGCCTCGTCGACGACGACCACGCAGCCGCCCGGCACCTCGGCCGCGGCCGCGAGCACCTCGCGCACCGTGTCGAGCTCCAGCGCGGTGCCGGTCGGGTTGTTCGGGCTGGTGAGCAGCACGACGGACGGCGTCTCGCGGGCGATGAGCGCGCGGGCCTCCACCGGGTCGACGTCGAACTGCTCGGTGCGCCGGCCCGCGACCCAGCGGGTGTGCGTGTCGCGCGCGTACTCCGGGTACATCGAGTACGTCGGCGCGAACGAGAGCGCCGTGCGGCCGGGGCCGCCGAACGCCTGCAGCAGGTGCAGCATGACCTCGTTCGACCCGTTGGCCGCCCACACCTGCTCGGGCGCGACGCGGACCCCCGACTCGACCGCGAGGTAGTCGGCCAGGTCGCCGCGCAGGCCGAGGAACTCGCGGTCGGGGTACCGGTTCAGCCCGTGCGCCGCCTCCGCCACGGCGGCGGCGATGTCCGCGACGACCTGCGGCGACGGTGGGTAGGGGTTCTCGTTGACGTTGAGCAGCACCGGCACGTCGAGCTGCGGGGCGCCGTAGGGCACCTCGCCGGCCAGCTCGGGGCGCACCGGCAGCACGGGCCGCGCGGCCTGGGGGGCGGTGTCGGGTGCGGTCACCGGGCGATCGTATCCGCGCTGCGGCCCCGGGACGCCGGTCGTCCACAGGCGGCGCCCGCGGGGCGGCGGGGTGTCGGCGGCGGTGGCTAGGGTCGGGGGCGATGACTTCCGTGGACCAGAACGCCCCGACCGGACCCGACGCGGCCGAGCGCGCCGCCCTGCGCGAGGAGGCGGAGGCCGTGCTGCGCCGGCTCGTCGGCCGGGAGGACGCACGGCTGCGGGACGACCAGTGGCGGGCGATCGACGCGCTGGTGAGCGACCACCGGCGCGCGCTCGTCGTGCAGCGCACCGGGTGGGGCAAGTCGGCCGTGTACTTCGTCGCGACCGCCCTGCTGCGGGCGCGCGGGGCCGGGCCGACGGTGCTGGTGTCCCCGCTGCTCGCGCTCATGCGCAACCAAGTGGCCTCCGCGCAGCGAGCGGGCGTCAAGGCCGCCACGCTGAACTCCGCCAACGTCACCGAGTGGGACGAGGTGCACGCGCAGATCGCCGCGGGCGAGGTCGACGTGCTGCTCGTCTCCCCCGAGCGGCTGACCCACCCGCAGTTCCGGGACGAGGTGCTGCCGCGGCTCGCGGCCGACGCGGGCCTGGTCGTGATCGACGAGGCGCACTGCATCTCGGACTGGGGCCACGACTTCCGCCCCGACTACCGACGGATCCGCACCCTGCTGGGCGAGCTGCCCGACGGCATCCCGGTGCTCGCGACGACGGCGACCGCGAACGCCCGGGTCACCGCCGATGTGGCCGAGCAGCTCGGCACCGCGGTGCGGGACGACGTCCTGGTCCTGCGCGGCCCGCTCGACCGGTCCAGCCTGGACCTCTCCGTGGTGCGCCTGCCCGACACCGCCGCCCAGCTCGCGTGGCTGGCGCAGAACCTGCCGGCGTTCGAGGGCTCCGGGATCATCTACTGCCTGACGATCGCCGCGGCCCAGCAGGTCACCGAGCACCTGCGCGCCGCCGGGCTCGACGTCCGGACGTACACCGGCCAGACCGACCCGGCGGAGCGCGAGGTGGCCGAGGCGGACCTGCTCGCGAACCGGGTCAAGGCGCTCGTGGCGACGTCGGCGCTGGGCATGGGCTTCGACAAGCCGGACCTCGGCTACGTCATCCACGTCGGGGCACCGTCCTCCCCGATCGCCTACTACCAGCAGGTCGGCCGCGCCGGCCGCGCCGCGGAGGCCGTCGGCGGCCGCGCGACCGCGGTCCTGCTGCCCGGCCGCGAGGACCGCGCGATCTGGGAGTGGTTCGCCTCGACCGCGTTCCCGCCGGAGGACGACGTGCGGGCCGCGCTCCGGGCGCTGCGCGAGGGCGGCACGCTGTCGACCGCCGCGCTGGAGACGCACGTGTCCCTGCGCCGGTCCCGGCTGGAGCAGATGCTCAAGGTGCTCGACGTCGACGGCGCGGTCCGCCGGGTGCGCGGCGGCTGGGAGGGCACCGGCGAGCCGTGGTCCTACGACGCCGAGCGGTACGACCGCGTCACCGCGACCCGCAAGGCCGAGCAGCAGCTCATGGTCGACTACGTCACCACCGAGGGCTGCCGGATGGCGCACCTGCGGCGGGCGCTCGACGACCCGGAGCTCGCCGGACCCGCCGGCGAGGCCTGGCGGTGCGGCCGGTGCGACCGGTGCACGGGCACCGCCGTCGGCGTCGCGCCGGACGCCGAGCACGTCGCGGGCGCGCAGGCGCTGCTGACCACGGCGGGCGTGGCGGTCGACCCGCGGCGGCAGTGGCCGACCGGCATGGCGACGCTCGGCCTCGACCTGCGCGGGCGCATCCCGGCGGAGGAGAACGCCGGACCCGGACGCGCCGTCGCCCGGCTCGACTCGGTCGGCTGGGGCGGCCTGCTCCGTGACCTGTTCGGCGGCGACGCCGACCCCGAGGCCGGGCTGCCGGTCGCGCTGCGGGACCCCGTGCTCGCGACCCTCGACGCGTGGCACCCGGAGCACCGACCCGAGGGTGTCGTGCTGGTCCGGTCGACGACCCGCCCCGCGCTGGTCGAGCACCTCGCCGCGGGCGTGGCCCGGCACCTGGGCGTGCCGCTGGTCGGCGCGGTCGTACCCCGGCCGGACAGCCCGCCGACCCGGCACGACGTGAACTCGGCGCACCGGCTGGCGGCCGTGGCGCGCCGGCTGGAGCTCGACCTCGCGCCGGCGGCCGCGGCCGGGCTGCCGGGGCGCGCGGTGCTGCTGGTGGACGACCGCACCGACTCGGGCTGGACGCTCACGGTCGCGGCGCGGCTGCTCCGGCAGGCCGGGGCGGCCGCGGTGCTGCCGTTCGTGCTCGGCGTGGGCTGAGCCGGAGGCCGCTCGGCGCCGGTCCGCGGGTCGAGCGGGTCAGCCGGCGTCCGCGTAGCCCGCGTGGTCGTCGCCGTCCAGGTCGGTGCAGAGCCCGTACGCCTCGTCGGGGCCGTGCAGCGCGAGGCAGTCCGCGTAGCCCGCGATGATCCGGTACGGCGCGCCCTCGGTGCCGGTGGCGTCCGAGCAGTCGGGGTGCGACCCCGGCTCGCAGGGCTGGCCCGGGGTGGGGTCGTCGGCGGGGGCGGCACCCGCATCGGGGCTCGCGGCGGTCGACGGTGCCGCGTCCACCGAGGGGTCCGCGCCTCCCCGGTCGTCGCCCGGCGCCGTCGCCCCGGCGGTCGTCGTCGGCCCGCGCGTGCCGTCGCCCGACGCAGCGCCGCCCACGTCGTCGCAGCCGGTCACGGCGCCGACGAGGAGCAACGCCACCAGGAGGACGGCCGGACGGGTTCGCGTGCGCACGCGCCGACGGTAGCCGGGACCACGTCGGTCGCGCGGACGATCCCGGGGTGACGTCGGTCGGCAGGCCCCTCGGTCAGAACCGCGCGCGGACCGCCTCGCCGTGGGCGGGCAGCCCCTCGGCGTCGGCCAGCGCGACGATCCGGTCCGCGACCTCGCGCAGCGCGTCCGCGTCGTACTCGACGACCTGCACCGCGCGCACGAACGAGTGCACGCCGAGGCCGGACGAGAAGTGCGCGCAGCCGCCCGTGGGCAGCACGTGGTTCGACCCGGCCATGTAGTCGCCGAGCGACACCGGCGAGTACGCCCCGACGAAGATCGCGCCCGCGCTGGTCACGCGCTCCGCGACCGCGGCGGCGTCCGCGGTCTGGATCTCCAGGTGCTCCGCGCCGTAGGCGTTGACGACCGCGAGGCCGGCGTCGAGGTCGTCGACCAGCACGATCGCCGACTGCGGCCCGGTGAGCGCCTGGGCCACCCGCTCGGCGTGCCGGGTCGCCTGGACCCGGACCACGAGCTTGGACTCGACGGCCCCGGCCAGCTCGATCGACGTCGTGACCAGCACGGACGCCGCCAGCGGGTCGTGCTCGGCCTGGGAGACGAGGTCCGCGGCGACGTGGTCGGCGTCCGCCGTGCCGTCGGCGAGCACCGCGATCTCGGTCGGGCCGGCCTCGGCGTCGATGCCGACCGCCCCGCGCACGAGGCGCTTGGCCGCCGCGACGTAGACGTTGCCGGGGCCGGTGATGACGTCGACCGGCTCGCACAGCGTGTCCCCGTCGGCCGGCTCCGAGCCCGTCGCGCCGTAGGCGAGCATGCCGATGGCCTGCGCGCCGCCGACGGCGTACACCTCGTCGACGCCGAGCAGGGCGCAGGTGGCGAGCACCACCGGGTCCGGCAGGCCGCCGTTGTCGCGCTGGGGCGGCGAGGTCACGGCCAGCGAGCCCACGCCGGCCTCCTGCGCCGCGACCACGTTCATGATGACCGACGAGGGGTAGACGGCCAGGCCGCCCGGCACGTAGAGGCCGACCCGGCGCACCGGGATCCACCGCTGCCGGACCTGCGCGCCGGGCGCGACCTGCACGGTGTGGTGGGCGGGGCGCTGCGCGGCGTGCACCTGGCGCACCCGCAGGATCGTCTCCTCCAGGGCCGCGCGCACGGCCGGGTCCAGCACGGACACGGAGGCCGCGATCGCGTCGGCGGGCACGCGGAGGTGCTCGGGGCGCACGCCGTCGAACCTCTCGGCCAGCTCGCGCAGCGCGGCGGCGCCGCGGGCGCGGACGTCGGCGAGGATCGGCTCGACGGCCGCGGCGGCGGACTCGACGTCCAGCTCGGGGCGCGGCAGCGTCTCGAGCAGCTCGCGGCGGGACAGGGTGCGACCACGCAGGTCGATGCGGGAGATCACGACCCGAGTCTATTCGCGGGCGCCGACGCGCAGCGCGCCGGTCCGGCCCTGGCAGGATGGACGCGTGACCATCGTGCCGATCTCCGACGACTCCATCCGCCTCGGCCAGTTCCTCAAGCTGGCCGGCCTGGCCGACTCGGGCGCCGACGCGCGCACGCTGCTGGACGAGGGCGAGGTCAAGGTCAACGGCGAGCCCGAGTCCCGCCGCGGCCGCCAGCTGCGCAAGGGCGACGTGGTCGAGGTCGACGACCCCCGCGGCGCCAACTCGGCCGAGGTCGGCTGACCCGAGCCGCACCCCTGGCCCCCGTCGCCGAGATGGCAACTCTCGGCTGTCTCGGGCCCGCCGCGCACAGCCGAGAGTTGCCATCTCGACGGGCGGACGTGCGGGGTCAGCGCCCGGCGGCGGCGCGGTAGGTCGGGAGCAGCTCCGTGAAGCGGGCGTCCCAGTCGCGGACCTCCGCACCCGCCAGGTGGTCCGCGAGCTGGTCCAGGGACGTGTGCCAGCCCGCGCCGTAGCCGATCGCCTGCGCATCCTCGAGCCGGGTGTGGACGAGCACGAGGACCGCGCCCTCCCCTGCCGCGTCCGGCTCGACCCGGACCTCGACCTCGCTCGGCCGCTCACCCGGGAAGCACCACTGGACGGCGAACGACCGCGGCGGGTCGCACGATCGCACGACGCCCGTGGCGTTCTGGTCGGAGCCCGCCTCGTCGGCGCCCATCCGGAGCTCGTACGTCCCGCCCGGTGCCAGCTCGCCGTGCACCGGCCCGAGCGAGCGCGCCAGGCGCTCCGGCGTCGTCACCGCGTCCCACAGGTCCGCCGCGTCCGTGGGGTACCCGCGACGGAACGTCACCGACGCCTCGCCGCCGAGCCGCAGCGCCCCGAGCGGGTCGTCGACCCCCGTCGGCGCTGTCGCACCCGCTGGCCCGCCCGTGCGCGGAGACGCGTCGCCGCCCGCCGCTCGGCCCGTCGTCCCGAACGTGCCCGCTGTCCCGCCCGTCGTCCCGTCCGTGCCCGTCATCGCGCCCGCTCCTCGCCGTCGCCTTCGCGCCGCCCGGCGGTCGCCGGATCAGCACCGCCGCGCTCCCGGCGCCCGCGCGCGACCTCCGTGCCCAGGGCGTCGAGCCGCTGGTCCCAGAACCGCCGGACGCCGCCGACCCAGGCCTGCACCTCGTCGAGCGCCTCGGGCCGGACGGCGTACAGCCGCCGCGTGCCGTCGGCCTCGGCGGTGAGCAGGCCCACCTCGCGCAGCACTCGCAGGTGCCGGGAGGTCGCGGGCTGGCTGATGCCGAACTCGGCACCGACTGCGGCCGCGAGCTCCCCGGCCGGGCGCGACCCGTCGGCGAGCAGCTCCACGAGCCGTCGCCGCACCGGGTCCCCCAACGCGTCCATCACCTGCACCCGCGCCATGTTTCCATCCTGCGTTATATAACGCAACGGTCAATAACACCGAGCCTCCGTTCCCAGCCTGCACGCCGGGGCGGTGGGCAGGCCGGGGACGGAGGCTCGGCGAGGTCGTGCGGAGGCGGGTCCGTCAGACCGGGACCGGGGTGGCCGTCTGCAGGCAGCCCGGACCCAGGAGGGCCTTGAGGTCGCCGTACAGCGCGGGCGACCGCTCGACCCGCCAGCCGTCGCTCGGGACGACCAGCGCCCGCCGCCCGTTGGCCTTCGCCACCCGGAGGTGCAGCTCGGTCATGCCGGGGTGGGTCTTCATCACCTCGAGCAGCCGGTCGACCACGGGCGGGGTCAGCCGCGCCTCGGACAGCGTCACGACGACGGGCGCGTCCGCGACGGCCGACAGGTCGGGCAGCGACACCTCCATCGCCTGCAGCTGCATGGCGTCGTCCCGGCGGCGCACCCGCCCGCGGACGACGATGACGGCGTCCTCGGCGAGCACGGTCGAGTAGGCGAGGTAGGTCTCGCCGAAGAACATGATCTCGACGGAGCCCTCCATGTCCTCCAGCGTGACGGCGGCCCACGGGTTGCCCTGCTTGGACATCTTCCGCTGCAGCGACGTGACCAGGCCCGCGACGACGACGGTCGACCCGTCCGGGCGCGCCTCGTCGGCGTTGAGGGTCGCGATCGACACGTCGGCGGCGGCGGACAGCACGTGCTCCAGGCCCGACAGCGGGTGGTCGGAGACGTACAGGCCGAGCATCTCCCGCTCGAACTGCAGGCGCTGCTTCTTGTCCCAGTCCGGGACGTCGGGCACCTGCACGGAGAACCCGGGGCCGTCGTCGGTGCCCAGGTCGGCGAACAGGTCGAACTGCCCCTCCGCCTCCTTGCGCTTGACGCCGATGACGGACTCGACGGCCTGCTCGTGCACGAGCAGCAGCGCGCGGCGGGCGTGCCCGAGCGAGTCGAACGCCCCGGCCTTGATGAGCGACTCGATGGTCCGCTTGTTGCAGACGACCGCGGGCACCTTGTCGAGGAAGTCGGTGAACGACGTGAAGTCGCCCTTCTCCTCGCGGGTGCGGACGATCGCCTCGACCACGTTGGCGCCGACGTTGCGGACGGCGGTGAGGCCGAACCGGATGTCGTCGCCCACCGCGGTGAACAGCGCGGACGAGGAGTTGACGTCCGGCGGCAGCACCGTGATGCCCATGCGGCGGCACTCGCCGAGGTACAGCGCGGACTTGTCCTTGTCGTCGCCGACCGAGGTCAGCAGGCCCGCCATGTACTCGGTCGGGTAGTTCGCCTTGAGGAACGCCGTCCAGTACGAGACGACGCCGTACCCGGCGGAGTGCGCCTTGTTGAACGCGTACCCGGCGAACGGGACGAGCACGTCCCACACGGCCTTGATGGCCGCGGTGGAGTAGCCCCGCTCCTTCATGCCCGCCTCGAAGGGCACGAACTCCTTGTCGAGGATCTCCTTCTTCTTCTTGCCCATCGCGCGGCGGAGCAGGTCGGCCTGCCCGAGCGAGTAGCCGGCGAGCACCTGCGCGGCCTTCTGCACCTGCTCCTGGTACACGATGAGGCCGTAGGTGCCGTCGAGCACCTCCGCCAGGGGCTCCTCGAGCTCCGGGTGGATGGGCGTGTTCGGCTGCAGGCCGTTCTTGCGCAGCGCGTAGTTCGTGTGCGAGTTCATGCCCATCGGACCCGGCCGGTACAGGGCGATGACCGCGGAGATGTCCTCGAAGTTGTCGGGGCGCATCTGGCGCAGCAGGGACCGCATGGGGCCGCCGTCGAGCTGGAACACGCCGAGGGTGTCGCCCCGGCCGAGCAGCTCGTAGGTGGCGCGGTCGTCGAGCTCGATGTCGTCGAGCTCGATCTGCGGCTTGCCGTTCATGACGATGTTGCGCAGGGCGTCGTCGAGGATCGTCAGGTTCCGCAGCCCGAGGAAGTCCATCTTGATCAGGCCGAGGCCCTCGGACGTCGGGTAGTCGAACTGCGTGATGACCGCGCCGTCCTGCGGCCGCTTCATGATCGGGATGATGTCGATCAGCGGCTCGCTGGACATGATGACGCCGGCGGCGTGGACGCCCCACTGCCGCTTGAGGTTCTCCAGGCCGCGCGCGGTCTCGAGGACGCGCTGCGCCTCGGGGTCGGCGGCGACGACCTGGCGGAACTCCTCGGCCTCGGCGTACCGGGGGTGCTCGGGGTCGTACATGCCCGACAGCGGGATGTCCTTGCCCATCACCGCGGGCGGCATCGCCTTGGTGAGCTTCTCCCCCATCGCGAACGGCATGCCGAGCACGCGGGAGGAGTCCTTGAGCGCCTGCTTGGCCTTGATCGTGCCGTAGGTGACGATCTGCGCGACCCGGTCGTCGCCGTACTTCTCGGTGACGTACCGGATGACCTCGCCGCGCCGGCGCTCGTCGAAGTCGACGTCGACGTCGGGCCAGGAGACGCGCTCGGGGTTGAGGAACCGCTCGAAGATCAGCCCGTGCCGCAGCGGGTCGAGCTCGGTGATGCCCATGGCGTACGACGCCATCGAGCCGGCGGCGGAACCACGGCCCGGCCCGACGCGGATGCCCTGGTCCTTGGCCCACTGGATGAAGTCGGCGACGACGAGGAAGTAGCCGGAGAACCCGAGCTGGACGATGACGCCGGTCTCGTACTCGGCCTGCTTGCGCACGTCGTCCGGGACGTTGCCCCTGTACCGCCGCTGGAGGCCGGCCTCGACCTCCTTCACGAACCAGGAGTTCTCGTCCTCGCCCGCGGGCACCGGGAACCGCGGCATGTAGTTGGCGCCGGTCGGGAACTCGACGTCGCACCGCTCGGCGATGAGCAGCGTGTTGTCGACCGCCTCGGGCAGCTCGGCCCAGGTGCGGCGCATCTCCTCGGCGGACTTCACGTAGTAGCCGTCGCCGCCGAACGCGAACCGCGAGCCGCCCTGGTCGTACGTCGGCTCGTCGAGGGTCGACCCGGACTGCACCGCGAGCAGCACCTCGTGCGCGTGCGCGTCGTCCTTGGTCGTGTAGTGCAGGTCGTTGGTCGCGACGAGCGGCGCGCCGATCTGCTCGGCGAGCCGGATGAGGTCCTTGACGGTCCGGCGCTCGATCTCGAGCCCGTGGTCCATCACCTCGACGAAGAAGTTCTCCTTGCCGAAGATGTCCTGCAGCTCGCCCGCCGCGCGCACGGCCTCGTCCCAGTGGCCCAGCCGCAGCCGGGTCTGCACCTCGCTGGACGGGCAGCCGGACGTCGCGATGAGGCCGTCGCTGTAGGTCTGCAGCAGCTCCCGGTCCATGCGGGGCCACTTGCCCATCTGCCCGTCGAGAGACGCCAGCGACCCCATCCGGAACAGGTTGTGCATGCCCGCCGTCGTGCGGGACAGCAGCGTCATGTGCGTGTAGGCGCCGCGGGCGGAGACGTCGTCGGCGGCCTGGTGCGCCTCGCCCCAGCGCACGCGCGTCTGGTCGAACCGGCTGGTGCCGGGCGTGACGTACGCCTCGACGCCGATGATCGGCTTGATGCCGAGCTTCTTGGCCTGGGAGTAGAAGTCGAACGCCCCGAACAGGTACCCGTGGTCGGTGATCGCCATCGCGGTCTGACCCAGGCGCTGGGCCTCCGCGAGCATCTCCCCGACCCGCGCCGCGCCGTCCAGCATCGAGTACTCGGAGTGGACGTGCAGGTGGACGAAGTCGGACCCGTTGCTGCCACCTGATGCCATGCGAGCCATCCTAGGTCGAGGCTCTGACAGCCCCGCGCCGCCCCGCCGCCCCCGGGGCAGACGTCACACCGCTCCGCGTCAGCGGTACCCGTCGCGCAGGGTCTCCAGGGCGTGCGCCAGGTCCGCGGGGTACTCGCTGGTGACCTCGAGCCACCGGCCGTCCGCGGGGTGCGCGAAGCCGAGCCGCATCGCGTGCAGCCACTGCCGGGTCAGCCCGACCCGCTCCGCCAGCGCCGGGTCGGCGCCGTAGGTCAGGTCGCCGACCAGCGGGTGCCGCAGCGCCTGGAAGTGCACCCGGATCTGGTGCGTGCGCCCGGTCTCCAGGTGCACCTCGCACAGCGACGCGGCGGGCAGCATCTCCAGCACCTCGTAGTGGGTCACCGAGGGCTTGCCCTCCGCCGTGACCGCGAACTTCCAGTCCTGGCTGGGGTGCCGGCCGATGGGGGCGTCGATGGTGCCCGTGGTGGGCTCCGGGTGGCCCTGCGCGAGCGCGTGGTAGACCTTCTCGACCGTGCGCTCCTTGAAGGCCCTCTTGAGCACCGAGTACGCGTGCTCGCTCTTCGCCACGACCATGAGGCCCGAGGTTCCGACGTCGAGCCGGTGCACGACGCCCTGGCGCTCCGCTGCGCCCGACGTGGAGATCCGGTAGCCGCGCGCGGCGAGCACGCCGACGACGGTCGGGCCGGTCCAGCCCGGCGACGGGTGCGCGGCGACGCCCACCGGCTTGTCGACGACCACGACGTCGTCGTCCTCGTAGGCCACGCGCAGCGCGGGCACGTCGTCCTCGGTCGGCACGGTCGACACCGGCGCCACCGACGGCATCTCGACCTCGAGCCACGCGTCGGCGGGCAGCCGGGCGGACTTCCCGACCTCGACGCCGTCGACCCGGACGAACCCGCCCTCGGCCAGCTCCGCGGCGCGGGTGCGGGACAGGCCGAGCATCCGGGACAGCGCGGCGTCCACCCGCTCGCCCGCGAGGGCGTCGGGCACGGGCAGGGTGCGGACGTCAGCCATCGCGGCGGCCGTCCTCCGGCGTCGTGGCCGGCGTCGCGCCCGCCGCGCCGTCACTCGGCTCCGCCGCGTCCTCACGGCGCTCGCGCGTCCCGTCCAGCCGCACACCCATGAGCGACAGCAGCATGAGCAGGCCGGCCGCGGCCACGATCGCGATGTCGGCGACGTTGCCGACGAACAGGTCGCCGTACGCGATGAAGTCCACGACGTGCCCCATGAAGACGCCCGGGTCGCGGATCAGCCGGTCGACGAGGTTGCCCAGCGCGCCGCCGAGCAGCAGGCCCAGCGCGATCGTCCAGCCCGTCGACCCGAGCCGCCGGGACACCCGGATGATGACCACGACGACGGTGATCGCGACGATCGTCAGCAGCCACGTCGTGCCCGTGGCCAGGCCCAGCGCGGCGCCCGGGTTGAACAGGAGCTGCAGGCCGAGCAGGTCGCCCAGCACGGGGTGCCGCACGCCCTCGTCCAGGCCGGCGAGCGCCCAGGCCTTCGTCGCCTGGTCGAGCACGAGCGTGACCGCCGCGAGGGCGACCAGGGTCGCGACGAGGCGCCGGCGGCGCGCCGGCGCGACGGCCTCGGGGTCGGCGGCGGGCGCACCGGCCCCGGACGCGGCGGGCTCGGACGCGGGCGGCACGGGCGCGGCGGACGCGGCGTCGCGGCGCGCGTCGTCGGCCGCGGGGCCGGGGGTGGCGGACATCGCGCAGGAGTCTACGGGCGCGCGCGGCCCCGGACGCACGACGGCCCCCGGCGTCGCGCCGGGGGCCGTCGTCACGCGGTCGTCCGCGAGCGGTCAGCGGCGCTCCTCGCGCTGCTTGCAGGACACGCAGAGCGTGGCGCGCGGGAACGCCTGCACGCGCGCCTTGCCGATCGCCTCGCCGCAGGAGTCGCAGCGGCCGAAGGTGCCGGCGTCGATGCGGGCCAGGGCGCGGGTGGTCTGCTCGAGCATGTCCCGGGTGTTGTTGACCAGGGTCAGCTCGTGCTCGCGCTCGAGGGCGCTGGAGCCGGAGTCCGCCTGGTCGTCACCCGCGCCGTCCCCGGAGTTGCGGAGCAGGTTCGACAGCTCCTCGTCGGCGGCGGCGAGCTCGGAGGTCAGGCGGTCGATCTCGCTGATCAGCTCCGTGGCGACCTCGCGCACCTCCTCCTCGGTCCAGGGGTCCTCGCCCGCGCGGACGGGGAACCGCGTGGCCGCGTCCGTCAGGTCGGGCAGCGGGCGGGCAGCGGTCGCGTCGAGCGAGTCGTTGATGGCCACGTCGGGTCCTCTTTCCTCAGATGAGTCCGCAGAGACTAGTCGCCCGTCGCCCGGACGCACAACACACCACGCCCGAGGCCGGGCGTGGTGTGTCGTGGGTGACGAGCGTGCGATCCGTCAGACGGACGGGGTGGCACCCTGGGCACCGCGCTGCGGCAGCGCGCTGGCCCGGTTGTCGAGGTCGCCCAGCAGGTTCTCGAGGTAGCTCTTCAGGCGCGTGCGGTAGTCGCGCTCGAAGACGCGGAGCTCGTCGATCTTCCGCTCGAGGATCGACCGCTCCTGCTCCAGCTCGGACAGCGTGCGGGCCGAGGTCTCCTCCGCCTCGCGGACGATGCGCTGGGCCTGGCCCTTCGCCTCGTTCACGATGCGGTCGCCCTCCTCCTGGCCGCTGCGCACGTAGTCGTCGTGCAGCTTCTGCGCCAGGGCGAGCATGCCGGTGGCCGACTCGGGCTCGCTCTGCCGCTGCGGCGCGACCGGAGCGGTGGCGACGGGGGCCGGCGCCGGGGCGGCGGCGGGCACCGGGGCGGGCGCGGGCTTCTCGGCCTCGGGCTTCGGCGCCTGGGCGGCCTGCGCCCCCTGGCGGCTCAGCTCGGCGATCCGGCGCTCGGCCGCGGCGAGCTTGGACTTGAGGTCCTCGTTCTCGCTCTGGGTCTCCCGGAGGGTGTTCACGACCTCGTCGAGGAAGTCGTCGACCTCGTCCTGGTCGTACCCCTCGCGGAACTTCGTCGCCTGGAACTTCTTGTTCAGGACGTCGTCTGCTGTGAGCAGTGCCATCGTCGTCACCTCTTCGGTCGTACTGGGTCGAGCCGGTGGCAGTCCGCCGACCACCTCGAGCCACCGTAGCGGACATTCCGGTTTGTGCACGCGACCCGGTCGGCGGGGCGTGCGCGGGTGCCGGCCACCGGGCCGGCGTGCTGCGCGCGGGGCCGCGTCATGCGGCGAGCGCGCCCAGCAGCGAGAGCAGGAAGGAGCAGCCGAGCATGAGGACCAGGAACGCCAGGTCCAGGCGCACGGAGCCCAGGGTCAGGGGCGGGATCACCCGGCGCAGCGCCCGCAGCGGCGGGTCGGTCACCGAGTAGGTGATCTCCGCGACCACGAGCGCGGCACCGCGCGGCCGCCAGTCCCGGGCGAAGTACTGCACCCAGTCGAGGACGAGGCGCACGAGCAGGACCAGGATGAAGGCCAGGACGACGATCTGCAGCAGGCCGAGGACGAGGGTCACGCGTCCCAGTCTCCCCGATCCTCGTCAGCTCTGGTTGAAGAAGCCGGCGCGGGAGCCCTCGGGGGCACGCCCGTCGCCGGTGATCTCCACCGACTGCGGCGACAGCAGGAAGACCTTGTTGGTCACCCGCTCGATCGCGCCGTGCAGGCCGAAGATGAGGCCCGCGGCGAAGTCGACGAGCCGCTTGGCGTCGGCGTCGTCCATGTCGGAGAGGTTCATGATGACCGGCGTGTTCTCGCGGAACGCCTCGCCGATCTTGCGCGCGTCGTTGTACGAGCGCGGGTGGATCGTGGTGATCCGCCGCACCTCGCCGTCGTGGCGCGGCGCGGGGGCCGCGGCGGCGACGGGTCGCTCCGGCGCCGGCTCGCGGCGCAGCGGCGTGACCTCGGCCTCGTAGTCCTGTCCCACCGTCGCCTCCGGCTCGTCGTACTCGTCGACGTACTGGTCGTGCTCGCCCCGGTCGTCGGCAAGCCCGAGGTACAGCATGGTCTTGCGCAGCGCTCCGGCCATCGCGATCACTCCATCCCCGAATTGCTCACATCTCCTGCGCCGTCACGCTAGCAATGCGCCGGGATGCGACCGCGCTGCGACACGCGGCGTGTCGGCGTGTCCTCGGAGCAATTTCCGGACATATCACTCACCCGGCATTTCGGCGAGCGCGACCACCCCGGCGAACCGCCCGGTGGTGGTCCCGGCGCGCTGGGCGCGCCGGTGCGAGTAGAACCGGTGGTCGGCGTCGGTGCACCAGCCCGGGAGGCGCACGTCGCCGACCCCGGCCGACCGCAGCACCGCGGCCACGCCGGCCGGGAGGTCGAGGCCGGGCGTGCCCGCGTCGGTCGTGCAGGCGGTTCCCGGGACCAGCGCGTCGACCTCGTCCCGCATCGCGGCGGGCACCTCGTACCGCGCGCCGCTGATCGCCGGGCCGACGACGGCGCGCACCCGCCCCGGGTCGGCGCCCCTCGCGACCATGGCCGCGAGGGTCGTCTGGACGACACCGGCGACCAGGCCGCGCCGCCCGGCGTGCGCCGCGCCGACCACCCGCGCCCCCGCGTCGGCCAGCAGCACCGGGACGCAGTCCGCGACCAGCACGCCGACCGCGGTGCCGGGGACGGCCGACACGAGCGCGTCGACCTCCCCCACCGTGTCGCCCGCGGCGTCGGCCGGGCCGCCGACCACGTGCACGTCCGCGCCGTGCACCTGGGTGGCCCAGGCCACGGGCGCGCCGGCCCACGCCGCGACGCGCGCGCGGTTCTCCCGCACGTGCGCGGGGTCGTCGCCGACCAGCAGCCCGAGGTCGAGCTCCGCCCACGGGGGCGCGCTGACCCCGCCCGCGCGGGTGGTGAACCCCGCGCGGACGCCCGGGCCGAGGTCGACCCCGAGGACCGGCAGCGCCACGCCGCTACTTGAGGAAGTCGGGGACGTCCAGGTCGTCCTCCTTGCGGCGGGCGACCTCCTCCTCGAAGATCCGCGGGACCTCGAGCTGGCTGGTGCCGGCCTGGTCCGGGGTGAGGAACGCCGGGACCTCGGCGGCCTGGCGCCGCTCCTCGTCCGGGCCGACCGGGCGCGGCGGGACCGCGGCGTGCGCCGCGGTCGTCGTCGGCACGGCCGCGGCCGGCGGGATCGACGCGGGCGCCTGCTGCGCGGCCTGGCCGCCGCCGGCGGAGACCTGGCCGAGCCCGCGGCCGTCGCGGCGGACCACCGGGGCACCGCCGTCGAAGCCGGCCGCGATGACGGTCACGCGCACCTCGTCGCCGAGGGCGTCGTCGATGACGGCGCCGAAGATGATGTTGGCCTCGGGGTGCGCGGCCTCCTGCACGAGGCGGGCGGCCTCGTTGATCTCGAACAGGCCGAGGTCCGAGCCACCCTGGATGGACAGCAGCACGCCGTGGGCGCCGTCGATGCTGGCCTCGAGCAGCGGCGAGGAGATCGCGAGCTCGGCCGCCTGGACCGCGCGGTCCTCCCCGCGGGCCGAGCCGATGCCCATGAGGGCCGACCCCGCCCCCTGCATCACGGACTTCACGTCCGCGAAGTCGAGGTTGATCAGGCCCGGCGTGGTGATGAGGTCGGTGATGCCCTGCACACCGGAGAGCAGCACCTGGTCGGCCGAGCGGAACGCGTCGAGCACCGACACCGAGCGGTCGGAGATCGACAGCAGGCGGTCGTTCGGGATGACGATGAGGGTGTCGACCTCGGCGCGCAGCGCCTCGATGCCCGAGTCCGCCTGCACGGTGCGGCGGCGGCCCTCGAAGGTGAACGGGCGCGTCACGACGCCGATGGTCAGCGCGCCGAGCGAGCGGGCGATCCGGGCCACGACGGGCGCGCCGCCGGTGCCGGTGCCGCCGCCCTCGCCCGCGGTCACGAAGACCATGTCGGCGCCGCGCAGGACGTCCTCGATCTCCTCCGCGTGGTCTTCGGCGGCCTTCTTGCCGACCTCCGGGTCGGCGCCGGCGCCGAGGCCGCGGGTCAGCTCCCGGCCGACGTCGAGCTTGACGTCCGCGTCGGACATGAGCAGGGCCTGGGCGTCGGTGTTGATGGCGATGAACTCGACACCCTTGAGGCCGACCTCGATCATGCGGTTCACGGCGTTGACGCCGCCGCCACCGATGCCGACGACCTTGATGACCGCCAGGTAGTTCTGCGGAGCTGCCACGGTGGGTGCCTCTCGTTGCGATGTCGACGAACCTTCACCCTCAACTAGAGGGTTATAGTTATGTCAGTTCTGTCTAGGTGTGACGGTATGTGGCGCGCCCGGGTCGTTCAACGACCGGTGCGCGCGTGTCGGGCCGGGATCACCCGACGACCGGCATCGTCGGGGCGGACACGTCGTACCGCGCCGAGCCCGCCGTCTCGGGCGCCGCGCGCAGGGCCTGCAGGACCGCCACCTTGAGCGCCGAGTCCTGCGCGCTCCCCCACTCGACGGTCGCGCCGTCGCGCAGCGTGAACCGCACGGTGTCCCGGGTGCCCGCCGACACCTGGCCGATGGCCCCGAGCAGGTCCTCGGGCAGCGCCTCGAGCACGCCGAGCGCCGCCGACAGGATCCGGGCCTCGCCCACCGGGACCTCGACGACCGGCAGGCCCTCCGGCGGCACGTCGGACCGGCCGACCTTCACGCCGTCCTGGTCGACCAGGGCGTAGCCGGGCCCCGTCGCGTCGTCGCCGTCGGCGTGCTGGGCGACGTCGGACGCCTCCGGCACGGCGGCGACCGGCTCGCGGGACTCCAGCTGCACCGCCAGGCCGTGGGGCCAGTCCCGGGTGACGGCCGCGTCCCGGACGCCGGGCACGTCGAGCAGCCGCTGGCGCAGCGCGGCGGTGTCGAGCCGGGTCAGCGGGGTGCCCGCCTCGTCGTCCACGACGTCGCGCACCTGGTCGACGGCGACCACGGTCCCCGCGCCGGTGACCCGCACCTGCTCGGCGTCGAGGGCGAGCGCCGGGGACAGCAGGAGCAGCCAGGCGAGGGCACCGACCACGACGACCGAGCCCGCGGCGATGAGGATCTGCCGCCAGGCCAGCCGGCGCCGGGCACGGGCGCGCTCGGCGAAGCGTGCGGCCGACCCCTGGCTCACCACCGGGGGGCGCACGGGGAACGCGCCGGTGCGCGGGGCGAGCGCGGCGGAGCCGGAGGTGCGCCCGCCGCCGGGAGCCGCAGCGGCCGCCGGCGTCTCCGCCGTCCGGGGGGTGCCGGCACCGGGGGTTCCGGCACCGGGGGTGCTGGTCCGGGCGCCGGTCGCGCGCGGCACCGCCGGGCGGCCGTCCGTGCGCGGGGTCGCCGGGCGCCCGGCCGCCGGGACCGCCGCCGTGGGGGCGGTCCCGTCGCGGTCGTCCGGGGTGGTCCGGGGCGCAGGACGGCGTGCCGGGGCCGGCCGCGGCGCCGCGGGGCGCGGCGGATGCGGCGGACGCGGGCGCTGCGGGGGCGTCACGCCTGCTCCGCCTCCGGGGCGGTGCCGGGGGTGCCGTCGCCGACCGCGCCGGCCTCGGCGTCGTCGCCGGCCGGGGCGGCGTCGGACTCGCCGGTGCCCGCGCCCGCCAGCGCCGCCAGCACGACCGGGCCCAGCTCGGTCACGTCGCCGGCGCCCACGGTCAGCACCAGGTCGCCGGGCGCGGCCGCCGCGGCCACGGCCCGTGCGGCCTCGTGCCGGTCGGCGACGAACCGCGCGCGTCCGGGCGTGGGCACCCGCTGCACGATCGTGTCGCCCGACACCTCGGGGTCCGGGTCCTCGCGGGCCGCGTAGACGTCGGTCACGACGACGGTGTCCGCGAGGTCGAGCGCCGCGCCGAACTCGGTCGCGAACGTCCGGGTGCGCGAGTACAGGTGCGGCTGGAACAGCACGTGCACCGCGCCGTCGCCGGCGACGCCCCGCGCGGTCCGCAGCAGCGCCGCGACCTCCGTCGGGTGGTGGGCGTAGTCGTCGACGACCCGCACGCCCGCGGCGGTGCCCCGGTCCTCGAACCGGCGGCCCGTGCCGCGGAACTCCCCCAGCCCCGCGGCGACGGCGGCGGGGTCGGCGCCCACGGCCCAGGCCGCGAGGTAGGCGGCGGCGGCGTTGGCGGCGTTGTGCTCGCCGGGGACGGCGAGCGCGAGGTCGGCGCCGGGCACCTCGGCCGTCCGCGAGGTCAGCGTCGTGCGCCAGGTGCCGCCCGCGGCGACGACGGGGCCGACGACGAGGTCCGGCCCGAGCTCCCCGATCGAGGCGTCCGTGCCGTAGGTGAGCACGCGGACGCCGCGCCGGGTCAGCCGCTCGCCGACCTCGGCCACCAGGCGCGCCGCGCCCGGGTCGTCGAGGCACGCGACCAGCGCGCCGCCGTCGAGCACCCGGTCGGCGAACGCCGCGAACGCGGCCTCGAACGCCTCGGTGGTGCCGTAGTGGTCCAGGTGGTCGGGCTCGACGTTGGTCACGATCGCGACCGCGGGCGCGTAGGCCAGGAACGAGCCGTCCGACTCGTCGGCCTCGGCCACGAACGCCTCGCCGGCGCCGGTGCGGTAGCCCGGGGTCGCGCCCTCGGGGGTCAGCACGGTCCCGCCGATCGCGTACGACGGGTCGAGCACCTCGTCCGCGCGCCCCGCCGCGGTCAGCGCCGTGGCGACCATCGCGGACGTCGTCGTCTTGCCGTGCGCGCCGGCGACCGCGATGCCGATGCGGCCGGCCATGAGCGCGGCCAGCGCCTCGGAGCGGTGCAGCACCGGCAGGCCGCGCTCCCGCGCCCGGGCCAGCTCCGGGTTGGTCTCGCGGATGGCGCTCGACAGGACGACCGAGTCGACGTCCTCGACGTGCGCGGCGTCGTGGCCGACGTGCACGGTGACGCCCGCGGCGCGCAGGCCGTCCAGCGCGGGCCCCTCCTTCGCGTCGGAGCCCGACACGGTCAGGCCGCGCGCGGCCAGCAGGCCGGCGACCGCGGACATGCCGGCGCCGCCGACGCCGACCAGGTGCACCCGGCCGAGGTCCGCCAGCGCGCCGACGGGCGCGGCGGCGTCCCGCGCGGGGGGGTCGCCGGAGCCCGCCGCCGCGACGACCGGGGTCGCCACCGTCAGCGGCGGCGACGCGGGCACCGCGCCGGCACGCCCGGCCACGTCGTCGTCTCCGGGCACGTCGAGGGCCGCCCCGTCCGCCTCCGCACCGGCCGCCTCCGCCGCGACCCGCTCGGCCTCGGCCCGCTCGGCGGCGAGCCGGTCCTGCTCCGCGCGCTCGGCCCGCTCGGTCTCCTGCGCCGCGGCCCGCTCGGCCGCCGCGCGCTCCGCCTCGGCCCGCTCCGCCGCGAGCCGCTCGCCCTCGGCCAGCGCGTCCTCGACGAGGTCGGCCACCCGCCCGGCCGCGTCCGGCACGCCGACCCGCGCGGCCGCCTCGCCCATCTCGCGGCGCCGGCCGGCGGCCTCGGGCGCGAGCAGCGGCAGCAGGTGCGCGGCGATCCACTCCCCCGTCAGCGCCTCGTCCGCCACCAGCACGCCGCCGCCCTCGGCGACGACCGGCTGGGCGTTGAGCCGCTGCTCGCCGTTGCCGACCGGGAGCGGTACGTACACCGCGGGGATGCCGAGCGCGGCGAGCTCGCTCACCGTGCCGGCGCCGGACCGGCAGACCACCAGGTCGGCGACCGCCAGCGCCTGCTCCATCTCGGCCAGGTACTCGCGCACGTGGTACCGCTCGGCGCCGGGGACCCCGCGGACCGCGGAGCGGACGTCCTCGGCCTTGCCCGCCCCGGTGAGGTGCAGCACCTCCGCGCCGGTGGCGAGGATCGCGCGGGCCTGCGCGGCGACCGCGCGGTTCACCGACAGCGCGCCCAGCGAGCCGCCCGTGACCAGCAGCGTGACCCGCTCGGGGTCGAAGCCCAGCTCCGCCGCCGCGCGCCGCCGGGTCGCACCCGCGTCCGCCGCGCGCTCCGCCAGCAGGTCCACGATCTCCGGGCGCAGCGGCAGGCCGGTGACCCGGGCGCGCGGCAGCCGGGTCCCCGGGAACGTCACGGCGACGGCGACGGCGCGCCGGGCGCCCAGCCGGTTGGCGAGCCCCGCGCGGGCGTTCTGCTCGTGCACGACGACCGGCACGCCCCGCGACCGGGCGGCGAGGTAGGCGGGCGTGGACACGTAGCCACCGAAGCCGACGACGGCGCCCGCGCCGAGCTCGTCGATCGCGGCGCCCGCGGCGTCCACCGCCTCGCGCAGCAGCCGGGGCAGCCGCACCCAGTCGACGGTGGGCCGCCGCGGCAGCGGCACCTTCGGGACCACGAACATCTCGAGCCCGCGCTCCGGCACCAGCCGCGCCTCGAGCCCCTCGGCGGTGCCCAGGGCGGCGACCCGCAGCTCGGGGTCGCGGGCGCGCAGCTCCTCCGCCACGGCGAGCAGCGGGTTCACGTGCCCGGCCGTGCCCCCGCCGGCGAGCAGGACCGCGCGCGGACGGGGCTCGGCGCCCTCCGCCGGGCCGGTGGGGGCGTCGGGTGCGGTCACGGTGTCCTCCGGGGTCACGGGCAGGCGGGTCGGGCGCGGCGGTGGCCGCTCAGGTCGGGGTGGGGCGCGCGCGGTGCCGGGTCCCGGCGGCGCGGCGGCGGTCAGGCACGGGTCCGGCCGATCACGGCGAGCGACCGGCGGACCACGCTGGGCCGCGCGGCGAGCGCCTCCGCGGCGCCCGGCTCGGTGCGGGCGAACGAGATGACGACGCCGAGCGCGACCAGCGTGGTGATCAGGGCCGAGCCGCCCGCGGACACCAGCGGCAGCGGCACGCCGATGACCGGCAGCAGGCCGACGACCACGCCCATGTTCACCAGCGCCTGGCCGATGATCCACGCCGCGACACCGCCGGTGACGATCTGGGCGAACGGGTCGCGGTGCCGGGCGATCACCCGGAACATCGCGAACGCCAGCACGCCGAACAGCGCGAGCACCAGGAGCGTGCCGATCAGGCCCAGCTCCTCGCCGATGATCGCGAAGATGAAGTCGTTGTGCGCCTCGGGCAGGTACGACCACTTCTCCCGGCTCTGGCCCAGGCCGAGCCCGAACCAGCCGCCGGTGGCGAGCGCCTGCAGGCCGTGCTTGGTCTGGTAGCAGCCGGCGGTGACGTCGCACGTGCCGCTGAAGAAGTTGAGGATGCGGCCGACCCGGTTCGTGCTGCCGATCGCCAGGGCCGCGACCACGGCGCCCGCGAGCACGCCGGCGCCGGCGAAGATCCGCATCGGCACACCGGCGACGAACAGCGCACCCGCCACGAGCAGGATCATGATCATCGCCGTGCCGAGGTCGTGCCCGAGCAGCACCAGGCCGATCGCACCGCCGGCGATCGGGATCGCCGGGACCGCGGCGTGCTTCCAGTCGTCGAACATCGGCTGCTTCCGGACGAGGATCATCCCGAGCCACACCACCAGGGCGAGCTTGAGCGCCTCGGACGGCTGGGCCGAGAACCCCGGCAGGTAGATCCAGCCCTGGTTGCCGCCCTTGCTCCGGCCCAGCGGGGAGAAGACCAGCAGCTGGGCGACGACACCCAGGCCGAGCAGCGGCCACGCGAGCCTCTTGTACGTGGCGGGCCGGATGCGCGAGGCGAGCCACATGAGCGGCAGACCGATCATCGCGTACTGCGCCTGCCCGAGGAACACGGTGTACGGGGACTTGCCCGACGCCAGCGAGTCCACGGACGACGACGACAGCACCATGACCAGCCCGAGGACGAGCAGCAGCAGGCTGGCGCCGACGAGCAGGTAGTAGCTCGTCACCGCGCTGTTCCACTGCCCGAGGCGGGAGGGGCGCCGCTCGGCGGCGCGCGGGGCCGGGGCGTCCGTCGTCTGTGCCATCGGCGCCGGGGTCACCCCCTCGGGTGCAGGGCGCGCACCTCGGCGGCGAACGCCTCGCCGCGGGCGGCGTACGAGGCGAACTGGTCCATCGAGGCGGACGCGGGTGCGAGCAGGACCGTGGTGCCGGCCGCGGCCCGGGTCTCCGCCAGGCGGCGGGCCTCGGTCACGGCGCGGGACATCACGGACCCAGTGTCACCGGGATCCACGCGGACGACGGGGACCTGCGGCGCGTGTCGGGCGAGCGCGTCGGCGAGCGGGGCGGCGTCCACCCCGATGAGCACGACGGCGTGCAGCCGGTCGGCGCGGCGGGCGACGAGCTCGTCGAACGTCGCGCCCTTGGCGAGGCCGCCGGCGACCCACACGACGCTGCCCTCGGCGAACGAGGCGAGCGAGGCGGCCGCGGCGTGCGCGTTGGTGGCCTTGGAGTCGTCGACGTACCGGACCCCGTCGACCTCGGCGACGGTGGCGATGCGGTGTGCCCCGGGCGCGTAGGCGCGCAGGCCCGCGCCGACGGCCTCGGGCGGCACGCCGTGCGCGAGCGCCAGCGCCGCGGCGGCCAGGGCGTTCTGCACCACGTGCGGCGCCAGCCCGTCCGGGCCCGCCAGGTGCGCCAGGTCGTCGAACGTCGCGAGCTCGGCCGCGTGCGTGTGGCGCAGCGTCGCGAACCCGCGGTCGACGAGCATCCGGTCGACCAGCCCGACCTGCCCGACCCCGGGCGAGCCGAGCGTGAACCCGACGGCCACCGCGCCGTCGGCGACCTCGGCCTCGCGCACGAGGTCCTCGGTCGTGCGGTCGGCCGCGTTGTACACGCAGGCGACCTCGACGCCGGAGTAGATCCGGCCCTTGTCCGCCGCGTACGCGTCCAGGGAGCCGTGCCAGTCGAGGTGGTCGGCGGCGACGTTGAGCACCGCGGCCGCCTGCGCGGCCATCGACTCGGTGTGGTGCAGCTGAAACGACGACAGCTCGACCGCCAGCACGTCCAGAGCCGGGTCGGTCGCCGCCAGGACCACGGGGGTGCCGACGTTGCCGACCGCGGCGGTGCGCCGCCCCGCCGCCTGCAGGACGGACGCGAGCATCTCGACCGTCGTGGTCTTGCCGTTCGTGCCCGTGACGGCCAGCCAGGGCGCCGGGCCGTCACCGGTGTCCCGGTCGACGCGCAGCCGCCAGGCCAGCTCGACCTCGCTCCACACCGGCACGCCGGCCGCGCGGGCGGCGGCGAGCAGCGGGTGCGCCGGCGGCCAGCCGGGCGAGGCGACGACCACGTCGACCCCCGCGAGCCCGTCGCCCGCGAGGAACGCGGCGACGTCGCGGACGTCGGCGTCCTCCGCCCGGTCGTCGACGGTCGTCACCCGCGCGCCGAGGCCGGCGAGCACGTCGCGCGCGGCGCGCCCGGACACGCCGAGCCCCGCGACGACGACCCGCGCCCGGCCCAGACCCTCGGCCCCACTCAGGTCGGCAGCCACGGTCAGCCCGTCACCCACTCCGCGTAGAAGATCCCGATGCCCAGCGAGACGAACAGCCCGGCGATCAACCAGAACCGGATGACGATCGTGACCTCGCCCCACCCCGACAGCTCGAAGTGGTGGTGCAGCGGGGCCATCTTGAACACCCGCTTGCCGGTCATCTTGAAGAAGCCGATCTGGATGACGTCCGACAGCACGATGATGACGAACAGGCCGCCGATGATCGCGGCCAGCACCTCGGTGCGGGTCACGATCGAGATGCCGGCGAGCGCGCCGCCGAGGGCGAGCGACCCGGTGTCGCCCATGAAGATCTTGGCCGGGCTGGCGTTCCACCACAGGAAGCCGAAGCACGCGCCCGTGACGGCCGCGGCGACCACGGCCATGTCCAGCGGGTCGCGGGTGGCGTAGCACTTGAGATTCTCCGCGAGCCCGCAGCGCTGGTTGAACTGCCAGACGCACACGATGACGTACGCGCCGAACACGATCAGCGACGACCCGGTGGCCAGTCCGTCGAGCCCGTCCGTGAGGTTCACGGCGTTCGACCAGGCGGTGATGAGGAAGTTCGCCCAGATCACGAACAGGATCGCGCCGATCGTGGCCCCGGCGAACGCCAGGTCCAGGCCGGTGTCCCGGATGAACGAGATGCTGGTGGACGCCGGCGTGCGCAGCGTGGCGTCGGGGAACTGAAGCGCCAGCACCGCGAACGTGATGCCGACGAAGCCCTGGCCGACGATCTTCCACCGGGCGGACAGCCCGAGGCTGCGCTGCCGGGAGATCTTGATGTAGTCGTCGAGGAAGCCGACGACCCCCAGGCCGGTCATGAGGAACAGCACGAGCAGCGCGGACGCGCTCGGCAGGTTCCCGGTGACCAGGGCCGCGACGCCGAAGCCGATCAGCGTGGCCCCGATGATGACCACGCCGCCCATCGTCGGCGTGCCGCGCTTGGTGTAGTGCGCGGTCGGGCCGTCCTGGCGGATGAACTGGCCGTACTGCTTGGTGACCAGGAAGTTGATGAACAGCGGGGTGGCGAGCAGCGCGACGACCATCGCGACGCCGCCGGCGACGAGGACGGAGATCATGCCCGCACCCCCGTGTCCGTCAGCAGGTCTCCCAGGCGCCACAGACCGGCGCCGTTCGACGCCTTGAGCAGCACCACGTCACCCGCGCGCAGCTCGCGCTCGAGGAACGCGGTCGCCGCCTCGACGTCGTCGACCATGACCACCTCGTCGCCCCAGGAGCCCTCGCGCTGCGCCCCGGCGAAGATGCCGAGCGCGCCGGACCCGACCACGACGGTCAGGCCGACGTTCAGCCGGACCACCTGGAGGCCGATCGCCTCGTGCTCGCGGCGCGCGTCCTCGCCGAGCTCCATCATCTCGCCGAGCACGGCCACCGACCGGCGCTCGCGCCCCGCGACGACGGCGAGCGCGCGCAGGGCGGCCCGCATCGAGTCGGGGTTGGCGTTGTAGGAGTCGTCGATGACCGTGATCCCGTCGGGGCGGTCGACCACGTGCATCCGGTGCGGGCTGATCGCGTCCGCGGCGGACAGGCCGGCCGCGACGTCCGCGAGCGGCAGCCCGACGGCCAGCGCGGCCGCCGCCGCGCCCAGCGCGTTGTGCACGTGGTGCTCCCCCACCAGCCGCAGGGTGACCTCGGCGGTCTCCCGCGAGCCGTCGCCCTCGACCGGCGGCACCCGCCCGGCGTCCAGCGTGAAGCCGGCGCGCCCGGCGCGGTCCACCCGCAGGCCCACCGCGCGCACGTCGGCGCCCGTGGTCGTGCCGAAGGTGGCGACGGCCGCCGGCGCCTGGCTCGCCATCGCGAGCACCCGCGGGTCGTCCGCGTTCAGCACCGCGACGCCGTCCGGGGCCAGCCCGGCGACGAGCTCGGCCTTGGCGCGCGCCACGGCCTCGATCCCGCCGAAGCCCTCGAGGTGCGCGTGGCCGACGACCAGCACCACCGCGACGTCGGGCGGCGCGATGTCCGTCAGGTAGGTCAGGTGCCCGATCCCGGAGGCGCCCATCTCGAGCACGAGGAACCGGGTCCGCTCGTCGGCGCGCAGCACCGTGAGCGGCAGGCCGATCTCGTTGTTGAACGACTTCTCCGGGGCGACCGTCGGGCCCGCCGCGGCGCACAGCTGCGCCAGCAGGTCCTTGGTGGTGGTCTTGCCGACCGAGCCGGTGACGCCGATGACCCGCAGGTCCGTGCCGCCGGGCTCGACCGCCGCCTCGCGCAGCCGCTCGAGCACCACGCGGGCCAGGTCGCCGAGCGCCTTCTCGACGTCGTCGACCACGACCACCGGCAGCGCCGTCGGGCCGCCGTCGTCGGGGCCGTCCTGCGTCACCGGGCGGGAGCCGAGCACCAGGGTCGCGCCCGAGCGCACCGCGGCGGCCGCGAAGTCGTGGCCGTCCGCGTGCTCGCCGGGCAGCGCCACGAACAGCGAGCCGGGCTCGACCTGGCGGGAGTCGACCACGACCGGGCCGGTCACGACCGTGGCCGGGTCCAGGTCCTCGGGGTGCAGGCGCCCGCCCGGTCGCTGCGGCCACCTCGGCCGCCGTCATCGCGATCACGCGGTCTGCTCCTGCGCCTCGCGCGCCGTCAGGGCGGCGTCCGCCGCCCGCAGCACGTCGCGGTCGTTGTACCGGTGGAAGACCCCGGCGATCTCCTGGGTCGGCTCGTGTCCCTTGCCCGTGATGATGATGGTGTCCAGCTCCGTCGCGAGGTCGAGGGCGTCGTGGATGGCCTGGGTGCGGCTGACGGCCTCGTGCACGTCGGCCAGCGCGGGGCGCTCCTCGCGCACCCCGTCCAGGATGGCGGCCCGGATGGACGCGGGGTCCTCCGAGCGCGGGTTCTCGTCGGTCACGACCAGCACGTCCGCGAGGCGGGCGGCGATCCGCCCCATGAGGGGCCCGCTTGCCGCGGTCGCGGTCGCCGTCCGACCCGAAGACGATGACGAGCCGTCCGGGCGTGATCGGCCGCACGGCCTCCAGCGCCAGGACCAGCGCGTCCGGGGTGTGCGCGTAGTCGACCAGGCACAGCGGACGCGGGCTCGCGCCGCCGCGGCGCTCGATCACGCGCTCCATCCGGCCGGGCACGCCCGAGGCGGTGCCGACGGCGTCGATCGCGACGTCCAGCGGCACGCCGGCGCGGTGCGCGAGCACGATCGCCAGCGCGGCGTTCGACACGTTGACCAGCCCCGGCAGCGGGCTCGCGGCGCGGTGCCCCGCGCCGTCCGGGCCGCGCAGCGTGAAGGTCGAGCCCACGCCGTCCAGGCCGACGTCGGCCTCGGTCACGGCCCAGTCGGCCGTCTCCCCCTCCGGGGCGCCGACGTGCGTCGCGACGGTGTCGACGGGGATCTCGGCCTGGTCGGCCAGCCGGCGGCCCCACTCGTCGTCGACCACCACGACGCCGCGGCGCGCGTGTCCGGCGCGGAACAGCTGCGCCTTCGCGCGGAAGTAGCCCTCCATGTCGCCGTGGAAGTCCAGGTGGTCGCGCTGCAGGTTCGTGAACCCCGCGACGTCGAGCTCCAGGCCGTTCATCCGGCCGAGCGCGAGCGCGTGCGAGGACACCTCCATGGCGGCGGCGGTCGCGCCGAGCTCCAGACCGCGGGACAGGATCGACTGCACGACCGGCGCCTCGACCGTGGTGCGGGGGCTCTCGACGGCCTCGTCGCCGATCTTCAGCTCGACCGTGCCCATGACGATCGTCCGCTCGTGCTGCCGGCGCAGCGCGGCCTCGACGAAGTACATGGTCGTGGTCTTGCCGTTGGTGCCCGTGACGCCGACGGTGGTCAGGCGGCGGCCCGGGTGGTCGTGCAGCTCGGCGGCCAGGACGCCGGCGATCGCGCGCGGGTCGTCGGTCACCAGCACCGGCAGCGCGCGCACGGCGTCGTCCGCGGACGCGGCCAGCACCTCGGCACCGGCCCGGTCCGTGACGACCGCCACGGCGCCGGCGGCCGCGGCCTGCGCCGCGTGGGTCGCGCCGTGGGTGTGCGCGCCGGGCACGGCGACGAACAGGTCGCCCGGGAGGGCGTCGCCGCTCGCCACGGTGACCCCCGATGTCGCGAGCTCCGCCGGCAGCGCGGCACCGGCCCTGACGAGCCCGAACGCGTCGGCGAGGTCGGCGACCCGGCGGCTGTGGGGGTGCTCCGGCCGCAGCCGGCCCTGCGGGGACGTCATAGGGAGAATCTACCGCGCGGGCCGCGGACGCCCGCGACCGGGCCGGCCGGGCGGGCGGGCGCGGGCGCGACGGTGCTGGTGGCGCGCACGGTGCTCACCACGTGGTCGGGAAGAGCTGCGGCTGCGTCCCGCTGGGGGCGATGCCGAGCTCGGTCAGCGCGTAGCCGGCCACGTCGGAGAACACGGGCGCGGCGACGGTGCCGCCCCACTCGGACGTCCGCGGGTTGTGCAGGATCACGCTGACGGCGATCGCCGGGTCGTCCGCGGGGGCGACGCCGATGAACGACGCGGTGATGCCCTGGGTGCCGTCGGCGGCCCAGGCCTGGGCGGTGCCGGTCTTGCCGGCCACCCGGTAGCCCGGGATCGCCGCCGCCGAGCCCGTGCCCTCGTCGACCGCGCTCTCCATCATGGTGAGCACCGTCTGGGCGGTCTCGGGCGAGACCACCTGGGTCGTCTCGGCGGCCTGCGACGGGGTGAACGTGCCGTCGGGCTCGGTCCAGCCCTTGACCAGGTGCGGGGTGACCCGGACGCCGCCGTTGGCGATCGTCGCGAACACGTCCGTCGCCTGCAGCGCGGTCACCGACAGGCCCTGGCCGAACAGGACGGCGTACTTGGTGCGGCCGTCCCACTTGTCCGCGTCCCACAGCCGGCCCGCCTGCTCGGCCGGCAGCTCGATGCCCGTCTTCTGGCCGAAGCCGAACTTCGCCAGGTAGTCGTGGCGCACCTGCTCGGGCAGGTCCTGCCCGATCATCACGGTGCCGGTGTTCGAGGACTCGGCGAGGATGCCGGTCGTCGTCAGCTGCATCCCGGCGTGCTCGTGCGAGTCCTTGAACGTCTGCCCGTTGGCCGTCGTGTAGTTGTACGGGACCGTGTACTGCTCGAGCGGGTCGGTGATGCCGGTCTCGATCGCCGCGGCCATCGTGATGATCTTCGCGGTCGAGCCGGGCTCGAACACGTCGGACACCGCGCTCGACCCGCCCCACAGCGTGTCGTCCGCGCCGGGGTCGTTCGGGTCGACCGTGCGGGACTCGGCCATCGCGAGCACCTCGCCGGTCTTGATCGCGCTCATCACGATCGTGCCGGAGTCCGAGCCGGTCTTCGCGACCTGCTGCTCGATCGCCTGCTGGGCCTTCCACTGGATGTCCGAGTTGATCGTCAGCTGCACGCTGCGGCCGTCGGTCGCGGCGGTCGACTCCTCGAACCCGCCCGGGATCTGCTGGCCTCCGCGGCCCCGCTCGTACGTCGTCTCCCCGGGCGTGCCCGACAGGTCGGCGTCGAGCGTCGCCTCCAGGCCCTGGGCGCCGCTCCCCTCGGAGTTGACCCAGCCCAGCAGGTTGCCCGCCAGGTTGCCGTTCGGGTAGACGCGCTCGGCCACCTGCTCGGACGTGATGCCGTTGATCCGCAGCTCGCGGACCGCCTGCCACACCTCGGGCAGCACGTTCTTCGCGACGTACTTGTAGCCGGCGTCGCCGTCCAGCGTCGCGCCCAGCTCGGCCGCGTTCACGCCGAGGATCGGGGCCATCAGCTGCGCGGCGCCGGCCGCGCCCGAGTAGGTGGTGCCGTCCTCCGTCGTCGACCAGGTCTTCACGAGGCGCTGGTTGACCACGATGTCGTAGCGGTCGACCGAGGTGGCGAGCACCTCGCCCTCGCTGTCGGTGATCGTGCCGCGCGCCGCCACGAGCTGGGCCGTGGTCAGCCGGCTGGTCAGCGCCTCCGCCGCGATCGCGTCGCCGCCGACGCCCTGCAGCCAGAGCAGCCGACCGGAGAACACGGTGAGCAGCAGCGCGACGACCACGACCAGCACCGTGCGGCGGCGGTCGAGCATCGCGACGCTCGGGCCGCCCGGGCGGGGCGTCCACGGGCCGCGGGGGCCGCGCTGGGTCGGGACCCCGGTCGCCGGGCGCCGGGCGGGGGTCCGGACCGGGCGGGCGGGCGCGGCGGTGCGCCGGGTGGTGGGCGTGCTCACTGCCCGGCCCCGACGTCGCCCTGCACCGTCCCGTCCGCCAGCCGCAGCCAGCCGGTCGACCCGGCCGGCACCATGCCGAGGCCGGTGGCGGCCTCGGCGAGCTTCGCGGGTGCCTTGTTCGCGTCCAGCTCGGCGGACAGCGACTGCTCGTCGCGCGCCAGCTGGGCGAGCTCGACGTCCATCGAGCGCTGCTCGTACGCACCGGCGGCGAGCTGCGTGTTCAGCAGCAGCGCCGCGAGCAGCGCGCCGGCCAGGATCGCCATGCAGGTGACGACGAACGGCACGTGCGTGCGCGCCTGCGCCGGGGGCCGGACCAGCCGGAGCCGCGGCCGCTCCGGGGCGGACCGGGGCGCGTCGGACGGGCGGGGGCGGACGCGCGGTGCGCGGACGACCTGCTCGGCGCTCATGCGGTTCTCCTCGGTCCGTTCGGGGTGCGGGGCGTGCGGGGGCTGCGGCTGCGGTCCGGGCGGCGGGCGCCCGGACCGCCGGTACTGCCGGCGTCGCCCGGGGTGGGGCGCAGGTGCTCGGGGGTGGGGCGCAGCCGCTCGGCGGCGCGCAGCCGCACGGACTGCGAGCGCGGGTTGCGGGCGAGCTCGGCGGCGTCCGCCTCCTCCGCGCCGCGGGTGAGCAGCCGCAGGTACGGCGCGTGCGTGTCCGGGACCACCGGGAGCCCGGGCGGGGCGCTGATCTCGGCACCGGCGGCGAACGCGCGCTTGACCAGGCGGTCCTCGAGCGACTGATACGCCTCCACGACGATCCGGCCGCCGACCACCAGCGACTCGACGGCCGCCGGGATCGCGCGGGCCAGCACCGCCAGCTCGTCGTTCACCTCGATCCGCAGCGCCTGGAAGGTGCGCTTGGCCGGGTTGCCGCCGGTCTGCCGGGCCGCGGCGGGGATGCCCGCCCGGACCAGGTCGACCAGCTCGGCGGTCCGCTCCAGCGGGGCCTTCTCCCGAGCCTGCACGATGCGGCGGGCGATCCGGCCGGCGAACCGCTCCTCGCCGTACTCGCGCAGCACCCGGACGAGGTCGGCCTCGTCGTAGGTGTTGAGTACCTCGGCGGCCGTGCGGCCGCGCGTCGGGTCCATCCGCATGTCCAGCGGCGCGTCCTGCGCGTACGCGAAGCCGCGCTCGGCCTCGTCGAGCTGCAGCGAGGACACGCCGAGGTCCATCAGCACGCCCTGCACGCCGGGCAGGCCCAGGCGCTCGACGACCTCGGGGATCTCGTCGTAGACCGCGTGCACCGGGGTGAACCGGTCGCCGAACGGCGCGAGCCGCGCCGAGGCCAGCCGCAGCGCCTGCGGGTCGCGGTCGATGCCGACCACCCGCACGTGCGGCAGCGCGGACAGCACGCCCTCGGTGTGGCCGCCCATGCCGAGCGTCGCGTCGACCAGGACCGAGCCGGGCTCCGCCAGGGCGGGGGCGAGCAGGTCGATGCAGCGCTGCAGCAGCACCGGGAGGTGGCGGGAGGCGGCGTCGCGCTCCGGGCGGGCGGGCTGGTCGGGCAGCTCGGGCGCGTCGGGCACGGGGGTCTCCTTCCTCCGGGTGGTGCGGCTGCGTGGTGCGGGTGGGTGGTGCGGGTGGGTGGTGCGGGTGGTGCTTCGTGGGGCACGGGGGTGGTCGGGCGGCCCCTCCGCCGTCCGACCAGATCCCCCACCGGCCCTCTGACGCCGGGGAAGTGCGTCAGAGCTGCCGGGGGGAGGTCTCGCCGGGCGGTGGTGCTGGGTGGTGCGGGTGGTGCTGGGTGGTGCGGCGTCGTGCGGGTCAGAAGGCGCCGGGGAAGACCTCCTCCGCCGTCTCGGCGTACCCGGCCTCCTGCTCCGCCAGGTACGTCTCCCACGCCTGCAGGTCCCAGACCTCGACCCGGGTGCCGGCGCCGATCACGGCGACGTCCCGGTCGAGCCCCGCGTAGGAGCGCAGCATCGGGGGGATCGAGATGCGTCCCTGCTTGTCGGGCGTCTCGTCCGAGGCGCCCGACAGGAACACGCGGAGGTAGTCGCGGGCCTGCTTGCTGGTCACGGGGGCCTGGCGCAGCTTGTCGTGCATCCGCGCGAACTCGTCGAGCGGCAGCAGGAACAGGCAGCGGTCCTGGCCCCGGGTCATGACCAGACCCTGGGCGAGCTGGGGGCGGAACTTGGCCGGGAGGATCAGCCGCCCCTTCTCGTCCAGCTTCGGGGTGTGCGTCCCGAGGAAGGGCACGGAAGAGCCGAGCCCGGCCAGCGCCTGCTCGAACCCCACGTCGTCCACCTCCCCCGGACCGCGCGCACAGGCACCCCTCGGCACCCGATGGCTCCACGGTACTCCACTTCGCTCCACCCGCTCGGGAGGAGTTCGCGGCAGGCGGGTGAAGTTCTTGCGTCGCCGCAGGTCAGCGCAGGTGGAGCGAGGTGGAGGGTCGAGGGGGCGGGGCGGGCCCCGGCGGGTCGCGCCGGCCGTCCCGGCGAGCGCGGCCTCGCTGGCCCGGGTGTGCCGTCTTCGCAGGTCAGCGAGCGTGTACGACCGGCGGGACGCGACAGGCACCCCGGTCCGGGGAGGAAGGTGGAGGGCCCCGGGGTGGTCCGGGTGGGGGGAAGTGGGGAGTCCGGGTGCACGTTCACCTCCCGCCCGGGGTCGGCGCCGCTTAGGCTTCCCCCAGTCGACCGAGGGGGTCCCCATGCCCGTAGCAGTGCCCGGCGCGTCCGCGATGGACGAGCTCATCACCGTGACGGACCGGATGCGCGGGAGCATCGCCCGCGTCGTCACCGGCCGCCCGGAGCTGGTCCGCACCGCCGTCGCGGTCCTGCTCGCCGAGGGGCACCTGCTGCTCGAGGACGTCCCCGGCGTCGGCAAGACGACGCTGGCCAAGGCGCTGGCCCGCACGATCGACTGCACCGTCGGCCGCGTGCAGTTCACGCCCGACCTGCTGCCGAGCGACCTGACCGGCGTCACGATCTACCGCGCCGCGACCCAGGAGTTCGAGTTCCGGCCCGGCCCGGTGTTCTCGAACATCGTGATCGGCGACGAGATCAACCGCGCCTCGCCCAAGACCCAGTCGGCGCTGCTGGAGTCCATGCAGGAGGCGCAGGTCACCGTCGACGGCACCTCGTACCCGCTCCCCCGGCCGTTCCTCGTCGTCGCGACGCAGAACCCGGTCGAGATGGAGGGCACCTACCCGCTGCCCGAGGCGCAGCGCGACCGGTTCATGGCCCGGCTCACCGTCGGCTACCCGAGCGCCGAGGCCGAGCTCGCCATGCTCGACACCCAGGAGACCTCGGACCCGCTGGCGCACGTCACGCCGGTCACCGACGCCGACCAGGTCACCCGCCTCATCGACGCCACCCGGCACCTGTACGCCTCGCCCGCGGTGAAGCAGTACGTGGTCGACCTCGTCTCCGGCACCCGCGACGACCCGGCCCTGCGGCTCGGCGCCTCCCCGCGCGCGGCGATCCAGCTGCTCCGCGCGGCCAAGGGCCTCGCCGCGGTCGACGGCCGGGACCACGTGCTCCCCGACGACGTGCAGCAGCTCGCCGAGCCGGTGCTGGCGCACCGCGTCATCCTCAGCGCCGAGTCCCGGCTGTCCGGGCGCAGCGGCCAGGACGTGATCGGCGACCTCGTCGCCCGCGTGGCCGTCCCCGCGCCGGCCCGCACCGCGGTGCGCGACCGGACCGCGGCGGGCTGATGCGCCTGCGCCCGACCCGACGCGGCGTGGGCCTCGTGGTCCTCGGCCTGGCCGTGGGCGCGACCGGCACCGCCTTCGGGTCGACGGACCTGCTGACGATCGGCACGCTCCCGGTGCTGCTGGTGGTGCTCGGGATGCTCGCGGTCGGCGTCGTCGACCCCGGCCGCGGCCAGGGCCTGCGCACCCGGCGCACCGTCCAGCCCGACCCGGTGCACGTCGGCCGCACCGCCGACGTGCAGGTGGAGGTGGGGCTCGCGCGCGGCGCGTCCCGGGCGCGGCTCACCGACCTCCAGCTGCGCGAGCAGGCCGCCGTCGAGCTGTCCGGCGGCCGGCCGCTGCGCGCCACGGTCGCGCGCGAGCCCCGCGCCGTCCGGCTGCGCTACCCCGTGCAGGCGACCCGCCGCGGCCGGTGGGCGCTCGGCCCGCTCGTCGTGACCCGCACCGACCCGTTCGGCGTCGCCCGGGTCCGCGCCACCCTCGGCGCGCGCGAGACCGTCACCGTGTGGCCCTCGGTCGTCGACCTGCCGGTCCCGCGGGAGCTGCTGGTCGCGGAGCCCGAGCGGTCCGTCGTCGGCGCCCGGTCGCCGGCCCCCGACGACGCCGCGCTCCGCGACTACCGGGTCGGCGACGACCTGCGGCGCGTGCACTGGCCGAGCAGCGCCCGCCGCGGCGAGCTGGTCGTCCGGTCCGACGAGCGGGCCGGCATGCGCCCGGTCACCGTGCTGCTCGACCAGCCCGCGCCCGGCGAGGCTCTCGAGTGGTGCATCTCCCTGGCCGCCTCGGTCGCGCTCGCGACCCACGCCGCCGGCCACCCCACCCACCTGCTGACCGGCACCGCCGCCGACGACCCGCACGCCGCCCGGCTCGAGGCGCCCGGCCGCCAGCAGCTGCTGGACTCGACCGTCGACCTGACCGGGCAGCCCGACGCCGCAGCCGCGGAGGCCGCGCTGCTCGCGGAGATCCGCGGGCTCGACGACGCGGACGGCGGCTCCGGGCTGGTGATCGCCGTGCTCGGCCCGCAGGGCCCCGCCGGCCGCGCCGCGCTCGCCGGGGTGAGCCAGACCCGCCCGGGCTGGGCGCTCGTCCGCGGGGCGGACGACGACGAGAGGGCGACCGCGACGGCCCGCCAGCTGCGCCGCGCCGGGTGGCGCGTCGTGCAGGCCGAGCCCGGAGCCGACCTCGAGGCCACCTGGTGGCGGCTCACGGGCGGTGCGGCGTGAGCGGCGGCGCGGCCCTGCGTCGCGGGTGGCGCTCCCCCGCCGCCACCGCGCTGACCGCCGTCGCGACCTGCACCGCGCTCGGTTCGCTGTCCGGGCTGCTCGCCGGCGGCACCTGGGTGCTGCACGCGGTGCTCGCCGTCGCCGGCGCCGCGCTCGTCGTGGGCGGCACCCGAAGCCTCACCCGCTCCACCTGGCTGCCGTCGCTCGTCGGGCTCGTGGTCGCCGCGTACGCGCTGCTGGCCTTCTACGCCACGCCCCCGGGCGGCAACCCGCTCCTGGTCGGGCCCGGCACGATCCAGCACACCGGCCAGCTCCTGCAGCAGGCGGCCCAGCTCATCGAGACCTCGGTCGTGCCGATGGCGGTGTGGCCGCCCGTCGAGCTCATCCTCGTCGCCGCGGCGGTCCTGGTCTTCCTCGCGGCCGACCTGCTCGCCGTCGGGTGCGGCATGCCCGCGCTCACCGGCATCGCCTACGTCGCCATGTGGACCCCGGCCGTCGTCCTCGGCTTCCCCGGCAGCACCTGGGCGCTCGCCGCGACCGGGTTCTGCTACCTGCTGCTGCTGGCGCTCGCGCAGCCGCCGGTGTCGCGCGACCGCACCGGACGGCGCGCCGGCGTCGTGCTGGCCGGCGCCGCGGGGCTCGTCGCCGTGACGCTCGCCGCCGGCCCGGCGGTGTCCGCCGTGCCCGCGTGGTCGTGGGTCGACCTGCCGGACGTCGGGACCGGCGCGGTCGGCCCGGTCCGGCTCGCCGACGACCTCGACCTGCGCGAGAGCCTCCGCGACCAGTCGTCGCAGGTCGTGCTCAGCTACACCGTCGAGCGCGTCGACGACGAGGCCGAGGGGCCTGCCGCCACCGCGTCGCTGGTCGGGCCGCTGCGGTCGTTCACCCTGCGCGACTTCGACGGCCGGTCCTGGCAGCGCGAGCCCGCCGACGACCTGGCCGAGTGGGACCCCGACGGGCTGCTCGCCTCCGACCCGTCGCTGGTCGGCGCGGCTCCGGACGGCGGCCGCGGCACCCTCACCGACGTCCAGGTCCGGATCGGCGCCCTCCGCGAGCAGCGCCTGCCCGTCAGCACGTTCCCGCGCACGGTGCAGATCGACGGGCCGTGGACCTACGACGCCGCCCGGGACGAGGTGGTCAGCCGGAGCCGCACCGAGGCGGGCAGCGGCTACGAGATGCTCGTCGAGGTCCCCGACCTCAGCCCGGACCTGCTGCGCGCCGCGACCGGCGACGTACCGGAGGACGTCCAGACCTACCTCGAGGTCCCCGAGACCGAGCACGGCGACGACCTGCGCGCCCTCGCCGTCGAGCTCACCGACGACGCGGCCACCCCCTACGACCAGGCGCTCGCCCTGCAGACCTACTTCCGGGACGGCACCCAGTTCCGGTACGACACCTCGATCGAGCCGGGCGACAGCGACGACGCCGTGTGGGACTTCCTGCAGAGCCGCCGCGGGTACTGCGTCCAGTTCGCGACCTCGATGACGGTCCTCGCGCGCACCCTCGGCATCCCGGCGCGGCTCGGGGTCGGCTTCCTGCCCGGCGAGCTCGGCACCGACCGCACCTACCGGGTCACCGGCGCGGACGCGCACGCCTGGCCCGAGCTGTACTTCCCCGGCACGGGCTGGGTCCGGTTCGAGCCGACCCCCGCGGTGCAGACCGGCCCGCCGCCGTCCTGGAGCAACCCGTTCAGCGCCGCCGCCCCGACGACCGCCCCCACCGCCGGCGCCCCGCAGACCACGAGCACCCCGAGCGCCGCCGCCACCACCGCCGCCCCGCAGGACCAGGGCGGGCTGCCGGGCGTGGTCGCGAACCCGCGCACCCGGGGTCCGCTGATCGCGGTGGTCGCCCTGCTGGTCGTGGCGACCGCCCTCGCCGCCGTGCTGGCGGTGCGCCGACGTCGCCGGCCCGCGCTCCGACTCGCGCCCGAGGTCGCCTGGCGCCGGCTCCGCGACCGGCTCCGGCGCGCGGGCATCACGTGGTCCGACTCCCGCACGCCGCGGCAGGCGGTCGCGGCGATCCGGTCCCAGGTCCAGGCGCGCCGCAGCCGCCCGCTCGGCCCGGAGGCCGACCGCGCGCTGGTGGCGCTGGCGGCCGCGCTGGAGCGCGAGCGCTACGCCCCCGACCCGGTGGACGACGACCCGGAGGAGCTCCAGGCGTGGGTCGCGGCCGTGCTGACCGACGTGAGCACCCGCGCTGCGGGCGACCGACCCGCCGCGGGCACGCGCCCGGCCGAGGCCTGAGGCGAGCGAGCACCCGCCCTCGCGCCCCGCGCCGCCACCCGCGCACCCGCGCCGCTCCAGGCCCGCGCCGCGCCGACATCCGCACACCCGCGCCGCTCCAGGCCCGCGCCGCGCCGACATCCGCACACCCGCGCCGCGCCTGGCCCGCACCTCCACCCGCCCCGCGCCTCCGGCGCTCCCGTGCCGCGTCCGAGCCGGCCGCGCCAACGCCCGAGACCGGCCCGCCCCGCCGAGATCGGCCCGCCCGCCCCGCCGAGATCGGCGGTTTGCCGCGAGATCGGTGGTTCAACGCACCGATCTCGGGCCGGAGCACCGATCTCGCGGCCGACGGCGTCGCGGGCGAGCGCGTCCTGAGCGTCGGGAGCGGCGCGCGACGTGCACCCGGCGGCGCGTTCGGTGGCTGCCGTGAGCGCCCGGAGCGCGGCGGAGACGACGCGGGCGCTCCCGCGCGCGAGCGGATCGCGCGCGAGAGAACCGCCCACGAGCGGATCGCGCGCGAGAAAACCGCCCACGAGCGGACCGCGCGCGAGAAGACCGCGCGCGAGAAAACCGCCCACGAGCGGACCGCGCGCGAGAAAACCGCCCACGAGCGGACCGTGCACGAGCGGACCGCGTGTGGCGGCGCGCCGCGGGCCCGCCCCTCGCGGAGCGGGCCCGGGTGCGTCGACGCCGGTGGGTCAGGCGGACGTGAACGGGGTCGTCATCGACCCTGGTCGCGCCGCTTGTCCCAGCGGTCCTCCATCCGGGACATGAAGCCCTTCTTGGCCTTGGGGGCCGCAGGGCGCGGTGCGGTGCTGCCGTCGGCCCGGACGACGCCGACCGGCCCGCCACCGCGACGCGGGCGCGTGAACGCGATCGCGACGGAGGCGAACATGACGACGAAGCCCAGCACGCCGAGCCACACCTCGGACGCCGCAGCGCCCACCACCAGGAGCAGCAGCCCTACGACGGCACCGATGCCGCCCAGGACGTACCGCAGGACCGGCTTTCGCCCACGCGATGTCAGCGTGTTCGCGAGCCGGGGATCATCAGACGTGAGCTGACGCTCCATCTGCTCCAGTACACGTTGTTCGTACTCGGAGAGAGGCATTCCAACCCCCGTGCTCCGCCGTCGGGACTTCTTCACCTCAGGATAGATGGCCGGTGGCGAAGTCGGAAGTCGAGCGCTCCCCCGCGGCGGGTGACCCTGCCGACACCTCGCGCGCGGACCGCCCCACGGTGGGCGTCCCGGCGCCGATCGCGGCCCGTCCGAACCGGGCACGCACGAGGTCCATCACCCGCTCGGCCTCGCGCCGGGCGTCCGGGTCGGACCCGGTCACCTCGTCGAGCGTGGGCTGCCGGATGACGTCCGCGGCCGGCATCAGGCCCTCCGCGCGGACGCCGACCAGCCGCACCGGGAGCCCGCCGAGGTCCGCGGCGGCGAGGAGGTCGCGCGCCACGAGGTAGAGCTCGCGCCCCACGTCGGTCGGCTGGGCCAGCGTCCGGGACCGGCTGAGCGTCCGGAAGTCCGAGGTGCGGATCTTCACGGCGACGGTCCGGGCGACGAGCCGCTGCGCCCGCAGCCGCCCCGCGCACCGGTCGGCGAGCTCGAGCGCCTTGCTCTCCACGACCCGCATGTCCCGGACGTCGACGGCGAACGTCTCCTCCGCGCCGATGCTCTTCTCCTCGCGGCCCGGGGTCACGGGGCGGGGGTCCCGCCCCCAGGAGAGGTCGTGCAGGTGCGCGCCGGCGACCTTGCCGACCGCGCGCTGCACCACGGCCACGTCGCTGTCGGCGAGCTCGGCCACGGTGCGGATGCCCCAGCGCTCGAGCGCCGCGGCCGTCCGCTCGCCCACGCCCCACAGCGCGCCGACCGGCAGCACCCGCAGGAAGTCGACGGTCGCGGCCTTGGGCACGAGCAGCACGCCGTCCGGCTTGGCGTGCCCGGACGCGAGCTTGGCCACGAACTTGGTGGCCCCGATGCCGACGGAGCACGTGATGCCGTGCCGCGCCTGCACCCGCTCGCGGATGAGCGCGGCGATCCGGGTCGGGCTGCCGAGCCGGCGGCGCGCCCCGCTCACGTCCAGGAACGCCTCGTCGACGCTGACCTGCTCGACGATCGAGGTCACGTCGTGCAGCACCTGCATGACGCTGCGCGACACCTCGGTGTAGGCGGCGTGGTCCGGCGGGACGACGATCGCCTGCGGGCACCGGCGCAGGGCCACCGCCATCGGCATCGCCGAGTGCACCCCGAACGCGCGCGCCTCGTACGTCGCGGCGAGCACGACCGACCGCTCGGAGCCGCCGACGATCACCGGCTTGCCCCGCAGGTGCGGCCGCCGCGCGAGCTCCACGGAGGCGAAGAACGCGTCCATGTCGACGTGCAGGATCGAGCACCCGTCCTCCTCGGTGCCCCAGTCGCGCTTCGCGTCCTGCGACCGCGGGCCCCGGCTCATCCGGCGCGCGCCGCCTCGACCTCGACCGCAGCGCTCTCCAGCTCGGCCCGGACCAGGTCCAGGAAGTCCTCCGCGTGGCAGAGCACCTGCTCGGCGCGATCCGCGGACACCGCGTCGAACCGTCCGGCGTCGACGGCTGCACGCAGGCCCGCGCCCGCGGCGAAGTAGGCGGACCAGCGCCCCATCTCCGGGGCGACCCGGTCGAGCAGCTCCCACACCGTGCGCGGCCCGCGGCGCGCCGACAGCGGCTGCCGCTCGGCGAGCACCGCGGCGCCGGCCCGGAGGGCGGCGAGGTGCGCGTGCGTGAACTGCTCCCAGGGCTCCGAGGAGAACTGCGCGGCGACGAGCTCCGCGTCCGCGCGCTGCAGCAGCTCTGCCGTGCGGCCCGACAGCCCGGGCGCGGCACTCCGCAGGGCACGAAGGGTCTTGACCGGCATCGCGCACCTCCCTCTCTCGACAACCCCAGTATCGAACACCTGTTCGAACGCGTCAACCCGTACGGTGGGCGGATGGCGTCCCGTGGCCGGTCCGGCCGATCCAGCAGGTCGGACAGGGCCACCAGAGCCTCTCGGCCGGACCCAGAGTCCCACCGACCACCGACACGCGGCGGGCGCGGCGGCTCCGCCGCACCCGGGCAGCCGTGGCCCGACGGCCCGGTCCCCATCGCCACCGGCACCGCCGAGGTGCAGCGCTCCCCCGACGACCCGGACGCCGTGACCCTCCTGGTGAACGGCGTGCCGAGCTCGCACCTCGACCTGGCCGACCCGGAGCGCCTCGACTTCGAGTACATGCAGCAGATGGCGGCGGTCCTGGACCACCTCCCGACGGCGGGCGGCCCGTTCCGCGCCGTGCACCTCGGCGCCGCCGGCTGCGCGATGGCGCGGTGGGCGCACGCGCGGTTCCCCGGCGCCCGGCAGGTCGCGGTCGACCTCGACCCGGTCCTCGTGGCCCTGGTCCGCGACTGGTTCGACCTGCCCCGGTCCCCCGCCCTGCGCCTGCGGGCCGGCGAGGCGCGCGCGGAGCTCGGCACGCTCGCCGGCGCTAGCGCGGACGCGGTGGTGCGGGACGTGTTCGCCGGTGACCGCACGCCGGCGCACGTGACGACCGAGGAGTTCGCGCGGGACGTCGCGCGGGTGCTGCGCCCCGGCGGCGTCTACCTGGCGAACTGCGCCGACCGCCCGCCGCTCGCGCTGGCCCGCGCGGAAGCGGCGACGCTCCGCGCGGTGTTCCGGCACGTCGGGGTCGTCGCCGAGCCCGCGGTGCTGCGGGGCCGGCGGTACGGGAACCTCGTGCTCGTCGGCACGGACGACCCCGCGCTGCTCGCGGACGCCGCGCTGGCGCGGGACCTGCGGTCGCTGCCGGTGCCCGCGCGGCTGCTGGTCGACGAGGAGCTCGCGGCCTTCGTCGGGCGCGCCGCTCCGCTGCGCGACGCCGCGCCCGAGCTGGAGCCGGACCTCGCGGAGCCCGACCCGGGCGCCTGACCCCGGACGCGACCGAGGCCGCACCCCCCGGAGGGGATGCGGCCTCGGTCGTGCGGACTGCCCGCGGGGGGCGGCCGGAGTCAGATCAGAGCGGGCGGACCTTCTCCGCCTGCGGGCCCTTCGGGCCCTGGGTGATCTCGAACTCGACGCGCTGGCCCTCCTCGAGCGAGCGGTAGCCCTGGGAGTCGATGGCCGAGTAGTGCACGAAGACGTCGGCGCCGCCGCCGTCCTGGGCGATGAAGCCGTAGCCCTTCTCGGCGTTGAACCACTTGACAGCACCCTGTGCCATGTTCTTGTCCTTCTGTCCATCCGGTGACGGTGCCGGGAACTCCCCGGACCGTGCCGCAATGCCTATCCCGCGTCCTGCACCGGGTGGACCAGCCGGATGGCTGGAAGGTGCCGCGCGGGCGTCCCCGACAGGGGGCCCGACCGGCGCCGGTCAAGCGTCAGTACGTCACTGCAACACGGCGATCCTCTCACGCAGGTCATCGCGACGCCACGGTTCTTCAAGGCCCGATGGGGCGTGGATCACAACGATCCGGTCACGAGCCGATCACAGGACGACCACCCCGACCGACCGGTCGGGAGGGGTTCAGACCGCGAGCCCGGGGTGCGCGCGGCGCGCACCCCGCCGGCCGAGGAGCATCGCGGCGACGCCCAGCACCCACGGCACCGCCACCCACGCGAACGCCGACCGGAACGCGTCGAGGTCCCGCGCGCCGGCGTCGGCGCCCCCCGACGCCGCGTCCAGCACGATGCCCACGACCAGCATCGTCGCGAGCGCCCCGACGAACCCGCCGGTGTTGACGAACCCGGTGGCGGTGCCCAGCCGCCGCGGCGGGGTGCAGGACCGCGCCACGTCGAACGCGACCAGGGATGTCGGACCGCCGACCGCCACGACGACCACGAACACGCACAGCACCGCGTAGGGGACGGGCGCGGTCGGCAGGGTGACCGACAGCCACGCCAGGCCGATCGCCGCCGACGTGCCGAGCGCCAGGGGCATCCGCGCGCGCGGGTGCCGGCCCACGACGACGCCGATCACCGGTCCGGCGACCACCGCGGCGACCACGTTGAGCGTCAGCAGCGCGCTCGCCTCGCCCGGGGCGCGCCCCTGCCCCTCGACGAAGAACGCGAACCCCCACAGCAGCACGACCACGTGGTTGCTGAACTGGCCCGAGAAGTGCATCCAGAACGCCAGCCGTGCTCCGGGGTCGCGCAGCACCGCGCGCAGCGCACCGGGCTCCCGCGGCGCCCGGGCCCGCGCGGGCCGCCACCGCCGGCGCAGCAGGCCGACCCGCCACCACGGCGAGGGCGCCAGCGCGGCGCCCGCGGCGAGGCCCGCCGCGACGTCCGGCTCCGCCGTCTCCCCCGCGGGAGCGTCCGGGCCCGCGAGCGCCGCGGCGGGCACGTCGGCCTCCGCCGGGCGCGTCCCGCACGACCGCCACCACCGCGATCGTCGCCACCACGCCCACGGCCGCGACGGACAGGAAGGTCGTCCGCCAGCCCTCGGCGTGCAGCAGCGCGACGACGGGCACCGCCGACAGCACCTGCCCCAGCTGCCCGAGGCTCCCGGTGAGCTGCGTCATCACGGGCACGCGCCGGGCGGCGAACCACGCGGGCACGAGCCGCACCACCGAGACGAACGTCAGCGCGTCACCCGCGCCGACGAGCACCCGCCGCCCGGCCAGCACCCAGCCCGCCGAGGGCGCGAGCGCCAGCACCGTCTGCCCGAGCGCCATCCCGGCCGCGCCCGACGCGACCAGCACCCGCGGCCCGTACCGGTCGAGCAGGACGCCGACCGGCACCTGCAGCAGCGCGTAGACGACCAGCTGCGCGACGGCCATCGTCGCCAGCAGGGCGGACGAGACGCCGAACAGGTCGGTCACCTCGAGCGTGGCGACGCCCAGCGACGACCGGTTCATGATCGCGACGACGTACGCGCCGACCGCGACGGACCAGACGAGCAGGGCGCGGCGGTCGGAGGTCACGTGGAGCCATTCTGCCGGTCCGGTGCGTGCGACCCCGACGAGTCGCCGGTCGCACCCGGGGACCGGCCCCCGGGGATCAGTACCCCGGGTTCGGCCCCTTCTCGTCGCCCTGCTGCGCGAGGAACCGCTCGAACTCCGCGCCCAGCTCGTCGGCGGTCGGCAGCTCCGCGGTCTCCGCGAGCAGGCTCGGCCGCCCGATGTTGCGGGCGAACGCGTCGTACTGCTGCTCGAGCGCGTGCACCACGGTCTGCACCTCGGGCTGGTCCTCGACCTGGCGCTCGACCTCCAGCATCGTCTCGGACGCGGCCTCGGTCAGCGCCCCGAGATCGAGCTCGAGGCCGGCGGCGCGCTGCACGTGCTCCAGGCCCGTGATCGACGCCTGCGGGAACGGCGACTGCGCGAGGTAGTGCGGGACGTGCACCGCGAAGCCCATGGCGTCGTGCCCGGACTGGCCGAGCCGGATCTCCAGCAGCGTGCCCGCGGAGGCGGGGACCTGCACCGTGCCGAACCACGACGTGTAGTCCGCGACCAGCTCGGGCCGGTTGGCGTGCGCCGTCACCGACAGGGGCCGGGTGTGCGGGATGCCCATGGGGATGCCGTGCAGGCCCACGGTCAGCGGCACGTCGAACCGCTCGACGATCTGGCGCACCGCGGCGGCGAACCGCTCCCACTGCACGTCCGGCTCGACGCCGTGCAGCAGCAAGAACGGCACCCCGGAGGCGTCCTTCACCAGGTCGACGGCGAGCTCGGGCTCGTCGTACTCGCCCCAGTGGTCGCCCTCGAACGTCGCGGTGGGGCGGCGCGAGCGGTAGTCGAGGAGCTGGTCGACGTCGAAGGTCGCCAGGCGCTCCGTCGGGAGCTGCTCGGTCAGGTGCTCGGCCGACAGCCGCCCGGCGCCGCCGGCGTCCACGAAGCCGCGCACGGCGTGCACGAGCACCGGCCCGCTGCCGCCCGCGGTCCGCGCCTCGACCTCGGCGGCGACCGCCGGGTCGACGGCGTAGATCTCGCTCGGGTCCAGCATGGGGTCCTCCCTGGGGGTCAGTCCGTGCGCCGCCCGGGGGGCGGCGTCCTGAGGGTCACAACACCGCGGGCGCCCCGCCTCTTCCCGACCGGCCGGACGATCTTCGCGCTGGCAGGGCCCCCCGCGACCGCCACCCGGTCGGCCGTCACACGACCCACCCGGAATGGTGGAGAATGGACGGCCGCTCCGGCCGCCCGACCCCGTGTCGACGCCGGCCGGGCGCGGCGCAGGACGGTGGCGCCACCCGGGGGTCCGGGCGCCACGGGGACGACCGACGGGAGCACGCGTGACCGGGATCGAGGCGCAGCTGGCGGCCGAGCAGGAGGTCGTCGACGGCCTGTACGCGCGGCTGGACGAGCTGCGGGCGGCCACCCGCGAGCGGCTGGCGGAGGTCCGCCGCGTCGGCCCGTCGGGCTCGCCGCAGAACCGCTCCGAGCGGGACGCGTTCGCGACGCTCTACGAGGACCGCCTCGCGCGCCTGGAGGCCGTCGAGGACCGGCTGGCGTTCGGCCGGCTGGACCTGTCCGACGGCGGCCGCCGGTACATCGGCCGCATCGGCCTGAACGACGACGAGCACGCGTCGATCCTCACGGACTGGCGCGCGCCCGCGGCGCAGTCGTTCTACCGGGCGACCTCGGCGAACCCCGACGGCGTCGTGCAGCGCCGGCACCTGGTGACCCGCGGCCGCCGCGTCACCGGCCTGGAGGACGAGGTCATCGACCTCGACGTGCTCGCCGACGAGGAGGCCGCGGCCCGGCTGGGCGCGCTGTCCGGCGAGGGCGCGCTGCTGGCGGCGCTGGCCGCGCGGCGCACCGGCCGGATGGGCGACATCGTCGCGACGATCCAGGCGGAGCAGGACGCGATCATCCGCGCCGACCTCGCGGGCGCGCTCGTCGTCCAGGGCGGCCCGGGCACCGGCAAGACGGCCGTGGCCCTGCACCGCGCCGCCTACCTGCTCTACGCGCACCGCCGCGTGCTGGAGCGCTCGGGCGTGCTGCTGCTCGGGCCCAGCCGGACCTTTCTGCGGTACATCGACCAGGTGCTCCCCTCCCTCGGTGAGACCGGCGTCGTGTCGACCACGGTCGGCGAGCTGTTCCCCGGGATCGTCGCGACGGGCACCGAGGACGACGTCGTCGCCGAGATCAAGGGCCGCCCGGTGTGGCGGAAGATCGTCGAGCGCGCCGTGCGGCAGCGGCAGCGCGCCCCGCAGCAGCCCACGGTGGTGACGATCGACGGCCACCGGATCGTCGTGAAGCCGTCCGACGTGCGGGGTGCGATCAACCACGCCCGCCGCGGGCACCGGCCGCACAACCAGGCGCGGGTGACGTTCGTGCGCGACATGCTGGGCCGGCTCGCGGAGCAGTACGTCAGCCAGCTCGGCTGGTCGGTCGCGCCGGACGAGCGCGGCGAGATCCTCGAGGAGCTGCGCACGACCCGGGAGATCCGGATCGCGCTCAACCTCGCGTGGATGCCGCTCACCCCGCAGGGCCTGATCTCGGGACTGCTGTCGAAGCCCGCCCGCCTGGACGCCGCGGCGCCGGAGCTGTCCGCGCACGAGCGCGCCGCCCTGCTCCGGGACGCCGACGCCCCGTGGACCGAGGCGGACGTCCCGCTGCTCGACGAGGCGGCGGAGCTGCTGGGCGAGGACGACCAGGCCGCTCGCGCGCAGGCGAAGCACGACGCCGCGCAGCGCGCCCAGGAGCTCGACTACGCCCGCCAGGTGCTGGAGCAGTCCGGCACCGGGCTCGTGTCGGCCGAGCTGCTCGCGGACCGGTTCGCCGCGACCGGCCCGGCGCTCACCACCGCGGAGCGCGCCGCCGCCGACCGCACCTGGACGTACGGGCACGTCGTGGTCGACGAGGCGCAGGAGCTCTCCCCCATGGCGTGGCGGATGGTGCTCCGCCGGGTGCCGACCCGGTCGCTCACCGTCGTCGGCGACGTCGCGCAGACGTCGACCGCCGCGGGCACCCGGGACTGGGCGGCGACGTTCGACCGCATCCTCGCGGGCGGCTGGCGGCTCGCCGAGCTCACCGTCAACTACCGGACGCCTGCCTCGGTGGCCCGCGCCGCCGAGCGCGTCGGCCGCGCGGCCGGGCTGCCGCTCACGCCGACGACCTCGGCCCGCGACGTCGACGACGCGCTGCGCACCGACCTGGTCGACGCGGCCGCGGTCCCCGACGCGGTCGCCCGGCACGCCGCGGCCGCGCTCGACGCGGTCCGCGACGCCAGCGGCGCCGGGCGGGTGGCGGTCATCGCGGCGCCCGAGGCGCTGCCCGCGCTGGCGCGGGTGCTGCCGGAGGCGGGGTCCACGCGCGCCGGGTCGCCCGACCTGGACGCCCCGCTGACGCTGATGACCCCGACGCAGAGCAAGGGCCTGGAGTTCGACGCGGTCGTCCTGGTCGAGCCGGCGGACGTGCTCAAGGGCGGGGCGGGCGACCTGTACGTCGCGATGACCCGGCCGACGCAGGCGCTGCGGGTCGTGCACAGCCGGCCGCTGCCCGCGGGCTGGGAGCAGCCGGACGCGGGCTGACCGCGGGGCACGGGTGTCCGAGGACCGGGACCGGCTTGGAACCGCGACGCGGGAGGCGCACCATAGGCCCGTGCTACGCGCCCTGCTCCTCGAGAACCTGCACCCTCAGGCCCGCACCATCATGGAAGCGGCCGGCTACGAGGTCGTCACGCGCTCCGGCGCGCTCGACGAGTCCGAGCTGATCGAGGCGCTGCAGGGCGTGCACCTGCTGGGCATCCGGTCCAAGACCAACGTCACCGAGGCCGTGCTCGACGCCGCGCCCGACCTGGTCGCGGTCGGCGCCTACTGCATCGGCACCAACCAGATCGACCTGCACGCGGCGGCCTCCCGCGGCGTCGCGGTGTTCAACGCCCCGTTCTCGAACACCCGCTCGGTGGTCGAGATCGCGCTGGCCGACATCATCGCGCTGACCCGCCGGCTCACGGTGCTCGACAAGTCGATGCACGAAGGCGTCTGGAACAAGTCGGCCGACGGCTCGCACGAGGTCCGCGGCCGCACGCTCGGCATCGTCGGCTACGGCAACATCGGCACCCAGCTGTCGGTGCTCGCGGAGAACCTCGGGATGTCGGTCGTCTTCTACGACACCGCCGAGAAGCTCGCGCTGGGCAACGCGCGCCGCGCCGAGACGCTCGACGAGCTGCTGGACGTCGCGGACATCGTCACGCTGCACGTCGACGGCCGCAGCGGCAACGCCGGCCTGTTCGGCGCCAAGCAGTTCGCGCGGATGCGCGAGGGCGCGATCTTCCTCAACCTGTCGAGGGGCTTCGTCGTCGACTACGCCGCGCTGCGCGACGCGGTGCTCGCCGGGCACGTGGCCGGCGCGGCCGTCGACGTGTTCCCCGTCGAGCCGAAGCGCAAGGGCGACCCGTTCGAGTCGGAGCTGCGCGGCCTGCCGAACGTCATCCTCACCCCGCACACCGGCGGGTCGACCGAGGAGGCGCAGGAGGCGATCGGCCAGTTCGTGTCGAACAAGCTCCGCGACTTCATGCACACCGGCACGACGATGCTCAGCGTCAACCTGCCGAACCTCACGCTGGAGGCCCGCCCGGGCGTGCACCGGCTCACCTACCTGCACCGCAACGTCCCCGGCGTGCTCGCCGCGGTCAACAACACGCTGGCGGAGCACGGCGCGAACATCGAGGGCCAGCTCCTCGCCACCCGCGGCGAGGTCGGCTACGTGGTGACCGACGCCGTCGCGGTGGAGCCCGCGGTGGTCGCGGCGCTGCGCGCCCGCCCGGAGACGATCCGGCTGCGCGTCGTCGACTGACCGCCCGACCCGCCGCCCGGCGGGGTGCCCGGCCCACGCGCTAGCGTCGGGCACGTGCACCTCGCCGACGACGCCCGCCACGACCGACTCCCCCTGCGCCGCGCCGGCCGCTCCGGCCTGGACCTGCCCGCGGCGACCCTGGGGCTCTGGCAGAACTTCGGCGACGCGACGCCGTACGCCGACCAGCGCGCGCTCGTGCTGGCCGCGTTCGACGCCGGCGTCGTGCACCTCGACCTCGCGAACAACTACGGGCCCCCGCCCGGTGCCGCCGAGGAGAGCGTCGGGCGGCTGCTGGCGACCGACCTGGCGCCGCACCGCGACGAGCTGCTCATCGCGACCAAGGCCGGCTACCGGCAGTGGCCCGGCCCGTACGGCGAGTTCGGCTCCCGGAAGTACCTGCTCGCGTCCCTGGACCAGTCGCTGCGCCGGCTCGGCACCGACCGGGTCGACGTGTTCTACAGCCACCGGTACGACCCGAGCACCCCGCTGGAGGAGACCCTCGGCGCGCTCAAGACCGCCGTCGACTCCGGTCGCGCCCTCTACGCGGGGATCTCGTCGTACTCCGCGCGCCGCACCGCCGAGGCGCTGGCCGTCGCCGACGACCTGGGCCTGCGGCTGACCCTGCACCAGCCGTCGTACTCGATGCTGAACCGCTGGGTCGAGCAGCCCGACGGCGAGGCCGGCGACCGCAGCCTGCTCGACGTCGCCGGGGAGGCCGGGCTCGGGGTCGTCGCGTTCTCCCCGCTCGCCCAGGGCATGCTCACCCGCAAGTACCTGGGCGGCGTGCCGGAGGACTCCCGGGCCGCGCGGGGCGGGCCGCTGCGATCCGAGTACCTCAGCGACGAGAACCTGGACCGGGTCCGCGCGCTGCACGCGGTGGCGGAGGCCCGGGGTCAGTCGCTCGCGCAGCTCGCCATCGCCTGGGTGCTGCGCGACGCGCGGGTGACGTCGGTGGCGCTCGGCGCCCGCACCCCCGAGCAGCTCCGGGAGAACCTCGCGGCGGTCGCCGGCCCGGCCCTGACCGACGACGAGCTGACGGAGATCGACCGGCACGCGGTGGACGCCGGCATCAACCTGTGGGGCTCGCGGTCCTCCGACCTCTGACACTCACAGGGAACTCTGCGCCGTTGCCTCGGGCTACGCACACGTAACTTACGCATCCGTAGGTTACGGTGACCTCGTGACCGACTTCACGCGACCGTGGCACACCTCCTACGCGCCGGGCGTCCCGCCCGTCGTCGACGTGCCCGACGAGCCGCTGACCGCCGCCCTGGACCACGCCGCCGCGGCCTGGCCCGACCGCGTCGCCGTGGACTTCATGGGCGAGACCACGACGTACGCCGAGCTCGCGGGTGCCGTGGCGCGGGGCGCCGCCGTGCTCCGCGGCCTCGGCGTCCGCGCCGGCGACCGGGTCGCGATCGTGCTGCCCAACTGCGCCTCGCACGTCGTCGCCTTCTACGCCACGCTGCGGCTCGGCGCGGTCGTGGTCGAGACCAACCCGACGTACACCGCGGACGAGCTCGCGCACCAGCTCGCCGACTCCGGCGCCACCGTCGCGCTCGTCTGGGAGAAGGCCGTCGCACCCGTGCTCGCGGGGCAGGACCGCACGTCGGTCCGGACCGTCGTCGCCGTCGACGTGTCGGCGGACCTGCCTGCCGCCAAGCGCCTCGCGCTGCGGCTCCCCCTGCCGGCCGCCCGCCGGACCCGGACCGCCCTGCGCGCCGCCCTGCCTGCCGGCACCCCGGTGTGGCACCGCCTGGTCGCCGAGGCCACCGCGCTCCCTGTCGGGACGCCCGGGCCCACCGCCGACGACGTCGCGCTCCTGCAGTACACCGGCGGCACCACCGGCACCCCCAAGGCCGCCGTGCTCACGCACCGGAACCTGGTGGCGAACGCGGTGCAGGGGCACGCGTGGACCCAGGCCGAGCCGGGCACCGAGACGATCTACGGCGTGCTGCCGTTCTTCCACGCGTTCGGCCTGACGCTCTGCCTCACCTACGCGACCCGCGTCGGCGCGACGCTCGTGGCCTTCCCGAAGTTCGACCCGGCGACCGTGCTCGCCGCGCAGCGGCGCCGCCCCGGCACCTTCCTGCCGGCGGTGCCGCCGATGCTCGACCGGCTCGCCGCGGCCGCCGAGGAGAAGAAGGCCGACCTGTCGTCCTTCCGGTACGCGATCTCCGGCGCGATGTCGCTGTCGGCCGAGACGGCCGCCCGGTGGGAGCGGCTGACCGGCGGCCTCGTCATCGAGGGCTACGGCATGACCGAGACCTCCCCGGTCGCGCTCGGCAGCCCGCTGTCCCCCGCCCGCCGGCCCGGAGCGCTGGGCCTGCCGTTCCCGAGCACCGACGTCCGCGTGGTGGACCAGGAGGACCCCACCCGCGACGTCACCCCCGGCGAGCAGGGCGAGCTGCTGATCCGCGGCCCGCAGGTGTTCTCCGGCTACTGGAACCGGCCCGAGGAGACCGCCGACCAGCTGCTGCCCGGCGGCTGGCTGCGCACCGGCGACGTGGTCCGGCTCGACGACGACGGCTTCGTCGTCCTGGTCGACCGGATCAAGGAGATGATCGTCACCGGCGGCTTCAAGGTGTACCCGTCGCAGGTCGAGGACAAGCTCCGGGGCATGCCGGGCGTCCGGGACGTGGCCGTCGTCGGCCTCCCCGGCGGCGACCTCGGGGAGAAGGTCGTGGCCGCGATCGTCACCGAGCTCGGGGCGCACGTCGACATCGCCGCGGTGCGGGAGTGGTGCGGCGAGCGGCTGGCCCGGTACGCGGTGCCGCGCGACCTCGTCATCCTGCCCGAGCTGCCGCGCTCCCAGATCGGCAAGGTGCTCCGGCGGGTGGTCCGGGACGACCTGCTGGCGGCCTCGGCGGTCTGACGCCCGCCGCGCGCCCGGCGACGGCACGACGAGGGGCCCCGCACCGGAGAACCGGTGCGGGGCCCCTCGTCGTGCCGGGCGGGTCAGCCGCGGGCGACCGGGAGCGTCCGCTCCCACCAGTCGAGCACGTGCTCGAACCGGACCAGCCGGTGCTGCGGGCGGCCGGACCGGGTCAGCTCGTGGCCCTCGCCCGGGAACAGCAGCAGCTCGGCCGGCACCCCGCGGCGCTTCAGCTCGACGAACCAGCGCTGACCCTGCTCGACCGGGCACCGCCAGTCCTGCTCGGAGTGGATGACGAGCGTCGGCGTGGTCACGCGGGACACGTGCGCCATCGGCGACTGCGCCGCCACCTTCGCGCGGGACTCCTCGTCGTCGCCGTCGCCGAGGTACTCCAGGCCGAAGAACCAACCGATGTCGCTCGACCCGACGAAGGACACCGGGTCGAGGAAGCCGCGCTCGACGATCGCGCCGACGAACCGGTCGGTGCGCGTGGTCAGCCACGCCGTGAGGTAGCCGCCGTAGGAGCCGCCCATGACGCCGACCCGCTCGCCGTCCAGCGCCGGGTCCTCGAGGGCCGCGTCGAGCAGGGCGAGGACGTCGTCCGTGTCCACCGTGCCGAAGCCGTGCTGGATCGCCTTGCCGTGCGCCGACCCGTAGCCGGCCGCGCCGCGCGGGTTGCCGTAGACGACCGCGTAGCCGGCCTCGGCCAACGTCTGCACCTCGTCGAACAGCCCGACCGTGTACTGGGCGTAGGGACCGCCGTGGATCATGAGGATCGTCGGGTGCGGGCCCGCGAACCGCTCCGGGTCCGGGGAGACGAGCCAGCCGTGCACGGGGTAGCCGTCGGGCGCGGTCGCGGTGACCTCGCGCGGCTCGCGGACCCGACCGGTCGCGCGCAGCGGCGCCGACCAGTCGGTGAGCGCCCGGGACGCGCCCGTCGCCAGGTCGACGGCGTGCAGGTCGCCGGACGTGACCGGGCCGGCCGCGGTGACCACGGCGACCGGTGCGTCCGTCGCCGCGGCGACGCCGTGGGCGACGAGGCCGGTGAGCAGGTCACGGGTCGAGCCGTCGGCGCGGTGCTCGCGCAGGACGACCGTGCCGCGGTGCAGCACCCCCGCGAGCACGCCGTCGGCGGTCACGGCGAACGTCCCGGGGTCGAGGTCGACCGCCTCGGCGTCGGTCAGCCGCTCCGGGGCGCCCGCGGGGGGTCGGCGCGGCGTCGCCGGCGGCCAGCGGGAGGCGGAAGAGCCCGGTCTGGGTCGCGACGAACTCCCGGCCCGACGGGCCCATGTCCTGCGCGAGGAGAGCCACAGCGCCGCGCCGTCCGCCGACGGCAGCACGGCGGCGACGGCGAGCGTGCTGCCGGCGTCCGCGTCGGTGAGCGGGACGAGCGCGTGGTCCGCGTCGGGCGCGGTGTCGACGACGACCGCGTCCGAGCGCAGGTCCTGGTCCTTGCCGGCGTGCCGGGCGGCGACGGCGACGACGTACCGGCCGCCGGGCAGCCAGGCGATCTGCTCGACGTCGGTGTCGCCGGAGGTGATCTGGCGGGCGGCGGGCTCGTCGTCCGCACCCGGCCGGGCGGCCCGCGCGTCCGGGTCGGCGGGCACGTCGACCACGAACAGCTGGCGGCGCTTGTCGCGCGTGAAGCCGACGCCGTCGTTGCGGTACGGCAGCTCGGTGATGTGCCGAGGACGCTCCGCGCCGGAGTCGCCGTCGCCGTACCGGCCCTCCTCGGGCACGCGCGCGACGAAGGCGATCGCGGCACCGTCGGGCGAGAAGCGGGCGGACTGCACGCCCAGCGGGGCGTCGGTGAGCCGCACCGGCTCGCCACCGGCGGCCTCGACCAGGAACAGCTGCGGGCGGCCCTTCGCCTCGGCGCGCAGGAACGCGACCCAGCGGCCGTCCGGGGACACCTGCGGGTCGGTGTCGCGGTGGCCGCGGGTCAGGCGCTGCGGCGGGGTGGCGCCGTCGGTCGCCACCCGCCAGAGCTGGCCGGTGTACTCGTCGGACTCGAGGTCCGGGGCGGTGCGGGCGACGACGGCGAAGGACCCGTCAGGGGCGACCGCAGGGGTTCCGGGGGCGTGCAGGAGCGCGAGGTCAGCAGGGATCACGCAGCCGACGTTAATACGCTCGGGGCCCCCGCGGGGCCGGAGCCGCCGACGCGGGGCCCGCGCGGCGGACCAGGGGCCGGTCCGAAGCCACCGGGCGAGGCCTCAGGCGGTCGGGGCGTCCTCGGCGGGGGCGGCCGACGACGCGGCGCGGGCGGCGTCGGCCGCCTCGTTCTCCGCACGCAGCACGGTGATCGCCGCCTCGAAGTCCTCGAGGCTGTTGAACGCCTGGTAGACGCTGGCGAACCGCAGGTAGGCCACCTCGTCCAGGTCGCGCAGCGGGCCGAGGATCGCGAGGCCGATCTCGTACGCGTCGAGCTCGGCGCTCCCGCTCGCACGCAGGTTCTCCTCGACGCGCTGGGCGAGCACCGCGAGGTCGTCGTCGCTGACCGGACGGCCCTGGCAGGCCTTCCGGACGCCGTTGACGATCTTCTCCCGGCTGAACGGCTCGGTGGCACCGGACCGCTTCACCACGGACAGGCTCGCGGTCTCGATGGTGGTGAACCGTCGGTTGCACTGCGGGCACTGGCGCCGCCGGCGGATCGACAGGCCGTCGTCGGACGTGCGGGAGTCGACGACGCGGGAGTCGGCGTGACGGCAGAACGGGCAGTGCATGGACGCCTCCTCCGGGATGTGGTGCACGCGCCGGGCCGGCGACCGCGGCGACGCGCGCCCGCCCGGACGACCGAGACACGGTAGGGCCCCGGGAGCGGGCGGTGCAAGGCAGATCCGCGGAGGGGTGAACGCGCAGTTCAGCGCACCGGAGAGCGGCGCCCGGGAAGACGACGAGGGTGGCCGCTGCTGCGGCCACCCTCGTGGGGACGCCCCCGTCCCGTCTCGTCCGGACGACTCGCCTCGTCCGGACGGTTGCTGCACGCCTCTGCGTCCGGCCCGGAAGCCAGGACGACGACGCGTCCCTCGCGGCGAGCCCCCCAGCCAGCCGTTCGAGGTGGCACCACAGTAGAGGCGCGCCTGCCAATTACGCAAGCACCGAGTGCCGTAATCCGTTCGAGACCTCGATGCCGGGTTGACCAGCGACTTCGGAGCGACGTCAGGAGCCGGCGGGGAGCAGCAGGACCTGGCCGGCCTGGAGCGAGGCGTCCGCCAGGCCGTTGAGCTCCTGCAGGCCGAGGACGACGTCCCGCACGTCCTCCCCCGGGTCCGCCACGCTCGCGGCGATCGCCCACAGCGTCTCGCCCGACTGCACGGCGTGCGTCGTCACCTCGGTGGCGCGCTCCGGGGCCTCGGCCACCGCGCGACCGCCCACGAGGCCGCCGAGGACGACCGCCAGGCCCAGGAGGGCGACGACGACGCGACCGCGCCGCGTGAGGTGGAGGCGGCCCTCGCCACCTGCGGCGACCGGCCGACGCGCATCCCCGTCGCGTCGGGCGGGCGCCTGCCGGCGCGCCGGACGGGCGATCCCCGGGTGTGCTGCGATCGCGCTCATCCCCACCACTTCCCTCCTGGGCCGCCGGGCGACCCGAGTCGAACACCTGTTCGTTCGAACGCTTGTACGATGGAACCACACCCCACCGACGATGTCGAGACACGATCGAACAGGTGTTTGATCCCGTCCGTCCGTCCCCCTACGCTCGGTGACGTCGGGTACAGCGCACCACGAGGCACTGACACGCCCGCCCGACGGACCGCCGCGGACGCACCCGCGGGCGGCTGACCTGGGCGGACGGGACGGGAGCGGGACATGGCGAGCGACGGGACGGGCACCGCGGCGGGCCTCGGCGAGGCGGCCGTGGCCGAGCTCGGGGACGGCGACGGCCTCACGCCGCGCCAGCGGCTGGTCCTCGAGACGGTGCGCGCGTCGGTCGAGTCGCGCGGCTACCCGCCGAGCATGCGGGAGATCGGCGACGCCGTCGGCCTCACCAGCCCGTCGAGCGTCAAGCACCAGCTCACCGCGCTCGAGCGCAAGGGCTACCTGCGCCGCGACCCGAACCGGCCGCGCGCGATCGAGGTCGTCCAGCCGGACGACTCGCGCGGCGTCGCGCCGCTCCCCGGCGTCGCCGGCATCACGGGGATCGGCGACGCCGACTCCGCCGCGCGCGAGGGCGCGCCCGAGGCGGCGTACGTGCCCGTGGTGGGGCGGATCGCCGCCGGCGGCCCGATCCTCGCCGAGCAGCTCGTCGAGGACGTGTTCCCGCTCCCCCGCCAGCTCGTGGGCACGGGCGAGCTGTTCCTGCTCAAGGTCGTCGGGGACTCGATGGTCGACGCCGCGATCTGCGACGGCGACTGGGTCGTGGTCCGCCGGCAGCCCGTCGCCGAGAACGGCGAGATCGTCGCCGCGATGCTCGACGGCGAGGCGACGGTCAAGACCCTCAAGCGCGCGGACGGGCACGTGTGGCTGCTGCCGCAGAACCCCGCGTACTCCCCGATCGACGGCGACCACGCGCAGGTGCTCGGCCGCGTCGTCTCGGTGCTCCGCTCCCTCTGACGCGGCACCGGCCGGGCGCGACCCGGCCGGTGGTCAGACCTCCCCGTGCAGCGCGGTGAGCGCGCGCTGCACGTCCACGGCGTCGTTCCAGACGTGGAACGCCAGCCGCACCCGCCCGGCGCGCCCGGCGACCCGGCAGCCCGCGGCCACCAGCGCGCCGCGACGTCGTCCCTCCGGGTCGGGCAGCGTCACGATCGCGCTGCCACCGGGCTCCAGCCCGAGGCCCGCGCGGAAGGCGTCGGCGAGCCCGACCGCGTGCGCCTGGACGGCGTCCCGGTCGGCACCCGCGAACAGGTCCAGCGACTCGGCGGCGCCGAGCCACGCCTGCCACGCCGGCGACACGTCGAACCGCCGCGCGTCCCCCGCCAGCCGCATCTCGGGCCCGTAGCAGGACGCCCAGGGGTCGTCGCCCGCGTACCAGCCCGCGTGCACGGGGACCAGCGCGTCCTGGGCCTCGGCCCGGACGGTGAGGAAGCCGGTCCCGCGCGGGGCGCACAGCCACTTGTACGCCGCGGTCACGCTCACGTCGTACCGGGACGCGTCGACGCGGAGCCACCCGGCGGCCTGGGTCAGGTCGCACAGCGTCCGGCTGCCCGCTCCCCGCGCCGCCGCGAGCACCGCGTCGTCGTCGAGCACCGCACCCGTCGCCGACTGCACCAGCGAGTAGGCGACCAGGTCGACCCCCGGCACGACGGCCTCGGCCAGCCGGTCGGCCGGCACGTGCTCGACCCGCAGCCGGCCCTGCGCGAGGAAAGGGAACACCACCGAGGTGAAGTCGCCGTCCACGCACACCACCCGCGCGCCGTCCGGGAGCGACGCCGCGACCACCGCGACCATCGCCGAGACCTGGGACCCGATCGCGACCCGGTCGGCCGGCACGTCGACGAGGGCCGCGAACCGCTCGCGGGCGACGTGGACGGCGCGCTCGTACCGCGCCACGTCGAGGCCGCCGGACGACCAGCGGTCCACGTCCTCGCGCAGCGCCCGGGCGGTGCGCCGCGGCGCGACGCCCGCCGTGGCTGCGTCGAGGTGGCCCGGAGCGGGGTCGAAGGCGGAGGGCAGGTCGGCGGGAGAACGCATGCGGCCAGCCTCGTCGGCACGCACTCATGCGGACAAGAGCCAGTTCCGCATCGATCCATGCATCTGGCTTATTCTGGGTCGGTGGTCGCCCGCAGCCTCGACGCCGCCGCCCTGCGCCTCGTGCGCGCCGTCCGCGACACCGGCAGCGTCACCGCCGCCGCGCGCGAGCTCGGCCTGACGCAGCCGGCGGCGAGCCAGCAGCTCCGTGCCGTGGAACGAGTCGTCGGCACGCCGGTGGTGGTCCGCGCCGGGCGCGGCGTGCGGCTCACGGACGCGGGCCACGTGCTCGCCCGGAACGCCTCGGCCGTGCAGTCGGCGCTGGACGCGACGCTGGAGGAGGTCGCCGCCGTGGCCAGCCTGCGCGCGGGCCGGGTCCGCGTGGCGGCCTTCCCGTCCGCGGCGGCCACCCTGCTCCCCGCCGCCCTCGCCGCGCTGCGCGCCGCCCACCCGGGCGTGGGCGTCACCCTCGTGGAGGCGGAGCCGCCCGAGGCGCTGGACGAGCTCGCCGCCGGCCGGGTGGACGTCGCCGTGACGTTCCGCGACGCGGCGCCCGACGCCGGCCTCGCGGACGCCGACGGGTTGCGGCGGGCGGCCCTGCTGCGGGACGAGGTGCTCGTCGTGCTGCCCGCGTCCGACGGACGGACCGACGGCGAGCCCGCCGACCTCGCGGGGCTCGCCGACCGGCCGTGGATCGCGGGCTGCCCGCAGTGCCGCGCGCAGCTCGTCGGGACCTGCGCCCGCGCCGGCTTCGCCCCGCGGGTCGACTTCGCGACCGACGACTACCTGGCGGTGCTCGGCCTGGTCCGGGCCGGGCTCGGCGTGGCGACCCTGCCCGGACTGGCGCTGGCCGCGCTGCCGCACCCGGACGTCACGGTGCACCCGGCGCGGCCCGGTGCCGCGCGGCTGGTGGAGGCGGTCGGCGAGGCGGGCACCGCGCGGGTGCCCGCCGTCGTCGCCGCGGTGGCGGCGCTGCGCGAGGCCGCGGCGGCGGTGCGGCACCCGCACGTGCGGGTGCCGCGACCGCGCGTCGCCTAGAGCCCGAACCGCCGGGCGACCGCGCGCAGCTGCTCGCCCGAGCGCCGGAGCCCCGCGAGCTCGTCGGTCGACATCGGGACCTCCAGCCGCTCGCCCACGCCCGCGCGGCCGACGATCGACGGCACCGAGAGGCAGACGTCGCTGATGCCGTGGTAGCCGTCGAGCAGCGACGACACCGGCAGGATGCGGCGCTCGTCCTTGACGATCGCCTCGATGATCCGCGAGCCCGCGAGCGCCACGGCGTAGTTCGTCGCCCCCTTGCCGGCGATGATCCGGTAGGCCGAGTCGACGACCTCGCGGGCGATCGACTCCCGGACCTCGTGGGTGAGCGGCACGTGGCCCTCGATGGCGTTCCAGTCGAGGATCGGCACGCCGCCGATGGTCGCCGAGGACCACAGCGGCAGCTCGGTGTCGCCGTGCTCCCCCGCGATGTAGGCGTGCACGTTCTGCACGGCGACGCCGGTGTACTGCGCGATGAGGTAGCGCAGCCGCGAGGAGTCGAGCACCGTGCCGGACCCGAACAGCTGCGTCGGCGGCAGGCCGGAGAACTTCAGCGCGGCGTAGGTGACGATGTCGACCGGGTTGGTGACCATCACGTACACCGCGTTCGGCGCGACCTCGACGAGCGAGGGCAGGATCTTCTTGACCAGGGCGATGGTCGCCTCGGCCAGGTCGATCCGGGTCTGCCCGGGCTTCTGCTTCGCGCCCGCGGTGATCATGACGACGTCGGCGTCGGCGCACGCGGCGATGTCGTCCGAGCCGATGACCTCGGCCATCGGCATGAACTGGATGCCGTGCCCGAGGTCCAGCGCCTCGGCCTCGACCTTCGCCTTGTTGATGTCGTAGAGCACGACGCTGCGAGCCGCGCCGCGCATGAGCGCCGCGTAGGCCATGGTCGACCCGACCGCGCCCGCGCCGACGACCGCCAGCTTGGTGGTGCGGCGGGGCTGCAGGGGCGTGCCCACCAGACCCAGCTCGTCGCCCTCGACGTCGTCGATCTGCTCGCTCACGGCGGTCCTCCCGTACGTGCTGCCCGTGCCCGCGCGCCGGTCGGCGCGCTGGTCACGAGGCTAGCGGGCCGACCCGCCCGGGCGCGCCCCGGGCGGAGGTCCCGGGCGCGTCGCGAGGCCGCCGACGCCCTGGTCAGGCGGTCGGCGCGGTCGACGCGAGCCGGCGCAGCGCCCCCAGGGCCACCTCGCGGTCGGTCGTGCGCCAGAACGCCGGCAGCGACCGCGTGAGGAACTCCCCGTACCGGGCCGTCGACAGCCGGGGGTCGAGCACCGCGACGACGCCCCGGTCCCCCGTCGACCGGATCAGCCGGCCCGCGCCCTGCGCGAGCAGCAGCGCGGCGTGCGTGGCAGCGACGGACATGAAGCCGTTGCCGCCGGACGCCGCCACCGCCTCCGACCGGGCCGACTTCACCGGGTCGTCGGGCCGCGGGAACGGGATGCGGTCGATGATCACGAGCTGGTTCGACCGCCCCGGCACGTCGACGCCCTGCCAGAGCGACAGGGTGCCGAACAGGCAGGTGGGCTCGTCGGCGGCGAACTGCTTCACGAGGGTCGGGAGCTGGTCCTCGCCCTGCACGAGCACCGGGACGTCGAGCCGCTCACGCATCGCCTCGCCGACCGCGACGGCGGCCCGCCGGGAGGAGAACAGGCCGAGCGTGCGGCCGCCCGCGGCGGTGATCAGAGCCTCGATCTCGTCGAGCTGCGCGTCGGTGGCGGGCTCGCGCCCGGGGGGCGGCAGGCGGCGGGCGATGTAGAGGATGCCCTGCTTCGGGTAGTCGAACGGGCTGCCGACGTCGACGCCGTGCCAGGGCAGCGACGCGGGGGCCGGGCTCGCCGCCGGCTTCGGCACGTCGAGCGTGGTGCCCTCGCTCCCGCCCGGCGCCGACACCGCCACGGTCGCCGCCGTCGCCGTGGCCGCGGCCGCCTCGCCCGCGCCCTCCAGGCCGATGCTGCGGGCCATCGACCGGAACTCGCCGCCGAGGCTCAGCGTCGCCGAGGTCAGCACCGACGCGCGCCCGGACAGCAGGTGGGTGCGGATCAGGCCGTTCACCGCGAGCGGGGCGGCGTACAGCCGGGTGGCGCCGTCGCGCTCGGCGCGGGAGCACCACAGCACCGTGTACCGCTGGTCGTCGGCCTCGGCGGCCATCCGCTCGGCGACCTCGAACAGCGCGAGCACGGACGACGTCGCGATCTTCAGCCCGCTGTCCGCCGGTGCCGCCTCGCCCGCCGCGGGCTTCTCGGGGCGCAGCGCCGACAGCAGCCCGCGAGCCGCGTCGCGCACCATCGCGACCGCCTGGCGGGTGCCCTCCGGCAGGCCCTCGGTGAACCGCCCCTCGGGCAGGTGGATCAGCGCGGCGCCGAGGGCGGTCGCCGCCGAGTCGAGCTCGGTGGTGGCGATGCCGCCGTGCCGGCGCGCCATCCGTCCCGCGTGCTCGACGCTGCCGACGGACAGCTCGGCCGTGGACTGGGCGGTGACCCGGTCGGCGAGCTCGTGGGCCTCGTCGACGACCAGCACCTGGTGCTCGGGCAGCACGTGCGGCGAGCCGGACGCCGCCACGCCGAGCATCGCGTGGTTCGTCACCACCACGTCGGCGGACCGGGCGGCGGCGCGGGCGCGCTCGGGGAAGCACTCCTCGAGCAGCGGGCAGCGCTGGCCCAGGCACTCCAGCGACGTGACCGACACCTGGCGCCACGCCCGGTCGGTCACGCCCGGGACCAGGTCGTCGCGGTCGCCGGTCTCGGTCTCCTCGGCCCACTCCCGCAGCCGGACCACCTGCGCGCCGAGCGACTCCTTGCCGGCGTCCTCGCCGTCGGCGGGGTCGGTCGTCGACGGGTGCTCGGCCGCGCCGCGGTCCCCGAGGTCGAACAGCATGCCCTGGTCGTCCGGCGGGTAGCCGCCCGACGTCTTGTGCACGCACACGTAGTTGTGCCAGCCCTTGAGCAGCGCGATCCGGGGCGTGCGGGGCAGCTCGGGGGCGAGCGCGTCGGCGACCAGGGGGAGGTCGCGGGTCATCACCTGGCGCTGCAGCGCGAGCGTCGCGGTCGACACGACCACCCGCTCGTCGGCGACCACGGCGTGCCGCACGGAGGGCACCAGGTACCCGAGCGACTTCCCGGTGCCGGTGCCGGCCTGGACGAGCAGGTGCTCGCCCTTCTCGACCGCCTCGGCGACCTGGTTCGCCATCCGGCGCTGGCCCTCGCGGGGCGAGCCGCCGAGCGCCGCGACCGCCACGTCGAGCAGGTGGTCGACGTCGGGAGCGGGATCGGGCACCCGGACAGGGTAGTCGGGCGCGGGGACACCTCCGGCACGTGGAGGGTCCCCGCGCGGGGACTCAGCCCCGCTCGACCGCCGCGGCCGCGAGCTCGGTCGCCAGCGCCTGGTCGACCCGGCCGCGGAGCGCGGTGCCCTGCGGCGTGTGCTCCTCGGCGTCGATCTCGCCCGTCTCGTGCACCCGGTGCACCAGGTCGCCGCGGTCGTACGGGATCACCAGGTCGACCGTCACGCCCGGGCGCGGCAGCTGGTCGGCGATGACCGCCTGCAGCTCCTCGATGCCCTCGCCGGTGTGCGCGGAGACCACGACGGCGCCGTGCTCCCGCGAGCGCAGCCGGGCCACGGCCTCGGGCTCGGCCAGGTCGGCCTTGTTGAGCACGATGATCTCGGGCACGTCCATGGCGCCCGGGATGTCGGCGAACACGTGCCGCACCGCGGCGATCTGCCCCTCCGGGTCCGGGTGCGAGGCGTCGACGACGTGCAGCACCAGGTCGGCGTCGGCGACCTCCTCGAGCGTCGACCGGAACGCCTCGACCAGCTGGTGCGGCAGGTTCCGGACGAAGCCGACGGTGTCCGCGAGCGTGAACACCCGTCCGTCCGCGGCCTGGGCGCGCCGCACCGTCGGGTCCAGGGTGGCGAACAGCGCGTTCTCCACCAGGACGCCGGCGTCGGTGAGCCGGTTCAGCAGCGAGGACTTGCCCGCGTTGGTGTACCCGGCGATCGCGACCGACGGGATCGCGTTCTTCTTCCGGGACGCGCGCTTGGTGGCACGAGCCGGCTCCATCGCGGCGATCTCCCGGCGCAGCTTGGCCATCCGGTCGCGGATGCGGCGACGGTCCAGCTCGATCTTGGTCTCACCGGGACCGCGCGAGCCCATGCCCGCGCCGGCGCCGCCGACCTGGCCACCGGCCTGCCGGGACATCGAGTCGCCCCAGCCGCGCAGGCGCGGCAGCAGGTACTCGAGCTGCGCGAGCTCGACCTGGGCCTTGCCCTCCCGGGACTTCGCGTGCTGGGCGAAGATGTCGAGGATCAGCGCGGTCCGGTCGACGACCTTGACCTTCACCACGTCCTCCAGCGCGCGGCGCTGGGACGGGGCGAGCTCGCCGTCGACGACCACGGTGTCCGCGCCGACGGCCAGCACCACGCCCGCGAGCTCCGCCGCCTTGCCGGAGCCGAGGTAGGTGCCGGGGTCGGGGTTCTGCCGGCGCTGCAGCAGGCCGTCGAGCACCTGCGAGCCCGCGGTCTCGGCCAGGGCGGCGAGCTCGCGCAGCGAGATCTCCGCGCTCTCCTGGGTGACGCCCCCGCCGCCCCAGAGGCCGACCAGCACGACGCGCTCGAGGCGCAGCTGCCGGTACTCGACCTCGGTGACGTCCTGGAGCTCGGTCGACAGCCCCGCCACCCGGCGCAGCGACGTGCGCTCCTCCAGGTCGAGCTGCTCGCCGTCGTAGGTGGTGTGGACGGTCGCGCCGTCGTGGACCGCCGTGCCCGCCCGCGCGAGCACGCGTGCCACGACGTCGTCGGCGACCCGCTGGGCGTCGCGCGCGGCCTGCTGCGCGTCCACCTCGGTCTCCGGGACGTCCTGCTCGCGAGTCGTGGGGTTCTGGGGGTCGTTCACGCGGTTCCTTCGCTGTCGGCGGTGGCCGCCGTCGTCGGTGGCCCGGGTACCAGTGTCGCGCGCCGCGGGGGCGGGCGCGAGGCTATTCGCCACGGGCGGACGGTGCGCCGGGGCGGGCCGGTAGGGTCGCGGCGTGACCGGCACCGAGCACTACTTCACCGCCGAGCCCGCCTCCCCCGACGAGCGCCGGGCCCGCACCGTGCACCTCGCGGGCCGGGACGTCGAGGTCGAGACCGCCGGCGGCGTGTTCTCCCCCGACCACCTGGACGGCGGGACCGAGGTGCTGCTGCAGCACGTGCCCGACCCGCCCCGCGACGGCGACCTGCTCGACCTCGGCTGCGGCTGGGGGCCGGTCGCGCTCAGCCTCGGCCTGCTCGCCCCGCACGCGCGGGTGTGGGCCGTCGACGTGAACGAGCGGGCGCTCGACCTGACCCGGCGCAACGCGGCGCGGCTCGGGGTCGACGGGCTGACGGCGGTGCGTCCCGAGGACGTGCCCGACGACGTGCGGTTCGCCGCCATCTGGTCGAACCCGCCGATCCGGGTCGGCAAGGAGACGCTGCACGCGATGCTGCGGCAGTGGCTCCGGCGGCTGCTCCCGGGCGGCGAGGCGTACCTCGTGGTGGCGAAGAACCTCGGGTCGGACTCGCTGCTGCGCTGGCTGGCGACGGAGCTCGACGGGGCCGCGGCGGTGGACCGGGTCGCGACCGCGCGGGGGTTCCGGGTGCTGCGGGTGGTCGCGGCTGGCTGAGGCCCGGACCCCGGCGCGGCCCGGCGCGCGTCAGTCCGCGACGACCGGCGCGGACCAGCAGCGGGCCGTGACGCCGACCAGGTTCCAGGCGTTGATCGCCACGACCAGCGCCAGCAGCGCCGCGGTGGCCTGCTCGCCGGACGCGGCGGTCGCCGCCGCGACCACCTCGCCCGGCACCCGGGTCTGCGGAGCGAGCGTCACGGACTCGGCCAGCTCGAGCGCGGCACGCTGCCGCGCGGTGAAGAACGACGACTCCCGCCACACGGCGACCGCGTCCACCTGCTGGGTCCGCAGGCCCGCGGCACGGGCGTCCCGGGCGTGGGTGTCGACGCAGTAGGCGCAGCCGTTCAGCTGCGAGGCGCGGAGCCGGACGATCTCGCGCAGCGCGGGCTCGACCCCGGCGCGGTCGAGCTCGGCGGTGGCGGCGGCGTCCAGGTCGGCGAGCGCGGCGGAGAACGTGGGGGCGAGGCCGTCGACGTCGAGGCGGCGCGGGACGCGCACCGGGCGGTCGGGGCCGTCGGAGCCGTCGGTATGCTGCGCGTGGTCGGGTGCCGGGGCGGTGGTCTGCGTGGTCATGCCGGCGACGCTACGGACGGGGCGGCCCTCCTCTACAGTCCAATGTCGTGCGCGCGACGTGGGCCATCGGCGGGTTGGACCTGTTCCTCGACCTGCGCGCCGCGCGTCCGCGCCGGGGCCTGGAGGACGCGCTCCGGGCGGCCGTGACCGAGGGCCGGCTCGCCCCCGGCACGCGGCTCCCGGCGACGCGCTCCGTCGCCGCCGACCTGGGCGTCGCGCGCAACACCGTCGCGCAGGTCTACGAGCAGCTCGCCGCCGAGGGCTGGTTGACCAGCCGTGTCGGGGCGGGGACCTGGGTCGCCGAGCCCGCCGCGAGCCCGGCTCCGGCGGAGGGGCGACCGACCGGACAGCCCGCGGCCGGCTCGCCCGGCCCACCCGCGGGAGCCGACCTGCGCGCGGGCATCCCCGACGCCGCGGCCTTCCCGCGCCGCGAGTGGGCCGCGGCGGTGCGGCGCGCCGTCCTCGACTCCCCGGCCGGTTCGCTCGGGTACCCGGACCCGCGCGGCGTCCCGGCGGCCCGTGAGGCGCTGGCGGGCTACCTGGCCCGGACCCGCGGCGTGCGCGCGACGTCCGGGCGCGTCCTGCTGGCGCGCGGGTTCGGCGGCCTGCTGGCCGCGGCCTGCCGGGCGCTGGCCGCCGCGGGCGCGACCCGGGTCGCCGTCGAGGAGTACGGCCACGCACGGCACCGGGACGCGATCGTCGCGGCGGGCCTCGCGGTCGTGCCGCTGCCCGTCGACCGGGACGGGGCGGACGTCGCGCAGCTCGCGGAGCTCGGGGTCGACGCCGTGCTGCTCACCCCGGCGCACCAGTTCCCCACCGGCGTCGCGCTGGCCCCGGACCGCCGGACCGCGGTGGTGCGCTGGGCCGCCGCCACCGGCGCGCTCGTGCTCGAGGACGACTACGACGGCGAGTTCCGGTACGACCGCCGGGCGGTCGGGGCGCTGCAGGCGCTCGCGCCGGAGCACGTGCTGTACGCCGGCACCGCGAGCAAGTCGGTCGGGCCGGGGCTCGGGCTCGCGTGGGCGGTCGCGCCGGAGCGGCTGGTGGCACCGCTCGCCCGGCAGACCGAGCTGCTCGGGGGCGGGCCGCCGGCCGTCGACCAGCTGGCGCTCGCCGGGTTCGTCGAGGCGCACGACCTGGACCGCTCGGTGCGCCGACTGCGGCAGCACTACCGGGCGCGCCGCGCGCGGGTCGAGGCCGTGGTCGCCGAGCGCCTGCCGGCCTGCGCGGTCGCCGGGCTGCCCGCGGGCCTGCACTGCCTGGTCGAGCTGCCCGCCGGGACGTCCGAGACCGCGGTCGTGGCCGCAGCGGCGCGCCGTGGGGTGCGGCTGGAGGGGCTCTCGGCGTTCGCGGCCCCCGGTACGGGGCGGGGCCGGGGGCCGGCCGTGGTCGTCGGCTACGGGGCCCCGGGGGCGCACGCGTTCGACGCCGTGCTCGCCGCCGCGGCGGAGGCGATCGCCGACGTGCTGGACTGACCGAGCCGGGGTCGCGGGGCGCCGGGAGTCAGCGCAGCGCGGCCACCACGGCGCGCGCCTGGGCGAGGCTCGGCACGCCCGCGACCCGGACGACGGGCGCGCCGTCGGCGTCGAGCACGACCACCGTCGGCGTCTCGGTCACCCCGAACCGCTCCGCCAGGTCCGCGCGGTCGGCCACGTCGACCTCGACGTGCGCGACGCCGTCCTGGGTCGCCACGACCCGCTCCAGCACCCGGCGGGTGGCCCGGCACGGCGCGCAGAATCCCGACGACAGCTGGAGGAACGTCGCGTCGCGCCCCAGGGGGCGGCGCAGGTCCTCGGCCGTCAGGGCGGCGGCGGTCGACGTGTCGGTCACGCGGGGTGCAACGCGCCCGCGGCCCGGGGTGTTCCGGCGCTCGGCCGGGACCCGGACGCGGTCAGCGGGACAGCGCGGCCGGGTCGACGTCGAGGTCCGCGACGAGGACCGCCGGGCCGGCGAGCTCGACGTGGCCGTCCGGCAGGGCCGCGACCCGCACGGTCCCGCCCGGCACGTCCACCAGCCAGACGTCGGGCGCCTGCGGCCCGGCCCAGGCCCGCACCGCGAGCGCCGCGGCGCACGCGCCGGTGCCGCAGGACCGGGTCTCGCCGACCCCGCGCTCGTGCACGCGCATCCGCACCCGGCCGACGACCGTGCCGTCCGCGAGCCGCTGCTCCCCGAGCGGGACGACCAGCTCGACGTTCGTGCCGTGCGGCGGCACCGGGTCGACCGCGGGGGCCCGGGTGAGGTCGGCGGCGGCGAGCTCGGCGTCGTCCGCGAGCGCCAGCACCGTGTGCGGGTTGCCCAGGTCGACGCTGAGCGCGGGGCGCGGCACCGGCAGACCCGGGACGTCCACCTGGGCGTCCGCGCCCGCGGCGGCCGCCTCGGGCCCGCCCGGCAGCCGCCACTCCCCCATGTCGACGGCGTACCAGGTCTCGCCCGCGGGGCCGGCGGCCTCCCGGACGCGCCGGACGCCGGCGCGGGTGCCGAGCACGAGCTCGCCCGTCGCGGGGTCCCACAGGCCGAGCGCGCGGGCGTACTCCGCGACGACCCGCACGCCGTTGCCGCACATCTCCGCGATCGACCCGTCGGCGTTGCGGTAGTCCATGAACCACGTGGCGGCCGGGTCCTCCGCGAGCACCGCGGCGCCCTCGGGCAGCTCGGCGCTGGCGACCAGCCGGATGACCCCGTCGCCGCCGATCCCCGCGCGGCGGTCGGCGAGCGCGCGGACCAGGTCGGCGTCGAGCGCGATCCCGGTCCGGCCGTCGAGCAGCACGAAGTCGTTCTGCGTGCCGTGGCCCTTGGTCACGCGCAGCGCCGCGACCGTGTCGGGCAGGGCGCGGGCGGCCGGGGACGCGGCGGGGGCGGTCATGACCCCAGACTACGGCGCGGCGCCGGGTCGTCCGTGGCGAGCCCCAGCTCCCCGGAGTCGGCCCCCCGGACGAGCGCGAGGGCCCCGGTCGACGAGGTCCGGGTCCTGCGCGTCGAGCCAGTGCACGCGCGGGTCGCGCCCGAACCAGCCCATCTGCTTGCGGGCCAGCCGCCGGGTGCCGGCGACCACCTGGGCGCGTGCCTCGTCCTCGGTGATCTCGCCGCGCAGGGCGGACAGCACCTCGGCGTAGCCGACGGCGCGCGAGGCCGTGCGGCCGATGCCGCGCCCGACCAGGCCGCGCACCTCGTCGACGAGCCCGGCGGCCCACATCCGGTCGACCCGCGCCTGCACCCGCTCGTCGAGCACGGCGCGGTCGCAGTCCAGGCCGATCTGCACGGCGGGGACCTCGTAGTCGTGACCGGGCAGGTTCGCCGAGTACGGCCGCCCCGTCAGCGCGATGACCTCCAGCGCCCGGACGATCCGGCGGGCGTTGCGCGGGCCGATGTTCCTCCGCGGCGACCGGGTCGGCGGCGGCGAGCTCGGCGTGCAGGGCGCGGGCGCCCTCGGTCTCGACCCGGGCCTCCAGCGCGGCGCGGACCTCGGGGTCGGTACCGGGGAACTCGATCCGGTCCAGCAGGGACCGCACGTACAGCCCCGACCCGCCCACCACGACCGGTCGGCGGCCGCGGGCGGCGATGTCGGCGAGCGCCGCGCGGGCGTCGCGCTGGTACGCGGCGACCGTGGCGTCCTCGTGCGGGTCGAGCACGTCGAGCAGGTGGTGCGGGACGCCCCGGCGCTCCGCGACGGCGAGCTTGGCGGTGCCGATGTCCAGGCCCCGGTAGAGCTGCAGCGCGTCGGCGTTCACGACCTCGCCGTCCAGGTGCTCCGCGAGGGCGACGCCCAGGTCGGACTTGCCGGTCGCGGTCGGGCCGACCACGGCGACGACGACGGTCAACGGGGCTCCTCGAGGTGGTGCGGGACGGGACGGTCGTGCGGGTCGGGGAGCGTCGGGCCGGCGAGCGCGGCCGGGTCGGCGAGCCGCCAGGCGGCGACGACGTGCTGGGCGCCCGCCACGACCTCGCGGTGCAGGCTGGCGGCCTCGGTGACGGCGCCCGCGGGCAGCAGCGCCAGGGCGGCCCGCCACGGACCCCGGCCCGAGACGGCCAGGTCGCGCGCGCCGTCGGCACCGAGGTCGTCGAGCGCCCGGCCCAGCGCGGCGGGCCCGTCGGCGAGGGCGGCGAGCAGGGCGTCGTCCGCGGCGGGTGCACGCGGGTCGTCCGCGAGCGGGGCGTCCGGTCCGTGCCGGGCGCTGAGCGACCCGACGACCACGACCGCGCGCGGGGCGGCGGAGGAGTCGTGGGCGGCGACGACGTGGTCGGCGGCGCGGTCGATCTCGACCACGTCGACCGGCGAGGCGACCCCGGCGGCGCGCAGCAGCACGAGCGCGACCGACGCGGGCACGTCCGCGCGCGGGGCGCCGTCGAGCGCGGGCGGCGCGAGGTCGGGCAGGTCGAGGCCCGCGGCACCGAGCCCGGGCGCGACGGGGTGCGGCAGGAACCGCAGGCGGCGCGCGGGCGCGATCACGAGCACCCGCTCGACGCCCGGGTTCCCGCCGGCTCCGGTGTCTCCGGCGAGGTCCGCGAGCGCCGCCACCGCCGCGTCCCGCAGCCCGGCGGCGGGGTCGGCCCGCCCGGCGGCACCGGGGACGAGCAGGGCGGTGTCGGGCAGGAACACCACGGCCAGGCTCACCCCGGCACCGTATCCCGCCGCGCCCGCCCCTCCGCCCCGCACCCGCTGCCTGCAAGACCCCCGCCGAGATGGCAGCTCTCGGCTGCGCGGCCGTCCCCGCGCACAGCCGAGAGCTGCCCTCTCGGCGAGACCGCTCGCCGAGCGGGCAGTCGATGTCCCCATCCGGCGTGCGGAGGGGACGTCTAGTGCCCACTCGGCGCAGCGCGAGCGCGCGGCGCGGGGTCAGGTGGTCAGGGTGCGGGCCAGGTCGTCGGCGCGGGCGTCCTGGCCCGAGCGGCGCAGTACGTCGACCAGGGCGTTCGCGACCTCGCCGTGCGGGGCCCGCTGGCGCGCGGCCTGGAACCCCTCCATCGCCGACTCCAGGTGCCACACCGCGTCCTCGACGTGGCCCAGGTCGTCGTGCAGCCGCCCGGCGCGAGCCAGAACGCGTGCGCGGCGTCCGCGAGCGCGCCGAGGCCGGCGTAGGCCTCGGCCGCCGACTGCGCGCGGGTGGCCGCGGCGGCGCTGCGCTCCGGGCCGCCGAGCGTCGCCAGCAGCCGGGCGGCCGCGTCGTCCAGGTCGGCGGCGGCGCGGCGGTGCTCGGCCTGCTCGCGGGCGACGAGCTCCGGGGCCCGCTCGTCGTCTCCCGGAGCGGCGTCCGCGGCCAGCCGGAGCAGCAGGCCGTCCGCCTCCGCGAGCACGGCCTCGGCCCGGCCGGTCACCGCGGCGGCGCCGGCCCACGCGACGACCACCGGCGCGACGACCGTGGCGGGGACGTCCGCGGCCCGGAGCCGGGCGACCGCCGCGGCGTAGCCGGAGGCCGCACCCGTCGTCGTCGCCGAGCACCTGCGCGCAGTGCGCGGCCTCCGCGTAGCCGAAGCCGGACTCCGTCAGCAGGCCTGCGCCCTCGAACGCGACCGCGGCGTCGAGGTAGGCACCGGCCGCGGACTCCAGGTCACCGGTTCCGGCGAGGCGCTCGGCCTCCGCGGCCAGCGCCGCGGGGTCGGCCGGGGCGGCACGCCGCGCGTCGCCGGGGGCCGCACCGTCCGCGCTCGTCGCGGCACCCGCCGCGCTGCCGGCCGAGCCGTCGGCGTCCGACCCGCCCGCGTCCGGGGTCGCCCCGCCGCGCGCCGCCAGGCCCCGCGGCAGCACGTCGAGGTCCAGCGCGTGAGGAGCCGGCTCGGTCGCCCACGCGCGGGCCACCGACTCGCTCTCGGCGCTCGTCCCGTTCCGCGCGTCGAACTGCCTCGCCAGCGCGGTCGCCTCGGCCCGCAACCAGTCGTCGAGCTCGGCCACGGTCGTCGCGGGCACGGAGGCCAGCCGCACCGGCAGGTCGCCCTGCCCGGCCGAGCGCAGGACGTGCGTCGCCCCGCCGACCAGCCGCGCGAACGCCAGCCGCGAGTACGGCGTGTCCCCGCCGGTGAGGTACTGCTGGTCCGCCTCGATCGCCCGGACGGCGCGCTCGGCCTGCCCGCCGCGCGCGAGCAGCCGCACCCGGCGACCGCGGGCGCCGACCATGTCGGACTCGGCCTCCGCGAGCGCCGCGACGGCACGCCGGTGGGTCCGGGCGGCGTCGCGCGGCCGGCCCTGGTCCAGGTAGGCCTCGGCGAGGTAGGACAGCATGTCCGCCGGCTCGGACGCGCACGACGGGTCCTCGGCGAGGGTCTGCTCGATGATCCGGATGCCCTCCTCGGCCCGGTCGGTGCCGATGAGCCACGCGGCGCGGTCGCCGGGGTCGCACGCCTCGCACTGGGAGAAGTCGTCGCGCGGGGTGGCGATCCACGCCTGGTAGGCGGCCTCGACGTCGGCGGCGCCGCGCTGCCGGGCCCAGGCGAACCGCTCGTAGGCGACCGCGTCCATGCCGTTCCCGGCCAGGGCGTAGCGGCGCTCCATGTCCGCGAGGGTGCGGTCGATCTGCTCGGCCGGGACCGTCGGGAAGTCCGCGAGCCCGGAGATCATCCACTTGAACGACCAGAACAGGCCGTGCCGGTCGTGCGCGTCGAAGTGCTCGGGGTGCTCGTCGTACCAGCGCAGCAGCCGCGCGAACGCGACGAACGACCGGTCGACCTCGCCGCCCCACTGGTACGCCTCGACCAGCGTGCCGAGCGCGTAGGCGCGGGCGGCGTCCGGGCCCTCGGCGTCGACCAGCCGCACCTGGCGCTCGGCGGCCTGGGACCGGGCCAGCCCGTACGGCATCTGCCGCACGCGGGAGATCTCGCGGTTGGCCTCGTCCAGCGTGCGCGTCACGCGCGCTCCTCCCCGGCCGGTCCCCCGGCCGCCTCGTCGTCGGCGCCGGGCAGCGCGCCCGGCACCCCCTCGCCCGCGCCGCCCCGCGGGCCCGCACCGGACCCGGCCAGCCCGGCCCGCAGCAGCACCGACATCGAGCCGGTCATCAGCTCCGAGTCCCGCGCGCGCAGCGGCTCGCCGGACAGCAGCAGGGCGGACACGTACAGGGACCGCAGCCCCGCGGCGACCACCTCGCCCGGTGGCGCGTCGAGCAGGTCGCGCACCAGCGGGCTGGCGTCGTTGAGCACGAGCCGGCGCGCGGCGGCGGGCGCGGCGAACCCCGCGAGCACGTCGCTCCACACGTCGTCGGCCTCGGCCATCGCCGCCTGCAGGTCGCGCTGGTGGTCGCCGTCCCGGTCGTGCAGCAGGACCGCGGGCAGCTCGGCGGGCTCGAACGTCCGCAGCACGAGCTCGGTGTCGAGGGGCCGCAGCACCTCGCCGCCCGCCCGCACCGCGTCGAGGGTCGCGAGCTCGCGCTCCGGCGCCACCGGGGCCAGCACCTGCGCGATGTCGCCGGCGCCGAGCGGCCGCACCTCGCCGAGTCCGCGCCCCGGCCCGCGCGCGGCGAGCCGAGCCAGCAGGTCCGCGTCGTAGACGTACCCCGCGTTCACCACGGCCAGGCCCTGCGCGCGGGCGACCGGGGCGATCCGCCGGTACTCCTCGAGCGTCGGCGCGAACACCACCTGCCCGTGCTCCTGCGCGACCTCGGCGAGCGTGAGCGTCCCGTCGGTCGTCTCGTAGGGCAGGATCCGCGCCGCGAGGTCGAGCATCGTGTCGTCGGTCAGGGCGAGCGAGCGCACCGCCAGGTGGTGCGTGCTCACGAACTGCCGCGCGAGAGCGGTCGACGACTCCAGGGTGCGCAGCGTCCAGGACCGGACCGCGTCCGCGAGCGCCTCCTGTGTCGCCAGCAGCACCTCGTCCGTGTACAGCGCCTCGCGGGACGCGGTCGGGCGCAGGCCCGAGGCGTCGATGACGCACCGGACGAAGAACGCCCACTCGGGGAGCAGCCCGTCGACGCGCGTCCCGAGCAGCATCCGCTTGAGGTAGACCCGGTGCGAGCCGCCGCCGCCCGGCGGGACCGCCGCGGGCAGCACGAACGCCACCCCGGTGACCCCGGCCAGCGGGACCGACAGGTCGATGCTGGCGAGCGGCGTGAAGCCGAGGGCCTGCTCGCAGTACCGGGCCAGCGCCTGCGCGCGGGCGGCCTCGTCCGGGTGCTCGCGCGCCCAGGGCGTCTCGGGCGCCGAGATGCGGCGCCACACGTGCCCGGGGCGCGGGGCGCCGTCGCCGGGCAGGTCGTCGGCGGGGTCACCGGCTCCCGGTGCCGCGGCCGCGGGGGCGGTCCCCAGCGGCACCTCCACCGCCACGTCGACCGGCAGCAGCGAGCCGAACTCCGCGGCGAGCGCCGCGACCGTCTCCCCCGCCAGCCAGTGCTCGAGGTCCCGCCGCGGCCGGAGCCGCACGGTGCTGCCCGCCGGCAGGTCGGCGTCCGGCAGCTCGACGAGGTCGTACGACCCGTCCGCGTGCCCGCGCCAGCGCACGGCCGGGGCCAGCGGGTCCCGGGCGGACCGGGACACCAGCTCGATCCGGTCGGCCACCATGAACGCCGACAGCAGGCCGATGCCGAACTGCCCGAGGAACTCCTCGCGACCGACGCCGAGGTCGAGGTCGCGCTTGGACGACCGTCCGACGGTCGCGAGCAGCTCCTCCGCCTCGGCGCGGGTCAGGCCCACGCCGGAGTCGGTGACGAGCAGCGAGCCGTCCGGCAGCGGCCGCAGCCGGACGGTCGCCGGGCACCCCGGGTCCTCGGCGCGGCGCGCGGTGATCGCGTCGACGCCGTTCTGCAGCAGCTCGCGCAGGTAGACCCGGGGTCCGGAGTACAGGTGCCGGGCGAGCAGGTCGACCACGCCGTGCAGGTCGACCTGGAACGCCCGCGCGGCGGGGTCCGTCATCGGCGCCGGGTCACTCCCCGGAGGCCGCGGCCTCGGCGGCCTTCGCCGCGGCGGCCTCGGCCGGGAACTGCTCGTCGAGGTGCTCGAACAGGCTCAGCGCGGTGGTGATGCCGCACGCGAGGTGCAGGTCGATCTGCTCGTCGGTCGCGCCGTGCTCGTAGTCGACCGTGTGCTCGGCGTACACGCCGACGACGTCGTCCTCGGCCCGCACGTAGCCCTTCGGCCACAGCTTCTCGGAGTTCCAGGTGTTCACCAGGTCGACCACCCGCGCGTACTGGTCGATCCCGACCTTGCGGTTCCACCGGCCGCGGGTCTGCAGGTACTCCTGCTGCCCGCCGAGCCGGAAGAAGTAGAACAGGTGCCCGTCCCAGTAGCCGCCGATGTCGCCGTCGTCGTCGACGCCGTAGTTCATCTCGCGCGCGTCCAGCACGTCGATGACGCGCTGGTGCGACAGGGGCTGCGGTCCGGGGACGGACGCCGCGGCGTCCGGCTTGGTGAAGAAACCCATGGCGTCCTCGTGGGTGTCGTGCGGGGCCACCTCGGTCCCGCGGGCTGCGTGCGGTGCTGGTGGCGGGCGCGGAGCAGCCCGTCCAGCACGAGCCTAACCCGATCGCGCGAGCACCCAGCCGCCCGAGATGTCCGATCCGGTGAACGGAGGGTGACCACGCTGGCGGCGTGGGCGCCCGCGCGTATGGTGTGCGCATGGGTCTGTTCGGGAACCGCCGCCCCCGCCGCGGACCGGGCCGCCCGGCGAGCGGTCGCGAGGCCGCGCCAGTCCCCGCCAACCCCGGTCGGGGCGGCGCGCGCGGCTCGGAACCCGGCGGCGTGTCCGTGGACGACGGCCGGCCCACCCCGCTGAGCACCGACCGGATCGTGCGCTGGTTCGAGCGCAACGACTTCCACTACTTCACCGACGACGACGGCGACCTCGGCGGGCTGTGGCGGGGCCGGCTGTTCTACTTCTTCCTGTTCGGCGAGCACCAGGAGATCGTCCAGGTGCGCGGGCAGTGGAACCGCGAGATCGCGATCGAGCGGCTCGAGGAGGTGCTCGACGCCTGCACCGAGTGGAACGCCGAGCGCATCTGGCCGAAGGCGTACGTGCGGGTCCGCGACAACGGCATGGTGCACGTCGTCGCCGAGGTCTCCACCGACCTGGAGCACGGCGCGACCGACGAGCAGCTGAGCCAGATCCTGTTCTGCGGCCTGTCCACGTCGAGCACGTTCTTCGACGCGATCGACGAGCTCTACCCCGACCCCGCGGCGGTGGCCCCGTGACCGCGCCCCGCACGCCGGGCTGGCTGTCCCGGGTGCTCGGCGAGCGCGCCGCCGCCCCCGTGCCGCAGCGCCGGGTGCCGCTGCAGGCCCGGCCGACGCCGCTGACCCGCGACCGGGTCGCCTCGGCGCTGTCGTCCCGCGGCTACCACTTCCGGGTCGACGAGGACGGCGACCTGACCGGCGTGTGGAACGACTCCCGGTTCTGGTTCCTGCTGCTCGGCGAGCAGCGGGAGATCCTGCAGGTGCGCGGCCGCTGGCACCGGCAGCTCCCGGTCGACAGCCGCCGCGCGGTGACGCTCGCGCTCAACGACTGGAACCGCGAGCGAATCTGGCCGAAGCTCTACCTCCGTGAGGAGGAGGGCCAGCTCGCGGTGTACAGCGAGGTCTCGACGGACCTGGAGCACGGCGTGACCGCCGAGCAGCTGGACCAGCTGCTGTCCTGCGGGCTCGGCACCGGGGTGCAGAGCTTCGCCTCGTTCGACCAGCTGCTGCCGCCGCAGGTCTGAGCGGCGGCCGGCGCCGGGTCGACCGTCAGCGCCGCCCGAGGGTCGGCAGGCCGAGCAGCACCGGGGCCGCGGGCCCGCCCGCGGCGGCGCCCGTCCCGCACGCGTCGCCCGCGCCGCCGTGCGCGTGGTCGTCCTCGCCCGACTGCCGCCGCTCCCAGGCGTCGCCCGCCCGGGTCCGGCGCACCGCGAAGGTGCCGCCCTGCGCCGCCGAGTCGGCGACCAGGTGGTGCGGGGCCGCGTGCGTGACGTCGACCGTGACCAGGTCGCCGGGGCGCGGTGCGTCGGCCTCCGCCAGACCGGCCGGCAGCGCGAGGTGCACGAGGCGGTTGTCCGCGGCGCGGCCGGACAGCCGGCGGGTCTCGCCGTCCTTGCGGCCCTCGCCCTCGGCGAGCAGCACCTCGACCGTGCGGCCGACCTGCCGCTGCGCCTCCTCGAGGCCGATCCGGTCCTGCAGCGCGATCAGCCGCTCGTACCGCTCCTGGACGACCGCCTTGGGCAGCTGGTCGGGCAGGTCGGCGGCCGGCGTGCCGGGGCGCGGCGAGTACTGGAACGTGAACGCCGACGAGAACCGCGAGGCCTCGACCACGCGCAGCGTCTCGGCGAAGTCCTCCTCGGTCTCCCCCGGGAAGCCCACGATGATGTCGGTGGTGATCGCGGCGTCCGGGAGCTGCGCGCGGACCCGGTCGAGGATGCCGAGGAACTTCTCCGACCGGTAGGACCGGCGCATCGCGCGCAGGACCCGGTCCGAGCCGGACTGCAGCGGCATGTGCAGGCTCGGCATCACGGCGGGCGTCTCGGCCATCGCGGCGATGACGTCGTCCGTGAACGCGGCCGGGTGCGGGGAGGTGAACCGCAGCCGCTCCAGGCCGTCGATCGCGCCCGCGGCGCGCAGCAGCTTGGCGAACGCGCCCCGGTCGCCGAACTCGACGCCGTAGGAGTTCACGTTCTGGCCGAGCAGGGTGACCTCGATCGCGCCCTGGTCCACCAGCGCGGCCACCTCGGCGAGCACGTCGCCCGGCCTGCGGTCGCGCTCCTTGCCGCGCAGGTGCGGCACGATGCAGAACGTGCAGGTGTTGTTGCAGCCGACGCTGATCGACACCCAGCCGGCGTAGGCGGACTCGCGACGGGTCGGCAGCGTCGACGGGAAGACCTTGAGGGACTCCTCGATCTCGACCTGGGCGGCCTCGTTGTGCCGGGCACGCTCCAGGAGCACCGGCAGCACGTCGAGGTTGTGCGTGCCGAACACGACGTCGACCCACGGCGCGCGCTCGACGATGCCCGTGCGGTCCTTCTGCGCCAGGCAGCCGCCGACGGCGATCTGCATCCCCGGGCGGCCGCGCTTGGTCCCGGCCAGCCGGCCCAGGTTGCCGTAGAGCTTGTCCGCCGCGTTCTCGCGCACCGCGCACGTGTTGATGACGATGACGTCGGCCTCCTCGGCCGCCGCGGCCTCGGGTGACGCGGCGACGTAGCCGGCCTGCTCGAGCATGCCGGCCATGTGCTCGGAGTCGTGCACGTTCATCTGGCAGCCGAGGGTCTTCACCAGGTACGTGCGCGCGGGCGCGCCGCCCGGCGACGTGGGGGCGTCGGGGGCCACGAGGACGGGGGGCGGGGTCGTCGTGCTCATCGCGGACCAGGGTACGTCCGCGGCTCGCCGCCCTCCGCAGCGATGACTCCACCCCGGTCTCCACATGACCGTCTTGTTTCCGATCTGTGACCTCAAAAGGTGGCGCAGGTAACACGAGACTCATAGGTTCCAGGGATGGCACAGCCCGACCCGGCCCCGGCCCCCACCCCCGCGGCGTCCCCGGCACCCCACCCCGGTGCGCCCCTCGTCGTCCTCGAGCACGTGGAGAAGCACTTCGGTGCGCTGCACGTGCTGCAGGACGTCAACCTCACCGTGCGCCGCGGCGAGGTCGTCGTCGTGATCGGCCCGTCCGGCAGCGGCAAGTCCACGCTGTGCCGGACGATCAACCGGCTCGAGACGATCGAGTCCGGCACGATCACCGTCGACGGCGAGCCGCTGCCCGCCGAGGGCCGGGCGCTCGCCCGGCTCCGCGCCGACGTCGGCATGGTGTTCCAGTCGTTCAACCTGTTCGCCCACCGCACGGTGCTGCAGAACGTCACGCTCGGGCTGCGCAAGGTCCGCCGGATCGGCGGTGCCGAGGCCAAGGCGCGGGCGATGACCCTCCTCGAGCGGGTGGGCGTCGCCAGCCAGGCGGACAAGCTGCCCGCGCAGCTGTCCGGCGGGCAGCAGCAGCGCGTTGCGATCGCCCGCGCGCTGGCGATGGAGCCCAAGGTGATGCTGTTCGACGAGCCCACCTCCGCGCTCGACCCCGAGATGATCAACGAGGTCCTCGACGTGATGACCTCCCTCGCGGCCGAGGGCATGACGATGGTCGTCGTCACGCACGAGATGGGCTTCGCCCGCAGGGCCGCCGACCGCGTCGTGTTCATGGACGGGGGCGCCATCGTCGAGGAGGCGGACCCCGAGACGTTCTTCACCGCCCCGCGCAGCGAGCGGGCGCGCGACTTCCTGTCGAAGATCCTCACCCACTGAGCCCGGGCGCCCCCGCGCCCGCAGCACCACGCACCACCCGCACGAACCCCGACCGGCACCGACCGAGACGCACCGCACCCGACGCGACCCCAGGAGCCCGACATGAGAACCCGCACCGCAGGCCCGATCGCCCTCGCCGCCGCCACCGTCCTGACCCTCGCCGCGTGCGGCGGCTCCGACGACGCCGACGGCGGCTCGACCCCCGAGGTCTCCGACGTCGAGGCCGCCGACTTCCCCGAGGGCTCCACGATGGCCGAGCTCGCCGAGGCGGGCTCCATCACGATCGGCACCAAGTTCGACCAGCCGCTGTTCGGCCTCGTCGGGCCCGACGGCACGCCCGAGGGCTTCGACGTCGAGATCGGCAAGATCATCGCCGGCGCGCTCGGCATCCCCGAGGACGGCATCGAGTGGAAGGAGACGGTGTCCGCCAACCGCGAGTCGTTCATCGAGTCCGACCAGGTCGACATCGTCGTCGCGACCTACACGATCAACGACGAGCGCAAGCAGGTCGTGTCGTTCGCGGGCCCGTACTACGAGGCCGGGCAGTCGATCCTCACGCTCGCCGACAACGAGGACATCCAGGGTCCCGACGACCTCGCGGGCAAGAAGGTCTGCACGGTCTCCGGGTCCACCCCCGAGGCGAACCTGCTGGAGAACTACCCCGACACCGAGGTCGTGCCGTTCGGCGCGTACTCCGACTGCCTCGAGCCGCTGCGCGGCGGGCAGGTCGACGCCATCAGCACCGACAACGTGATCCTCGCCGGCTTCGCGGCCGACGACCCGGCGTTCGAGGTCCGGGGCGAGCCGTTCACCGAGGAGCCCTACGGCATCGGCCTGGCGCTCGACGACACCGACTTCCGGATGTGGATCAACGACGTCCTCGAGCAGTCCTTCGAGGACGGCACCTGGACCGAGGCGTGGGAGGCGACCGCCGGCACCGTGCTGCCGACGCCTGAGCCGCCCGCCGTCGACCGCTACTGACGGCGCCGCGGCGCCCGGGGGCCACGGCTCCCGGGCGCCGGGCGGCCCGTCCGCGCCGTCGGCGCCCCGTCGACGCCCCCCTCGACGCCCGTCGACCCCGCCGTCCCCCGAAGGCAAGGACCCCCGCGTGGACCTGATCGCCGACAACCTGCCGGCCTACCTGAGCGGCTTCCGCGTGACGCTGCAGCTCACCCTCCTGTCCGGGGCGTTCGCCCTGGTCTGGGGCACGGTGCTCGCCGCCATGCGCGTCTCCCCGCTCGCGACGCTGCGCGGCTTCGCCGTGACCTACGTCGAGCTGCTGCGCAACACCCCGCTCACCCTGGTGTTCTTCTTCCTGGTGTTCGTGGCGCCGCAGTTCGGCGTGCTGCCGCCGCTGGGCTTCTGGACCGCGGTCATCGCGCTGTCCGCCTACACCTCGGCGTTCGTCTGCGAGGCGATCCGGTCCGGCATCAACGGCGTCCCCGTCGGCCAGGCGGAGGCGGCCCGGGCGATCGGGCTCACGTTCGGGCAGACGCTCGGGCTGGTCGTGCTCCCCCAGGCCGTCCGGTCGGTCGTCCCGCCGCTGATCAACGTCCTGATCGCCCTCACCAAGAACACCTCCGTGGCCGCGGGCTTCGCGGTCGTGGAGCTGCTCGCCTCCGGTCGCCGGATCGCGCTGGCGAACCCGTCCGAGGCGACGCTGGCCCTCGTCGGCGTCGGGCTGTTCTACCTGGTCATCACCATCCCGGCCGGCTACCTGGCCGGGGTCCTCGAGCGGAAGGTGGCGTTCGCGCGATGAGCACCGTCCTGTACGACGAGCCCGGACCCGTCGCCCGGCGGCGCGAGCGGATCGGCTCCGTCGTCGGCGGCCTGCTGGTCGTCGCCCTGCTCGTGCTGGCGTTCCGGTACGCCGACGGCCGCGGCCTGTTCGGCGCCGACCGGTGGGACGTGCTGTACGACCCGCCGAAGAACCAGTCCGCCGAGGCCGTGTGGACGTCGATGGTCGTGCGCGGCCTCGGCGCCACGCTGCGCGCCGCGGTCGTCGCCGCCCCGCTCGCGCTCGTCCTCGGGCTGCTGCTCGCGATGTGGCGCACCACCCGGATCGCGTGGCTGCGCGCACCCGCGACGGTCGTCATCGAGCTGTTCCGCGGCCTGCCCGTGCTGCTGATGATGCTGTTCGGCCTGCTCGGCTTCGGCTGGGACGCGTTCGCCGCCGTCGTGTTCGGCCTGACGGTCTACAACATGGCGATCATCGCCGAGATCCTGCGCGCCGGGCTGGCGTCGCTGCCCAAGGGCCAGACCGAGGCCGCCTACGCCATCGGGCTGTCGCGGTGGCAGACGCTGCTGCTCGTCCAGCTGCCCCAGGCGGTCCGGACGATGCTCCCGAGCCTCATCGCGCAGCTCGTCGTGCTGCTCAAGGACTCGTCGCTGGGGTTCATCGTCGGGTACCCCGAGCTGCTCCGGGCCATGCAGACCAACGCGCAGTACTTCGGGCAGAAGTACTACGTGGCGCTGTTCGTGGTGGGGGCCGGGATCTACCTGGTCGTGAACATCACCCTGACCCGGCTGGCCGTGTGGCTCCAGCGACGGGGCGGGGCGAAGACGGCGGGGAAGGTCACGCGCGACGTGACGATCGCTCCGGCGGGCGTCGGCGGCCCGGGCGGCCCCGGCGGGTTCGCCTCGGGCGCGGGCGGCACGGTCTGACCGCGTGCTCCCGCCGAGAGAGGAGCGTTCCGCCGAGGTAGGACCGTCCGGGGTCCTACCTCGGCGGGGGTCCTGTCTCGGCGAAGCCCGCGGGCCGCGTCAGCCCGCGGTGGCGCTCGCGCGGACCTCGCGGACGACGGTCACCTTGATCTCGCCCGGGTAGGACAGGTCCTGCTCGATGTGCCGGGCGATCTCGACCGCGAGCCGGCCGATCTCCGTGTCCGGCACCGCGCTCGGCTCGACGACCACCCGCATCTCGCGACCGGCCGCCATGGCGAGCGCCCGGCGGACGCCGGCGTGGCTCGCGACGAGCTCCTCCAGCTGCTCCAGCCGCTCGACGTGCTGGTCGGTGTCCTCACGGCGGGCGCCCGGCCGGGCCGCGGACATCGCGTCCGCCACCTGCACCAGCACCGCCTCGACGGTGTCCGCGGGCACCTCGTCGTGGTGCGCCGCGATGCCGTTCACGACGGCCTCGGACTCTCCGTGCCGGGCGGCCAGCGCCGCGCCGACCTGCGCGTGCGTGCCGGGGACCTCGCCGGTGAGCGCCTTGCCGAGGTCGTGCAGCAGGGCCGCGCGGCGGGCGACGTCGACGTCGGCGCCGATCTCCCCCGCGACCTGCGCGGCGATCAGCGCCGACTCCACCAGGTGCTCCAGCACGTTCTGCCCGAACGACGTGCGCAGCCGCAGCCGGCCGAGGACCCGCACGAGCTCCGGGTCCAGCCCGCGCACACCGGCCCGCTCGGCGGCCGCGTGCCCGGCCTCGTCGGCGCGCTCGTCCGCGCCGGCCTGCGCCTCCGCGTACGCCGCCTCGATCCGCTGCGGGTTGATCCGGCCGTCCGCCATCAGCGCCTCGAGCGCCACCTGGGCGACCTCCCGGCGGTCCGCGTCGAAGCAGGACAGCACGACGGTGCCCGGGGTCTCGTCGACGAGGACGTTCACGCCGGTCAGCGCCTCGAACAGCCGGATGTTCCGACCCTCCTTGCCGATGATGCGGCCCTTCATCTCGTCCGACGGCAGCGGCAGCAGCGTCACGGCGGCCTGGCTGCTCGTCGGGACGGCGGCGCGCTGCGCGGCGGTGGCGAGGACGCGGCGGACCCGCGCGTCGGCGGTGCGGCGCGCCTGCGCCTCGACCCGGCGGACCGTCGCGGCCGCCGCGGTCTGCGCCTCGGCGGTGAGCTGGCGGAGCAGCTCGGCCCGGGCCTCCGCCGCGGTCAGGCCGGACGTCGCCTCCAGGCGCTCGGCGGCCTCCTGGGCGGCCGCGGCCAGCCGGTCGGCCGCCTGGCGCTCGGCGGCGGCCCGCTGGTCGGCGGCCTCCCTCTCGGCTGCGGCGGCGACCCGGGCGGCCTCCCGCTCGGCGGTCGCCAGGCGCTCCGCGGCGGCCGCGGCGGCGGTGGCCGCCTGCTCGGCCGCCCGGCGGCGGAGGTCGGCGGCCGCCTCGTTCGCGGTCCGGGCGGCGCGCTCCTGCTCCGTCGCCGCGCGCTCGGCCGTCGCGGCGTGCTGCTCCCGCTCGGCCGCGCGGGCCTCCCGTCGCTGCGCGTCCGCGAGGGCGGTGCGGGCCTCGTCGCGGATCGACTGGACGTCGTCCTGGGCCTGACGGCGCACGGCGGCGGCCTCGCGGCGCGCCAGCAGGACGAGCACGAGCGCGACCAGGCAGGCGGCGAGCAACCCGACGACGATCGCCACGTCCTGCATGCGTCCACGCTCCCGGTCCCTGGTGCTGCTGCTGGCCCGGGCGGCCGCGGTGCTACGTGCCCGGGGGTGCTCGCGCGCCGTGTCTCCGCCCGCGCCCGGGCGCAGCCGCCCAGGCGGGCGGCACGCGGGTGGGTGCGGGGTCGACGGCGACGCGAGTGGCCCCATTGTTCCCCATGCGGGTGACCGCACCGGCGAGGTCGGGCGCGCGGCGTCGCGCGAGCCGTCAGGCCGGGTCGAGGCCGCCCGCCCACCCGTCGCCGGGATCGGCGGGGTCCGCGCCCTCGGCGTCGAGCTCCTCGCGCACGACCCTCGACACGAGCGACCCCCCGTACCCGCGGCGCCCGAGCGCCCCGTACGCGCGGCGCAGCCGGACCTCACGGTCGAGGCCCCGGGTCGCGCGGAGCTTCTTGCGGGCGAGCGCGCGGGCCGCCTGCTCCTCGTCGGCGTCGTCGACCTGCTCCAGCGCCTCGCGGGCCACCTCGTCGTCCACGCCCTTGCGGCGCAGCTCCATCGCGAGCGCGCGGCGGGACATGCCCCGCTCGGCGTGCCGGCTGCGGACCAGGACCTCGGCGTAGGCCGCGTCGTCCACCAGGCCGACCTCGGTGAACCGGTCGAGCACCCGGTCCGCGACGTCCTCGGGCACGTCGCGCTTCGCCATCGCCTCCGCGAGCTGGAACCGGCTCCGCGGGGCCGCGGTGAGCTGGCGCAGGGCGATCGCGCGGGCCACGGACTCGGGGTCGGGCTCGGCCTCGGCCGCGGCGGCACCGGCCTCGGGCGGCTCGGTCGCGGGCGCGCGGCGTCGACCGGTGGTGGGGCCGCGCGCGCCTCCCCGGCGTGGGCCGAGCTCCGGGCCGGGGGCGTCGACGGCGCGCGGGTCGGCAGCGCTCGGGTCGATGGCGCCCGGGTCGACGGCGCCCGGGTCGGCGGTGCTCGGATCGGCCGCGGGCGTGGCGACGACGGGCTCCGGCCGGGCACCCCCGGACCGCGCCACGATCTCGACGAGCCGCGCCGCCACGGCCGCGACCTCCGGCGACTGCTCCCCCGAGGTGGTCGCGGGTCCGCCGGTGCGCGGGCGTCGGCGAGGCGCGCGCTCCGCAGGGGCCCCGGTGGGCGCAGCGGTGCGCGAGCGTGCAGGGGTGCGGGAGCGCGCCGCGGCCCGCGGGGCGGTGCCGGAGTCCCCCCACGCGTCGCCGGCCGCGGCGTCGTCGTCCGCGACCGGATCGGGAGCCGCGGAGCCACCGCCCCACGGCGACGCCGACCCCGCCGCGTCGTCCTCCCACCCGGGAGCAGGGGGCGGCGCGTCGTCCTCCCACCCGGGAGCAGGGGGCGGCGCGTCGTCCTCCCACACCGTGGCGGGGGCCGGCGCGTCGTCGTCCCAGACCGACGCCGAGGACTCCCCCGACCCCGCCCAGGCGGACGCGTCGCCGTCGGACAGGTCGTCCCACGCCGACTCGCCCGCCGGGGCGGTGTCGAGCCATGCCGAGTCGTCCCCGGCCGCCTCCGCGTCGACGGCGGCGGCCGGGTCGTGCCGGGTCGACATCAGAAGTCGACCTTCACCTCCGCGCCGGCGGGCGCGTCGACCTTGGCACCGATGCCGAGCTTCTCGAGGATCTTCTTCTCGATCTCCGCGGCGAGGTCCGGGTTGTCGCGCAGGAACCCGCGCGCGTTCTCCTTGCCCTGGCCGAGCTGGTCGCCCTCGTACGTGAACCACGAGCCGGACTTCCGGATGAAGCCGTGCTCGACGCCCATGTCGATGAGGCCGCCCTCGCGGGAGATGCCGACGCCGTACAGGATGTCGAACTCGGCCTGCTTGAACGGCGGCGCCATCTTGTTCTTGACGACCTTGATGCGGGTCCGGTTGCCGACCGCGTCCGACCCCTCCTTCAGGGTCTCGATGCGGCGGATGTCCATGCGGACCGAGGCGTAGAACTTGAGCGCCTTGCCACCGGTGGTGGTCTCGGGCGAGCCGAAGAACACGCCGATCTTCTCGCGCAGCTGGTTGATGAAGATCGCGGTGGTGCCGGACGCGTTGAGCGCACCGGTGATCTTGCGGAGCGCCTGGGACATGAGGCGGGCCTGGAGACCGACGTGGCTGTCGCCCATCTCGCCCTCGATCTCGGCCTTCGGCACGAGCGCCGCGACGGAGTCGATGACGATGATGTCGATCGCGCCGGAGCGGATCAGCATGTCCATGATCTCGAGCGCCTGCTCACCGGTGTCCGGCTGCGACACGAGCAGCGCGTCGGTGTCCACGCCGAGCTTCTTGGCGTAGTCCGGGTCCAGCGCGTGCTCCGCGTCGATGAACGCGGCGATGCCGCCCTGGCGCTGGGCGTTGGCCACGGCGTGCAGCGCGACGGTGGTCTTACCGGACGACTCGGGGCCGTAGATCTCGACGATGCGGCCCTTGGGCAGACCGCCGATGCCGAGCGCGACGTCGAGGGCGACGGAGCCGGTCGGGATGACCTCGACCGGGGCGCGGCCGTCGTCGCCGAGACGCATGATCGAGCCCTTGCCGAACTGACGGTCGATCTGGCTGAGGGCGGCCTCGAGAGCCTTCTCGCGGTCCTGGGGTGCGGGCATGGTGTTCCACCTCGTGCGTCTCGTGCAGCCTCGCGCTGCGCCGGCAGGGCTGGTCTTCTCGTGTCGTGCGCTGACGCTATGCCCGACCACCGACATGGACCCCGGCCCCGTCCACAGCCCGCGCGGCACGCCCCTCCTGGGGACGATCCCGCCGGCCGCACCCGGACCCGCGGCGCGCCAACGCGGACCACTCTACCGAACACATGTTCGACCGGCACCGCACCGACACGCCCGGCGCGTCGGGGTCAGCGCGCCGCGTCGCCCGCGCCGACGCCACCCGCGCCGACGCCGCCCGCGCCGCCCGCGCCACCGCCCGGCACGCCGCCCACCGGCGACGCCCCCGGCTCGCCGAGCCGCACCGCCTCCCCCGGCGCCAGCAGCACCGGCTCCACCTGCGCCCGCCGCGCGAGCGCCCGCGCGAACGCCGGGCCCGCCCGGTCCATCCACCCCGGAGGCAGCCGCCGGGACGCGGGTGCGTGCAGCGTGCCCCAGTGCACGGGGACCGCCCACCGCACCCCGACCGCCTCGCACACCTCGGCCGCCTGGTGCGGGTCCATGTGCCCGCCCGAGAGCCGCGGCCCCCAGCCGCCGACCGGGACGAGGGCCAGGTCGATCGGGCCGCCCGCGAGGTCCGGCAGCCGGCGCATCTGCGGGTACGGCGCCGTGTCGCCCGCGAACCACACCCGGAGCCCGGGCGCCACGACCAGGAACCCGTGGGTGGCGTTCGGCCGGTGCGGCATCGGGCGGTGCCCGTGCTCGGCGCGCACCGGGCGGACGCGGACCGCGGTGCCGGGGACGGTCCACCACTCCTCCGCCCCCAGGCCGACCGCGTGCAGCCCCTGCCGGTCGAGCCAGTGCGCGTTCGCCCGCGCGGCGAGCACCGGCACGTCGCCGAGCAGCCGCAGCGAGCCGACCTCGGCGTGGTCGTGGTGCAGGTGCGAGACGAGCACCGCGCCGGCGTCGGCCCAGTCCTCGGGGTGCGGCGCCGGGGCGCTGCGACGCAGCAGGCCGGCGTGCGGGCGCAGCAGCGGGTCGGTGACCAGCCGCGTCCCGCCGACGTCGAGGACGACCGTCGCGTGCCCGAGCCAGCGCAGCGTCGCCCCAGCGCCCACCGGGTCGCCGGCGGTCACCTCCCCGCCTCCGCGGCCTCGTCCGCCGCCTCGTCCGCCGCCCGGCGCGTCGCCGTGCGGCGCAGCCCGAGCGCGGTCGCCCAGCGGACCAGCTGCTCGTGCACCCGGTCCGCCCCGACGGGCATGCGCCGCCCGTCGACGTCGGCCAGCAGGTCGTCGTCGACCGCGAGGTCCACGGGGTGGAGGAGCACGGCCCGATTCTGCGCACCGCCGAGCCCGCCGTGCGACCCGCCCTGCCCCTCGAACGCGTGCACGCGCCCGTCTGCGGAGACGTCCGACAGGACCACCAGGTCGCCGACGTGGTCGAGCCGCCCGAGCCGGCGCAGGTCGTCCGCCGCCCGCCCGCCGTACCGCGCGACCGGGTCCACGCCGTCGACGGCGGCCTCGCCGTCGGCCTCCTCGAGCCACGCGACGCCGCCCGGCCCGACCGCCGCGAGGCCGCGCGCCGCGGTGTCGACGACCACCAGCCCGATCCCGGGCGTGCCGGCGAGCCCGCGCACGAGGCCCGGCCAGCGCTCCTCGACCTCCTCGAGCACCAGCCGACGCCCGGACCGCGGGAACCACACCATGCCGAGGTTGCCGGACCCCGCGACGGCGACGTCCGGCGGGGCGACCCCGTCGCTCCCGGGCTCCGGGGCGTCGCCCTCGCGGCGGTCCCGCCCCGGGGGCCCGAGCACCCGCGACCGGTCCGCGCCGTGCCGCACGGCGGTCGAGCTGAGGAACGCGTTCAGCGGACCCCACTGCTCGTCGTCGGTGCCCGCCTGCACCGCGTCGACCCCGCCCCGGGCCATGTGCCCGCGCACCACGTCGACCAGCGGCCGCCCCGCGACCTGCTCGAACGTCGCCCCGAGCGACTGCCCGTGGTCGGACAGCACGACCACCCGGTAGTCGCGCGGCGCGGCGGCGGCGACCCGGACGAGCGTGTCCAGCACCCGGTCCAGGCCCTCCAGCGCCCGCATCGACTCGGGCCGGGTCGGGCCGGCGTGGTGCGCGATCTCGTCGTAGTCGACCAGGTCGACGAACACCACCGGCGCCCCGCGGACGAGCTGCTCCGCGACCACGGACGTCGCGAGGTCCCGCAGCAGCACGTTCGTCACCCCGCGGAGCACCACGTACCAACCACGGCGGGGCACCCGGGGCCGCACGTCGCGCACCCGCTGCCGCCGCCCCTGGTACAGCTCCTTGACCATCTCGCCCACCGTCAGCGTCACCGCGCGCGCCAGCACGAACGGGCTCGCGAAGAACCGCAGGTACGACGTCCCGGGACCGATCCCGCGCCGCGCCTGGCTCATCACGAGGTGCTGCCGCTCCGCGTCGCCGGAGAACATCGTCGCCACCGCCGCGCCGCCGTCCGCGAGCAGCCCGCGGCCGTCCGACAGCCGCCGCTCCACCAGCGCGGCGTCCTCCGGGTGGTTCGTCACCACCAGCCGGCCGACCTCGCGGTCCCACCACCGGAACGAGCAGATCGCGTCCGCGGCACCGTGCAGCAGCCCGGCCTGGCTCGCCGGCGTCGTCGACGGGGCCTGCGCCCACCACTCCCGCACGACGTGCGTGCCGTCCGCGACCCAGCGCGCCATCGTGGGCGCCAGCCCGGCGTCGACCGCCTGGGCGAGGACCGGCGCCGCGACCCCGTCGAGCTGCACCACCAGCAGCCCGGGTGGCCGGTCGTCGGGCACGGCGCCGCCGCCCTCCCCGGCGCGGCGGGCGTGCGCCCGGGCCCGGCGGAGCACGTCGCCCACCACGTAGTCCGAGTCGGAGGCGCCCCACACCCAGCGGCCGATCGCCATCACGACGGCCGCGATGACGAGCACCTGGACGACGGCCCACGCGTTCCGCACCTGCAGGCCGGGCAGCAGCGTCAGGGCCAGCCACGCGACGAGCACCTGCGCGGCCAGGCCGGCGAGCAACGCCCCCATCGCCCCGCCCACCCGGGCGAGCAGCCGCAGCGGCCGGGCGCAGCACCAGGTCGCCGACCGCGACCGCGAGCGCCGCGAGCAGCACCGACCCGGGGTTGGAGGCGCTCACCCCGTCGACGACCGCGATCGCGATGCCGAGCCCCAGGGCCGTCGTGACCAGGCCCAGCAGGGCGTCGCCGACGTCGCTGAGCGTGACCGACCACCAGCCGGGGTCCGGGCGGTGCGGGTCGTCGGGCGACACGCCCTCAGCCTGCCACGCGCGGGCGCGCCGCGGGCGACCCGTTGCGGGTGGTGCGTGGCGTCGCGACCGAGGTCAGGGGCGCGCGGGCGGCGCCTGGCGGTACTTGTCCGAGCCCCAGCGCTGCGCGTCGGGGACGTCGAGCTCGTCGCACAGGGCGTGCCACACGTCCCGCGGGTCGATGCCGGCGTCGAGGGCCTGCTCGGGGGTGCGGTCGCCGAGACGCTGGAGCACGAGCTCGTGGGTGAGGACGCGGCCGTGGGCGCTGCCGAGCACCTCGTCGACCAGCTGCCAGAACTCGCGGTACCGCACCTCGCGCTCCCTCCCGTCCGCGTCGTGGACCTGCGAGCGTACGCGTGCCGGGGCGCGGGCGGTCAGTCGTCCGTCGTGGGCAGCGCCAGCAGCCACCCGGACACGGGGTGCCGCGCCACGACCTGCGCCCGGTACACCCGCGCCGCGTCCCCCTCGCCGACGCAGACCTCCAGGTCCGACGGCGCCGGGCTCCCGACGAGCGCCGCGAGCACGTTCCCGAGCACGCCGCGCACCCGGGGCCGCCGCCGTGCGCGGCGCCCGCGGCGGTCGAGCAGCGCGTCCACCACGGCCGCGGTGTCCCGGCGCGGGACCTCCAGCGTGGCGATGTCCTCGACCTCCACCTCGTCCTGCCCGTCCCGGTGGAGCCGCACCTGCAGGTCCGGCGTCCCCGCGAGCACCACGGAGACCGGTGACCGCTCGGCCCCCTGGACCTCGTCCTCCCAGGGGTCCGCCTCGGGCACCGGCGCGGGCGCCCGGCCGTGGCGCGCACCCGCCTCCCACAGCGCACGGACCGCGGACTGCGTCGCGTCGTCGATCGGCATGCCCCGATCCTGCCGCGACCGGTCCCCCGCGCGCAGCCGTTCGCCCAGCGCGCAGCCGCGGACCCGCAGGTGGGGGCGCGCGTGTCGGTGCCCCGCGACAGAATGGCGCGGTGACACCTCCCCCGACCGCCGGCGGCCCCACCGGCGCCGACGTCCTCGGGCGGTTCTCCGAGCCGACGCAGGACTGGTTCCGCGGCGTCTTCGCCGAGCCGACGGCCGCCCAGGGGGGCGCGTGGGACGCGGTGTCGACCGGCCGGCACGCGCTCGTCGTCGCGCCGACCGGGTCCGGCAAGACGCTCGCGGCGTTCCTGTGGGCGCTCGACCGGATCACCGCGGAGCCCGTCGACGCCGAGGCCGACCCGCTGCAGCGGTGCCGGGTGCTGTACGTGTCGCCGCTCAAGGCGCTGGCCACCGACGTCGAGCGCAACCTGCGCTCCCCCCTGGTCGGCGTCCGGCAGGCCGCGACCCGCCGCGGGCTCACGCTGCCCGACGTGCGGGTGGGCGTCCGCACCGGCGACACCCCGCCCAACGAGCGGCGGCAGTTCGCGACGAAGCCGCCGGACATCCTCATCACGACGCCCGAGTCGCTGTTCCTCGTGCTGACGTCGGGCGCGCGGGCGGGGCTGTCGGGCGTGCGGACGGTGATCCTCGACGAGATCCACGCGGTCGCCGGCACCAAGCGCGGCGCGCACCTGGCGGTGTCGCTGGAGCGGCTGGACGCGCTGCTCGACCGGCCCGACGGCCCCGGCCCGGCCCAGCGCATCGGCCTGTCCGCGACCGTGACCCCCGTCGACCGGGTCGCGGCGTTCCTCAGCGGCGGCCGCGCCCCCGCGGACGGCGGGCGCGAGGTGGTCGTCGTGCAGCCGCCGTCGACCAAGGAGATCCGGGTCGACGTCGTCGTCCCGGTGCCCGACCTCACGGACCTCGGCGCGCCGCTGCCGAGCGACGGCAAGGCCCGCGGGCCCGCGCCGAAGCCTGTCGTCGACGACGAGCTGCCCCCGCTCGCGCCCGGCGAGGCGGACCTCACCGGGCAGGCCGCCGGGTCCGGCGCGCCCCGGCCGTCCATCTGGCCGCACGTCGAGGAGCGCGTCGTCGACCTGGTCGCCGACCACCGGTCGACGCTGGTGTTCACCAACTCCCGCCGCGGCGCCGAGCGGCTGACCGCCCGGATGAACGAGGTGTGGGCCGAGCGGCAGGGCGAGGACGTCCCCGACCCCGGCACGCTGTGGGCCGCGCAGGCCAACGCCCAGTCCGGGACCGCGGTCGGCGTGGACGCCCGGGACGCGGACACGATCATCGCCCGCGCGCACCACGGGTCCATGAGCCGGGCGGAGCGCACCCGCACCGAGTCCGAGCTCAAGGCCGGCCGGCTGCCCGCCGTGGTGGCGACCAGCTCGCTGGAGCTCGGCATCGACATGGGCGCGGTGGACCTCGTCGTCCAGGTGGGCGCGCCCCCGTCGGCCGCGAGCGGCCTGCAGCGCATCGGCCGCGCGGGCCACCAGGTCGGCGCGGTGTCGCACGGCGTCGTCTTCCCGACGTTCCGCGGCGACCTCGTGCCCGCGGCGGTGACGGCGCTGCGGATGCGCGCCGGGCAGATCGAGCCGCTGCACGTGCTGACCAACCCGCTCGACGTGCTCGCGCAGCAGGTCGTGGCGATGGTCGCCCAGGAGGACTGGACCGTCACCGAGCTGGCCGCGGTCGTGCGCCGCTCCGCGCCGTTCACGACCCTCGGCGACGCGACGCTGCGCGCCGTGCTCGACATGCTCGCGGGCCGGTACCCGAGCGAGGAGTTCGCCGAGCTGCGCCCGCGCATCCTGTGGGACCGCGCGACCGACGTGCTCAGCGCCCGGCCCGGCGCCCTGCGGCTGGCCGTGACCAGCGGCGGCACGATCCCGGACCGCGGCCTGTACGGCGTGTTCCTCGCGTCCGGCTCCGAGACGGCCGACGTGCCGGTCGACCCCGAGCGATCCGGCGGGCGCACCCGCGGCGGCAAGCGCGTCGGCGAGCTCGACGAGGAGATGGTCTACGAGTCGCGGGTCGGCGACACGTTCACGCTCGGGTCGAGCACCTGGCGGATCGAGGACATCACGCCGGACCGCGTGCTCGTCACCCCCGCCCCCGGCGTCCCCGGGCGGCTGCCGTTCTGGAAGGGTGACTCCCAGGGCCGCCCCGCCTCGCTCGGCCGCGCGATGGGTGCCTGGTCCCGCGAGGTCGCCGACCTGCCCGACGCGGACGCGCGCACCCGGGTCGCCGAGGCCGGGCTCGACCCCTGGGCCGCCGACAACCTGCTCGGCTACCTCCGCGAGCAGCGGGACGCGACCGGCACGCTGCCGAGCGACGTCACCGTGGTGGTCGAGCGGTTCCGCGACGAGCTCGGCGACTGGCGCGTCGTCGTGCACTCCCCGTACGGGGCTCGGGTGCACGCGCCCTGGGCCCTCGTGCTCGGCGCGCGGCTGCGCGAGCGGTTCGGCGTGGACGCCGCCGCGATGCACGCCGACGACGGCATCGTGCTGCGGCTGCCCGACATGCTCGCGGCGACCGCCGACCCCGTGGGCGACCTGCTCGGCTGGACCGCGCCCGACTCCTGGTCGGCCGACGGCTCCCCGTTCAGCCCCGGCGGCCTGACGGACGCCGCGCCCGTCGACGCGGCGGACCTGCTGATCGAGCCCGACGAGGTGGCCGACGCCGTCCGCGAGGAGCTCGGCGGCTCCGCGATGTTCGGCGCCCGGTTCCGCGAGGCCGCCGCCCCGCGCGCTGCTGCTCCCCCGCCGCCGCCCTGACCGCCGGCAGCCGCTGTGGCAGCAGCGGCAGCGCTCGGCGCAGCTGCTCAGCGTCGCGTCCCGGTACCCGGACTTCCCGATCCTGCTCGAGGCCGTGCGCGAGTGCCTCCAGGACGACTTCGACATCGACGCGCTGGTCGAGCTCATGCGGGACGTGTCCGCCGGGCGGGTGCGGGTGGTCGAGGTCACCACGACCCGGCCGTCGCCGTTCGCCCAGTCGCTGCTGTTCGGCTACACCGCGCAGTTCCTCTACGACGGCGACGCCCCGCTGGCCGAGCGCCGCGCCGCCGCCCTGACCCTCGACCCGACGCTGCTGGACGAGCTGCTGGGGGGTGGCGGCGGCTCGCAGATCGCCGACCTGCTCGACCCCGACGCGGTCGTGCGCACCGAGGCAGAGCTGACCGCCACCGACCCCCGACCGGCAGGCGCGCACCGCCGAGCAGGTCGCCGACGTGCTCCGCCGGCACGGGCCCCTGCCGCTCGCGGGGGTCGAGGCGCGCACCCGGGAGGACGTGCGGGACGACGTCGCCGGCTGGCTCGCCGACCTGGAGCACGCGCGCCGGATCATCCGGGTGCGGATCTCGGGCGTCGCGCCCGCCGACGCCGAGCAGTGGGCCGCCGTCGAGGACGCCGGCCGGCTCCGGGACGCCCTCGGCGTCGCCCTGCCCGTCGGGGTGCCCGAGGTGTTCACCGAGGTGCTGCCCGACCCGCTCGGCGACCTCATGCGCCGGCACGCCCGGACGCACGGCCCGTTCACCGCCGCCCAGGTCGCCGCCCGGTTCGGTCTCGGCACCGCCGTGGTGCAGGCGGCGCTGCGGCCGCTGGAGCGGGCCGGCGTCGTCGTCCAGGGGCGGCTGCGGCCCGACGCGCTGGGCGGGGTCGGCGACGAGTACTGCGACGCGGACGTGCTGCGCACCCTGCGCCGCAGGTCCCTCGCGGCGCTGCGCTCCGAGGTCGAGCCCGTGCCGCAGGTGGCGCTCGGCCGGTTCCTGCCGGCGTGGCAGCACGCGATCGGCCGGTCCGCGCCGGGGGCGCTCCGGGGCGTCGACGGGCTGGCGCGAGCGGTGGAGCAGCTGGCGGGCGCCGTCGTGCCCGCCTCCGCCCTGGAGTCGCTGGTGCTGCCCGCGCGGGTGCCGGACTACAGCCCCGCGCTCCTGGACGAGCTGACCGCGTCCGGCGAGGTGCTGTGGGCCGGGCACGGCACGCTCCCCGGCAAGGACGGGCTCGTCAGCCTGCACCTCGCCGCGACCGCCGACCTCACGCTGCCGCTGCTGACCGCACCCGGCTCCGAGCCGGCGCCTCCGCCGGAGCACCTGGACACGCCGCTGCACCGCGCGCTGGTCGAGGCGCTGCGCGGCGGCGGCGCGTACTTCGTCGGCGCCCTGGGGTCGCGGGTGGCCGAGGCGCTGCCCGAGGCCCCGCCGTCCCAGGCCGCGCTGGTCGACGCGCTCTGGGACCTGGTGTGGGCCGGGCTCGTGACGAACGACGGCCTGGCGCCGCTGCGGGCGCGGCTGGCCGGCGGGAAGACGACCCACAAGACCACCGCCTCGGCGCCGCCGTCCCGGGCGCGGCAGCTCACGATGGGCGGCGGCCGGTTCGGCGGGCGGCCGAGCCTGCGCGGCAGCGGGGTGGGTCTCCGGTCCGCGGGGCTCGCGGGTGGCGGCCTGGGCGGGCTCGGCGGCGGCCTCGCGACCTCGGGCGGCGAGGCGGGCGGCCGCTGGTCGATCCTGCCGTCCCGCGAGCAGGACCCCACCCGCCGCGCGCACGCCCTGGCCGCGCAGCTGCTCGACCGGCACGGCGTGCTGACCCGCGCGGTCGCGCCCGCCGAGGGCGTCGCCGGGCAGTTCGCTCCCGTGTACCGGGTGCTCGCCGCGCTCGAGCAGCAGGGGCAGGTACGGCGCGGGTACTTCGTCGAGCACCTCGGCGGCTCGCAGTTCGCGCTCCCCGGGGCCGTCGACCAGCTGCGCGCGGAGGCCCGGCAGATCGAGCGGATCGCCGAGCAGTCCGTCCCCGCCGACGCCGACCGCTCGGTCGTCCTCCTCGCCGCGACCGACCCGGCCAACCCGTACGGTGCCGCCCTCGCGTGGCCGGTCCGCACCGACGCGCCCACCGGGCACCGGCCCGGTCGGAAGGCCGGCGCGGTGGTCGTGCTGGTCGACGGGGTGCTGGCGCTCTACCTCGAGCGCGGCGGGCGCACGGTGCTCACGTTCACCGAGGACGAGACCGCGCTCCGGCTGGCGACCGCGCGGCTGGCCGAGACCGTGCGCGAGGGACGGCTCGGCCGGATCACGCTGGTGCGCGCCGACGGCGAGGAGCTCCTGACCGGTGGGCTGGAGTCGACGGCCCTGGGCCGGGCGCTCGCGCTGGCCGACTTCGCGCCGACGCCGCGGGGCATCCGGCTGCGGAGCGCGCGGTGACGCCGCGCGGGCGCGCGCGGCGGCCCCGGGGTGACCGAGCCGCCCGGACCGGGCGGTGACGGCCGGTGCCTGAGGGCGACATCCTGGCCCGCACCGCCCGGCGGCTCGACGAGGCGCTCGCCCGCCGGGTACTCGTCCGCAGCGACCTGCGCTGGCCCACCGCCGCCACCGTCGACCTGGTCGGCCGCACGGTCCTCGGCACGAAGTCGTACGGCAAGCACCTGCTCACCCGGTTCGACGACGGCCGCACCCTGCACACCCACCTGCGCATGGACGGGTCCTGGCGGATCGCCCGGACCGGCTCCCCCGGCGCCCGGGCCGGCGCGCCGCACGTCCGCGCGGTGCTCGCCAACGAGACGTGGACCGCGGTCGGCGAGCTCATCGGCATGCTCGACGTCGTCCCGACCCGCGACGAGCACACCCTCATCGGCCACCTGGGTCCCGACCTGCTGGCCGACGACTTCGAGACCGCCGGGCTGCCCGAGACGCTGCGCCGGTGGGCCGCGCGCGGGTCCACGCCCGTGTGCGAGGTGCTGCTCGACCAGACGGTCGTCGCCGGCATCGGCACGATCTACATGGCCGACTCGCTGTTCCTCGAGAAGATCTGGCCGTGGACCCCCGCGGACGAGGTGCCCGACCCGTCCCGGCTGCTCCGGGTGGCGCGCGCGATCATGCAGCGCTCGGTCGGCTCGTCCTCGCCGTCGACCACCGGGGAGGTGTACCGGGGGCGGGAGACCTGGGTGCACGGGCGGCTCAAGGAGCCGTGCCGGCGGTGCGGCGCGCCGGTGCGGCGCGGTCTGGCCGGCCACCCGCCGACGGAACGTCCGGCGTACTTCTGCGGCGTCTGCCAGCGCCCGCCGGCCCCGGCGACCACGCCGCGCTGACGCGCCCCACCTGCCGGGTGTCCGAGGCATCCCGGCGGCCTGGATGCCTCGTCCGCCGGGTCGTGCCCACAAGCCCTCCCGTCCGACAGTGGAACGTCGTGACCGACACGCCGTGGGCGTGTCGGTCACGACGTTCCACTGTCAGGTCGGCGCGCGCACGCCCCCGGACGCGACGACGCCCGGCCTCCCGCCGAGCGAAGGGCGGGACGACCGGGCGTCGTCGGTGTCTGGGGTGGGTGTTCCCCCGCGGTCAGCCGACCGGGGCGAGCTCCGGGCGTCGGCGCCAGGTGCTGTCCTGGCCGCCCAGGGCCGAAGCCAGGTCGACCGGGACGGTGTCGGGGATCAGCAGACCCTCGGCGACGGCGATGCGGTCGCTCACCTCGCGCAGCACGAGCGACATGGGCACGTCGAGCGCCTCGCAGATGCTCGCGAGCAGCTCCGACGACGCCTCCTTCTGACCCCGCTCGACCTCGCTGAGGTAGCCCAGCGACACCCGGGCGGCGGAGGACACCTCGCGCAGGGTGCGTCCCTGCCGCTGGCGGGCATCCCGCAGCACGTCACCGATCTCTCGGCGCAACACGACCATCTGGCGTCCCCCTCTCATGTCCCGATCCTGCTCCTGCCGCGCCGTCTGCTGACCCGCAGCAGCGGGCCGGACGACGGCGGCACCCTTGTGGCCCCGCGTGGGGAGGCTCCCACCGTACAGTGCGCTCCCCTGACGGGCAGCGCCGGGACGGCTGGTGGGCCTGGTGTTCATCACGATCTCCACAACGCCTGCACGACCCCCGGTGTTCCCGGGGGTCAGGCGCCGCCGCCGGGCCGCACCGCGGACAGCGCCTCCCGGAGCACCGCGGCGCAGGTGGCGGCGCGGATCGCGGCCCGGTCGCCGGCCAGGTCGAGGGTCCGGACGACCGTGCGCTCGGGGGTCGCGACGGCCACGTGCACCGTCCCGGGTGAAAACCCGTCCTGCGGGTCCGGGCCGGCGACGCCGGTGGTCGCGAGCCCCACGTCCGATCCCACGACGCCGCGGACGCGCTCGGCCATCTGGCGGGCCACCTCGGGGTGCACCGCCCCGTGCTCCGCGAGGAGGTCGGCGTCGACGCCGAGGATCGCGCCCTTGACGTCGGTCGCGTAGGCGACGACGCCGCCGCGGAAGGACCGGGAGGCCCCGGGGACGTCGACGAGCGTGGCGGCGACCTGGCCGCCGGTGAGCGACTCGGCGGTGGCGACCGTCCAGCCGCGCCCGCGCAGCGCGTCGAGCACCGCGGCGGCCGCCTCCGCCGCCGGGCCCCGCCCGCCGGCCCCCGTCGTCACGCCGGGTCGCCGTGCGGGGACGTCGTCCCGGTGGCCGCGGCGTGCCGGGTCGCGTCCGCCCCGCCGGCGACGTGCTCGCGGTGCACGCGCACGGCCGTCCGCACGTAGTCGGCCCCGGTGACCAGGGTGACGACCACGGCCGCGCCCATGAGCACGCTCGCCACGACGAGCACCGCGGTCGGCAGCTCCGACAGCGGCAGCAGGAAGAGCCCCACGGCGAGGGACTGCAGCACGGTCTTGATCTTGCCGCCGCGCGACGCGGGCAGGACGAGGTACCTGAGGAGGAAGAACCGCATCACCGTGATGCCGATCTCCCGGACGAGGATCGCGCCGGTCACCCACCAGCTGAGGTCGCCGATCCAGGACAGCCCGACCAGCGCGGTGCCGATCAGCGCCTTGTCGGCGATCGGGTCGAGCAGCTTGCCGAGGTCCGTGACCAGGCCGAGCCGCCGCGCCAGGTAGCCGTCGAGCCGGTCGGTGGCGGCCGCGAGGGCGAAGATCCCCGCGGAGACCCAGCGCCAGCGCGGGTCCTGGCCGCCGTCGACCAGCAGGGCCCACGCGAAGAACGGCACGACGGCGATGCGCAGCACCGTCACGACGTTGGCGACGTTCATCGGCGAAGGGCGGCTCACCCCGACAGCCTACGGGCAGCGGGCGCGGACCACGGCCCGGGCGGCGCGCCCGCGCCGACCCCCACCGACCTCGGGCGGTGCGTCAGCGCAGGTCGTCGGCGTCGTCGTAGTAGTCGACGGCCTCGGGCGGCTCGCCGGGCATCCGGCCCTCGGGCGCGGCGTACCGGTCCTCGCCGGCCGACCCCGCGTCGCCGCCGCCCGAGCCGCCCGGCTCCGGCTCGCCGCGCAGCATCGCCAGGGTGCCCGGCAGGTCGTCCGGCTGCACGAGCACCTCGCGCGCCTTCGACCCCTCGGACGGACCGACGATCTCGCGGGACTCGAGCAGGTCCATGAGCCGGCCGGCCTTGGCGAACCCGACGCGCAGCTTGCGCTGCAGCATCGACGTCGAGCCGAACTGCGACGTGACGACGAGCTCCGCGGCCTGCAGCAGCAGGTCGAGGTCGTCGCCGATGTCCTCGTCGACCTGCTTCTTGACCGCGGCGACCGCGACGTCCTCGCGGTAGACCGGCTTGAGCTGCTGCTTCACGTGCGCGACGACGGCGTGGATCTCGGACTCGGACACCCAGGCGCCCTGGGTGCGCATCGGCTTCGCGGCGCCCATCGGCAGGAACAGCGCGTCGCCCTGGCCGATCAGCTTCTCGGCGCCGGGCTGGTCGAGCACGACGCGGGAGTCGGTCAGCGAGGACGTCGCGAACGCCAGCCGGGACGGCACGTTGGCCTTGATGAGGCCGGTGACCACGTCGACCGACGGGCGCTGCGTCGCGAGCACCAGGTGGATGCCGGCGGCGCGGGCGAGCTGGGTGATCCGCTGGATGGACGCCTCGACGTCGCGCGGCGCGACCATCATGAGGTCGGCGAGCTCGTCGACGATCACGAGCAGGTACGGGTACGGCGCGATCTTCCGCTCGGAGCCCGGCAGCGGCTTCACCTTGCCGGCCTTGACCGCGACGTTGAAGTCGTCGATGTGCTTGAACCCGAACATCGCGAGGTCGTCGTACCGCGCCTCCATCTCCCGCACCACCCACTCGAGGGCCTCGGCGGCCTTCTTCGGGTTGGTGATGATCGGGGTGATGAGGTGCGGGATGCCCTCGTAGATCGTCAGCTCGACACGCTTCGGGTCGACCAGCACCATCCGGACCTGGTCCGGTGTGGCGCGCATGAGCACGGACACGATCATCGAGTTCACGAACGACGACTTGCCGGCGCCGGTCGCACCGGCGACGAGCATGTGCGGCATCTTCGCGAGGTTCGCCGTGACGTAGCCGCCCTCGACGTCCTTGCCGACGCCGATCACCATCGGGTGCTCGGAGCGGCGCGCCGCGCTCGACCGGAGCACGTCGCCGAGCGACACCGTCTCGCGGTCCGTGTTCGGGATCTCGATGCCGATGGCCGACTTGCCGGGGATGGGCGACAGGATGCGCACGTCCGCGGAGGCGACGGCGTAGGCGATGTTCTTGCTCAGCGCCGTGACCCGCTCGACCTTCACGCCCTTGCCGAGCTCGACCTCGTAGCGCGTGACGGTCGGTCCTCGGGTGAAGCCGGTGACCTGGGCGTCGATCTCGAAGTTCTCCAGCACGCTCGTCAGCGCCTCGACCACGCGGTCGTTCGCGGCGGAGCGCACCTTGTGCGGGGCGCCCTTCGCGAGCGCGTTCTCGTCCGGCAGCGTGTAGAGCACGTCGCCGCCGAGCATCGGCTGCTCGCCACGGGGCACGCCCGTGGTGGGCGGGGCGACGGGGTCCGGGCGCGGCGCGGGCGCCTCGGCCGCCGCCGGCACCGCGGCCACGGCCGTGACGGCCTGGGTCGGGGCCGTGCTCGGGGCCACGACGTCGTCGGCGTCCTCGTCGGCGTCGAGGACCGCCGTGGCGTCCTCCTCCTCGCGGCGGCGGCGCTCGACGAACGCGGCGCGCTCGAACGCCTCGTCGCCGGCGTACCCCTCGAGCGTGTCGGGGTCGTCGGGGTCGGCGGCGGCACGCTTCTTGAGCCGGTCCATCAGCTTCCGGCGCGACGGCTTGGCCGGGGGCTCCTCGACCGCGGTGTGCCCGGCGTTGATCACCAGCGGGGCGTCGTCGTCCTCGACCCCGTCCTCGTCGCGGTGGTTGCCGGTGAGCCGGTCGTAGACCCCGCGCAGCCGGGGGCCGATCTGGTTGACCGGCGTCGCGGTGACGACCAGCACGCCGAAGAACGCGAGCAGCACCAGCAGCGGCACGGCCGCCCACGCGGTCACCAGGCTCACCAGCGGCGTCCCGACGAGGTAGCCGACGATGCCGCCCGCGTCCCGGACCGCCTCGAACCCGCCCGACGGCGCGGGCAGGTCCTGCTGGACGTGCACCAGCGCGCACGCCGCGAGCGTGATCGCGGTGAGGCCGATGCTGATCCGGGAGTTCGCCTGGTTCCGCTCGGGATGGCGCATCAGCCGGATCGCGATGCCGACCAGGGCGACCGGGACCGCGACGGAGACCCGACCGAACGTCCCGGCGACCACGACGTGCACGGCGTCGCCCGCCATGCCGTCCAGGCCCCACCACTCGCGGGCGGCGACCACGATCGCGAGGGCGATGAGGAAGAACGCGGCGCCGTCGCGGCGCAGCGCGGGGTCGAGGTCGCGCGCGCCGTGGCCGACCCGGCGGGCGGCGCCGCCGACGACGTGGGCGCAGCCCATCCAGATGCCGCGGACGATCCGGATCGGCAGCGCGGGGCGGGGCGGCGGAGGCGGTGCGGCGTTCTTGGCGGAGCCGCGGGAGCCGGAGCCGGACGCGCGCGCCGCCGGTGCCGCGGTGCGGGCGCGCGACGACGGCGCAGCCGCACGGGTGGCGGTGGAGGACGGACGGGCGGCCATGGTCCTCACGGTAGCGGCCACCCGGGTGCGGGACCGGGAGCCCGCGCCGGTGGGGTGCGTGTCGGTGACGCGCACCACAGGCGGTGCGCGGCGTGGGCCGCACGCCGGCGGACGACGGGTGTCGGCGCCCGGTGGGACGCTCGGTCCATGGAGCACCGCGTCAGCGCCGACCAGGTCCGCCGGTACCGCGTCCACGCGCAGCAGCTCGACCGCGCGCCCGGCGCCGCGCGCGCCACGACGGACGCGGCCGTGCTGGACGCCGGGGTCCAGGACACCGGGCCTGACGGGGCGCTGTGGGCGCTGGCGCTCCGCGGCGTGCCGGTCCGGGCGGGCGCGTGGCCGGACGACCTCGCGGTGGCGTGGAGCGTCCGCGGCGCGCCGCACACCTACCGCCGCGCCGACCTGCCCGCCGTGCAGCGCGCGCTGCGGCCCTACTCCGACGCCGACGCCGGGAAGCGGATCTACGACGCGGCGAAGCCGCTGCGGGCCGCGGGGATCCGGCCGACCGACGCGCTCGGGCACGTCGCGCGCACGATGCACGCGGTCGTCGACGCGCCCACCGGCAAGGGCGCGCTCTCCACGCGCATGACCGCCGAGCTGGACGAGCCGTACCTGCGCTGGTGCCGGCCCTGCGGGGCGACGCACATGTTCGAGATGCCGTTCCGGCTCGGGGCGCTGCACGCCGGGCTGGAGCTGGAGCCCGGCACCTCCCCCCCGGTGCTGCGGCGGTCGCCGGGGTACCCGGCCGCGCAGGTGGGGGCGGTCGACCGGGACGCGGACGGCGCGGACCCCGCCGGGGACCCGGCGGACGACGGGGCGCACGACCTCGTGCGCGGGGTGCTGCACCTGCTCGGCCCGGCGACCGCGAAGGACGTCGCCGCGTTCCTCGACGCGCCGGTCGCCGACGTGAAGCGCCGCTGGCCGGCCGACGCGGTGCCGGTCGAGGTGGACGGCGCCCCGACGTCGGTGCTGGCGGACGACCTGCCCGCGCTGCTCGGCGCGGCGGACGGCGGCGGCACCGCCCGCGCGCCCGTCGTCCGGCTGCTCGGCCCGTACGACCTGTTCCTCCAGGCCCGCGACCGGCACGTCCTCGTCCCCGACGCCGCCCGCGCGAAGGCGCTGTGGCCGGTGCTCGGCCGCCCCGGGGCCGTGCTGGCCGACGGTGCGGTCGTCGGCACCTGGCGCCCGCGCGCCCGGGGCCGGCGGCTGGCGCTGGAGCTCGACCCGTGGGCGCCGTGGGACCCGACCCTGGAGCGGGCGGTGGCGGAGCAGCACGAGCGCCTCGCGGCCTTCCGCGGCGCCGACCCCGCCTGACCGCGGACGCGCCGACGGCCCGGGTGCACGCACCCCGTGGGGTCGCGCGCCCGGGCCGTCCGGGCGGGGCCGGGAGGCTCAGGCCTCCACGACCACCGGGATGATCATCGGCCGGCGGCGCAGGCGGTTGGACGCCCAGCGCCCGACCACGCGCCGCACCACCTGCTGCAGCTGCTGGGTGTCGACCGCCCCGCCGCGCGCCGCGTCCTCGAGGGCCGCGGTGACGTCCGGCAGGATCGCGTCGAACACCTTGTCGTCCTCGGCCACGCCGCGGGCGAGGATCTGCGGCTTGCCGAGCACCTTGCCGTCGGTGGAGCTGATGACGGCGAAGATCGAGATGAAGCCCTCGTCGCCGAGGATGCGGCGGTCCTTGAGGTCGGCCTCGGTGATGCCGCCGACCGACGAGCCGTCCACGAACACGTACCCGCAGGGCACGGCGCCGACGACGGAGGCCCGGCCGTCGACCAGGTCCACGACCACGCCGTCCTCGGCGAGCACGACGCGGTCGGCCGGGACGCCCGACTTCACGGCGAGCGCGCCGTTGGCGACGAGGTGCCGGACCTCGCCGTGCACCGGCATGACGTTGCGCGGCCGCAGGATGTTGTAGCAGTACAGCAGCTCGCCGGCGCTCGCGTGGCCGGAGACGTGCACCTTGGCGTTGCCGCCGTGCACGACGCGCGCGCCGAGCCGGGTCAGGCCGTTGATGACGCGGTACACCGCGTTCTCGTTCCCGGGGATCAGCGACGACGCGAGGATGACGGTGTCGCCGGGGCCCACCGAGATCTTGTGGTCGTTGTTCGCGATGCGGGACAGCGCGGCCATGGGCTCGCCCTGGGAGCCGGTGCACATGAGCACGAGCTCGTCGTCCCGGACGTCGTCGAGGCGCTTGGCGTCGACCAGCACGCCGTCCGGCACCTTGAGGTAGCCGAGCTCGGCGGCGATCGTCATGTTGCGGATCATCGAGCGGCCGACCAGCGCGACCTTGCGCTCGTGCGCGGCGGCGGCGTCGAGGACCTGCTGCACGCGGTGCACGTGCGAGGAGAACGACGCGACGACGATCTTCCGCGCGGAGGTGGCGAACACGTTGTCCAGCACCGGGCCGATCTCGCGCTCGGGGGTGACGAAGCCCGGGACCTCGGCGTTCGTGGAGTCGACCATGAACAGGTCGACTCCCTTCTCCCCCAGCCGCGCGAACGCGCGCAGGTCGGTGATCCGGCCGTCCAGCGGGAGCTGGTCCATCTTGAAGTCGCCGGTGTGCAGCACGGTGCCGGCGCCGGTGGTGACCGCGACGGCGAGCGCGTCCGGGATCGAGTGGTTGACCGCGACGAACTCGCAGGAGAACGCGCCGATCTGCTCGGTCTGCCCCTCCTTGACCGCGTGGGTCAGCGGGGTGATCCGGTGCTCCTTGAGCTTCGCCTCGACGAACGCGAGGGTCAGCTGCGAGCCGATCAGCGGGATGTCCTGGCGCAGGCGCAGCAGGTAGGGCACGGCGCCGATGTGGTCCTCGTGGCCGTGCGTCAGCACGATGCCGTCGACGTCGTCCATGCGGTCGGCGATGTAGCCGAAGTCCGGGAGGATCAGGTCGACGCCGGGCTGGTGGTCCTCGGGGAACAGGACGCCGCAGTCGATGATGAGCAGGCGGCCGCCGTACTCGAGGACGGCCATGTTGCGGCCGACCTCGCCGAGGCCGCCGAGGGCCACGATGCGCAGGCCCCCTTCGGGCAGGGCGGGCGGCAGGGCGAGGTCGGGGTGCGGGTGGGACATGCTTCTCCTGTATCAGGCGGACAGGACGCCGGCGATGCCCGCGGCAGCAAGGCCCGCGCGCACCGCCTCGACGTCCTCGTCCGACGCGGCGACGTTGGGCAGCCGCAGGTGTCGGGACGGGATCAGGCCGAGGGACCAGACGGCGGCCTTGGCCGCGACCGCCTGGAAACCCCGGCCGTTGAGCGCGTCGATCGCCGGTGCGATCGACAGGAAGATCTCGAGCGCGCGGGCGTGGTCGCCCGCGTCGTGGGCCGCGGTGAGCGCGGCGAGCTGCGGGCCGGCGACGTGGCCGACCACGCTGACGACACCGGCGGCGCCGTGCGCCAGGAACGGCAGGTAGAGCGAGTCGTCGCCGGAGTACCAGGCGAGCCCGGTCGCGGCGGCGGCCTTCGCGGCGCCGTACAGGTCGCCGGTGGCGTCCTTCATCGCGACGACGCGGTCGTGCTGCGCGAGCTCGACGAGGGTCTCGGCGGCGAACCGGACGCCGGTGCGGCCGGGCACGTCGTAGAGCATCACCGGCAGCGGCGTCGCGTCGGCGACGGCGGTCACGTGCGCGACCAGGCCGGGCTGCGACGGGCGGGAGTAGTAGGGCGCGACGACCAGCAGGCCGTCCGCGCCGGCCTCGGCGGCCTGCTCGGCCATCCGGACGGCGTGCAGCGTGTCGTTCGACCCGGCGCCGGCGACGACCGTGGCTCGGTCCCCCACGGCGTCGACGACGGCCCGCACCAGGTCGGCCTTCTCGGGCGCGTGCGTGGTGGGCGACTCCCCGGTGGTGCCGTTGAGCACCAGGCCGTCGTGCCCGTGGTCCACGAGGTGCGTGGCGAGGGAGACGGCGGCGTCGAGGTCGACCGAGCCGTCCTCCCGCATGGGCGTCACCATCGCGGTGAGCACCGCGCCGAAGGGGCGCGACGGGGTGGCGGGGAGCATGGCCTCCACGGTACCGCCCCGCGCCGGGGCCGGTCGCACCCGTCCGGGGTGACCGGCCCCCGCGCGCGGGGCGGAGGTGCGCTCAGGACGCGCGGGCCGCGAGCCAGCCGGCCAGGCGGTCGGGGCGGTCGGTGATGACCGCGTCGACGCCGATCGCCACCGCGGCGGCCCAGTGCTCGGGCTCGTTGAGCGTCCAGACCTGGACCTGCAGGCCGGCGGCGTGCAGCCGTGCGACCAGGTCCGGGTGCTCGACCAGCAGCGGGCCGTACGGGTTGACGGTCATGACGCCGAGCTCGCCCGCGACGCGGACCACCTCGTCGACCCCGCCGTCCTCTGGCACCTGGAAGATCAGCAGCCCCCGGCGCAGGTCGGGGTCCGCCGCCGCGAGCGCCCGCACGGACTCCGGCCAGAACGACTGCCCGATCACCCGGTCGGCCAGCCCGGCCGCGCGGATCGCCTCGGTGACCGGCCGGACCTGGTCGACCGTGAAGGCGCCCTTGAGCTCCAGCAGCAGGTCGATCCCCGGCCGGCGGACCATCAGGTCCAGCACCTCGGCGAACGTCGGCACCCGCTGCCCGGCGTAGGCGGCCGCGAACCACGAGCCCGCGTCCAGGGCCCGCACCGCGTCGAGCGTCATCTCGCCGACGACGCCCTGCCCGTCCGTGGTGGCGTCGACGGTGTCGTCGTGGATCACCACGACCTCGCCGTCGGCCGTCGGCTGGATGTCGATCTCGATGCTGTGGGCGCCCGCCCGCCACGCCGCCTCGAACGCCGCGAGGGTGTTCTGCGGCGCGACCGCGGAGTTGCCGCGGTGCGCGACGACGAGGGGCGCGGACGCCCCGGCGCCGGGGCCGCCCTCCTGGGCGACCCCGGCGACCGGACCGGTGACGGTTCCGGTCACAGGTACGGCTCGACGTTCTCGGTGTACGCCGTCTCGATCTGCGGCGTGACGGACCCGAACGCCTCGGCCGGGTCGGTGCCCTCGAGGACGATCTGCTCGATCGCGTCGGTCAGCAGCGCGTCGGCGCCCGGCACGAACACGCGGATGTAGTCCTGCGGGCGCGCCTTCTCCGCCAGCTGGTCGACCGCGGTGCGGAACTGCGGGTACTGCTCGTACACGGCCTTCATCGTGTCGGACTCGACGGCCGAGGTGCGCACGGGCATGTAGCCGGTCGCCTGGGAGAACGTCGCGGTGTTCTCGGTGTTCGTGAGGAACTCGAGGAACATCGCGGCGGCGAGCTGCTTCTCCGGGGTGCTGGAGGAGGAGATCGCGAGGCCGGTGCCGCCGGTCGGCGTGCCGCCGCCGGCCGGGCCGTCGGGCAGGTAGGCCGTGCCGACCTCGAAGGAGGCCGCGTCCAGCGCGCCCTTCAGCGAGCCGGTCGAGCCGATGGTCGAGGCGATGAGGCCGGACGCGAAGTCGGCCATCGAGTCGTCCGCCGAGACCGTGGCGATCGCGTCGTCGCCGTGGAACAGGCCGCGGAGGAACTCGCCGCCGGCCAGCGACTCCTCGGAGTCGAGCGTGACGTCGAACTCGTCGGAGTACTCGCCGCCCTGGCCCCAGATCATGTTCTCGAACCACCAGGCGGACCAGGAGGTGCCGAGCGACAGGCCGAAGGGCGAGCCCTCCGCGGGGACCTGGGCCTCGAGCGCGGTGCTCCACTCCTCGAGCTGCTCCCAGGACTCCGGGCCCGCGTCGGGCAGGCCGGCCGCGGCCCACATGTCCTTGTTGTAGTAGAAGAGCGGCGTCGAGCGCGCGTACGGCGCGGCCCAGTGCTGGCCCTCGTACTCGTAGTCGCCGTACAGGCCCTGCTGGAAGTCGTCCGCGTCGGCGTCGATCGCCTCGAAGACGTCGTCCAGCGGCATGATCTGGTCGTTCAGGTGGTAGCGGAACCACCAGACGTCGGACGCGATGACCAGGTCCGGCTTCTCGTCGGTCTGCGAGGCGGCCTGGAAGCGCTGGGCGACCTCGTCGTAGTTGGCGCCGGCCGTGACCAGGTTGACCTTGATGTCCGGGTTCTCCGCCTCGAAGTCGGCGATGAGCTGCTCCTCCACGGCCTGGGACTGGCCGGGGTGGTTGCTCCACCAGGTGATCTCGGACGCGGGCTCGACCTGCGACCAGTCGGTCGCCTCGGCGGCCGCGGACTCGTCGGACGAGGCGGCGGTCGACGGGCCGCCGCACGCCGTGAGCGCGAGCGTCGTGCCGGCGACGGCAGCGGCGATGGCCACGGTGCTGCGGCGGCGCCTGCGGGGGTGGGACACGGTGGTGCTCCTTCGGGGGTTTCGCGCCGCGTCGCGGCGCTCGGGGGCTGACGGTCGCGCGGGGGCGCGGCCGTCTCAGGCGGCCGGCGGACCGGCCACGTCTCGGGGCGGGTCAGCCGGTGACGGCGCCCGCGGTGAGGCCGGCGACGAGCCGGCGCTGCAGGACGAGGAAGACGAGCAGGATCGGCAGGGTCACGACGACCGTGGCGGCCAGCAGCACGCCCCAGTTGGTGAGGCCGTCGATGTTCTGCAGCAGGGTGAGGCCGATCGGCAGCGTCATCTTGTCGGCGCGGTCGATGACCAGGAACGGCCAGAGGTAGTCGTTCCACTCGGTGACGACGGACACGAGGGTGACCGCCGCGATGGTCGGCGTGCTCATCGGGACCACGAACCGCCACAGCTTGCGCCAGTGGCCGGCCCCGTCCAGCTCCGCGGCCTCGAGGATCGAGCCCGGCAGCGTCAGGAAGTGCTGGCGGAACAGGAAGGTGCCGAACGCGCTGGCCAGGCCGGGCACGAGGATGCCCTGGTAGGTGTTCAGCCAGCCGAGCTCGGCGACCAGGGTGTAGTTGGGGATGATCGTGACCTGCGGCGGGATCATCAGCGTCGCGATGACCAGCCCGAACACGATCTTCTTGAACGGGAACTCCAGGAACACCAGCGCGTAGGCGCAGGTGAGGCCGAGGACCACCTTGAGGCCGGCGCCGACCACCGTCAGGCCGACGCTGTTCAGCAGCAGCCGGCCGAGCGGCACGGTGTCGGCGGCCTGGGCGTAGTTGTCCAGGCTGGGCGCGCCGGGCAGCCACTGCACCGGGAACTGGTAGAGCTCCTGGGAGGTCTTGAGGCTGGCGAGCAGCATCCAGATCAGCGGGGCGCCGAGCACGATCGTCGCGAGGATCATCGTGACGTAGCTGGCGACGTGCGGCCGCTGTTTGCGGCCCGGGCGGGACGACGCGGCCGTGGGCCGGACGTCCCGCCCGGTGCGCGCCGCGGGCGGGGTCGCGGCCTCGGGGGCCGGGCGACGGGGCGTCAGGACGCTCATGCGTAGTGGACCTTCCGCTGGACGAACCGCATCTGCACCGCGGTGACCGCCAGCAGCACGAGGAACAGGACGGTGGCGACGGCGGAGGCGTAGCCCGCGCGGCCGTTGACGAAGCTCTCCTGGTACACGGAGTACATGAGCGTCGTGGTCGACCCGAGCGGGCCGCCCTGGGTCATCGCCTTGATGATGTCGAACGACTGCAGCGAGGCCAGCATCATCGTGACCAGCAGGAAGAACGACGTCGGGGTGAGCAGCGGCAGGATGATCGACCGCAGCGTCCGGAACGACGACGCCCCGTCGAGGGCCGCCGCGTCCTTGAGGTCCTGCGGGACCGACTGCAGGCCGGCCAGGTAGATCAGCGCGACGTACCCGAGGTTCTTCCAGAGGTAGACGATGATCACCATCACCAGCGGCCACGGGCGCTGGGTGTACCACTGGGGCGAGGAGGCCCCGACCCAGCTCAGCACCTCGCGCATCAGGCCGTACCGCGGGTCGAAGATGAACAGCCAGAGGATGCCGACCGCGAAGCCCGACAGCACGTACGGCGCGAACGCCACGGTGCGGGCGAAGCCGCGGCCGCGGAGCTTCTGGTTGAGCAGCACCGCCAGGCCGAGGCCCAGCAGCATGGCGCCGCCGACGGTCGCGATCGTGAACACGACCGTGGTCGTCACGACCTGCGTGAAGTTCCGCGAGGTGAACAGCTCGACGTAGTTGCCCAGCCCGATGTTGCGGGCGACGGGCGAGCCGAGGTTCCACTGCAGCGTGGACAGGTAGAACGACTGGATCAGCGGCCGGTAGACGAACACCAGCAGCAGGGCCACGTTGGGCCCGGCCAGCAGGAGGAACCACAGCAGCGCCGACCGGCGGCGGCGCGACTGGAGTGCACCGCGCTGCCTTGTGGCGCCCGAGGGGGCGGCCACCGGTGGCGGGGCGAGGACGTCGGCAGAGGTCACGGGGAGGAGTCCGCTTCACGAGGGGGCAGGTGCTGGCCCGCTCCGTCGCCGGCCCTGGACACCCTGCCCCGGCCGCGCCACCCCGGACGACCCTTCCCGGGGTGCGTTCCGCAAGGCTTCCCGGGTCGTTCACCTGGGGTTCCGCGGCGTCACCGGGCGGTCAGCGGGTGGACGCCCGGGCGACCGCCGCACCGGGACGTCCTACCCTCGTCGCGTGCCCGCCCGCTCCCCCGCGGACCGGTCCGACCCCGCCGTCCGGTCGGCCGTCCGCACCGCCCTGTCCGTCTCGGTGGCCACCGGGCTGTACGGCGTCTCTTTCGGCGCGCTGTCCGTCGCCGCCGGCCTCGACGTCCCGCAGACGATGGCGCTGAGCCTGCTGATGTTCAGCGGCGGCTCGCAGTTCGCCGCGGTGGGCGTCGTGGGCGCGGGCGGGGGCATCGGGGCGGTCGTGGCGACCGCGGGCCTGCTCGGGGCGCGCAACGGGCTCTACGGGGTGCAGGTGGCCCCGCTGCTGGGCGCCTCCGGCTGGCGGCGCGTGCTCGCGGCGCACCTGACGATCGACGAGTCCACGGCCGTCGCGACGGCGCAGCCGACGCCCGCCGCGACCCGCGCCGGGTTCTGGTGGACCGGCGCGGGGGTGTTCGTGCTGTGGAACGCCTTCTCGCTGCTGGGCGCGCTGCTCGGCGACGCGCTGGGCGACCCGCGGCGGTACGGGCTGGACGCGGCGGCCGGGGCGGCGTTCCTCGCGCTGCTGTGGCCGCGGCTGTCCGGCGACGACCGGCGCGCGACCCGGACCGTGCGCGTCGTGGCCGCGGCGGCCGCCCTGCTGGCGCTGGCGCTCACGCCGGTGGCGCCGGCCGGGGTGCCGGTGCTCGCGGCCGCCGCGCTGGCGGTGGTCGTGGGGGTGCTCGACGGCGGGGGCGGAGTCGGGCGCGCCCGTGGGGGCGACGAGGACGACGAGGCCCCGGTGGTGACCCCGTGAGCCGCCTCGCGGTGTGGTGGGCCGTGCTGGCCGCCTCGGTCGTCGTGCTCGCCACGAAGGTCGCCGGTCACCTGGTCCCCCGCGCGGTCCTCGAGCGCCCCCGGGTGGTCCGCACGGCCGCGCTGGTCACGGCGGCGCTGCTGGCCGCGCTGGTGGCGGTGCAGACGGCGACGACCGACGGCGCCCTGGTGCTGGACGCGCGGCTGGCCGCGCTGGCGGTCGCGGCGGTCGCCCTGCTGCTGCGCGCGCCGTTCGTCCTGGTGGTGCTGCTGGCCGCCGCGACGGCGGCCCTGCTCCGCTGGCTCGGGGTGCCCTGACGCGCCGCGCGGCCGGGGGCGTCAGACCGCGACCGGCGCCTTGATCGCCGGGTGGTGCTGGTAGTTCTCGATCGTCACGTCGGCGTAGCTGTACTCGAACAGCGACGGGGCGCGGTCCAGGTGCAGCGTCGGCGCCGGGAACGGCTCCCGGGTCAGCTGCTCGCGCACCTGGTCGACGTGGTTGTCGTAGATGTGGCAGTCGCCGCCGGTCCACACGAAGTCCCCGACCTCGAGGTCGACCTGCTGCGCCACCATGTGCGTCAGCAGCGCGTAGGACGCGATGTTGAACGGCACGCCCAGGAACAGGTCGGCGGACCGCTGGTAGAGCTGGCAGGAGAGCTTCCCGTCGGCGACGTAGAACTGGAAGAACGCGTGGCACGGCGCGAGCGCCATCGACGGGATGTCCGCGACGTTCCACGCGGACACGATGTGCCGCCGCGAGTCGGGGTCCCGCCGCAGGCCGTCGAGCACCTGCGCCAGCTGGTCGATCGTCCCGCCGTCGGGGGTCGGCCAGGAGCGCCACTGCACCCCGTACACCGGGCCGAGGTCGCCGTCCTCGGCGGCCCACTCGTCCCAGATGTGCACGCCCTTCTCCTGCAGCGTGCGGGCGTTGCGCTCGCCGCGCAGGAACCAGAGCAGCTCCTCGGTCAGCCCGCGCACGAAGACGCGCTTGGTGGTGACGAGCGGGAACCCCTGCTGCAGGTCGAACCGCATCTGGTGCCCGAACACGCTGCGGGTCCCGGTGCCGGTGCGGTCCGCCTTGGGGGTGCCGGTCTCCAGCACCAGGCGGAGCAGGTCCTCGTACGGCGTCTCGATCGGTCCGGCGGGCGTCGTCATGGGGCCATCGTAGGGTTCCCGCCCGCCGATCTCGGGGTGCCGCTCGGCGAGGTCCGGGTCGACACTGGGCCCCATGACCTCGCCGCTGCCGCCGTACGTCGCCGCCCACACGCCCACCGGCCTGCTGATCGACGGCGAGTGGCGGCACGCCACCGGCCGGGGCACGTTCGCCGTGGCCGACCCGGCGACCACCGACGTGCTGTTCGAGGTGGCCGACGCCACCCCGGAGGACGGCCTCGCGGCGCTCGACGCGGCCCACCGCGCGTTCCCGGCGTGGCGGGAGGTCGCCCCGCGGACCCGGTCGGACGTGCTGCGGGCGGTGTTCGACGCGATGGTCGCCCGCGCGGAGGACCTCGCGGCGCTCGTCACCGCGGAGGGCGGCAAGCCGCTGGCCGAGGCGCGCGCCGAGGTGCAGTACGCCGCGGAGTTCGTGCGCTGGTACTCCGAGGAGGCGGTGCGCCTGGGCGGCCTGACCCGCCGGGCGCCCGCGGGCACGCACCACCAGCTGGTGCTCCGGCGGCCCGTCGGCCCGGCGCTGCTCATCACGCCGTGGAACTTCCCGATCGCGATGATCACCCGGAAGGTCGCGCCCGCCCTGGCCGCCGGCTGCCCCGTCGTGATCAAGCCGGCGCAGCTCACGCCGCTGACCACCGCGTACTTCGCCGAGATCGTGCGGGCGGAGCTCGACGCGCGCGACCTGCCCGCCGGGGTGATCAACGTGCTGCCGACCGCGTCGTCCCGCGCGCTCACCGAGCCCGTGATCGCCGACCGCCGGCTGCGCAAGCTGTCGTTCACCGGGTCGACGGAGGTCGGGCGGTCGCTGCTCGAGCAGGCCGCCGGCAACGTGCTGCGCACCTCGATGGAGCTCGGCGGGAACGCGCCGTTCCTGGTGTTCGCGGACGCCGACCTGGACGCCGCGGTCGAGGGCGCCGTGGCCGCCAAGATGCGCAACGCCGGGCAGACCTGCGTCGCCGCGAACCGCTTCCTGGTCCAGGAGCCGGTCGCGGCGGAGTTCGCCGACCGGCTGACGACCGCCTTCGAGCGTCTCGTGATGGGACCCGGCACCGCCCCGGACGTCGCGGTCGGCCCGCTCATCGAGAAGGCCGCGGTCGACCGGGTCGAGGAGCTGGTCACGGAGGCGGCGGACGACGGCGCCCGGGTGCGGACCGGCGGCGAGCGGCCGGGCCGGCGCGGGTACTTCTACCCGCCGACGGTCCTCGACCGGGTGCCCGAGGACGCCCGCGCCGTGCGGGAGGAGATCTTCGGGCCGGTGGCCCCGGTCGTGACCTTCGGCGACGAGGCCGACGGCCTCCGGCTGGCGAACGCGACCGAGTTCGGCCTGGTCGCCTACGCGTACACGAAGGACGTCGACCGGGTCATGCGGCTGGCCGAGGGCGTCGAGGCGGGGATGCTCGGCGTCAACCGCGGCATGGTATCCGACGCCAGCGCGCCGTTCGGCGGCGTGAAGTCGTCCGGCATCGGGCGCGAGGGCGGCGAGGCCGGCATCGAGGAGTACCTGGAGCCGGTGTACGTGGCATTGTGACCGGCATGGACCCCCTGCTCGCCGCCACCGCCGACGTCTCCGTCCGCCCCGCCGTCCCCGGGGACGAGCGCGCCGTCGCGGCCGTGCAGCTCGCCGCGTGGCGGGCGACGCTCGGCGACCTGGTCGGCGAGGAGGTGCTGGACCGCGTCGACCTCGCGCGGATCACGGACCAGTGGTCCGCGGCGATCGCCTCGCCGCCGGGCCGCGGCTACCGCGTGCTGGTCGCGATGCACGGGCCGCGGCTCGTCGGGTTCGCCTCGGTCGCGCCCGTCACCGCCCCGGCCGGGTCCGGCGACGACACCCCGGGCGGCGAGATCCTCGCGCTCGAGGTCGACCCCGCCGAGCGGCGGCTGGGCCACGGCTCCCGGCTGCTCGCGGCCGTCGTCGACCTGCTGCGCGACGAGGACCGGGCGACCAGCGTGCAGACCTGGGTCGTCGCCGGGGACACCGCGCGCGAGCAGTTCCTCGGGTCGGCCGGCCTCGGCGACGTCGGCGCGACCCGCGTGCTCGGCGAGCAGGACGACCCGCGGGAGATCACCGAGCACCTCTGGGGCGCCAGCATCTGACCCGGCGTCGCGTGGTCGGCCGCGGCCGTCCGGGTGGCGGCGTCACCCGGACGAGCGGCCCGCGGTGAACGGCGCGCGAACAGCCGACGACGGGGCGCGGCGACGCCTCAGGTCAGGGGCGCGCCGGGCGATCGTGCGGGCGTGTCCCCCCAGACCCGCGCGCCCTGGCGGCGCGCCGACCGCGGCCGGCTGCTGTCCGACCTGGTCTCCGCGCCCGTCGTCGTCGCCCCGACCGACTCCTGCGAGGCGGTGGACGTCGGCTTCCGCACCCGGTGGACGGGCTCGTCCGTCCTCGTCGCCCCGCGCGAGGTGGGCGGACCCTACGGGATGGTCGCCCGCAAGGACTTCCTCACCACGATGACCGGGCGGTACGGGTTCGGCCGGTCGCTGTGGGGGCGGCGGCCGGTCGCGGACGTCGCGCGCTGGGAGGTGCCCTGGGTCGACGTCCGCGCCTCGCTCACGGAGGCGGCCGAGCGGCTGGTCGGGGGCGACGGCTACCAGGACATGATGGTCACCGGCGCGGACGGCGGCCCGGTCGGGATCCTCGACCCGACGACGCTGATGGAGGCGCTGGCCGCGGAGCTCGCGCACGAGGCCTCGCACGACCACCTCACCGGCGTGACCTCGCGGGCCCGGTTCGTCGACGGCCTCCGGGAGCTCTGCGCGGCCGCGCGCGAGGACGGCGGCGCCGTCGTCCTGGCGTTCCTCGACCTCGACCGGCTCAAGGAGGTCAACGACACCCTCGGCCACTCGTTCGGGGACGCGCTGCTGCACTCCGTCGCGACCCGGCTGGCGGCCTCGGCGGAGCCCGGCGACGTGGTCGGGCGGCTGGGCGGCGACGAGTTCGCGCTCGCCCGCCTGCTGCCCCCGCAGACCCCCGACGACACCTGGCGGGTGCGCGCGCTGGACCTCGGCGAGGTGCTGCGCTCCGCGATCGCGGCCCACGACCCGGGCCTGCCGGTGCCCGCGCACTCCCGGGTCTCCGTCGGCCTGGCGCTCGGCGCCGGCGCGCTCGTCGACCACGACCGGCTGCTGCGCGAGGCCGACCTGGCGATGTACGGCGCGAAGAAGGCGGGCGGCGACCGGGTGCGGCTGGCCGGCGCGGACGCGGGTCCGGGCGCGGGTCCGGGCGCCGGTCCGGTCGGGCTCGCCGGGCTCGCGGCGCTGCCGGGGCTCGACCTGGCGGCACTGGAGGTGCACTACCAGCCGATCGCGGGCACGGCCGACGGGTCGGTGCGCGAGGTCGAGGCGCTGCTGCGGTCCCGGGACGCCGACGGCCGGCTGTCCGGCCCGGTGGTGCCGCTCGACCGCGCCGCCCGGTCGGGCCTGGCGCTCGAGCTCGACCTCTGGGTCCTGGAGCGCGCGTGCGCCGACCGGGCCGCGTGGCGCGCCGACCTCGGCGACGACGCCCCGGCCGTGGTGAACGTGAACCTGTCCCCCGCCGCCCTGGAGGAGCCGCTGCTGGCCGACCGGGTGCTCCGGGCGCTCGACGCGTCGGGCACGCCGCACGACGGCGTGCGCCTCGAGCTGTCCGAGGCCGCGACCGAGGCGCAGGTCGCCGGGGCGCTCGGGGCCCTCGACGCGCTGCGGGACGCCGGGGTGCCGATCGCCCTCGACGACCTGGGCGGGGCGATGTCGGGGCTGCGGCAGGTCTCGCGGCTGCCGGTCGACGTGCTCAAGATCGACCGCTCGGTGGTGGCGGGGATGCTCGACGACCCGCTGGACGCGCTGCTGGTCGAGCTCGTGCACCGGATGGCGGTCGAGCAGGGCATGACCGTCGTCGCCGAGGGCGTCGAGTCCGACGCGCAGCTCGACGCGCTGCGGGCCGCGGGGGTGCCGCTGGTGCAGGGGTTCCTGGTGGCGCGCCCGATGCCGGCGGACGCCCTGCGCGCGTACCTGACCCCGGCCTGACCACGCTCCCGGGACGCCCGACAAGCCCGACGGTGGATGGTTGTGACCGACACGCCGTCGGCGTGTCCGTCACAACCATCCACTGTCGGTGGCGCTGGGGCGCGGACGAGGGACGACGGGGCAGGTCCCGGGGTCAGGACAGGCCGCGGGGGTCCTCGCCCGCCCGCGCGCGGCCGCGGTGGACCCGCGACGCGTGGCGCAGCGCCGCGCGGGCGCGCCTGCGGTCGCCCGCGGCGTCGTAGGCGAACGCCAGCCGGTACCAGGTGCCCCAGTCGTCGTCGGGCGCGGCCTCCGCCTCCGCACGGGCCGCCTCGAACTGGCCGGCCGCCGCGGCGCGGTCGATCCGGCCGCCCGGGCTGCGCGGCAGGTCGTCGACCGGCAGCTCGCCGCGCGCGGCGAGCGTGTCGGCCATGCGCTGCACGTCGACGGCGAGCAGCCACTCGCGCGCCACCAGGCCGAGCACCAGCAGCGGCAGCAGCGCGAACGCCGCGCCGAGGCCGACGCCGACCGGCTCGCCGGTGCGGATCAGCGCGACGGCCCGGCCCGCGACCAGCCAGAGGTAGAGGCCGAGCAGCGCGGTGAGGGCGATCGCCGCGACCAGGCCGGTGCGACGCCGAGCGGGCGACGCGGGCGCGGGCGTGCCTGCGGGCTCCCGGGGCTCCTCCACCGCGGTCAGCCCAGGTCCAGGTAGTGCTCGAGCCCGACCGTCAGCCCCGGGCGGGACCCGACCTGCCGGACCGCGTGCAGCACGCCGGGCATGAACGACACCCGGTCGAACGAGTCGTGCCGGATGGTCAGCTGCTCCCCCGCGTTGCCGAGCAGGATCTCCTCGTGCGCGACGAGTCCCCGCAGCCGCACCGCGTGCACCCGGACGCCGTCCACGTCCGCGCCCCGCGCGCCGTCGAGCGCCGTCGTGGTGGCGTCGGGCACCGGGCCGAGGCCGGCCTCGCGGCGGGCGGCCGCGATCGCGTGCGCGGTGTGCCGGGCGGTTCCGGACGGCGCGTCGACCTTGTCGGGGTGGTGCAGCTCGACGACCTCGACCGACTCGAACCACCGGGCGGCCCGCGCGGCGAACGCCATCGCCAGCACCGCGCCGAGCGCGAAGTTCGGGGCGACGAGCACGCCCACGCCCGGACGCCCCGTGAGGTCGGCCTCGACCCGCGCCAGCGACTCGGGCGTCCAGCCGGTGGTGCCGACGACCGCGTGCACCCCCTGGGCGACCAGCGACCGCACGTTGGCCTCGGCGACCGACGGGACGGTGAAGTCGACTGCGACCTGCGCGCCGGTCGCGGCCACCGCGCCGACGTCGTCGCCGTGCTCGAGGGCGGCCACGAGCTCCAGGTCGGGCGCCGCCTCCACGGCGTCGACGACGGTCCGTCCCATGCGGCCGGCCGCGCCCAGCACGGCCACCGTGATCGCTTCGCTCACCCCGGCACCCTATGCGAGCCTCATGCGGTCGCGAGCACGTCCTCCATGCCGCGGACCGCCCGGCGCAGCTCCAGCGCGTGCAGGCCGGTGAACCGCTCCACCTCGCGCTGCGGGTAGCCGGCGTCCGCGTAGGCCCGCAGCACCCGGACCACGCCGACGGCGTCGCCGCGGTCGTCGACGCCGAGCTCGCGCACCGCGCAGGACAGCCGGACCGTCGACAGGAACGCCGACGGGCTGAGGCCCACGTGCGCGGCGAGCAGCGCGTGCAGCCCCGCGAGCGACCGGTCGACCTCGCGCGCCAGGTCGACCGGGCGGACCAGGCCGCGCTCGGCGTCGGCGTACCGGGCGACCCGGTCGACGGCGTCCCGGTCGGCCGCGGGCACCGGGCGCCGGACCGCGGCGGCCAGGGCGTCCTCGAGGACGGCGACGCAGGCGGCGGCCGCGGCGCCCTCGCCGAGCCCGGCGGCGGCGTCCCACGCGGCGCGCATGCCGGCGGCGAGCGCGGGCTCGTCCAGGCCGAGCGCCTCGCCCAGCGGCCGGTGCTCGTCGACGAGGAAGCCCGCCGGGTGCAGCGCCGACAGCGCCCAGGGCGCGAGCCGCGCGCCGACCTCCCAGGACTCGGCGTCCCCCGCGGGCAGCACCACGCCCGGGACGACGCGCGGGCCGCGCAGCACGCTGCCGATCGACTCCGCCTCCCGGGTCAGCGGGTCGACCCAGTGCACCGGAGCGCCGAGCCGGACGACGGGCGGACGGGCGGCCGTCGGGCAGCGCGACCCGGGGCGGGGCGGCGTGGGGTGCCCGGGCCACCCAGAACGCCTCCACCAGCCCGGGTGACCGGGGGGCGACGGCGACGGAGCGGCGGGCGGAGGTGACGGCGGCCATGCCCTCATCATCGTCCCGTGCCGCGCGCGGGGGAACGGGACCTCCGGCCCGTCCGGCGTGCGGGAGCCCGGGAACGGCAGGAGCCGGGCCCCCCGACGGGGACCCGGCTCCGGTGACGACGGACGGCCGTCGGCGTCAGCCGCCGAACGGGCCCACGCGCACCACGGACCGCGGCCGTGCGGCCAGGTCGGCGGCCAGCTCCTGCACCTCGCGGGCCGTGACCGCGCGGACGCGGTCGAGCGACTCCTGCGTGGACAGCAGCTGGCCGTGCACCAGCTCGGACTTGCCCAGCCGGCTCATGCGCGACCCGGAGTCCTCGAGGCCGAGCACCAGGCCGCCGGACAGCTGCCCGACCGACCGGCGCAGCTCGGCGTCGGTGATGCCGCCGTCCGCGAGCCGCTCGAGCTCGGCGACCATGAGCTCGGTGACCTCGTCGATCTTGGCCGGGGCGCAGCCCGCGTACAGGCCGAAGACGCCGGTGTCGGCGTGGCCGGACGCGAACGAGTACGTCGAGTACGCCAGGCCCCGCTTCTCGCGGATCTCCTGGAACAGCCGGGACGACATCCCGCCGCCCAGCACCGCGTTCAGCACGGAGAGCGTGAACCGTCGCGGGTCGGTGGCCGTCAGGCCGGTCCCGCCGACGATGACGTTGCCCTGCTCGGTCGTGCGGCGCACCGTGACGTCGGAGGCGCCCGCCGTGGGCTGCGCCCCGGCGGCACCGCGGCGCGCGGCCGGGGCGGCGCCGGCCGCGAGGTCCCAGCCGCCCTCCTCCAGCGCCCGGGCGACCTGCGCGGCCAGGGCGTCGTGGTCGACGTTGCCCGCCGCGGTCACGACCAGCGTGTCCGGGCGGTAGTGCTGCCGGTAGTGCTCCCAGACGGCGTCCCGCGGCACGGCCCGGATCGTGTCGGGCGTGCCGCCGATCGGCCGGCCGAGGGCGTGCTCGCCCAGGACGACCGTCGCGAACCGCTCGTGCACGACGTCGCTCGGGTCGTCGTCGTTCATGGCGAGCTCCTCGAGGATCACGCCGCGCTCGGTCTCGAGCTCGTCGCGGTCCAGGCGGGCCGAGGTCACCATGTCGGCGATGACGTCGACCGCCATCGGCAGGTCCTCGTCGAGCACCCGGGCGTAGTAGCAGGTGTGCTCCTTGCCCGTGGCGGCGTTCGCCTCGCCGCCGACCTCGTCGAACGCCTCGGCGATGTCCATCGCCGTGCGCCGCGCGGTGCCCTTGAACAGCAGGTGCTCGAGGAAGTGCGTCGAGCCGTGGTGCCCGTCGGACTCGTCCCGCGAGCCGACGCCGACCCACGCCCCGACGGACGCGGACCGCACGCCGGGGACGTGCTCGGTGAGCAGGCGGACCCCGCCGGGCAGGACGGAGCGACGGACGGATCCGTCACCCGCCTGCCCGGCGGTCAGGTCGCTGCCCGGCTGACCGGGCGCGACCAGGGGGAGGTCCAGCGGCACGTCAGGCGTCGGCCGGCTCAGCGGCGGCGGACTCGTCCGAGCCCGCCTCCTCGCCCTCGACCACGGCGTGCAGCGACAGCTTGCCGCGCGGGTCGATCTCGCCGATCTCGACCTGGACCTTCTGGCCCACGCCGAGGACGTCCTCGACCTTCTCGACCCGCTTGCCGCCGACGAGGCGACGGATCTGCGAGATGTGCAGCAGACCGTCCTTGCCCGGCGAGAGCGAGATGAACGCGCCGAAGGTGGTCGTCTTGACGACCGTGCCGACGAAGCGCTCGCCGATCTCCGGCATGTGCGGGTTGGCGATCGCGTTGATCGCCGCCCGCGCGGCCTCCGCCGACGGACCGTCGGTGGCGCCGATGTAGACCGTGCCGTCGTCCTCGATCGAGATGTCGGCGCCGGTCTCCTCCTGGATCTGGTTGATCATCTTGCCCTTCGGGCCGATGACCTCGCCGATCTTGTCGACCGGCACCTTCACCGTGATGACGCGCGGCGCGTTGGGCGACATCTCGTCCGGGACGTCGATCGCCTCGTTCAGGACGTCGAGGATCGCGAGGCGCGCCTCCTTCGCCTGGGTCAGCGCGTCGGCCAGCACGGAGGCGGGGATGCCGTCGAGCTTGGTGTCGAGCTGGATGGCCGTGACGAACTCGCGGGTGCCGGCGACCTTGAAGTCCATGTCGCCGAACGCGTCCTCGGCGCCCAGGATGTCGGTCAGCGCGGCGTACCGGGTCTCGCCGTCGACCGTGTCGGACACGAGGCCCATGGCGATGCCGGCGACGGGCGCGCGCAGCGGCACACCCGCGTTCAGCAGCGACAGGGTCGACGCGCAGACGGAGCCCATCGAGGTCGAGCCGTTGGAGCCGAGGGCCTCGGACACCTGGCGGATCGCGTAGGGGAACTCCTCGCGGCTCGGCAGCACCGGCATGAGCGCGCGCTCGGCGAGGGCGCCGTGGCCGATCTCGCGCCGCTTCGGCGAGCCCACGCGGCCGGTCTCACCGGTCGAGTAGGGCGGGAAGTTGTAGTTGTGCATGTAGCGCTTGCGCGTCTCGGGCGACAGCGTGTCGAGCTGCTGCTCCATGCGGAGCATGTTCAGCGTGGTGACACCCATGATCTGGGTCTCGCCGCGCTCGAACAGCGCCGAGCCGTGCACGCGGGGCAGGACCTCGACCTCGGCGGACAGCGTGCGGATGTCCCGCAGGCCGCGGCCGTCGATGCGGAAGCCGTCGGTCAGGATGCGCTGGCGGATGACCTTCTTGGTCACCGAGCGCACCGCGGCGGACAGCTCCTTCTCGCGGCCCTCGAACGAGCCGGCGAGCTGGTCCAGGACCTCGGCCTTGATCTCGTCCAGGCGGCCCTCGCGGGTCTGCTTGTCCGCGATCTGCATGGCCTCGAGGATCTTCGCCTCGGCGGCGCCCTCGACGGCCGCGTACGCGTCCGGCTGGTAGTCCGGGAACGTCGGGAAGTCGCGGGTCTCCTTGGCCGACTGCGCGGCGAGCTGCTGCTGCGCCTCGACCAGGGCCTTGATGAACGGCTTGGACGCCTCGAGGCCCTCGGCCACGACGGCCTCGGTCGGGGCGACGCCGCCCTCGTCCTTGATGAGGTTCCAGGACTTCTCCGGGGCCTCGGCCTCGATCATCGCGATCGCGACGTCGCCGCCCTCGACCACGCGGCCGGCGACGACGATCTCGAACGTCGCGCGCTCGCGCTCGGTGTACCGCGGGAACGCGACCCACTGGCCGTCGATCAGCGCGATGCGCACCGCACCGACCGGGCCGGAGAACGGCAGGCCGGAGATCTGGGTGGAGATGGACGCGGCGTTGATCGCCAGCACGTCGTACGCGTCGTCCGGGTGGATCGCCAGCACGGTGACGACGACCTGGACCTCGTTGCGCAGGCCCTTGACGAACAGGGGGCGCAGCGGGCGGTCGATGAGGCGGCAGGCCAGGATCGCGTCGGTCGACGGGCGGCCCTCGCGGCGGAAGAACGAGCCGGGGATCTTGCCCGCGGCGTACTGCCGCTCCTCGACGTCCACCGTCAGCGGGAAGAAGTCGAACTGGTCCTTGGGGTGCTTGCCGGCCGTCGTGGCGGACAGCAGGGCCGTCTCGCCGTCGAGGTAGGCCATCGCGGAGCCGGCGGCCTGCTTGGCCAGGCGGCCCGTCTCGAAGCGGACGGTGCGGGTGCCGAAGCGACCGTTGTCGATCACGGCCTCGGCGAACTGGATCTCGGGACCCTCCACGGGTGCCCTCCTTTGTCTCGAAGGCGCCGGACCGGTCACGGCGGTCTTCGATCGAGGCACCCGGACACGCAGGTTCCGGGAACCACTACCGAGGACCGGACGCGTCGACCGGCGCGGAGTGAGAGTGGTGCGGTGGTGGTGCTGGCGTCGGGTCCCGGACACCGGGGCCCGACGCAGGACCAGCCCGGACCCCCGCGGGGGTCCGGGCCGGTCACGCGGTCATCGGCGCAGGCCGAGCCGCTGGATCAGGCTGCGGTAGCGGTCGATGTCGACCTTCTGCAGGTAGCCCTGGAGGCGGCGACGCTGGCCGACCAGCAGCAGCAGCCCGCGGCGGCTGTGGTGGTCGTGCTTGTGCGTCTTGAGGTGCTCGTTGAGGTCGTTGATGCGCTGCGTGAGCATCGCGATCTGGACCTCCGGCGAGCCGGTGTCACCCTCGTGGGTGGCGTACTCGGCCATGATGGACTTCTTGGTGGCGCTGTCGAGGGGCACGACTCTCCTGGATTGTCTCGTTGCGCGGTGCTCCGGGGCAGGTCCACCCGGGCGCTCTCGGTCCGCGGCCGTTCTGACGGCTGTGCGAGTCTACCAGGCCCGGGTCGTCAGCCCGCGGCGCCCGCGAGCACGTCGCGGACCCCGGCGACGTCCTGGTGCATGCGAGTGATCAGCTCGTCCACCGAGTCGAACCGCAGGGTCGGGCGCAGCCGCTCGACGAACTCCAGCACGACCTCCTCGCCGTACAGGTCGAGGTCGGTCCGGTCGAGCACGTAGGCCTCGACCCGGCGCTGCAGCCCGGCGAAGGTCGGGTTGGTGCCGACCGACACCGCGGCGGGCAGCACCGCGTCCGGCGACCCGGCGGGCGCGGCGGGGCGGCGCAGCCAGCCGGCGTACACGCCGTCGGCCGGGACCATGCCGGTCGCGTCCTGGGACAGGTTGGCAGTCGGGAACCCGAGGTCGCGGCCGCGCTTGTCGCCGTGCACCACGGTGCCACGCATCCGGTGCGGGCGGCCGAGCACGCGGGCGGCCTGGCGGACGTCGCCGGCGACCAGCAGCTCGCGGACCCAGGTCGAGGACCACCGGCGGCGCAGGGGGTCGGCGAGGGCGGCGGCGGGGTCGTCGTCGGCCGGGTCGGGCGCGACGTCCTCGATCACCTCGACCGCGAACCCGAACCGCTCCCCCAGCTCGACCATCGTCGCCAGGTCGCCGGCGTTGCCGCGCCCGAACCGCACGTCCCGGCCGACGACCACGGTGCGCGCGTGCAGCCCGTCCACGAGGTGCCGGCGGACGAACTCCTCGGCGGTCTGCTGCGCGAAGTCCAGGGTGTACGTCAGCAGCAGCACCGCGTCGAGGCCGGTCTGCTCCAGGAGCTCGAGCCGGTCGGCGTCGCCGGTGAGCAGCGGCGGGGCGCTGTCGGGGCGGTGCACCTGCTGCGGGTGCGGCGTGAACGTCACGGCGACCGAGCGGGCGCCCACCGCGCGGGCGTCGGCGACCATCCGGGTCAGCACGCCGACGTGGCCGCGGTGCACCCCGTCGAAGTTGCCGACCGTCACCACCGACGGCCCGAAGTCCGCGGGGACCTGCGCGAGGTCCGTCCAGCGCTGCACCAGCTCTCCCGTCGGTCGGCGCCTCGCGGCGCGCCCCGCGCCGGCGGGGTCGCGGCGCGGGGACAAGCCTGCCACGGCGCGCGGGGTGCCTCGCGCGCGGCGGCGCTACGCTCGGCCCGCGGCCGCGCCGCGGCCCACGACCCCGGAGGTCCCGCATGGTCACCCTGCGCACCACGCTCGTCGCCACCGGGGGCACGACCACCGGCATCGCAGTACCCGAGGACGTCGTCGCCGGGCTCGGCCGCGGGAAGCGGGTGCCCGTGGTCGTCACGATCAACGGGCACGCCTACCGCGGGTCGATCGCCCCGTACTCGGGCGGGTACTGGGTGGGCGTCTCGGCGGCGAACCGGGCCGCCGCGGGCATCGAGGCCGGCGAACCCGTCGAGGTCGACCTCGCGGTGGACGACGCACCCCGCACCGTCGAGGTCCCGGCGGACCTGGCGGCCGCGCTCGCCGCGGGCGGGCCCGCGCTGGCCGAGGCGTGGGCGGCCCTGTCGTACTCGAAGCAGCGCGCGCACGTGCTGGCGGTCGAGGGCGCGAGGACCGACGCGACCCGGGAGCGCCGGGTCGCGTCGGTGGTCGCCGCGCTGGGCTGAGCCCGTCAGGTGGCGGCGGCGAAGACCAGGGCCGGCCGGGCGTGCGGGCCGCGGTCCTCCAGGAGCGCCGCGAGGGCGCCCTCCGGCGTCAGCGCGGCGACCGTCACGCCCGCGCCGGTACCCGTCGCCGGGATCCGCTGGCCGTAGGACAGCGCCCGGGCCTCGGCCTCGGTCAGCTCCCGCACCGGGAACGTCGCCCGGGCGGCGTCCGCCAGCGGCAGGGTGTCGAGCGGCACGTCGGCCGGCCACGCCTCCAGCTCGTCGAGCGACCGGGCGCCGTCGATGCCGTAGCCGCCGACCCGGGTGCGCCGCAGCGCGGTCAGGTGCCCGCCGACGCCGAGCCCCCGGCCCAGGTCCCGCGCCAGCGCGCGGATGTACGTGCCCGACGAGCAGACCACGGTGACGTCGACGTCGAGCGCGGCGACGCCCGACCCGTCCGCGTCCGGCACCTGCCGCACCTCGTGCACGTCGAACCGGGAGATCGTCACCGGCCGCGCGGCCAGCTCGACGTCCTCCCCCGCCCGGACCCGCGCGTAGGCGCGCTGCCCGTCGACCTTGATCGCGCTGACCGCGCTGGGCACCTGCTGGATCGGGCCCGTCAGCGCCGCCACCCCCGCGTCCAGCGCGGGCCGGGTCACCCCGGCGGCGTCGGCGCGCGCGACGAGCTCGCCCTCCGCGTCGTCGGTCGTGGTGGTCACGCCGAGCCGGATCGTCGCCGTGTACTCCTTGTCCGCGCCGACGACGTAGGTGAGCAGGCGGGTCGCCCGGCCGACGCCCAGCACGAGCACGCCGGTCGCCATCGGGTCCAGGGTGCCGGCGTGGCCGACCTTGCGGGTGCCCGCGAGGCCGCGCGCCTTCGCGACGACGTCGTGGCTGGTCCAGCCCTGCGGCTTGTCGACGACGAGCAGGCCGTCGGGCGCCGTGGGGCGGCGGGGGCGGTCGGGGCGGCGCTGGTCGCGCGCGGGGCTCACGCGGTCGCCCCGGCGCGGTCGCCCGCCGCGGCGGCGGTCCCCGCGGCCACGACCTCGGGCGCGAAGCACCGCAGCAGCGCGTCGAAGCCGGCGTCCTGCCCGGCGTGCGCGAAGCCGTCCGAGCTGAGCAGCACGTTGATCAGCATGCCGTCGGCCACGAACCTCCGGGCGGTCTCGTCGCCGTCGGCGTCGTCCGGCTCGACCCGCTGCCGAAACAGCCGGAACACCTCGCCGAGCGTGTGCCGGGCGAGCGCGGTCACCTCCGGGTCCTCCGCGGTGAAGCCGTGCATGAGGACGCGCAGCAGGTCGCGGTCGGCCATGAGCTCGACGTACGCGCGCCCCGTGCGCTCCACCGCACCCGGACCGGGCTCGACCGCGGCCATCGCGGCCAGCACCCGCTCGGTGGTGTGGCGGTAGGCCTCCAGGAACAGGCGCTGCTTCGACCCGAACAGCCGCACGACGTAGGGCTGCGACACCCCCGCGGCGCGCGCGACCTGGTCCGTCGTCGTCCCGGCGTAGCCCCCCTCGGCGAACACCTCGATCGCGGCGGCGAGGATCTGCTCGCGCCGCTGGTCCCCCGACATCCGGGGGGCGCGCGGGGCGGGCCGGGCGGCGTGCTCGAAGTCCATGGTTGACATGTTATCAGTCGATTACTAACGTCCCTTGGGTCCAAGTAATCAGCCGATGCTTACAGGAGCCTCCGATGTCGACGCAGACCCGCACCACCGCCCCGGGTGCCGGCGCCGCCGGCGCCCCGGCCGACCCGCCGTCGGCCGCCGCGGCCGGCTCCCCCGTCGCCGGAGCCCCCGCGCCCGGCCCCGTCCGCGCCGCGACCCGCGCCGTCCCGGTCGCCGTCGCCCTGCTGGCCGCCTCGCTCCCCATGTTCATGGCGACGCTCGACAACCTCGTCGTCACCAGCGCGCTGCCCGTCCTGCAGGCCGAGCTCGGCGCCACGCTCACCGACCTGCAGTGGGTGGTGAACGCGTACACGCTGGCGTTCGCGACCCTGATGATCGCCGCCGCGACGCTCGGCGACCGTTGGGGACGCCGTCGCACGTTCCTCGGCGGGATCGCCGTGTTCACCCTCGGCTCGATCGCCGCGGCCCTCGCGGGCTCCCCCGACGCGCTGATCGCCGCCCGCGCACTCCAGGGCGTCGGGGCCGCGGCCGTCATGCCGCTGTCGCTCACCCTGCTCGCCGCTGCCGTCCCGGCCTCGCGTCGCGCCATGGCGATCGGCGTCTGGGGCGGGGTCTCCGGCCTCGGCGTCGCGCTCGGCCCCGTCGTCGGCGGCGCCGTGGTCGAGGGCATCTCCTGGGAGGCGATGTTCTGGATCAACGTGCCGGTCGCCCTCGTCGCGGTGCCGCTGGTGCTGCGCGCGCTGCCCGAGGGCCGCGGGCGGGCGCAGCGGCTCGACCTGCTCGGCCTCGTGCTGGCCGCCGCGGGCGTCCTCGGCATCGTCTGGGGCGTCGTGCACGGCAACGAGGACGGGTGGACGTCGGCCGGGGTGCTCGGCCCGATCGTCGGCGGCGTCGTCGCCCTCGCGCTGTTCCTCCGGCACGAGGCCCGCACCCCGCACGCGCTGGTCCCGCTGCGCCTGTTCCGGTCGAGGAGCTTCTCCGTCGCGAACGTCTCGGGCTTCGCGTTCTCGCTCGGCGCGTTCGGCGCCGTGTTCCTGCTCGCCCAGTACCTGCAGGTCGTCCAGGGCTACTCGCCCCTGGAGGCGGGCCTGCGGACCCTGCCGTGGACCGCCGCGCCGATGGTGGTCGCCCCGCTGGCCGGGATGCTGGCACCCCGGGTGGGCGTGCGGGTGCTGCTCACCGGTGGCCTCGTGGCCCAGGCCGCCGGGCTCGCGTGGCTCGGGTTCGCGGCCTCCGACGGCGGCTACGCCGCGCTGGTCCCGGGCCTGGTGCTGGCCGGCGTCGGCATGGGCCTGACCTTCGCCCCGAGCGCCACGGCGGTGCTCTCCGGCATGGCACCGGACGACCACGGCACCGCGTCGTCGACGAACTCGACGCTGCGGGAGGTCGGCGTCGCGCTGGGCGTCGCGGTCCTGACCGCCGTGTTCACCGCCGCGGGCGGCACGATCAGCCCGGACGGGTTCGACGCCGGCCTGCGCCCGGCGGTGCTGACCGGTGCGGCGGTCATCGCGCTCGCCGCGGTCGCGTCGCTGGCCATGCCGCGCGGCACCGGCCGCGAGGACGCCTGACCCGTCAGCCGCCAGCAGCCTGCCGAGGTCGTCACCACGCCACGAGGTCGTCACTCCTGAGTGACGACCTCGTGGGCTTGTGACGACCTCACGGCCGCGGGGCGGGGACGCTCAGCGCGCGGCGTCCGCCTCGTCGGCGTCCTCGTCCTCGTCCGCCGGCTTGCGGTACGGGTCCGCCTCGCCGGCGTACTGCGCGCCCGTGGCCAGGGCCGAGACCTCGCGGTCCCGGCGGGCGGCCTCGAGCAGCGCCGCGTCCAGGTGGGCGGCGGTCTCGGGCACGGCGTCCAGGTGGAACTCCAGCGTCGGGGTGAGCCGGACGCCGGTCTGCTTGCCGACCTCGGACCGGATCAGGCCCTTCGCGCTCTCCAGCGCCTGGGCCGTGCCCGTGCGGGCCTCCTCGTCACCCAGCACCGTGTAGAACACGCTCGCGTGCTGCAGGTCGCCGGTCACGCGCACGTCGGTGACGGTGACGAAGCCGAGCCGCGGGTCCTTGATCCGGGTGTCGAGCATCTGCGCGACGATCTGCTGGATGCGGTCCGCGAGCTTGCGGGCCCGGGGGTGGTCCACCATGTCGATCTCCTCTCAGCGCCCGCGTCGGCGGGCGGACGAACGGCCGCGGGCCTGCCCCCACGCTCGACGCGTGGGGGCAGACCCGCAAGTGGGACCGGTCAGGAGCGCGGCTTCTCGCGCATCTCCCAGGTCTCGATGATGTCGCCCACCGTGATGTCGTTGTACGACCCGAGGCCGATACCGCACTCGAAGCCCTCGCGGACCTCGGTGGCGTCGTCCTTGAACCGCTTGAGCGACTCGACGGTGAGGTTGTCGCCGATGACCGCGCCGTTCCGGAGCACCCGCGCCTTGGTGTTGCGGCGGATCTCCCCGGACCGGACGATCGAGCCGGCGATGTTGCCGAACTTGGAGGAGCGGAACACCTCGCGCACCTCGGCGGAACCGAGCTGCACCTCCTCGTACTCCGGCTTGAGCATGCCCTTGAGGGCCGCCTCGACGTCGTCGATCGCCTGGTAGATGACCGAGTAGAACCGGACGTCCACGCCCTCGCGCTCGGCGAGGTCCTCCACCCGCTCCGCGTACTTGACGTTGAAGCCGATGATGATGGCGTTGTCGACCGTGGCGAGGTTGACGTCGTTCTGCGTGATCGCACCGACACCGCGGTGGATGACCCGCAGGTCGACCTCGTCGCCCACGTCGATCTTGAGCAGCGCGTCCTCCAGCGCCTCGACGGCACCGGACACGTCGCCCTTGAGGACCAGGTTGAGGGTCTCGACCTTGCCCTGCTGCAGCGCCTGCGTGAAGTCCTCGAGGCTGATGCGCTTGCGGCGCTTGGCCAGGAGGGCGGCGCGCTCGGCGGCCTCGCGCTTCTCGGCGATCTGCCGGGCGGTGCGCTCGTCCGGCGCCACCAGGAAGGTGTCGCCGGCGCTCGGGACCGACGCCAGGCCGAGGACCAGCACCGGACGCGCCGGGCCCGCCTCGGTGACGTTGTCGCCGTGCTCGTCGAACATCGCCCGGACGCGGCCGTGGGCCGTGCCAGCGACGATCGCGTCACCGACGTGCAGCGTGCCGGACTGGACCAGGACGGTCGCGACGGCGCCGCGGCCCTTGTCCAGGTTCGCCTCGATGGCGACACCGCGGGCGTCCTTGTCGGGGTTGGCCCGCAGGTCGAGCGCGGCGTCCGCGGTCAGCAGCACGGCCTCGAGCAGCTGGTCGATGCCCATCCGCTGCTTGGCGGAGACGTCGACGAACATGGTGTCGCCGCCGTACTCCTCGGCCACCAGGTTGTACTCGGTGAGCTGCTGGCGGATCTTGGCGGGGTTCGACCCCTCCTTGTCCACCTTGTTGACCGCGACCACGATCGGCACGCCGGCCGCCTGGGCGTGGTTGAGCGCCTCGATGGTCTGGGGCATCACGCCGTCGTCCGCCGCGACCACGAGGATCGCGATGTCCGTCACCTGCGCACCACGGGCACGCATGGCGGTGAACGCCTCGTGACCCGGGGTGTCGATGAACGTGATGGCCCGGTCCTGGCCCTCGTGCTCCGTGCGCACCTGGTAGGCACCGATGTGCTGCGTGATGCCGCCGGCCTCGCCCGCGACGACGTCCGTGGACCGGATGGCGTCGAGGAGCTTGGTCTTTCCGTGGTCGACGTGACCCATGACGGTGACGACCGGCGGGCGCGGGAACAGGTCCTCGTCGCCCTCGCCCTCGAGCTCGGCGTCCAGGTCGATGTCGAAGGCCCCGAGCAGCTCGCGGTCCTCCTCCTCGGCCGAGACCATCTCCACGACGTAGCCGAGCTCGGTGGCCAGCGTGCCGAAGGTGTCCTCGTCGAGGGACTGGGTCGCGGTCGCCATCTCACCGAGGTGGAACAGCACCGTGACCAGCGAGGCCGGGTTGGCGTCGATCTTGTCGGCGAAGTCGTTCAGCGACGAGCCGTGGCGCAGGCGGATGACGGTCGAGCCGTTCCCGCGGGGCACCTGCACGCCGCCGAGCGACGGCGCCTGCATCTGCTCGAACTCCTGGCGCTTCGCGCGCTTCGACTTCCGCCCGCGGACCGGACGACCACCGGCGCGACCGAACGCGCCCTGGGTCGAGCCACGCCCACCGGCACCGGGACGACCGCCGCCGCCCGGACGGCCGGCGAAGCCGCCGCCACCGCCGGGACGACCACCGCCGCCGCCGTAGCCGCCGCCACCACCGCCGGGACGGCCACCGCCGCCGCCGGCACGGGCCGGACGGTCGCCGGGGCGGCCGACGCCGCTGGTGCTGCGGCCCGGCATCATGCCCGGGTTCGGGCGCGGACCACCGGGACGCGGCGCGGCGGGACGGGGCCCACCGGGACGGTCGCCGGCCTGCGCGCCGGCCGAGGCGGCCGGGGCGTCGGAGCGGCGCTCGCCCGGGCGGGGCATGCCCTGCGAGGACGCGAACGGGTTGTTGCCCGGGCGCGGGCCGCCGGGGCGCGGACCGCCGGAGCGGGGCATGCCCTGGGACGACGCGAACGGGTTGTTGCCCGGGCGGGGACCGCCCGGACGCGGGGCGCCACCGGGGCGCGGGCCGCGGTCGCCGCCGCCCTGACCCTCGGAGGAGCGGGCCGGCTGGGCCGGACGCGGCGCCGGGGCGGCCGGACGGGCCGGACCGGGGCGCGCGGCCGGGGCCGACGGGGCGGACGCAGCCGCAGCCGGGGCCGCGGGGGCGGCCGGGGCCGGAGCGGCCGGGGCCGCGGCGGCCGGACGCGCCGCCGGGGCGGGCGTGGACGGGGCCGGCGCCGAGGGGCGCGCGGCCGGGGCGGGCGCAGCCGGCGCGGCGGCGGCCGGGGCCGACGGCGCGGGGGCGGCGGGGGTCGCCGACGGTGCCGGCGCGGCGGCCGGGGCGTTGGCGGGCCGGCTCGCGGCGGGCTTCGCGCCACCACCGGCGGGGTAGGTGTCCCGCAGCTTGCGGACCACCGGCGGCTCGATCGTCGAGGACGCCGAGCGCACGAACTCACCGAGCTCGTTCAGCTTGGTCATGAGGGACTTGCTGTCGACTCCGAGCTCCTTGGCGAGCTCGTAGACGCGGACCTTGGCCACATCTCTCCCTGTCTCGGCCCGCCCGGACAGGGTCGGACCGTCGTTAGTGCTGGGTACTCATCGCTGGGTACTCATCGGTGCGTGCTCATCGGGCAGCCATCGGCTCTTCGACCCGCTTTCCCTGTTCGACGGTGCACATGCCACCCCGGCGGGTTGCCCGGGCGGCGACGGTCCTCCTCACACGACCCCGAGGTGCTCCCGCACCGCGGACGTGTCCAGCGGCCCCGCGAGACGCAGGGCCCGCGGGAACGCACGACGGCGCTCGGCGAGCTCGAGGCAGTGAGGATCGGGGTGCAGCCAGGCACCCCGGCCCGGCAGCGCCCGGCGCACGTCGACCACGACCGCGGGATGTCCCGCGTCCGTCGTCGCCGCGACCACGCGCAGCAGGACCGACCTCGGACCGGTGTTCCGGCACCCCACGCACGTGCGCACCGGGCCCACGACGACCTCCGCAGCGTCGTCCGCTGCGTGGGTGTCGGGGTGGCGCCTGCTCGGCGAGGAGAGCCGAGCCTCCGGCCCAGCCGACGACAGTCTAGCGCGCGACGTCACCCGACTCGACCGGCGGCGCTTCCGTCACCGTCGGCCGAGGGCGAACCCGCGGTCTCGGGCGTCCCCTCGTGGCCGCCGTCGGCGCCCTGCGCGTCGGACCGGATGTCGATGCGCCAGCCCGTCAGCTTCGCGGCGAGGCGGGCGTTCTGGCCCTCCTTGCCGATCGCGAGCGACAGCTGGTAGTCCGGCACGACGACGCGCGCGGCGCGGGCGGCCGGGTCCACGACCGTGACGGACAGCACGCGCGCCGGCGACAGCGCGTGCGCGACCATCTCCGCCGGGTCGTCCGAGTGGTCGACGATGTCGATCTTCTCGCCGTGCAGCTCGGCCATCACGGCACGCACGCGAGCACCGAGCGGGCCGATGCACGCGCCCTTCGCGCCGAGGCCCTGCACGCGGGACCGCACGGCCATCTTGGTGCGGTGCCCGGCCTCGCGGGCCAGCGCGGTGATCTCCACGTGGCCGTCGGCGATCTCCGGGACCTCGAGCTCGAACAGCTTCCGGACCAGGTTCGGGTGCGTGCGGGACAGCGTGATCTGCGGGCCCTTCGAGCCGCGCGACACGTCGAGCACCAGCGCGCGGATCCGCTCGCCGTGCACGTACTTCTCCGTCGGGACCTGCTCGTGCGCGGGCAGCACGGCCTCGGTGCCGCCGACGTCCACCAGCACGACGCGCGGGTCGCGGCCCTGCTGGATGACGCCGCCGAGGACCTCGCCCTCCTTACCGCGGAACTGCCCGAGCACCTGGTCGTCCTCGGCGTCGCGCAGGCGCTGCACGATGACCTGGCGCGCGGTGGCAGTCGCGATCCGCCCGAAGCCGGCCGGGGTGTCGTCGAACTCCGGGCCGAGCGACGTCGTGGTCGGCGGGACCGCGGTCACCGTGCCGTCCTCGCCCTCCGCCGGCTCCGGGGCGTCCGGCGCGGGCACCACGGTGCGCTCGCGCGCCCACACGGTGACGTGGCCGGACCGGCGGTCGAGCTCGACCCGCGCGTCGGCGTGGGCGTCCGGCGTCCGGTGGTACGCGGACAGGAGCGCCTGCTCGATGGCCGAGACGAGCACGTCCAGGCTGATCTCGCGCTCCCGCTCGATGAGCCGCAGCGCCTGCATGTCGATGTCCACGATCAGTCCTCCCGGCCCTGCGGCCCGTCGGGGGCGGAGTCGCCGCCCCGTGCGTCGTCCTTGTCCCGGACCAGCTCCACCTCGACGCGGCCCTCGCGGACCCGCGCCAGCGGCAGCCGGACCGGCTCGCCGATCTTGGCCGGCCGGCCCTTGACGCCCGGCGTCTCGGGCGTGACGACCACCGCGTCCTCCGCGTCGGTCGCCCCGCGCTCGACGTCGACGAGACGGCCGGTCAGCGAGCCGCCGTCGTCCAGACGGAGCACCACGAGGCGGCCGATGGCCCGCGCGTAGTGCCGGCGGGCGACGAGCGGCGCGGTGGCCCCGCGGCTCGACACCTCGAGGGTGTACCGCTCGGGCAGGCCGTCCAGGTCGTCGAGCGCCGCGGAGACGGCGCGGGACACGTCGGCGACGCCGTCCAGGTCGACCTGCTCCTCGGCGTCCTCGGGCGCGTCGAGCACGACGCGCACCACGGCCTGGCCGCCCTCGCGGCCCAGCTCGACGTCCTCCAGCCACAGGCCGGCGGCGGTCACCACCGGCTCGATGGTCTCCCGGATGCGCTGCGCGCTGGCGGGCGCGGGCATGTTGACCTCCTGTGTCGGTCCTCGGCGGGGTGCGGCCTCGTCGCGCGCACGCCGACACCGGGGACGTCGACGCTGTGTGGTTGTCGGTCCTGCACGGTGGAGCGGCGCGCGGCGGACCGCGTGCTGCGACCAGCGTACTGACTCCCGGGCGCCGCACCCGCCGGACGGGGCGCGGACCGGGTGCGACGTGCGCGACACCGGCCCGGGCGGGGACCTCGGGTCCGGTGCGGGACCGGGTGTCCGTGGCAGGATCGCCCGCGATGCCCCGCACCGCCTCGCGCCGCCCGTCGCGCCCCGCCCCGCACCCCGCGCCCGCCCGGTCCCGGCGCGCCCGCGCCCTCGCCGGGGTGCTCGCGCTCGGCACCGCGGCGCTGCTGGCGGGCTGCGGCCTGCGCCTCGAGACCGACCCGCCCGCCGAGCCGGTGCCGGACGCCACGGAGCAGGTGCGGCGGGACGCCGTGGACGACGCCCTCGCGCTCGCCACGGCCGCCGAGGCCGCCACCGCGGGCACCGACGAGGGCGTCGCGGCCGTGCTGGGCCTGGTCGCGTCGACGTCGGAGGTCCAGGTCGAGGCGCTGGGCGGGGTGTACGAGTCGGGGCTCGCCGAGGACCCCGACGCGACCCCCTCCCCCACGCCGTCCGCCACCGACCCGGCCGCCACGCCCGCCGACGTCCTGGCGCTGCTCGGCGGTGCCGCCTCCGAGGCCCGCGCCGACGCCCGCGCGACCGACGACCCGGGCCTGGCCCGGCTGCTCGCGTCCGTCGCCGCGTCCCGCGCTCAGCTGGCCGACCGGCTCGCGGCCGCGCTCGGCGCGGAGGCGCCCGCCGTCGACGCCGAGCCCGAGGGCGGCTTCACCGCCGGCGGGTCAGCGGACGGGTCGGGGTCGGGCGACGGGTCGGCGGCGCTGCCGTCGGCGTCCGCCTCGGGGTCGGCGACCCCCGCCCCGTCGCCCACCGCGACCGGCCCCGCCGACGCGCTCGGTGCGGACCTCGACCGGGCCGACGCCCTCGCGCTCGTGCTCGCCGAGGACCAGGCGGGCTACGGCTTCGAGGTCGTCGCCGCCCGGCTGTCCGACGACGCCCGCGCGCAGGCACGGTCCGCCGCCGCCGCGCACCGGGCCGCGGCGACCGCGTGGGCCGAGGCGGTCGGCGTCGCCGGCACCGCCGAGGACCCCCGCCGCGTGGCGTACGAGCTGGGCGGCGACCTGTCGTCCGCCGAGGCCGTGCGGACGTTCGCCGCCGGGCTGCTCACCGACCTGGCCGCCGTGCACGCCGACGCCGTGCTCGACACCGGCGCCTCGACGGCCGACCGCACCGCGGCGGTCGACGGCCTGCGCACCTCGGCCGTGGAGGCGCTGTCCTGGGGCGCGACCCCCACGGCTCTCCCGGGCCTGCCGGCCGCCGCCGCCACGGCGTCCCCGACGCCGACCCCGCCCGCGGGCTGACCCCCGGGGGGTCGCGCGGTCGCGGCGGGCGTCGCGCAAGCGCGGCGCCAACGCTCCCGGCCCCGCCACCGCAGGTCGGCGTGGGCGTGGCCGGAAAGCGTAGGCCGCCGCCCGGAGGGGCCGCGTCGCGCGCCGGGCCTCCTCGCACTCCGCGCGGCGACGGCCCCGTCCCCTGCCGTCCCGGCAGGGGGCGGGGCCGTCGTGGCCGGCTCGTCAGCGCGCCAGCAGCGCGTCCACCAGCTCCGCCACGCGGTCCGCGGCCTCGGCGACCGGGACCTGCTCGGCCTGCGGCCCGCCCTCGACGACCACGCGCGGCCGCACCTCGACCAGCCCGTCCGCGAGCCCGCGGCCCACCACGACGGTCAGCGGGACGCCCAGGAGCTCCGCGTCGGCGAACTTCACGCCGGGCGAGACCTTCAACCGGTCGTCGTACAGCACCTCGATGCCGCGCGCGTCCAGGGTCTGCGCCAGGGACTCGGCGGCCTCGAACACCGCGGCGTCCTTGCCGGTCGCGACGATCTGCACGTGCGCCGGGGCCACGCCCGCGGGCCAGGCGAGGCCGCGGTCGTCGTGGTTCGCCTCGGCCAGCGCCGCGAGCACCCGGGACACGCCGATGCCGTACGAGCCCATCGTGACGACCTGGGACTTGCCGTTCTGGTCGAGCACGGTCAGGCCGAGCGCCTGCGCGTACTTGCGGCCCAGCTGGAAGATGTGGCCGATCTCGATGCCCCGCGCGAGCTCCAGCGGGCCGGAGCCGTCGGGCGCCTCGTCCCCGGCGCGCACCTCGGCGGCCTCGACGGTGCCGTCCGCGGCGAAGTCGCGGCCGGCCACGAGGTCGAACACGTGCTTGCCGGGCTCGTTCGCGCCGGTGATCCAGCGGGTGCCGGGGACGACGCGCGGGTCCAGCAGGTACCGCACCGCGGTGCGGCCCTCGGCGTCGGCGGCCAGACCCTCGCGGTTCGGGCCGAGCGCGAGCGGGCCGATGTAGCCCTTGACCAGCTCGGGGTGCGCGGCGAAGTCGGCCTCGACGGCCGGCTCGACCTCGGCGGGGGCCACGGCGGCCTCGAGGCGCTTCAGGTCGACCTCGCGGTCGCCGGGCAGGCCGACGACGAGCAGCTCGCGCTCGCCGGTCGGCTGCACCAGCGCGAGCACGACGTTCTTCAGCGTGTCAGCGGCGGTCCAGGGGCGGTCGGCGCGGGGGAACCGCTCGTTCGACACCGCGACCAGCGAGTCGATCGTCGGGGTGTCCGGGGTGTCCTCGACATGCGCGGCGGGGGCGTCGTCGTACGGCAGGGCCGGCGGCGCGACCGTCGTGACGGCCTCGACGTTGGCCGCGTAGCCCCCCGGCGACCGCACGAACGTGTCCTCGCCGATCGCGGTCGGGTTGAGGAACTCCTCGGAGCGGGAGCCGCCCATCGCGCCGGAGGTCGCCGCCACGATGACGTACCCCAGGCCCAGGCGCTCGAACACCCGCTGGTACGCGGCGCGCTGCGCGGCGTACGACGCGTCCAGCCCCGCGTCGTCCACGTCGAAGGAGTAGGCGTCCTTCATGATGAACTCGCGGCCGCGGATCAGGCCGGCGCGCGGGCGGGCCTCGTCGCGGTACTTGGTCTGGATCTGGAACAGCGTCAGCGGCAGGTCCTTGTACGACGAGTACAGGTCCTTGACCAGGAGCGTGAACATCTCCTCGTGCGTCGGCGCCAACAGGTAGTCGTTCTCGCGGCGGTCCTGCAGCCGGAACAGGTTCGGGCCGTACTCGGTCCACCGGCCGGTCGCCTCGTAGGGCTCGCGCGGCAGCAGCGCCGGGAAGTGCACCTCCTGCGCGCCCGCGGCGGCCATCTCCTCGCGCACGACCTGCTCGACCTTGCCCAGCACCCGCAGGCCCAGCGGCAGCCAGGTGTAGATGCCGGGGGCGGCGCGGCGGATGTAGCCGGCGCGGACGAGCAGCTTGTGGCTGGCCACCTCCGCGTCGGCCGGGTCCTCGCGCAGGGTGCGGACGAAGAGCGTGGACAGGCGTAGCAGCATGGGCGGCAGCCTAGTGGGAGTGCCGGGTGTCGGACGCCTGGGCCACCATGGGTCCATGCCCGAGCTGCCCGAGGTCGAGTCGCTGGCCGACTTCCTGCGCGAGCGCGCCGTGGGGCGCACCGTCGCGGGGGTCGAGGTCGGGGCGATCAGCGCCCTCAAGACGTTCCGCCCCGCGCCCACCGACCTGACCGGCGGCACCGTCGTGTCCGCCGGCCGGCACGGCAAGTGGCTCGACCTCGGCGTCGCGCCCCCGGCCGCGGGCGGCGGCGTCGGCGACCCGCTGCACCTCGTGTTCCACCTCGCGCGCGCGGGCTGGCTGCGCTGGTCCGAGCAGCTGCCCGCGACGCCGGTCCGGCCCGGGAAGTCGCCGCTCGCGCTCCGCGTCCGGCTGGACGACGGGTCCGGCTTCGACCTCACCGAGGCGGGCACCCGCAAGCGGCTCGCCGTGCACGTGGTCGCCGACCCGGCCGAGGTGCCGCAGGTCGCCACGCTCGGCGTCGAGCCGCTGTCCGAGGAGTTCACGCCCGCGCGGCTCGGGGAGCTCATGGCCGCGCGCAACCAGCAGGTCAAGGGCCTGCTGCGCGACCAGGGCACGATCGCCGGCATCGGCAACGCCTACTCGGACGAGATCCTGCTCGTCGCCCGCACGAGCCCGTTCGCGCTCACCCGGTCGTTCGACGCCGACGCCGTCGCCCGGCTGCACGCGGCGACCGTCGGCGTGCTGCGGGAGGCCGTCGCGACCGCCGCCGGCCGGCCCGCCGCCGAGCTCAAGGACGCCAAGCGCCGCGGCATGCGGGTGCACGGCCGCACGGGCGAGGCCTGCCCCGGCTGGGACGGCGTCCCCTGCGGGGACACCGTGCACGAGGTGTCGTTCGCCGACTCGTCGCTGCAGTACTGCCCGACCTGCCAGACCGGCGGCAAGCCGCTCGCCGACCGGCGGATGTCCCGCCTGCTGCGCTGAGGCGGGCTTCACACGTCGCGCACAGGATCCCTCCGAGGGCTCTCCCTGGTCGCCGAGCGGCCCCCGCGGGACCCTCCCTAGCGTGGGAGCCATGCCCGAGACCACCCCCAGGAGCGACCGCCCCGTCCGGCACAGCCGCGCCGTGCAGCGCCCCGCCCGGCACGTCCGCCGCGCCCGCGGGGGCGTCGGCCGCCGCGTCGCCCGCGTCGCCGCCGCGACCGCCGGCGTGCTCGCGCTCGGCGGCACCACCGGTGCCGTCGCGCTGTACGCCCAGGTCCAGGGCAGCATCGACGCCGCCGACGTGGACCAGTTCCTGGGCGACGACCGGCCGACGGCCCCCGCGCGGAGCAGGACCCCGTCGACGGCTACGCCGGCCGGCCGCTCAACATCCTGGTGATGGGCACCGACCTCCGGGACGGCGAGAACGCCGAGATCGCCGGGGACGTCGACGGGATGCGCTCGGACACCACGATGCTCGTGCACCTGTCGGCCGACCGGAGCCGGGTGGACGTCGTCTCGATCCCGCGCGACTCCCTGGTCGACATCCCGTCCTGCACGCTCGAGGACGGCAGCACCACCGACCCGCAGTCGGACGCGATGTTCAACGACGCGTTCCACATCGGCGGGGGCGAGACCCAGAACCTCGCGGCCGCGGCGGCCTGCACCCGGCGGACCTTCGAGCAGAACAGCGGGCTGCGGACCGACGAGAGCATCGTCGTGAAGATGGACGGCGTCCGGGACGTCATCGACGCGCTCGGCGGCGTGCCCATGGACCTGCCGGAGGCGATGGACTCCCCCAAGGCCGGCCTGCACGTCCCCGCCGGGCCGCAGACCTTCGACGGCACCACCGCGCTGCAGTTCCTCCGCGCCCGCACCGGGACCGGCAACGGGCTCGAGATGGGCTCGGACCTGGCGCGCATCGAGCGGCAGCAGCAGCTCGTCGACGCGCTGGCCGCCCAAGTGCAGGGCGCGGGGCTGCTGAGCGACCCGACGACGCTGATGCCGGTGCTCACGTCCGTCACGCGGTCGCTGTCGATCAGCGAGGGCCTGGCGGACGTGCGGGACCTCGCCGGCCTGGCGCTGACGCTGCGCGACGTCGACCCGGCCACGCTGCAGCCGGTGACCGTGCCGGTCGCCGAGGCGCCGCAGGACCGGTACCGCGTGGTGTGGACGTCGCAGGCGCAGGACCTCTGGGACCGGCTGGCGGCCGATCAGCCGCTGACGGACGCGGCGGGCGCCCCGACGGCGGGCGCGACCACGACGACCGGCGCCTGACGCCGGGCCGGGCGCCTAGAACAGCACCGTCGCGTACGTGCCCACGCGGCGGAAGCCCACCGCGCGGTACGCCGCGAGCGCCCGCTCGTTGTAGTGGTTCGCGTACAGGGACACGGTCGGCGCGACGTCCCGCCGGGTCGCGGCCACCACCGCCGCCATCCCGGCCTCGGACAGCCGCTCGCCGCGCCGCGTGGGCTCGACCCAGACGCCCTGCACCTGGGCCACCCCGCCGGCGACGGCGCCCAGCTCGGCCTTGAACACCACCTGCGGCGCCCCGTCCTCGCCGGGGTCGATCCGGACGAACGACCGGCCCTCGCGCACGAGCGAGCGCACCCGGGCCTCGTACGCCCCGCCGGTGCCGCCGATCGGCGAGTAGCCGACCTCCTCGGTGAACATCCGCACGCAGGCCGGCAGGACCAGGTCGTACTCCTCCGGCGCCGAGCGCCGCACCGCCGGGTCGGGTGCGACCACCGGGTCGCCGTCGATCACCATCGACGGCTGCTCCGCGCGGACCTCCCGGACCACGCCCCACGCGGGCGCCAGCCGCTCCCAGAGCGGCAGCACCGCCTCGGCGTCGCCGACCACGGACGAGCACCGCCGCCCCTGGGCCCGGCCCATCGCCGCGAACGCGTCGAGCGCCGCCCCGCGCACCGCGGCGTCCGGGACGACGGGCACCAGGTTGGCGCCGGCCCAGGCGAGCGCGACCAGCGCGCCGTCGACCTCGTACCCCCACAGCTGCCCGCCGGAGCGGCGCAGCCCGACGACCGCCGCCTGCTCGAGCCGGGTGGTCGCGAGCACCGCCGCCACCGGGTCCTGCGCGCACAGCGCGAGGGCGCGCGGCAGGTCCGCGTCGGCCAGCACCCGCGCACCGTCGGTGCCCGCCGGCGGCCGCCCCGCCGCCAGGTCCTCCCAGAGCCCCCGCACCGGCGTCAGCCCACCGTCACCACGGGGCCGCCGGGACCGTCGCCGGCCGGCTCCATGCCCTCGGCGATCCGCATCGCCTCGTCGATGAGCGTCTCGACGATGGCCGACTCGGGGACCGTGCGCACGACCTCGCCGCGCACGAAGATCTGCCCCTTGCCGTTGCCCGACGCCACGCCGAGGTCCGCCTCGCGCGCCTCGCCGGGGCCGTTCACCACGCAGCCCATCACGGCGACCCGCAGCGGCACCTCGAGGCCCTCCAGCCCGGCGGTGACCCGCTCGGCCAGCGTGTACACGTCGACCTGAGCGCGCCCGCACGACGGGCAGGACACGATCTCGAGCTTGCGCGGCCGGAGGTTCAGCGACTGCAGGATCTGGATCCCGACCTTGACCTCCTCGACCGGAGGCGCCGAGAGCGACACCCGGATCGTGTCGCCGATGCCCTTGCTCAGCAGCGCGCCGAACGCGGTCGCCGACTTGATCGTGCCCTGGAATGCCGGCCCGGCCTCGGTCACGCCGAGGTGCAGCGGCCAGTCGCCGCGTTCGGACAGCAGCTCGTAGGCGCGCACCATCACGACCGGGTCGTTGTGCTTCACCGAGATCTTGAAGTCGTGGAAGTCGTGCTCCTCGAACAGCGACGCCTCCCACACGGCCGACTCGACCAGCGCCTCCGGGGTGGCCTTCCCGTGCTTCGCGAGCAGCCGCGGGTCGAGCGAGCCGGCGTTCACGCCGATCCGCAGCGACACCCCGGCGTCCTGCGCGGCGCGGGCGATCTCCTTGACCTGGTCGTCGAACTTCCGGATGTTGCCCGGGTTCACCCGCACCGCGGCGCAGCCGGCGTCGATCGCGGCGAACACGTAGCGCGGCTGGAAGTGGATGTCCGCGACCACGGGGATCTGCGACTTGCGCGCGATGGCCGGCAGCGCGTCCGCGTCGTCCTGGGTCGGCACCGCCACGCGGACGATGTCGCAGCCCGCCGCGGTCAGCTCGGCGATCTGCTGCAGGGTCGCGTTCACGTCGGAGGTCAGGGTCGTCGTCATCGACTGCACGCTGACCGGGGCGTCGCCCCCGACCTCGACCTTGCCCACGCGGATCTTCCGGGTCGGGCGGCGCGGGGCCAGCACCGGCGGAGGAGCCTCCGGCATGCCCAGGCTGATGGGGGTGCTCACGGGGCCATCATCGCACCGCGGGGCCGCAGCGCGCCCGAGCAGGGCCGGCCGGTCACCGGTCAGCCGAACGTGATCGGCGCGACGATGTCCGCGTAGGCCAGGAGCAGGCCCATCCCGCCGAGGACGACGAACACCGCGAGCGCCACGGGCTGCAGCCGGGCGGCGTCCGCGGGGCGGGGGCGGGGCAGCTTCCGCAGGCGGGCGACCTGGCGCTTGAGGCCCTCCCAGAGCGCCGCCGCGACATGGCCGCCGTCGAGCGGGACCAGCGGGATGAGGTTGAACACGAACAGCGCGATGTTGAGCGAGGCGAGCAGGCTGAGCATCCCGGACACCCGCTCCGCCACCCCGACGCCCGTCGCGTCCGACGAGGCCACCTCGCCGGCCAGCCGCGCCACGCCGACCGGGCCGAGCACGCCCTCGGAGCTCCGCTCCCCGTTCCCGAACGCGCTCTCCGCGATGCCCACCAGGTTCGCCGGCAGCGTGACGACGGCCCGCATCGTCTGCCACCCGGCGTCGCCGGTCAGCTCGACCACCTCGGACACCGGCTGACGCTGCAGCTCCGTCCCGGGGCTCACCCCGAGGAACCCGACCGGGCGCGTCACCGGGTCGCCGTCGTCGTCGAGGACCGCCTGCCCCGAGTCGTCCGTGACCGGGCGCTCGGCGACCACTGGGGTCACCGTCAGCTCGACGCGCTCGCCCTCGCGCTCGACGACGACCGGCACCGCCTGGTCGCCCGAGCCGCGGATCAGCCCGCTGAGCTGGTCCCAGGACGTGATCGCCACGCCGTCGTACGACACCACGGTGTCACCGGGCTGCAGGCCGGCCTCCGCGCCGGGGGCGGCCGGGTCGTCGGCCGAGCACTCCGTCGCGGTCGACCCCGCCGGGAGCACGCACTGGCTCACCGAGGACAGCGTCGTGCTCGCGCCCTGCACACCGATGCCGACCAGCACGACCGCCAGCAGCACCACGGCGATGATCAGGTTCATCACCGGCCCGCCGAGCATGACCACGAGCTTCTTCGGCGTCGACAGCCGGTAGAACGCCCGGTGGTCCTCGCCCGGACGGATCTCCTCCGCGCTGGCCTCGCGGGCGTCGGCGGCGATCCGGCTGAAGAAGCCGCGCACCGGCGGGTTCCCCACCGCGTCGGGCGTCGGGTACATGCCGATCAGCCGGACGTAGCCGCCGAGCGGGATGGCCTTGACGCCGTACTCCGTCTCGCCCTTCGTCCGGGACCACAGGGTCGGGCCGAAGCCGACCATGTACTGGCTCACGCGCACGCCGAACTTCTTGGCCGGCACCATGTGCCCGACCTCGTGCAGCGCGATGGACACGAGGATGCCCACCACGAGCACCACGACGCCGATCGCGTAGGCCATGCGGGGGTCTCCGTTCAGTGCGGCGACCCGCCGAGCGGGTCGGCTCGGCGGGGGTGGGACGACCCCCCATCCTGCCCCGGATTCCTGGGGGCGGGCTGGACGTCGGCCGTGCCGTGGCCCGCGTCGTGGTCTGGGTCGCCGTCGACGACCACCCGGTCCCGGCCCGCGCGCTTCGCCCGGTACATCAGCGCGTCCACGCGGCCGAGAGCGGCGGCCGGCTCCTCGCCCGCCCGCAGCGCGGCGACCCCGAGGCTCGCCGTCACGTCCACCGGCGCCTGCCCCCGCACCGCGCCCGGGACCGCCGCACGCAGCCGCTCGGCCAGCGCCCGCGCGTCGTCGGCCCCCGTCCCGGGAGCGACCACGAGGAACTCCTCGCCGCCCAGCCGGGCGACCAGGTCCCCGGACCGCACGTGCTGCTCCAGCGCCCGCGCCACCGCCACCAGCACCCGGTCGCCGACGGCGTGGCCGTGCACGTCGTTCACCGCCTTGAACCGGTCCAGGTCCAGGTAGACCAGCGCCACGTCCAGCCCCGACCCGACGACCCGCGCCTGGTACGCCAGCTCGTCCTCGAGCCGACGGCGGTTCGCCGCGCCGGTCAGCGGGTCGCGGTAGGCCATCTCCCGCATGGACGCCGCCTCCGCGCTGGCGTGCTCGGCGACCTGGAACGCCCGGGCGGCGTGCTCCTTCGTGCGGGACAGCACCCAGACCATCGCCGCCAGCACGGCCAGGTACACCGCGTACCGCGCCAGGTCGACCGCGTGCCCGCGCGCGTCGCCGTCGGACGGGCCGAGCGCGAGAGCGACCCAGCCGACCGCCAGCGTGGCGAGCACCACCGCGGCCGCGTGCAGCGCCGCGAACCGGGTGGGGAACACCAGGTAGCCGATCACCACGAACAGCGCGAGGCCCATGAACGTCGTCGGGAACAGCGCATCCCAGCCCCCGCCCCCGGCCGAGCCCAGCCGGCTGCCCATCGTCACGAGCCACAGCGCGTCCAGCCCGAGCAGCACGACCCGCGACACCGGCACCGTGGCCGCGGGGCGCCGCAGCACCAGCCAGGCGAACAGCAGCACGACGACCAGCAGCACCGGCGACGCGGCCCGCAGCAGCGCGTCGTCCCAGCGCAGCACCGCCACCGCGACCACCGACACCGCACCGAACAGCAGGCAGACCAGCAGCACCCGCCGGATGAGACCCAGCGTCGGGTCGCCGGACCGCCGGGCGACCGGCAGGTCCCGCGGCGGCGGTGCGGGTGCGGACATCGCTCCTCGTTCCGGGCGGCCCGGTGCTGCCGGGGAGGGACTCGTCGTGGCACGGTACCCCGCAGGTCGCGGGCCGGAGGGGCGCAGGGGCCCGGTCACCCGCCGGATCACCCGTCCGGCGACCGCCTTGCGCCGCCCGGGGCGAACCGTGACGATCGGTCCGACGGCCGACGACCCCGGGAGGTGGCGTGGAGGACGTGCATGAGGTGGGGCCCGGCCACGACGGCTCCGCGCTCGTCCTGCGGTGGAGCACCGGGGGCGACCCGTCGGCACGGTCCCTGTGGTTCGACCAGGCCGAGGCCGTGGACCCCCGCCCGCCCCGCGAGCCGCTCGACGGGGACACCAGCGCCGACGTCGTCGTCGTGGGCGCGGGGCTCACCGGGCTGTGGACCGCGTACTACCTCCTCGAGGCGGACCCTGCCCTCGACGTCCTCGTGGTCGAGCGGGACGTCGCCGGCGCCGGGACCAGCGGGCGGACCGGCGGCTGGTACGGCGCCGGACCCGCGTCCGCCGCCTCCCGGGTCGCCGCCGCGCACGGACCCGAGGCGGCACGCAGCGCGCGTGCCGCCCTGCGCGACGCCGTCGTCGAGGTGGGCGGCGTCGCGGCGGCCGAGCAGATCGACGCCGACGTGGCGGTCGGCGGCCTGCTCACCGTCGCGCGCACGCCCGCGCAGCTGGCGCGGCTCACCGTCGACGCCGGGACCGCCCGGGCCTGGGGCGACGAGGTGGAGGCGCTCGGGCCGGACGACGTGGCCCGCCTCGTGCGGGCACCCGGGGCGCTCGGCGGCACCCTCGCGCCCGACGTGGGCCGGCTGCAGCCCGCGGCGCTCGTCCGGGGGCTCGTCGACGTGCTGACCGCGCACGGCGCCCGCGTCGCCGAGGGCACCCGGGCGCTGCGGCTCTCCCCCGGCGCCGTCGTCACGGACCAGGGCACGGTGCGCGCACCCCTCGCGTTCGTCCGGGCCACCGGCGGCGGGGCCCCGGCGGGCGCCCGGCACGCCGTCGCCACCGCGCCGCTGGTCGAGGAGGTCTGGACGGCGCTGGGCCTGCGGCGCGGCGTCGTGCTCGCCGACGCCGGGCACCGGCCCGTCCGGGCCCTGCGCACCGCCGACGACCGGCTCGTGCTCAGCCTGCGGAGCGCGCGCACCCCCGCCGCCCCGTCCGGCAAGGACCTCGCCGCCGTGCTGCGCCTGCAGCGGTCGCTGGCCGGGCTGCTGCCCCTCGGCGCCGAGGCGCGGACCACCCACGCGTGGGGCGTCGCGCTCGCCGGCGGGCCGCTGCCGGCGCTCGGGTTCGACGCGGACGCCGGGATCGCGTGGGCGGACGGCGGCGGGGACGACGGCGTCGCGGCGGGGAACCTCGCGGGGCGGACGCTGGCGGAGCTGCTGACCGGGGGCGACGGGGCGCTGACGCGGCTGCCGTGGGTGGTGCGCGGGCCGGCGGGCCGAGGGGCGGCGGGCCGCGGGTCGGCGCGCCGCGGGTCGCGCGGCCTGGACGGCGCGGCCGCGCGGCGGCTCACGGACCGGGTCGCGGCGACGCTCCGGGACGGCGCGGCAGCCCTGGCCGACCGGGAGGAGCGCGCCACGGGCCGCCCGAGCCGGCTCACCGGTCTCGCGGGCGAGGGCTGACCCGGCACGCGCGACCCGGCGACCCCGCCGAGGTCGGTGCCTCCGCCCGAGATCGGTGCGTGGAACCGCCGTTCTCGACGCGAACCACCGTTCTCGACGACCCGGCGGCCCCGCCGCTCCGGGTCAGGCCGCCGCGACCCGCTCCCGGGCGCGGGCGCGGGCCCAGTCCTCCGCCGCCTGCACGTCCGCGACGTCGCGCACCGGGCCGCCGTCGTGCGCGGCCAGCACCTCCTCGACGGTCTGCACGATGCCGAGGAACCCGAGCCGCCCGGCGAGGAACGCCGCGACGGCCTCCTCGTTGGCCGCGTTGTACACCGCCGGGTGCGTGGCCGACGCGGCGACCGCGGCCCGGGCGAGCGCCACGGCACCGAACGTGTCCTCGTCCAGCGGCTCGAACTCCCACCGGCCGGACCGCGTCCAGTCGACCGGAGCCGCGGCGTCCGGCAGCCGGTCCGGCCAGGACAGCCCGAGGGCGATCGGCAGCCGCATGTCCGGCGGGGACGCCTGCGCGATCGTCGAGCCGTCGGCGAACTCGACCATCGAGTGCACGACGGACTGCGGGTGGACGACCACCTGGATGTCGGCCACCGGCACGTCGAAGAGCAGGTGCGCCTCGATGAGCTCGAGCCCCTTGTTGACCAGGGTGGCCGAGTTGATCGTCACGACCGGCCCCATGGACCACGTGGGGTGCGCGAGCGCCTGCTCGGGGGTCACGTCGGCGAGCTCGGCCCGGGTGCGGCCGCGGAACGGGCCGCCGGACGCGGTGAGCACCAGCCGACGGACCTCGGACCGCCGCCCGCCGCGCAGGCACTGCGCGATCGCCGAGTGCTCCGAGTCGACGGGGACCACCTGCCCGGGGCGCTGGACCGCCGCCCGCACGAGCGGCCCGCCGGCCACGAGCGACTCCTTGTTCGCGAGGGCCAGCACGCTGCCGGAGCCGAGCGCGGCGAGGGTGGGCCCGAGCCCGACGGAACCGGTGATGCCGTTGAGCACGACGTCGGCGCCGCGGGCGGCGAGCTGGGACGCCGCGTCCGGTCCGGTCAGCACCTCGACGCCGACCTGGCGGAGCCCCGCCTCGGCGGAGGCCCGCACGACCTCGGCGAACACCGTCCCGGCGGCGTCCGGGTCGGCGACGGCGACGGTCTGCGCGCCGAGCGCCACGGCCTGCCGCGCCAGCGCGACGGGGTCCGAGCCCCCGGCGCTGATCCCGGTGACCCGGAACCGCTCCGGGTCCCGCGTGATGACGTCGGCGGCCTGGGTGCCGATCGATCCGGTGGAGCCGAGCAGGACGACGGTGCGCGCGTTCATCCGCCCCATCCTGCCCGAGCGGGACTCACTCCGCGGCGAGCAGCACGTCCACGGCGCGCTCGAGGAACGCGTCGACCGGGCCCTCGGCGTACGCGCGGGCGCCCTTGCGGCGGGTGAACACCGCGGAGCGCACCTCCTGCGCGGTCAGCGGCGCGTTGGTGTCGAAGTACGCGACGAGGCGGTCGCACAGCGCGTCCACCTCGGCGGCGTCGTACCCGGGCTGGCGGCCCTTCGGGTGCCCGAACCGCTCGCCCTCCGGGCGGGTCAGCCGGCCGTACAGCGAGCGCGCCTGCTCGGCGAGCGTCTCCATCCACGCCTGGCGCCCGCGGTCGGCGATGAAGTCGGCGCGGGACCGCGCGACGAACGCCGCCTCGAGCCGGTCGAGCGCGGCGTCGACGGCGGTGGTGGAGTAGCCGTGCCGGACGAGGTCGAACGCGACGGTCCGCACGTCCCGGCTGGACAGCGCGCCGGCGGGGCCCTGCTCGTAGACCGTCCGGGCGTGGGTGAAGAAGTCGTCGACCTCCTCGGGGTGGTACCCCGTCCGCATCCCGGTGACCCGCCGGAACATGGCGCCGCCGCTCATCAGTCCTCCTCAGCCGCCAGCTGGCCGCACGCACCGTCGATGTCGGACCCACGGGTGTCCCGGACGGTGGTCGGGATGCCGTGTGCGCGCAAGCGTGCCACGAACTCCTGCTCGACCGCGGGATCGCTCGCCGTCCACTTCGAACCGGGCGTCGGGTTCAGCGGGATGGGGTTGCAGTGCACCCAGCCGCGGCCGCGCCGGTTGAGCTCGGTGCCCAGCAGGTCGGCGCGCCACGCCTGGTCGTTGATGTCGCGCATGAGCGCGTACTCGATGGACACCCGCCGGCCGGTCGCCTGGAAGTACTCGTAGGCGGCGTCGATCGTCTCCGCGACGCTCCACCGGGTGTTGATCGGCACGAGCTCGTTGCGCAGCTCGTCGTCCGGGGCGTGCAGCGACAGCGCGAGCGTCACCGGGATGCCCTCCTTCGCGAGCTTGCGCATCGCGGGCACCAGGCCGACGGTCGAGACGGTGATGTTGCGGGCGGACATGCCCAGGCCGTCCGGGACCGGGGCGATCATCCGCCGCACCGTCTCCATGACGGTCTTGTAGTTCGCGAGCGGCTCGCCCATGCCCATGAAGACGACGTTCGACAGCCGGGTCGGACCGCCGGGGACCTCACCGGCCTCCAGCGCGGCGGCCGCGGCGCGCACCTGCTCGACGACCTCCGCCGTCGACAGGTTGCGGGTCAGCCCGAGCTGGCCGGTGGCGCAGAACGGGCAGGCCATGCCGCAGCCCGCCTGGCTGGACACGCAGAGCGTCGACCGGTGCGCGTACCGCATGAGCACGGACTCGACCTTGGCGCCGTCGAACAGGTGCCACAGGGTCTTGACCGTGGTGCCGCCGTCGGCCTGCATGGTCCGCGCGGCGGTCAGCAGCTGCGGGAACAGGGCCTCGACCAGCTTGTCGCGGCTCGCGGCCGGCAGGTCGGTCATCGCGGCGGGGTCGACCGTCAGGTGGCTGAAGTAGTGCGTCGCGAGCTGCTTCGCGCGCAGCGGCTTCTCGCCGAGGGCCGTGACGGCCTCGACGCGCTCGGCGGGCGTGAGGTCGACGAAGTGCTTCGGCGGCTTGCCGCGGGCCCCGCGGGTCGGGGCCGACAGGTTGAGTGCGACGGGCGTGGCGCTCACGCGGTCCTCCTCGGGGGTGTCGTGGTCAGGGTGTCGGGTGGTGCTGGGTGCGGGCTGGGAGCCGGTCGGGTCCCGGCCGTGCGGCGTCAGGCGCCGGCGACGGGCTGGAGCGCCTCGAGCAGCAGGTAGACCACCGGGGCGGCCAGCAGCATCGAGTCGATCCGGTCCAGGATGCCGCCGTGCCCCGGCAGCAGGGTGCCCATGTCCTTGAGCTCGAGGTCGCGCTTGATGAGCGACTCCCCCAGGTCGCCCAGCGTCGCGACCACGACCGTGGCCACGCCCAGCAGCGCGCCCACGGCGGGGTCCCCGTCGAACATGAGGTGCACGCCCAGGACGCCGACCACCGAGGCCAGCACGACCGAGCCGAGCAGGCCCTCCCAGGTCTTCTTCGGGCTGACCGACGGCGCCAGCGGGTGCCGGCCGATCAGCACGCCGACGACGTAGCCGCCGGTGTCGTTCGCGACGCAGAGCAGGATGAACAGCGCCACCCGCATCGCGCCGTCCTCGGCCGCCAGCATCAGCATGACGAAGCCGGCCATGAGCGGCAGGTACGCCGCCGCGAACACGCCCGACGTCGCGTCCCGCACCGCCCGCGGGCCGCTGCCGTCCAGCACCCGCCAGAACGATGCCGCCGACGGTCAGCACGAACGCGACGAACAGGGCCTCCATCCCCGCGACGTACGCGGAGACGAGGATGCCGACGTCTCCGACGAGCAGCGGCAGCACGGGGATGTGCACGCCGCGCCGGGCGAACGCCTGCGCGAGCTCCCAGAGGCCCGCGCCCACCGCGGCGACCGCGATGAGCCCGAACGCCTCGCGGCGGATGAACAGCGACGCCGCGACGAGGACCAGCAACCCGAGGCCGACGGCGACGGGCGACGGGCAGGTCGCGCCCGGCACGCGAGGTGCCGGGCGCCGGGGCGACGGCGGGCTGGGACGACATCAGACCTCGAGCAGCTCGCTCTCCTTGGAGGAGAGGAGCTGGTCGACCAGGTCGACGTGCCGCTTGGTGACGGCCTCCAGCTCCTTCTCCGCGCGCACGACCTCGTCCTCGCCGGCCTCGCCGTCCTTGACCAGGCGGTCCAGCTCGTCCTTGGCGCGGCGGCGGATGTTGCGCAGGGAGATGCGCGCGTCCTCGGCCTTGGTCTTGGCGAGCTTGACGAACTCCTTGCGGCGCTCGGTGGTCAGGGCCGGCAGGGTCACCCGGATGACGTTGCCGTCGTTCGTCGGGTTCACGCCCAGGTCCGAGTCGCGCAGCGCCTTCTCGATCCCCTGCATCGACGACTTGTCGAACGGGGAGATGAGGATCGTGCGCGCCTCGGTGACGTTGAACGACGCCAGCTGCTGCAGCGGCGTGGGGCTGCCGTAGTAGTCGACCGTGATCTTGTTGAACATCGCCGCGTTGGCACGACCCGTGCGGATCGCGGCGAAGTCCTCCTTGGCGACCTCGACGGCCTTGTCCATCTTCTCCTCGGCCTCGAGGAGGATCTCGTCGATCACGGTTGCTCCTTCAGTCATGGTCGTGCTGGTGGCGTGCTGCCGGTCGGGGCGCCGGCGACGACGCGGTCAGTCCTCGGTGACCAGCGTCCCGATCTTCTCACCCCGGAGCACCCGGGTGACGTTGCCCGGCTCCTCCAGCCCGAAGACCCGCATGCGCACGCCGTTGTCGCGGCACATCGACAGCGCGGTCGAGTCCATGACGCCGAGCTCCTGCACGATCGCCTCGGTGTACGTCAGGTGGTCGAGCTTCGTGGCCGTGGGGTCCGTGCGCGGGTCCGCGGTGTAGACGCCGTCGACGCCGTTCTTGCCCATCAGCACCTCGTCGCAGTGCGTCTCGAGGGCGCGCTGCACGCAGACGGTGTCGGTCGAGAAGTACGGCATGCCGGCGCCGGCGCCGAAGATCACGACCCGGCCCTTCTCCATGTGCCGGATGGCGCGCAGCGGGATGTACGGCTCGGCGACCTGGCCCATCGTGATGGCGGTCTGCACGCGCGTGTCCACGCCGGCCTGCTCCAGGAAGTCCTGCAGCGCCAGGCAGTTCATGACCGTGCCCAGCATGCCCATGTAGTCCGCACGGGCCCGGTCCAGGCCGTTCTGGGCCAGCTCGGCCCCGCGGAAGAAGTTGCCGCCGCCGCACACGATGGCGACCTGCACGCCGTCGGCGACCGCGGCCGCGATCTCGGCGGCCACGCGGCGCACCACGCCCGCGTCGAGGCCGATCGACCCGCCCCCGAACGCCTCGCCCGACAGCTTCAGCAGCACCCGCCGCGGATCGGTCTCGGTCATGGGGTACCTCCAGGGTGTCGGCGGGGTGCTGCGGGGATCTCGCGCCGGTGGCCCCGGCCCATCAGGGCCGGGGCCACCGGGTGTGGCGTCGTCAGGCGCCGACGCGGAACCGCACGAAGCCGGTCACCGTGCCGCCGACCTCGGCGAGCACCTGGGCGATCGACTTCTTCGAGTCCTTCGCGAACGGCTGGTCCAGGAGGACGACGTCCTTGAAGTAGCCGGTCAGGCGGCCCTCGACGATCTTCGGCAGCGCGGCCTCGGGCTTGCCCTCGTTGCGGGCGGTCTCCTCGGCGATGCGGCGCTCGTTCTCGACCGTCTCGGCCGGGACCTCGTCGCGGGTCAGGTAGGACGGCGAGAACGCGGCGATGTGCGTCGCGATGTCGCGGGCCACCTCGGCGCCCTTGGCGTCGGTCGCGACGAGCACGCCGACCTGCGGGGGGAGGTCCTTGTTCACCTTGTGCAGGTAGACCGAGACCTTCTCGCCGGCGACGCGGGCGACGCGGCGCACGACGACCTTCTCGCCGAGCACGGCGGCCGTCTCGTCGACGACCTCCTGCAGCGACTTGCCGTCGACGTCGGCCGAGAGCAGCGCGTCGGCGTCGCGGGCGCCGGAGGCGACCGCCGTGGCGAGCACCTTCTCCGACAGGGTGATGAACGTGGCGTTCTTGGCGACGAAGTCCGTCTCCGAGTTCACCTCGACGATCACGCCGACCTCGTCCTCGCCGTCGCCGGCGGTGACGACCTCGGCCGCGACCAGGCCGTCGGAGGCCGAACGGCCCTCACGCTTGGAGACGCCCTTCAGGCCCTTGACGCGGATGATCTCGAGCGCCTTGTCGGCGTCGCCCTCCGCCTCCTCGAGCGCCTTCTTGACGTCCATCATGCCCGCGCCGGTCTTCTCGCGGAGCGCCTTGATGTCGGCCATGGAGTAGTTGGCCATCTGTTCCGTCCTTCTCGTCAGTACGTGCGATCGGCGGACCGGGTCACTTGGACTCGGCGTCGCCCTCGGACTCGGCGGCGGCGGTCTCCGTGGCGGCGGCCTCGGCAGCGGCCTCGACGGCCGGAGCGGCGTCCTGACCCGGGGTGGCAGCGCCCTCGGCCGGGGTGGCCTCGCCCGCGGGGGCCTCGTCGGCGGTCGCCTGCGTGGCGGCCAGCGACTCCTCGGCACCGGCCAGGAGCTCGCGCTCCCACTCGGCCAGCGGCTCGGACTCGGCCGACGCGGCCTCGGCGCCACCCTGGCGGCCCGAGTGGCGCTGCAGCGTGCCCTCGGCGGCCGCGTCCGCGATCACGCGGGTCAGCAGCTGCACGGCGCGGATCGCGTCGTCGTTGCCCGGGATCGGGTAGTCGACGACGTCCGGGTCGCAGTTGGTGTCGAGGATCGCGACGATCGGGATGCCGAGCTTGCGCGCCTCGTCGACGGCCAGGTGCTCCTTGTTGGTGTCGACGATCCAGACCGCGGACGGGGTCCGGGTCATGTCGCGGATGCCGCCCAGCGTCTTCGCGAGCTTGTCCTTCTCGCGACGCATGATGAGGAGCTCCTTCTTCGTGTACGCGCTCCCCGCGACGTCGTCGAAGTCGATGAGCTCGAGCTCCTTGAGGCGCTGCAGGCGCTTGTTCACCGTCTGGAAGTTGGTGAGCATGCCGCCCAGCCAGCGCTGGTTGACGTAGGGCATCCCGACGCGGGCGGCCTGCTCGGCCACCGGCTCCTTGGCCTGCTTCTTCGTGCCGACGAACAGGATGGTGCCGCCGTGGGCGACCGTCTCCTTGACGAAGTCGTACGCGCGGTCGATGTAGGACAGCGACTGCTGCAGGTCGACGATGTAGATGCCGTTGCGCTCGGTGAAGATGAAGCGCTTCATCTTGGGGTTCCAGCGGCGGGTCTGGTGCCCGAAGTGGACACCGCTCTCGAGCAGCTGGCGCATGGTCACGACGGCCATGGTGGTCCTTCCGCGCGCCCGCGTCGGGGGCGCGCACAGTGATCGCGGGCCCGCCTCGGCGCACCCGCTCGTCCGGTTGTCGGCGCCTCCCGAGCGGGAAGCACCCCTGGCGCCACGCCCTTGCCGACACCGGGCCCCTCGGGGACCCGGACCGCTGCCGGCGCCGGCCCTCCGCACGCACCTGTCCCGCCGGGGCGGTGGGGTGTGAGCGTCGGTGATGACGCGCGATGTCGACCGGCACGTACCGGTCGCAGGAAGGAGTCTACCGGACGGGCACCAGGGCCCGGACCGGCGCAGGCCCGCGACGGCGTGACGTGCGCGACGCGGCGCGACGCGGGTGCCGAGTCCTCCACAGGGTCCACGGTCGCGTCGCGTCCCCAGGGCGGTCGCGGCCGGCCTGCGCGTGGGCCGCGGTCCCTGGACGCTCGGACCGTGCCCGCCGTCCCGCTCCCCCGCCGCGTCGTCGCCGCCGTCGTGCTGCTCGCCCTCGTCGCCGTGCCGCTGCCGCTCGCCCACGCCGCGCTCGGGCCGGGGCGGCCGCGGGCGGTCGGTGCGACGCACGCCGATGCGTGGCGGGCTCCGGTCGACCCGGGTCGTCGTCGTCGAGCCGTTCGACGGCCCGGCGGTGCCGTGGGCTCCGGGTCACCGCGGCGTCGACCTCGACGCACCCGTCGGGACGCCCGTGCTGGCGCCGCGCGCCGGGGTGGTGGCGTTCGCCGGGGTGGTGGTCGACCGGCCCGTGCTGACCGTCCGGCACGACGACGGTCTGCGGAGCTCCGTCGAGCCGGTCGCCGCGACCGTCGCCGCGGGCGACCGGGTCGCGGCGGGGTCGGTGATCGGCACCGTCACCGCCGACCGCAGCCACTGCGAGCCGAACCTGCCTGCACTGGGGCGTGCGCGACGGCGACGTCTACCTCGACCCGATGCTGCTGCTCCGGGGCGGGCCGGTCGTCCTGCTCGCCCGCGGCGGGTCAGCCGCGGTCGGCCTCCGTCAGCCGCGCGCGCAGGCGCAGCATGGCGGCGGTGTGCATCTGCGAGATGCGCGACTCCGTCACCCCGAGGACGCGGCCGATCTCGGCGAGCGTCATGCCCTCGTAGTAGTAGAGGACCAGCACGAGCTTCTCCCGCTCGCCGAGCTGGTCGATCGCCCGGGCCAGCAGGAACTTCGTCTCCTGGGCCTCGAAGGAGTTCTCGGGGTCCGGCGTGCGGTCGTCGCCGAGGGTGTCGAGCAGCGACAGCCGGTCGCCGCGGTCCTCCCCCGCGCCTAGCAGCTCGTCCAGCGCCGCGACGTTCACGGTCGACAGCTGCGTGAACAGCGCCCGGAGCTCGCGGATGTCCATCTGCAGCCGCGCGGCCACCTCGGACTCGGTCGGGACCCGGTGCAGGCTGCTCTCGAGCTCGGCGTACGCGCGGTCCACCGCGCGGGCCTTGGTCCGCACCGAGCGCGGGATCCAGTCCATCGCGCGGAGCTCGTCGATGATCGCGCCGCGGATGCGGGCGCTCGCGTAGGTCTCGAACTTGACCGACCGGCCGGGCTCGTACTTCTCGATCGCGTCGATCAGGCCGAACATGCCGTAGGACACCAGGTCGGCCTGCTCGACCATCGCCGGCAGGCGCATGCCCACGCGACCGGCCACGGCGGTGACCAGCGGGGCGTAGTGCAGGATCAGCCGCTCGCGGACCAGGCGGTCTCCGCCCGCCTTGAACAGCTGCCAGTCCAGGGCGACCGGGTCGGCCGCCGCGCCCGCGAGCGCCTCGAGGTCGTCCAGCTCCGGGTCGTCGACCGCGGTGAGCGTGACGACGGCTTCGAGGTCGACGTCCTCGAGCGCGGCCTCCGCGACCTCGGCGGCCACGGCGACCACACCGGCGGCGTCCAGCTCGAGCTCGTCGGTGTCCAGCGACTGCTGCCGCGGGATCACCCCGAGGGGCGCGGACGGCGCACCGGGCGCACGGCGCGACGAGGCAGCCAGCGGGACGGTGTCCTCAGCCGGAACTGACATGGGCCTCTCCATCTCGGACGTCATGCGCGGGGGTGAGCCTGCTCGAAGGACGCGCGGAGGCGGTCCGCGGTCACGTGGGTGTAGCGCTGGGTGGTGGCGAGGCTCGCGTGCCCCAGCACCTCCTGCACGCTGCGGAGGTCGGAGCCGCCCTCCAGCAGGTGCGTCGCGGCCGAGTGCCGGAGCGCGTGGGGGGCCACGTCGCTCACCCCGGCGGCGGCCGACACGTCGTGCACCGCCCGGCGCAGCTGGCGCTGGTCCGCCCGGGCGCCGCGGCGGCCGAGCAGGAGCGCCGGGCCGGAGGTCTCCGTGGCGAGCGCCGGCCGGCCGCGGGCCAGCCAGGCCTCGACCGCCTCGACCGCCAGCTCCCCGACCGGGACGACTCGCTGCTTGTCGCCCTTGCCGGTGAGGCGCATCGTGCGCGTCGCCAGGTCCAGGTCGTCGACGTCCGCGCCGCACAGCTCGCCGACGCGCGCGCCGGTCGCGTACAGCAGCTCGAGCGCCGCCCAGTCCCGCAGGTGCACCGGGTCGCCGTCGTCCGCGCGCACCCGGGCGGTGTCGAGCAGCGCGGCGGCCGCGCCCTGGTCGAGCACGGTCGGCAGGTGCGACGCCGGGCGGGCGCTCGCCAGACGCAGCGCCGGGTCCTGCGCGACGCGGGCGGTCCGCGCCGCCCAGGCGTAGAACGTGCGGGCGGCGGCGCCGCGCCGGGCGAGCGTGGCGCGGCTGCGCTCGGCGGTCGCCATCGAGGCGAGCCAGCCGCGCAGGACCGTGAGGTCGACGGCGAGCAGGTCGGCCACGCCGTGGCGCCGCGCGTACCCCGCGAGGTGCTCCAGGTCGCCGAGGTAGGCCCGCACGGTGTTCTCGGAGAGGCCGCGCTGGGTGCGCAGGTGGAGCGCGAACGCGTCGGTCACCGGGGATGTCCCCCGGCCCGGTCCCGCTGCAGCCCCCGTGTGCACGGCACTACGGTCACCTGTCACACCTCCGGGCGACAAGCGGTCTGTGGCGCGTTTCACCCACCCCTGTACGAATCACGGTCAAATGTCCGATTCCACGACGCAATTTCCTACCGTTCGGCAGCGGTTCCGCGGCGTTCGCGTCCACCTGTCGGACACCTCGGGGCGGCGCTGGATGTGCGCCGGGCGGGTGAATGCGTTTTCCCACGCGCGAAATCGCCGGAGCGCAGCCGCGGCCCGCTGACGAGGGGCCGCACGGGTGAACCGCGGCCGCCCCGAAGGCCTCCGCCCGCAGAACGCGTGCGTCACCGACCGAATGTGTGGTTTTACCTCCCGGTCGTGCCCGCGCGGCTCAGCGCGTCGGTTCGAGCACCACCGCTCCGTGCCGCGGCCGCACGGCACACCGACACGGCGCCGCCCCACGGCGGGTCACCACCCCGGCGCCACCGCCCCGCCACCTCGCGGCGGCTCACCACCCCGACGCCACCGCCCCGCCACCGGGGTCGCGTCCCCCGCGAGCTCGAGCAGGCCGAGCGCCGCGACCACCTCGCCCTCGCCGAGGCCGGAACGCCGGGCGACCTCCGCCACGGTGCGGGCCCGCCGGCGGTCGAGCGCGTCGAGGGTGCGGGCCGCGGGGCTGTCCGACCGGTCGGCGGGACCCGGCGGCCGACCCGCGCCCGAGGGTTCCAGCACCGACCCCGACCCCGACGCCGCGCGGCCGTCCGCCTCGCCGCCCGCGTCCGGCGGGTCGAGCAGCTCGACGACCTCCGCCGCGTCGGTCACGCACACGGCCGCTCCGTCCCGCAGCAGCCGGTGGCACCCGGCGGACGCGACGGACGTGACGGGGCCGGGCACGGCGCCGACGGGACGCAGCAGCTCGCCCGCGCGCGCGGCGGTGCTCAGCGCCCCGCTGCGCCACGCGGCCTCGACGACCACGGTCGCCCTCGCGAGCCCCGCGATGACGCGGTTGCGCTGGAGGAACCGGGCGCGGCTCGGCGGCGTGCCGGGCGGGCTCTCGGCGACGAGGGCGCCCCCGGCGTCGACGATCCGCTCCAGGACGGCGAGGTTGCCCGCCGGCGACGGGCGGTCGATGCCGCCCGCGAGTAGCGCGACCGTCTGCCCGCCCACCGCCAGGGCGCCGCGGTGGGCGGCGACGTCGACGCCGAACGCCCCGCCCGAGACCACGGTGACGCCCCGGTCGGCCAGCCCGGCACCGAGGTCGCCCGCGACGCGCTCGCCGTAGGCCGTGGCCGCCCGGGCCCCGACGACCGCCGCCGACCGCGCCGCCGCGCCCGCGAGGTCCGGGTCGCCGCGGACCCAGAGGCAGAGCGGCGCGGCAGGCCCGAGGTCGTCGAGCGCGCGCGGCCAGGCCGGATCGCCCGGCACCAGGAGGATGCCGCCCCGCGCCGCGAGGTCGTCCAGCGCAGGTCGAGGGTCGAGGTCCGCCAGCCGCAGCCCAGCGGGGCACCGCCCGTGCGAGCACGCGGTGGGTGCCCGCCGGCCAGGGGTCGGCGGCACCCGCACCGACCGGTCCGAGTCCCCCGTCGGTCTCGGCCGAGGCGGCTGTCCCGGCGTCGGCACGCGCCAGCTCGCGCAGCCGGCGCGCGGCCTCCGTCGGCGTCGCCGTCACCGCCCAGAGCGCCCAGGCGAGCGCCGCCGGGGCGCCCAGGGCAGCCACGACGGCACCCGCCGTCGTGTCGCCGGGCTCCGCGACGATGCTCCACGCGGCCCGAGCCCACGCCTCGCCGCCCCGCTCGGCGGCCACACTCTTCTCCGCGCTCACGCCCCCTGCCCCCGGGTGCGCAGCGCGACGGCCCGTCCGACGTCGTCCGTCGAGGGGGCCGCGCGGCCCGCGAGGTCGGCGACGGTCCAGGCCAGGCGCAGCACCCGGTCGGCGCCGCGGAGGGTGAGCGTGCCCCGGTCGATCCCCCGGTCGACGAGCCCGAGCAGCGCGCGGCCCGGTCCCAGCCGGTCACGGAGCACCCGCCCCGGCACGTCGCCGTTGAGCCGCCAGGGGGTCCCCGACCACCGTCCGGCCTGGGCGCTCCGGGCGGCGGCGACGCGCGCGGCGACGGTGGCGGTGCTCTCGGCGGGCTCCCCGAGCTCGGCCCTCCGGACCGCGGGGACCTCGACCTGGACGTCGACGCGGTCGAGCAGCGGCCCGGAGATCTTGCCGAAGTACCGCCGCCGCTCGAGCGAGCGGCAGGTGCACGCGATCCCGGTCCCGACGGCCCGCCCGCACGGGCAGGGGTTGGCCGCGAGGACGAGCTGGAACCGCGCCGGGTAGCGGGCGGCGCCGGCTGCGCGGTGCACGACGACCTCGCCGTGCTCGAGCGGCTGCCGGAGCGTCTGCAGGACGGCCGTCGGGAACTCAGGGGCCTCGTCGAGGAACAGCACCCCGCGGTGCGCCCGGGACGCCGCGCCCGGCCGCGGCATCCCGGAGCCGCCGCCGACGATGCTGGCGGGCGTCGCGGTGTGGTGCGGGTCCTCGTAAGGGGGCCGGTGCAGCAGCCCGCCGTCGGGGTCGAACGTGCCGGCCACCGAGTGCACGGCGGTGACCTCGACGGCCTCGGCCTCGTCCAGGTCGGGCAGCAGCCCGGGGAGCCGGGAGGCCAGCATGGTCTTGCCCGCCCCGGGCGGCCCCACGAGCAGCAGGTGGTGCCCGCCCGCCGCGGCGACCTCGACGGCCGCACGGGCCTCACCCTGCCCGAGCACGTCGGCGAGGTCCCCGGACGGGGCGCGGTGCGCCCCGCCGACCCGTGCGGGCGGCACGGCTGGGACGTCCGGGACGGCGACGGCCCCGCCGTACCGCCGGACGACCTCTGCGAGGCTCCGGCAGGCGACGACGCGCGCGCCCGGGACCAGGGCGGCCTCGGGCGCGTCGGCCTCCGGGACGACGACGTCGGGGTGCCCGGCGGCGACGGCGGCGGCGACGGCCGGCAGGACGCCCCGCACGGGGCGGAGGCGCCCGTCCAGGCCGAGCTCGCCGAGGTGCACGACGCCCGCGGCCCGCGGCGCCTCCAGGAGCTCGGCCGCGGCGAGCACGGCGACGGCGACCGCGAGGTCGAACCCAGGCCCCGACTTGGGCAGGGCGGCGGGCGACAGGTTGACCGTGATGCGGCGGTTCGGCCAGGTGAGGCCGGTGGACCCGACGGCCGCCCGCACGCGGTCCCGCGCCTCGGCGAGCGAGGCGTCCGGCAGCCCGACCAGCGCGAAGGCGGGCAGCGACGGCGCGAGGTGCGCCTCGACCTCGACCAGGTGCCCGGTGAGCCCGACGAGCCCGACGGCCCGGGTGCGCCCGAGCGCCATCAGCCGATGCCCGCGAGGTGCTCGGCACGGGGCGGGCGCCCGTCGCGCAGCTCCACGGCCACGAGGTCGAGCCGGATCGAGCCGGCGTGCACGTCGTGCTCCGCGAGCCAGGCGGCGAGCAGGACGCGCAGCCGCTGCACCTTCCGCGGCGTCACGGCCTCGTGCGGCGTCCCGTAGGTCGCCGTCCGGCGCGTCTTCACCTCGACGCCGACGACGGCGTCCTCGTCGGGGTCGAGGGCGACGAGGTCGAGCTCGCCGCCCGGCCCGAACCAGTTCCGGTCGAGGACCGTCCAACCCTCGTTCTCCAGCAGCCGCGCCGCCAGGTCCTCACCCAGCCGGCCCGTCTCGTTCCGCGTGCGCATCGGCACCACCTCCGGCACCGAGGCTGCCGGGGCCGGGAGGCGACCCGCCGCCCCGCCCCGGCGGTGCTGGGGACGACGCGCGCAGCCGCGCCTGTGGAGGACTCGGCGCCCGCCCCCCGAGCGGGAGGGCTACCGCCCGAAGCCGCCGCCCGAGCCGAGATCCAGGTCGGCCTTGACCAGCTCCTCGACGTTGACGTCCTTGAACGTCACCACGCGCACGGACTTCACGAACCGCGCGGACCGGTAGACGTCCCACACCCACGCGTCGGCGAGCGTCAGCTCGAAGTACACCTCGCCCGCCGCGGAGCGGACCTGCAGGTCCACGTGGTTCGCCAGGTAGAACCGGCGCTCGGTCTCGACGACGTACGAGAAGAGGCCGACGGCATCGCGGTACTCGCGGTACAGCGCGAGCTCCATCTCGGTCTCGTAGTTCTCCAGGTCCTCGGCGCTCACCGACCCATCATCCCCCATCCGGGCACATCGGCCCGCAACGGGCGCCCGCGCCGGGCCGCGACGTCAGCCCGCGACGTCGAGCGTCAGCGGCTCGCCGGCCAGCAGCGCGTCGTCGAGCGCGGCGGCGCCCGGCACGCCCGCGGCGGTGCCCGCACCCACCCCCGCACCCGCCTCGACGCCCGGCAGCCGCCAGGACGTCCGGTGGTGCGGCGTGGGCCCGAGCCGGCGCAGCGCCGCCAGGTGCTCGGGCGCGGAGTAGCCCTTGTTCTCGGCCCACCCGTACTCGGGGTGGTCGTCGTGCAGCCGGGTCATGATCGCGTCGCGCTCGGTCTTCGCGAGGATGCTCGCGGCGGCGACGGCGGCGCACCGCAGGTCCGCCTTCACGATCGTCCGCACGGGCGGCACGACGTCGAGCACGGCCGGTGGCCCGATCAGCGCGTCCTGCGCCGGTGTGGTCACGTAGTCGTGGTTGCCGTCGAGCAGCAGGGCACCCGGCGCGGTCTCGAGCCCCGCGAGGGCCCGGTGCGCGGCCAGGCGCAGGGCCGCGATGATGCCGTACGCGTCGATCTCGGCGGGCTCGGCGTGCCCGACCGACCAGCAGGCGGCCCAGCGGCGGATGAGGGGGGCGAGCCGCTCGCGCTCGGTGGCGCTCAGCAGCTTGGAGTCCCGGACGCCCTGCGGCACGGCGCGGCTCTCGGCGGTCACCACGACGACGCCCACGGTCACGGGGCCGCTGAGGCTGCCCCGCCCGACCTCGTCGGCGCACGCGAGGGCCGGGACGCCGTCCCGGATGATCTGGCGCTCCACCCGGAGCGTCGGCGCAGCCCGGTTCCAGGCGGTGCGCGCCCGTCCGGCGGCGGTCACGACGGGTCCGGGACGTCGGCGAACACGTCGCCCGGGTTGCGCAGCAGCCCGATCCGGTCGAGGGGCCACAGCTTGACGAACGCGGTGCCGACGACGTCGTCGATCGGCACGGAGCCGCCACCGGGGTCGCCGAGGTGGAACCGCGAGTCCGCGGACTGCTGCCGGTTGTCGCCCATGACCCAGACGGACCCGGAGGGCACCACGACGTCGAACGCGATGTGGCTCGGGCTGGCGCCGGGCGCGAGGTACTCGGACTCGTCGACCGGCTCGCCGTTCACGGTGAGGGGCGACCCGTCGCCCGTCGAGGCGACCCGGTCCCCGGGCAGGCCGATGACGCGCTTGATGAGGTGGTCCTCGGACTGCTGCGGCATGAGGCCGATCGCGATGAGGGCGTCCTGGACGACGTTGGTCTCCGGGACGGTCTGCTGGTCCAGCCAGCCGCCGGGGTCCGAGAACACGACGATGTCGCCCCGGTGGATGTCGAGCGGCCCGGGCGCGAGCTTGCTCACGAGCACGCGGTCGCCCTCGAGCAGGGTGTCGTGCATCGACGCGCTCGGGATGAAGAAGGCCTGCGCGAGGAACGTCTTGACCAGCCACGACAGCACGATCGCGCTGACGAGGATGATCGCGGTCTCCCGCAGGAAGGAGGTGACGGGTCCGCGCCGTCGCTCCTCGGACCTGCCGGCCGCCTCGTGGCCGGCGGGTGCTGCGTGCTGGTCCGTCACCGGATCACTCTCCCACGTCGTCGGACCCGCGCCCACACCCACGCGCCGGTCCGCACCGAACCTCTCCGGCACGACCGACGGGCGGCCACCCCCGTGAGGGGTGACCGCCCGTCGGCGTGCTGCGGAGGTCTCAGGCCTGCTTGGCCGGGACCGCGTCGCGCTTCTCCTTGATCTTGGCCTTCTTGCCGCGGAGGTTGCGCAGGTAGTACAGCTTCGCGCGACGGACGTCACCGCGGGTGAAGACCTCGATGGACTCCAGGGTCGGGGAGTGCACCGGGAAGGTGCGCTCGACGCCGACGCCGAACGAGACCTTGCGGACCGTGAAGGTCTCGCGGATGCCGTCGCCCTGGCGGGCGATCACGACGCCCTGGAAGACCTGGACGCGGGAGCGGTTGCCCTCGACGACCTTGACGTTCACCTTCAGCGTGTCGCCGGGGCGGAAGTCGGGGACGTCGGTGCGCAGCGAAGCCGCGTCGATCGAGTCGAGGATGTGGGACATCGTGTGTCGCTTTCCCGCCGTGCCACAGGTCACGCGCGTCATCGTCGGCGCCTGGGGCGCCGGGTGGCATGAGGTGCGGTGCGCGGCCGATCGCTCGGCGGGCCGTGGTCGCCTCCCCTGTGGCAGAGGCGGGGCCGTCGGGCACCGACCGTCAAGTGTGCCACAGCCGAGCCCCCGCGGTCGAAACCGGGGCCGCTACTCCCCCGCCGGCACGGGCCCGTCGTCGCCCACGACCCACCCGAGGTCGGTCAGCACCGCGCGGTCGGCCTTGTCGAGGTCGGCCGGCGCGAGCCGCGCGAGCAGGTCCGGCCGGCGCGCGGCGGTGCGGGTGAGCGCCTGGTCGCGGCGCCAGCGCTCGACGCGGCCGTGGTGCCCGGACAGCAGCACCTCGGGGACCTCGAGGTCCCGCCAGGCCGGCGGCTTCGTGTACACGGGGTACTCGAGGAGGCTGGCGGCACCGTGCGACTCCTCCACGAGCGAGTGCGGGTTGCCGACGACCCCCGGCAGCAGCCGGACGACGGCCTCGACGAGCACCATCGCCGCCACCTCGCCGCCGTTGAGCACGTAGTCGCCGATGGAGTACTCGCTGACCCGCACGCCCGGCCGGGACGCGTAGTGCGCCGCGACCCGGGCGTCGATGCCCTCGTACCGCCCGCAGGCGATCACGAGGTGCGCGTCGGCGGCCCACGCCTCCGCGTGCCGCTGGGTGAGCGGGGCGCCGGACGGCGTCGGCAGCAGCAGGTGGCTGCCCTCGGTCACCAGGTCGTCGAGGGCCGCGCCCCAGACGTCGGGCTTCATCACCATGCCGGCGCCGCCGCCGAACGGGGTGTCGTCGACGGTGCGGTGCCGGTCGGTGGTCCAGTCGCGCAGGTCGTGCACGCGCAGGTCGACCAGGCCGCTCGTGCGGGCCTTGCCCACCAGCGACAGGCCGAGCGGGCTCAGGTAGTCCGGGAAGATCGAGACGATGTCGATGCGCACGTCAGTCGTCGTCCCCCGTCGCGTCGCCGCGCGTCTCGTCGCTGACCACGAGGTTCGCCGCGTCCGACGCCAGCAGCCCGCCGGGCGGGTCCAGCACCACCCGGCCGCCGGGGACGTCCACGACCGGCACGATCGCGCGCACGAACGGCACCAGCGTCCGCGCGCCGTCGGGCTCCCGCAGCACCAGGGCGTCCTGCGCCGGCAGGTGCTCCAGACCGACGACCTCGCCGAGCAGCCGGCCGTCGACGTGCTCGGCGCGCAGCCCGGCGAGCTCGTGCGGGTACCAGGCGTCCTCGTCGTCGTCGGCGGTGCTCGCGTCGTCCGCGACCTCCACGACCAGGTCGACGCCCCGCAGCGCCTCGGCCGCGGTGCGGTCGGGCGCCTCCGCGAACGTGACGTACCAGCGCCCCTGCTGCTCGCGGGTGCGCGCGACCGTCAGGGGGCCGCGGTCGGCGGGCTCCGTCGCGAGCACCGCACCGGCCGCGAGGCGCGCCGCGGGGTCGTCGGTGCGCACGTCGAGGGCGACCTCGCCGCGCAGGCCGTGCGCGCGGCCGATCCGGGCGACCGTCAGCAGCATGGGGTTCCTCTCGGGGGGTCCGGCTCCGGGCCGGACCAGCGTACGGGTGCGGGCACGACACAGGCCCGGCCCCTGCTCGGGACCGGGCCTGTGCCGGTGTCTCACCGGCCGGCGCGAGGCCGACCGGGTGCGCGGCTCACCGCCGGGCGACGTCCACGACGTCCACGCGGACCGGACCCTCGGACGACAGCGCGCCGACGACGGTGCGCAGCGCGCGGGCGGTCCGGCCGCCGCGGCCGATGACCCGCCCGAGGTCGTCCGGGTGCACCCGGACCTCGAGCAGGTCACCGCGGCGGAGCGTGCGGGCGTCGACCCGCACGTCGTCCGGGTGGTCGACGATGCCCCGGACCAGGTGCTCCAGCGCGTCGGCGAGCATCAGGCCTGCTCGTCCTCGGCCGGCGCCTCGTCGGCGGCCGGTGCCTCGGCCGCGGCGGCCTTCTTCTCGGACGCCTTGGCCTTGGCCTTCTCGGCGTCCGCGGCGACGGCGTCGACAGCGGCCTTCACGTCGGCCGGGGCGGCCTTCGTGCGCAGGGTGCCCTCGGCGCCCGGGAGGCCCTTGAACTTCTGCCAGTCGCCGGTGACCTTGAGGAGCGCCAGGACCTGCTCGGTCGGCTGGGCGCCGACGGACAGCCAGTACTGCGCGCGCTCCGAGGAGATGTCGATGAGCGACGGCTCCTCGGTCGGGTGGTACTTGCCGATCTCCTCGATGACGCGACCGTCACGCTTGGTGCGGGAGTCCGCGACGACGACGCGGTAGTACGGCGCCCGGATCTTGCCGAGACGCTTGAGGCGGATCTTGGTGGCCACGGTGTGGTCTTCTCCTGGATGTCTGCGAGGCGGCCGTCGCGGTTCGCACGTGGGGCATGCGGTCCGGTCCGGCCTGGAGGACACGGCATCGAGCGGGTAGAGGGGCCGCGCGCGCCGAGTACAGCAGGCCATTGTGCCAGACCGCCGCCGGTGCGGGCGACCCTGCGCGCGCGTGCCCCGGGTCACGCTGCTTCCCGCCCCACGACCCCCACCGATTCTCGCGGAACCACCCGCCGGATCGGGCGGGCCGGCGAGAACCGGGAGGGGAACGGGACCCGGCCGCCCGAGCGTGCCGACCCCGCCCGCCGGAGGGTCACCCGCGCCGGGTGCGTCGCCGCCGCCCGCGCGCTGCCACGATCGCGGCATGACCGCCGTGGACTGGGAGACGCGCGAGGTGGAGGTCGCCGGGCGCCCCGTCACGGTGCGCGTCGGCCCCGAGGTCCCGGGGGCCACGCCGCTGGTGCACGTGCACGGGTTCGCGGTGTCGGGCCGGTACCTGCTGCCGACCGCCGCCGCGCTGGCCGACCGCGGCACGACGTACGTCCCCGACCTGCCCGGCCACGGCGCGAGCCCCGGCCCGCGGCCGCCGCTGTCGATCCCGCACCTCGCGGACGCCCTGCTCGGCACCCTCGACGCGCTGGACCTGGACCGGGTGGTGCTCGTCGGCAACTCGATGGGCGGGCCGGTGAGCCTGGAGGCCGCGCACCGCGCACCGGACCGGGTCGCGGGGATCGTGCTCGCCTCCCCCGCCGGCGGCGCGCACAACCAGCCGCTGGCGCGCGCCGTGGTCCAGCTGCTCCGCGACTCGGTCCGCGAGGACGTGCGGATGGGCCGGTACTCGCTGCCGGACTACGCGCACTACGGCGCGGTGCCCGCGCTGGCCGCGTTCCGGGAGATGGTGCAGTTCCCGTCCCTGGAGCGGCTGCTGCGCACCCCGGTGCCGACGCTCGCGGTGGTCGGGTCGCGCGACCCGCTGATGCCGCCGCCGCACCGGGTGCGGGAGCTCGCGCACCTCGGGCCGGGACACCTGACGGTGGTCGTGATCCTGGGCGCGGCGCACGCGATGAACTACAGCCACCCCGACGAGCTGGCGCACGCGGTGCGGTGCTGGCTCGACGGGCGGCCGATCACGGACGACCCCGCGGCGCACGCCCGGACCCGGGTGCTGCAGGTGGCGCAGGGCGACGCGCCCGCCTGAGCCGCGCCCGTCACGCCACCCGCGCCCCGCGCAGCACCACCGCGCGCGGCGCCGCGAGCACCCCGATGTCCTCCCGCGGGTCCGCGTCGTACACCACGAGGTCCGCGCTCTCCCCCTCGGCGAGCCCCGGCACCCCGAGCCACGCCCGGGTCCGCCACGACGCCGCCGCCACCACCTCGCGCGCGGGGAGCCCCGCCGCGACCAGCTCGGCCGCCTCGTCCGCGATCCGCCCGTGCCCGATCGTGCCGCCCGCGTCGGTGCCGACCAGGATCGGCACCCCTGCGTCGTGCAGGTCGCGGACGTGCGCGTACCGGCGCGCGTGCATCCGCCGCATCCGGGCTGCGTACACCGGGTACTTCTCGGCCCGCCCGGCGATCTCCCCGAACTGGGCCACCTGCAGCAGCGTCGCCGTCACCGGGATGCCGGCCGCCGCGATGCGGGCGATGTGCCGGTCCTCCGCGCCGGTGGCGTGCTCGAGGCAGTCGACGCCCGCGTCCAGGAGCCCGTCGAGCGCCTCGCCCGAGAAGGTGTGCGCCGTGACCCGGGCCCCCGCCTCGTGCGCGACCCGCACCGCGGACGCCAGCACGTCGTCCGGCCACAGCGGCCGCAGGTCGCCGTCGGGGCCGAGGTCCCGGTCGATCCAGTCGGCGACGAGCTTGACCCAGCCGTCGCCCCGCGCCGCCTCCTCGGCCACGGCGCCCGGCAGCGCGTCGGCGGACGCGAGCTCCCGCCCGTAGTGCCGCAGGTACCGCTTCGGCAGCGCGAGGTGCCGCCCGGCGCGGATCAGCCGCGGCAGGTCCTCGCGGGCGTGCACCCACCCGGTGTCGGCGGGCGAGCCGGCGTCGCGGACCAGCAGCACCCCGGCCTCCCGGTCGGCCACCGCCTGCGCCTCGGCGGTGGCCCGGTCGACGGCCCCCTCGGCGGCGAGCCCGATGTGGCAGTGCACGTCCACCAGGCCCGGGACCACCCACCCGTCGACCGACGTCCAGTCCCCGCCCGGCCGGTCGAACGTCAGCCGCCCGCCGATGACCCACGCCTCGCCGACGACCCGGTCGTCGTCCAGGACGACCGGGCCGGTCAGGTGCAGCACGTCCCCCATCCACGCCCCCTCGCGCGATCCGGGTCCGCGGCCGTCAGCGGCCGAGGAACTTCTGCAGGTCCTCGATGCTCGACGGGTCGAACGCGTCCTGCTGCTGCGGGGCGCCGCCGCCGATGCCGAACGCCGAGCCCTTCGCGGCGGGCGCGGCGGCCGGCGCGATGCCCGCGGCGCGGTCGGCGGCGGCCTTCTCCTGCTGCGCGCGCTTGGCCGGGTTGCCGGACTTGCCCTTGGCCTTCTTGGACGGGGCGACGCGGCCGCGGCCCTTCTTGCCCGTGCCCGGCAGGTTGCCCATGCCGGGGATCGGCATGCCGCCGCCCTTGGCCATCTGCTGCATCATCTTCTGCGCCCCGGCGAACCGCTCCAGCAGGCCGTTGACGTCGGAGACCTCGACGCCGGAGCCGCGCGCGATGCGGGCGCGGCGGGAGCCGTTGATGATCTTCGGGTTGTCGCGCTCGGCCGGGGTCATCGAGCGGATGATCGCCTCGACCCGGTCGACCTCGCGCTCGTCGAAGTTCTCGATGGCCTCGCGCATCTGCCCCATGCCGGGGAGCATGCCGAGCATCTTCTTCATCGAGCCCATGTTCTTCAGCTGCTGCATCTGCTGCAGGAAGTCCGCGAGCGTGAAGCCCTGGCCGGAGGCGAGCTTGCCCGCCATCTCCTCGGCCTGCTCGGCGTCGAACGCCCGCTCCGCCTGCTCGATGAGGGTGAGCACGTCACCCATGTCGAGGATGCGGGAGGCCATCCGGTCGGGGTGGAACACCTCGAAGTCGGTGAGCTTCTCACCGGTCGACGCGAACAGGATCGGCCGGCCGGTGACCGACGCGACGGACAGCGCGGCGCCACCGCGGGCGTCGCCGTCGAGCTTGGACAGCACGACGCCGGTGAACCCGACGCCCTCCTGGAAGGCCGTGGCGGTGGCGACGGCGTCCTGGCCGATCATCGCGTCGATGACGAACAGGATCTCGTCCGGGCTGACGGCGTCGCGGATGTCCGCGGCCTGCCGCATGAGCTCGGCGTCCACGCCGAGGCGGCCGGCGGTGTCGACGATGAGCACGTCGTGCTGGCGCGCCTGCGCGGTGGCCAGGCCCTCGCGGGCGACGGCGACCGGGTCGGCGCCGGCGACGACGTCGAGCTCGCTGCCCTGGTTGCCCGGGTGCGGCGCGAACACCGGCACGCCGGCCCGCTCGCCGACGACCTGGAGCTGGGTGACGGCGTTGGGGCGCTGCAGGTCGGCCGCGACCAGCAGCGGCGTGTGGCCCTGCGACTTCAGGTGCAGCGCGAGCTTGCCGGCGAGCGTGGTCTTGCCCGCGCCCTGGAGGCCCGCGAGCAGGATGACGCTCGGCGGGTTCTTCGCGAGGTGCAGCGGCCGGTTCTGGCCGCCGAGGATCGACACCAGCTCGTCGTTGACGATCTTGACGACCTGCTGCGCCGGGTTGAGCGCGCCCGAGACCTCGGCGGAGAGCGCGCGCTCCCGCACGGCGCCGGTGAACTGGCGCACCACCGGGACGGCGACGTCGGCGTCCAGCAGGGCGCGGCGGATCTCGCGCACGGTGGCGTCGATGTCCGCCTCGGACAGCCGCCCCTTGGAGCGCAGGTTCTTGAAGGTCGACGTCAGTCGGTCGGACAGGGTGGCGAACACCGCGCGATCCTCACGCTCTCTCGGCGGTCAGGGACGTCCCAGGGTACCCGCCAGCCGGGCCGACGCCCGCGCCACGAGGTCGTCGACGAGCTGGGCGCGCCAAGCGGTCCACGCGGTGGGTCCGGCGGACGACGCGTCGGCCTCGGTGAGGGCCCGGAGCAGGGCGAGCAGGTCGGGCCGGTGGTCGACCGCCGCGAGCAGCGCGTCGACCGTCGCCGGGTCGTCCGGGTCGGACCCGGTGGCGAGCTCGGACAGCGTCAGGTGCTCCCGCACCAGACGCGCGACGTCCGCGGCGTCGTCCGGGCCGAACCCCATGCGGGCCACGACCGGACCCGCCAGGCGCGCGCCCTCGACGGAGTGGTCCCCCGCCCCCGCGCGCTTGCCGATGTCGTGCAGCAGGGCGGCGACCAGCAGGACCTCCGGCCGGTCGACGGTCCGGCGCAGCCCGGCGGCGCGCGCGGCGGCCTCGACGAGGTGCCGGTCGACGGTGTGCCGGTGGATGGGCGAGCGCTGGGGACGGTTCCGCACGCCGGCCCACTCGGGGATCCAGGTGGTGACCACGCCCGCGAGGTCGAGCGCCTCCCACACCGGCACCTGCGCCGGGCCGGTGGCGAGCAGCTGCACCAGCAGGGTGCGCGCGGCCTTCGGCCAGGGCTCGGGCAGCGGCGGCGTGCGCTCCAGGCTGGTGACGGTGATGGGCGACAGCGTGAGCCCGGTGCGCGCGGCGGTCGCGGCGGCGCGCAGGGACAGCAGCGGGTCGGCCGCCGGCTGGGCGTCGGCCGCGAGCACCAGCTCGCCGTCGTGCTCGACCAGGCCCTCGCCGACGGTGCGCAGCCGCGGGGCCGTCCGCCGGCCGCGCACCAGCACCGGGCGCCGCGCCGGGCGGGCCAGGGCCTGCCGCGCGTTCCGGGCGGTGCTGTCCAGCGCGTAGGACACGACGCGGCCGGCCTCGGCCAGGCCGGCCAGCAGGTCGTCGCGGTCCCCCACGCCCAGCAGCTCGGCGACCTCGTCCTGGTCGGCGAGCAGCAGCCGGTTCGTGTGCCTCCGGCTGACGGTCTGCACCGCGTCGCGCACGTCGAGCAGGTGCGCGTGCGCGCGGTCGACGGCGCCGTGCGGGCGGTCGGTCAGCCAGGTCGCGGCCAGCGCGGACAGCACGACCGCGTCCCGGATGCCGCCGCGGGCCTCCTTGAGGTCCGGCTCGATCAGGTACGCGAGCTCGCCGTGCCGCTCCGCGCGCTGCCGGGTGGACGCCAGCAGCTCGGGCAGCCGGCGCCTGGCGGCGGACCGCCAGTCCGCCAGCAGGGCGGACCGGGCCCGGTGGATGATGCCGGGGTCGCCCGCGACGGGGCGCAGGTCGAGCAGGCCGACCGCCGCGGGCAGGTCCTTCGACGCGACCTGCCGGCACTGGGCCAGCGACCGCACCGAGTGGTCGAGGTCCAGCCCCGCGTCCCAGATCGGGTACCAGAGCCGGTCCGCGAGCCCCGCGAGCTCCTCCGCGGAGTGCCCGCGCCCGTCGTGCACCAGCAGCAGGTCGAGGTCGCTGGCCGGGCTCGCGTCGCCGCGGCCCACACTGCCGACCGCGCCGAGGCCGATGCCCGGCGTCTCGCGCCCCTCGGTGGCGTCCTCCCAGAGCTCGACCAGGCGCCGGAGCACGAGGTCCGAGACCGCCTGCCGGCGCGCGGCGCCGTCGCCGTCCGGGCCGGACAGCCGCGCCGCGAGGTCGAGCCGCTCGACCCGGAGGTCCCGCACCCCCACGTGCTGGGGGTGCGGGACCTCCGGGGTCTCGCCGCCGGCCGTGCCCCCTGACGACCGTGCGTCGATCATGCTCGGGCGGACCGCCCGGTCACAGGGCCTCGGGCCCGTGCTCGCCGGTGCGGACCCGGGCGACGTCCTCGACCGGGACGACCCAGACCTTGCCGTCGCCGATCTTGCCGGTCTGCGCGGCCTTCACGATCACCTCGACGACACCGGGGGTGTCCTCGTCCGTGACCAGCACGTCGATCTTGACCTTCGGGACCAGGTCGACCGTGTACTCGGCCCCCCGGTAGACCTCGGTGTGACCGCGCTGGCGGCCGTAGCCGCTGGCCTCGCTCACCGTCAGGCCGCGGATCCCCGCCGCCTCGAGGGCGGACTTCACGTCGTCGAGCCGATGCGGCTGGATGACCGCCGTCACGAGCTTCGTCATGCCTTCACCTCCGTCACCACGCGGGCGCCGCCCAGCGTCTCGTAACCCGTCTCACCGTGCACGGCCAGGTCGATCCCGCCGACCTCGGCCTCCTCGCTGACCCGCCAGCCCATCGTGGCCTTCAGGATGAACCCGATGACCGCGGTCACCGAGCCGGAGAAGATCAGCGCCAGCACGGCGATGACCACCTGGACCACGAGCAGCTTGACGCCGTCGCCGAAGAACAGGCCACCCTCGGCGGCCAGGAACCCGATGCCGATGGTGCCGACGAGGCCACCCACCAGGTGGACGCCGACCACGTCGAGCGAGTCGTCGAAGCCGAACCGGTACTTCAGGCCGACCGCGAGGGCGCACAGCGCACCGGCGACCACGCCCAGGACGATGGCGGTGACCGGACGCAGGGCACCCGCGGCCGGGGTGATGGCGACCAGACCCGCGACGACGCCGGACGCGGCACCGAGCGAGGTGGCGTGGCCGTCGCGGATCTTCTCCGTGATGAGCCAGCCGATCATCGCGGCCGCGGTGGCGGCGGTGGTGTTCACCCAGGCGAGGCCCGCGGTGCCGTCGGCGGTGAACGCCGAGCCCGCGTTGAAGCCGAACCAGCCGAACCACAGCAGCGCGGCGCCCAGCATCACGAACGGCAGGCTGTGCGGGCGCATCGGCTCCTTGCCGAAGCCCTTGCGCCGGCCGACGATCAGCGCGAGCACCAGGCCCGCGATACCGGCGTTGATGTGCACGACGGTGCCGCCGGCGAAGTCGATCGGTGCGACCGTGGCCGCCCCGTCGGTGGTGCCGAAGAGCATCGCGGCGATGCCGTTCTCCGAGCCGGACAGCGCGCCGCCGCCCCAGACCATGTGCGCCAGCGGGAAGTAGCTGAACGTCGCGAACAGCGCGGTGAACGCGACCCAGGTGCCGAACTTCACGCGGTCGGCGATCGCGCCGGAGACCAGCGCGACGGTGATGATCGCGAACGTCACCTGGAAGGCCACGCCGACGATGACCGGCACGCCGTACCCGTCGATCAGGTACTCGCCGTTCTCGTCCCAGATCGCGCCCGACAGACCGAACTGGTCGAACGGGGTTGCCGAAGATCCCCGCGACGTCCGAGCCGTAGGACATCGACCAGCCCCAGAACACGTACACCACGGCGACCACCGCGATGCTGATGAACGACATCATCATCATGTTGAGCACGGACTTGCCGCGCACCATGCCGCCGTAGAAGAACGCCAGTCCCGGCGTCATGAGCAGCACCAGGGACGCTGACGTCAGCATCCAGGCTGTCGCTCCGGTGTCCAGATCCATGTGGAACGCCTCTCCCCTCGCCGGCCGGTCTGCCGGATCGGGCACCAGAGTCGTGCGCGGCCGTTTCGCGACGGCGCCACCGGTGTTACACCGATGTGACGAGCGGTCCGCGCGCGTCAACATCGTGTTACGGGACGGCCCGCGTCTCAGGGGGCGGGACGAACGGTGGGCGGTTCACCGCTCCTTCAACGCTCGGAAGACGGAACCGCGCCCCACCACGAGCAGCCCTGCTACCGGGAAGGTCGCGATGCTGACCAGCAACCGAGCGCAGTCGAGCAGGGTGAGATCGCGGACGACCTCGTGCGCGAGTTCCGGCGCAACCACGAGCGCCGCCCCTGCGATGCCGACGAGCAAGGGTGTGAGCACGAGGACCACGGTGTCGACCGCCAGGAGCAACGCGATCGTGCCAGTGTCTGCGCCGAGCAACCTGTGCAGCGCGAAGTCGGCCCGCCGGGTGCTCCACACCGCCAGGATCGCTGACAGCACCACCCCTGCGGCGATGGCCCACCACCAGCCTGACGCCCGTCCGGCCAGCTGGGACTCGGGATCGGCGGCTCTGGTGAAGTCGGCGAGCGGCAAGGGTGCCGACGCGGTGGAGGAGGACCAGGTCACGAGCGCGGCCAGCACGGCGTCTCGATGGCTGGGGTCGACGTCGACCAAGCACCGGGTCCACACGGCCCACGGCGGGAGCCACGGCCAGGATGTGCCGGTCAGCGACCGGCTCGCGGGCTGTCCCCGTGCTGGGCACCGAGGCCACTTCCGCGCGGCCTCGTGAGCCCGAGGAATCCACCCAGGCGAGGCTGTGGCCCGTGCTCACGCCGGCGCTCGCGGCGAGATAGGGTCCCACAAGCACCTGCCCGGCGAGGGGAGCGGCCGTCCCCGGCCAGAGCACCTGGAGATAGCCGGACGTGACCTGGTCGAGCTCGTACCGGGCACCGGGTGCGGACACCAGGCGTACCGGCTCGGTCGAGATCCTGCCCCCGGCCGCTCGGACGCCCGTCCACGACCCGACGACGGCACACGTCGCCGCGTCGACCCCCGCGCCGCGCGGACCCGTGAGAGACAGCACGAACCGGCCCGACTGCACGTGCTCGTCCCAGGTCGCGTGGATGTGGGACGTGTCGCGTGACGTCAGCACGAGAGTCGACGCCCCGCACGCACACGAGAGCACACCGCGACGAGCACGCTGAGGATCCACCGGGCTGTGAGATCGCGGACCGCCTCGCCCACGACATGGCGGAGCCGGGCGCGCGAGCGCGTCACCGCACCCGTCCGTCGACCAGCTCCAGCACCGTGCTGCACCGCTCGGCCACCCAGTAGTCGTGCGTCGCGATGACGACGAGCCGGCCGGCGTCCTCGACCGCCAGCAGGGCGTCGACGACACGGTCGCGCGAGCGCGCGTCGAGCGACGCGGTCGGTTCATCCGCGATCACGATCGGCGCGCCCTGCGCCAGCGCACGCGCCACCGCGACCCTCTGCCGCTCTCCGCCCGACAACCGCCGCACCTGAGTCTGCGCCCACTCCTCCATGCCGAGCTCCGCGAGCACCGCGTCCGCGATCGCGCACGACCGTGCTCTCGTGAGTCCCTTGTGCAAGGGGCCGAGCGCGACGTTCGACCGGGCCGAGCGAGCTCCGAGCAGCGCGGTGGTCTGCATGACCCACGCTGTGTCACGGCTGTCCACCCGCGAGTCGGCGTAGCGGACCACACCAGCGCTGGCCGCGAGCAGACCCCCGATCACGGCGAGCAGTGTCGTCTTGCCCGAGCCCGAAGGTCCGACCAACGCCACGGAGCACGCCTTGGGCACACGGGCTTCAACCCCGTCGAGCACGCAGCGATCACCGAACGCGACCCGGATGCCCGACACCGCCAGGCCTCCGGCGTACTCGCCCTCGACACCTCGAAGGGCGTCGCTCACCTCTCCGCCGCCGAACCACCGGGAACCTGCACGAGGTCCGAGGACGCGAGCCCGCCGACGACGACCGTTGTCGACACCCCGCCGGACCCGATGATCTCCACATCGACCTCGATCTGAGCTCCGGTCCGTTGCACCCGGACGCTCGGCCTCCCTTCTGGATCCACGTGCACCGCTGCTGAGGGAACGGCCCAGCTGCCGACCACCGGCTCTGAGACGGCGACGGCGTCGACACCGGCGGCGCCCGGTTCGATAGCGGCGGCGAGCACGAGCAGACTCGCGTCGTCGACACGGCGCCGGTCCTCGGTCAGTTCCATGGCGGAGCCGCGAACCCGGAGCTCGGCCTCGGCGGGCACAGTCCGCGCGTCCGTTCCGAGATCGACGCCCTCCGGGAGCATGGACGCGTCACCGTCATCCGGCACCGCCGCTTGACCGGTGACCACCGCGCGCGCCACCCAGTCCTCGGACGTGACCCGGGCTGCAACGAGGTTGGCCGCGCTCCGGAGGACCTGCGAACCGGGTGCAGGAGCAGGTGCGCCGACTACGAGGTCGACGGTCGTCACGACCAGCTCAGGTGCGGTCAGGTGCACGAACCACGCAGGGTCGAGGACCTCGGTCTGCGGCGCGCCCAGCTCGGTGGCGAGCGCACGGACGCCAGCTGCGGTCTTCCGGTCGAACCGATCGCCCGGGCCGCGTGAGAGCCCACGCTGCTCGAGCAAAGCGTGCAGCACGCCGACATCCGGCCCTCGGTCGCCACGCCGGAGATGGCGCGAGAACGGCCGTTCACCAGCAAACCCGATGCGAGTCACACCGGCGACGACCGCCACCTGATCACCACTGCGCAGTACATCCCCCGCGCCCACGTGGAGCACCTCGACGATGCCGTCCCACGCCGGGGCCACGACGACGGGTCCCGCCGTCCATGACAGGGCCAGACCGAGCCGTTGCTCGACCTGCCCTGACAGCGGACGGACGGTCGCCCACGCCGGCTCGTCGCCCGCGAGCCGGACACCACCCGCCTCGCGGCTCAAGGCTCCGACCACGGCCACGGGTCCGCCCACCCACACGAGGACGACCACGCCTGCGAGGGCCAGGCGCACCACACCGGGGGCGTTCACCACGAGACTCCGATGCTCTCGAGCTCTGGACGCAGCCTGAGGGTGACGTCCGAGATGCACTCCGCGAGCTGGCTCTCAGCATCGCGTCCGATCCGGGACGCCATCTCGCGGGCGTTACGCACCTCCGCGGCTATCGGATGCCCGTGATCAGCCATGCAGGCGAGGGTGTCGACCCGGATGTCGACGTCCATCACGGCATCGTGGGTGGAGACGTAAGCAGCCTGAACGGTCCACAGGTGCTGTTGCGAGCAGTCGTCGCTGACGGCCCAGACGTCCTCCTCGGCCATCGCGCCGATGGGGAAGCCGAACTCCAGGGTCAAGTTATCGACCGGCGACAGCACGGGTTCGGTGATGCCGTTGGCTCCACGCTCGGCGCAGGCACGGGTGTTGTCGATCGCCTGCTCGTACTCGGCGGCTGTGACGACGCCGTCCTCAAGCAACCGGACCTGGCTGTCCCAGCCGTTCGCACGAGCCTCGGCTTCCGCCTCGGCGACGGATTGGTAGACGAGCTCCCGCACCACCTCACTCTCGTCATCTCCAGGTCCGCACGCGGAGAGCACCATCCCGCCGCCCCCGAGGGCGACACCGATCAGGAGAGCGTGACGGCGCACGACGGGCAGCCCTTGTGGCGTCCGGTCGTGTCTCCGAGCCCCGACGCCGCGTGCCTGGCGGTGCCCCGGACGCTCGGCGACGTCGTCCACTTGACGGCGCCCCCGTGGTTGAGGCCCGCTACCAGCTTGTCGTTGCACGAGCCGCTGTAGTGACTGGTGACCGCCTGGCCGTTCGTCAGATCGCCCGAGCTCGAGACCCAGTTGTCGCCGCACGACCTGCTCACGGCCCTGTTGAAGCCGAACGCCTCCGCCGGGTCGGCGTGGACGAGCACCGACCCACCGATGACCAGGGCCGTGACGGGAAGGACGGCGACGAGTCGCCGGAGGAAGGTGGGCATGCTGCCGCTCCGTTCGTTCGAACTGCGGCTGATGTCGTCCTGAACGCTAGCGATACCCGCGAGGCGACCACAACGCCAGTTCGAAGCAGGACCGGCACCCCCGTGGCGTCAGCCCAGGATGCCGTCCACGAACTCCTCCGGGTCGAACGGCGCCAGGTCGTCCGGCCCCTCGCCGAGCCCGACGAGCTTCACCGGCACGCCCAGCTCGCGCTGCACGGCGACGACGATGCCGCCCTTCGCGGTGCCGTCGAGCTTGGTCAGCACGATGCCGGTCACGCCGGCGACCTCCGCGAACACGCGCGCCTGGTTCATGCCGTTCTGGCCGGTGGTGGCATCGAGCACCAGCAGCACCTCGGACAGCGGCGCGGTGCGCGTGATGACCCGGGTGATCTTGCCGAGCTCGTCCATGAGGCCGGCCTTGTTCTGGAGCCGGCCGGCGGTGTCGACCAGGACCACGTCGACGCCCTCGGCCGCGCCCTCCCGGACCGCCTCGAACGCGACCGACGCCGGGTCGGCGCCGTCGCGGTCGGAGCGCACGGTGCGCACGCCGACGCGCGAGCCCCAGGTCTCGAGCTGGTCGGCGGCCGCGGCGCGGAACGTGTCCGCCGCGCCGAGCAGCACGGTGCGGCCGTCGGCGACGAGCACGCGGGAGAGCTTGCCCACGGTCGTGGTCTTGCCGGTGCCGTTGACACCGACGACCAGGACGACCGCCGGGACGGTCACGCCGTCCTCCCCGGTCTGCGGGGCGGTCGACAGGGTCCGGTCGAGCGACGGGTCGACCAGCGCCAGCAGCTGCTCGCGGAGCAGGGCGCGGACCTGGGCCGGGTCCTTCAGGCCCTGGACGCGGGCCCGGGTGCGGATCGACTCGACCAGGTCGGCGGACGGGCCGGCGCCGACGTCGGCGAGCAGGAGCGTCTCCTCGAGCTCGTCCCAGTCGTCCTCGGTCAGGTGGTCGCGGGACAGCACCTGGAGCATGCGGGCGCCGAGCGGCGAGCCCGAGCGGGCCAGGCGGTCCCGGAGCCGGGTGAGCCGGCCGGCCGTCGGGGCGGGGACCTCGAGCGCGGGGGCGGTCGCGGCGTCCTCGGGCGCCGGGGCGCCGGGCGCGGTCGGCGCCTCGGGGCCCGCGGCGTCGGGGACCGGGCGCTCGAGCGTCGAGGTGCCCGTGCCCGATCCCTCCGCGGGGCGCTCGTCGGTCCGGTCGCGGTCGCCCGCGTTCCGGCGCCGCTGGAGGACGGCAGCGCCGCCGCCGAGGATCGCCAGGGCCGGCACGCCGACGAGGAGCAGGTTCAGGAGGTCGTTCGAGTCCACCGGGACAGTCTGTCAGGCGGGCGGGCGGGACGCGGCGCGGGGGCGGCGCCGGTCAGGCGTCGCCGCGCTGCGGCGGGACCGACGGCGGGGGCGTCGCGGGACCGGCGACGCTCGCGGCCGGGGTCGGCCGGGCGGCGGCGGGGACCACGGTGGCCCTCCGGACCGGGACGTGGCCGCTGCGGCGGGGCGCGCGCCGCGCGTGCTCGTGCGGCGCCGGAGGGCGGTCCGGGTCCGCGACGGCGGGCGCGGCCACCCCGTCCTGGACGACCAGGCGCTCGGCCGGCTCCCCGGCCCCGGCCCGCGGGTAGGGCAGGTGCTCGCGCAGCCGGACGGCGCGCTCGCCCGTCCGCTCGAGCATCTCCGCGAGCTCGTCGAGCTGCAGGTAGCCGTCGTCGGGCTGGGACGCCTCGGCGAACAGCTGCTCGAACGGGACGTCCACCGGCTCCGCCTCGTCGACGACCGGGGCCTCCGCGTCACGGTCCCGGCGCCGGCGCAGCCCGTTGCGGAGGTCGGCCCAGAACGTGCGCAGGTCGGTCCCGCCGTCGCCCGCCGCGTTCGCCAGGACGATCACGCCGATGGCCGCGACGAGCGCCAGCCCGATCACCACGAGATAGCCGCCCATGGGGACGATTGTCCGCCGTCGACCTGGGAGCCGCGGGGACGGCGCCCGCATCGGCGGCGAACCCCCACGCGATCTTCACACCGTCAGGCGGGGACCTCGTCGCGGAGCCGCTGGGAGATGACCGTCGTGACGCCGTCGCCGCGCATCGTCACGCCGTACAGGGCGTCGGCGATCTCCATCGTCCGCTTCTGGTGCGTCACGACGATCAGCTGGGAGTCCTCCTGCAGCTCGCGGAAGATCTCCAGCAGCCGGCCCAGGTTCGCGTCGTCGAGCGCGGCCTCGACCTCGTCCATCACGTAGAACGGGCTCGGCCGGGCCTTGAAGATCGACACGAGCAGCGCCACGGCGGTGAGCGACCGCTCGCCGCCGGACAGCAGGGACAGCCGCTTGACCTTCTTGCCGGCGGGCCGGGCCTCGACCTCGATGCCGGTGGTCAGCATGTCGGACGGGTCGGTCAGCACCAGCCGGCCCTCGCCACCCGGGAACAGGCGCGGGAACACCCGGTCGAACTGCTCGGCGGTGTCGCGGTAGGCGTCGGCGAACACCCGCTCGACGCGCTCGTCGATCTCCTTGACGATCTCCAGCAGGTCGGCGCGCGACTTCTTGAGGTCGGCGAGCTGCTCGACCAGGAACTTGTGCCGCTCCTCGAGCGCCGCGAACTCCTCCAGGGCCAGCGGGTTGACCCGGCCCAGCTGCGACAGCGCGCGCTCGGCCGCCTTCAGCCGCTTCTCCTGCTCGGCGCGGACGTACGGCACCTCGCGGGGGCCGGCGTCCTCGTCGTCGCCCGCCCCGGCCGCGGGCGGGGTGAGGACCGGGACGGACCGGTGCGGGCCGAACTCCTCGACCAGCACCGCCGGGTCGATGCCGAGGTCCTCGACGGCACGGATCTGCAGCTGCTCGACCCGCAGCCGCTGCTCCGCGCGCAGCACCTCGTCCCGGTGCGCGGCGTCCGTCAGCCGGGCGACCTCGCGCTGGGTCTCGTCGACGCGCGACCGCACCGCGGACAGCGCGGTCTCCCGCTCGGCGCGCGCGGCCTCGGCGGCGTCCCGCTCGTCGGCGGCCCGCTGCAGCGCGTGCTCGATCGCCCCGAGGGCCTGGGTCGCGCCCAGGGCGACGGCGGTGGCGACGGCGGCCTGCCGGGCGCGGGCGCGCTCCCGCTCGGCGGCGCGCTCGCGCGCGGCCCGCTCGGTGCGCGCGGCGCGGTCGAGCGACTCGGCGCGGCCGGACAGCGCCCGCGCGCGCTCCTCGGCGGTGCGCAGGCTGAGCCGGGCCTCGGTCTCCTTGCCGCGCGCGGCGGTCGCGGCCGCGTTCGCGGCGTCCCGCTCCCCGGTGCGCTCCTCGATCGCGGCGTCGGTGTCGGCGGGCTCGGCCTCGGCGGCGGCCAGCCGCTCGGTCAGCTCGGCCAGCTCGGCAACGCCGTCGGCGAGGGTCTGCTCGGCGGTGGTCAGCGACGCCTGGACGCGCTCCGCCTCGTTCCGCGCGGCGCGGGCCGTGGCGCCGAGGTGGCCGAGCTGCTCGGCGACCGCGGCCAGCGCGGCGTCGGACTCGTTGAGCTCGTCGAGGGTGCGCTGGTACTCGGCGCGGGCGGTCTCCTCGGCCTCGCGCGCGCCCACCAGGGCGAACCGCGCCTGCTCCGCGCGCGCCGCCGCGGCCTCGGCGCCCTGCCGGGCGTCGTCCAGGGCGGACTGCAGGTGCAGGGCGCTCGGCGCGGTGGCGGATCCGCCGGAGGCGCGGTGCGCGGCGAGCACGTCCCCGGCGCGGGTCGCGACCACGAGGTCGGGGCGGTCGCGCAGCACGCCTCGCGCGGCGACCAGGTCGTCCACCACCGCGACGCCCCGCAGCAGCCGCCGCACGGCGGGGACGACGGCCGGCGGCGCCTGGACGAGGTCGAGGGCCCAGTCGGCGCCCCCGGGGGCCGCGCCCTGGTCCTCGTCGCCCGCGTCCGCCGCGTCCCCGGCCGCGACGACGAGCCCCGCCCGCCCGGCGTCCTGCTCGCGCAGCCAGCGGATGGCGTCCACCGCGGCCTCCACCGACTCGACCGCCACCGCGTCCGCGGACGCACCGAGCGCCGCCACGATCGCGTCCTCGTCCCCGGCCGCGACGCCGAGCAGCGCGGCGACCGAGCCGACCACGCCCACCAGGTCGTCCGCCGCGAGCAGCGCGCCGGCGCCGTCCTTGCGGGTCAGGCTGAGCTCGAGCGTCTCGATGCGGGACTCCAGCGCGGCGCGCTCGCGCTCGGCCTCGGTCAGCTGCGCCGTCAGCTCGGCGACCCGCGCGGACGCGGTCTCGACGGCCTCGGCAGCCGCCTCGTGCGCGGCGTCCAGGTCCTCCTCGCCCTCCTCGACGCCGGCGACCCGGGTCTCGAGGGCGGTGAACTCGACGGTCGCCTCGTGCCCGCGGCGCTCGGCGGCGGTCAGCGTCTCGCGGAGCCGGCCGATCTCGGCCTCGGTGGCTTCCAGCCGGCTGCGCCGCGCGCCGACCTGCCCGGCGAGCCGCGCGAGCCCCTCCCGGCGGTCGGCCGCGCCGCGGAGCACCGTGGCCAGCGCCTTCTCCGCCGCCGCGGCGGCACCCTCCGCCTCCTGGCGCGACGCCTGCGCGGCCTCCAGCGCGGCGCGGGCGGCGTCCACCTCGGCGGTGAGCTCGGTCTCGGCGGCGCGCACGCGCTCGGCCTGGCGCTCCAGGTCGTCCGGGTCCTGCCCGCGGGCCGGCTCGGGGCCGGCGCTCCCCAGGAGCCGCGCGCGGTCCGCGGCCAGCGAGGCCGTCCCGCGCAGGCGCTCGCGCAGCGAGGACAGCCGGTACCAGACGTCGGACGCCTCGCCGAGCGCGGGCGCCGCCTCGGCCGCCTCGCGCTCCAGCGCCGCGAGCCTGGTGCGGGCGGCGTCCAGCGCCGCCTCCGCCTCGGCCCGGCGGGCCCGCAGGGCCGTGTCGTCGGCGATCTCCTGCTCCAGCTGCGCGGTGAGCTGCGCCAGGTCGTCGGCCAGCAGCCGGGCGCGGGCGTCGCGCAGGTCGGCCTGCACGGTCTGCGCGCGGCGCGCGACCTCGGCCTGCCGCCCGAGCGGGCCGAGCTGGCGGCGCAGCTCCGCGGTCAGGTCGGTGAGCCGGGTGAGGTTCGCCTGCATCGCGTCGAGCTTGCGGAGCGCCTTCTCCTTGCGCTTGCGGTGCTTGAGGACACCCGCGGCCTCCTCGATGAACCCGCGGCGCTCCTCCGGGGTCGCGCGCAGCACGGCGTCGAGCTGGCCCTGGCCGACGATGACGTGCATCTCACGGCCGAGGCCGGAGTCGGACAGCAGGTCCTGGATGTCGAGCAGCCGGCACGCGCGGCCGTTGATCGCGTACTCCGAGCCGCCGTTGCGGAACAGCGTCCGCGAGATCGTGACCTCGGTGTACTCGATCGGCAGGGCGCCGTCGGTGTTGTCGATGGTCAGCGCGACCTCGGCCCGGCCCAGCGGCGGGCGGCCGGAGGTGCCGGCGAAGATGACGTCCTCCATCTTGCCGCCGCGCAGCGACTTGGCGCCCTGCTCGCCCATGACCCAGGCGAGCGCGTCGACGACGTTGGACTTGCCGGAGCCGTTCGGCCCGACGACGCAGGTCACCCCGGGCTCGAGGTTCAGCGTCGTCGCCGAGGCGAACGACTTGAACCCGCGCAGGGTGAGCGTCTTCAGGTGCACGGGCCGCAGCCTAGTGCGGCCGCGGCCCGTGCCCCGGGAGGTGGTGGGTCAGACCGCCAGGGCCGGGAACCAGAGGGCGATCTCGCGGGCCGCCGACTCCTCGGAGTCCGAGCCGTGCACGAGGTTCTGGGTGACCTTGAGGCCCCAGTCGCGGCCGAGGTCGCCGCGGATGGTGCCGGGCGCGGCGGTGGTGGGCTCGGTGGCGCCGGCCAGCGAACGGAAGCCCTCGATGACGCGGTGGCCCTCGGCCACGACGGCCAGGACCGGGCCGGACTTCATGAAGTCGACGAGGGGCTGGAAGAACGGCTTGCCCTGGTGCTCGGCGTAGTGCTCCTCCAGGAGGGCGTCGTCGGCGGTGCGGAGCTCGACGGCCACGAGGGTGTAGCCCTTGGCCTCGATGCGGCGGAGGACCTCGCCGGAGAGTCCGCGGCTGACGCCGTCGGGCTTGACCAGGACGAGGGTGCGCTGGATGTCGCTCATGCCCCGAACCCTAACGAACCCGTCAGGGCTGCGTGGGCGCGGCCGGCGGGTCCTGGGCGCGGGGCGGGAGGCCGCCCTGCGGGGTCTGGTCCGGGTACTCGGCGTCGAACGCCGCCCGCTCGCGGTCGATCCGCGCGCCCAGGCGCAGGGACACGAACCAGAGCACCGCGAACAGCAGGCCGAGCGCGAACATCAGCGGGATCACGAACCCGCAGGCGATGACGACCACCTGCGCGACCGACCCGGCGACGTAGCCGCCCGGCGCGGTGACCAGCCGGGACAGCACGACGAGCACGACGAACAGCACGCCCGCGACGGTCCAGAGCACCGCCGGCGACGCCGCGACGACGCCGGCCTGCGCCAGCCCGTACGCCGTCAGCGCCGCGAACAGCACCAGCACGCCCTCGAGGACCAGGATCATCGAGGTGAACTGGGGCTTGGCGGGGCGCTTCTGGCGCACGGGCCGGGAGGAGTGCATGCTCACCCGCGCAGGCTACCTGCGGTCGTCGGCGGAGCCGTGGTCCGGGCCCGCGCTCTCGCCCGGGGCGGACGCGCCCGGGGTCGCCCCCGTCGCACCCACGCCGGCCGAGACGGTCGCCGGCGCCGCCGGGGCCGCGGCGGTCGCCTCGCCGCGCGCCACCATGCCGGCGACGTCGGACAGCTTCACCTCGCGCAGGAACAGCGTGAGCACGAAGCCGACCGCCAGCAGCGGCACCAGGTACCAGAACGCCGGGGCGAGCGCCTCGGTGTACGCGGTGACCACGCCGTCGTGCAGCGGCTCGGGCAGCTGGGAGACGAGAGCAGGGGTCAGCGACTCGGCGGAGCCGCCGGTGTCGATCCCCGCGGAGCCGGCGCCCGCGAACACGGACTCCAGCCGCTCGGACAGCCGCGTGGTGAAGATCGTGCTGAACAGCGCGGTGCCCACCGCGGCGCCGATCTCGCGGAAGAAGTTGTTCGCCGAGGTGGCGGTGCCGAGCTCGTGCGGGTCGACGGAGTTCTGCACGGCCAGGACGACGGTCTGCATGACCAGGCCGAGGCCCGCGCCGAGCGTGAAGATCATCGCGCCGAACAGCACCATCGACATGTCGCCCGTGATGGTGGTGAGCCACGCCAGGCCGAGCGTCGTGATCGCCATGCCGGTGATGGGGAACGCCTTGTACTTCCCGGTCTTCGTGATCGCGAGACCCGAGGCGATCGAGGTCAGCATGACGCCGACGGTCATCGGGAGCATGAGCAGGCCGGACTCGGTCACCCCGGAGCCGGTCGACATCTGCAGGAACGTCGGCAGGAACGCGAGCGACGCGAACATGCCCATGCCGATGACCAGGCCGATGCCGGTGGCGAGGGTGAACGTCGGGTTCTTGAACAGGCGCAGCGGGAGGATCGGCTCGGCGGCGCGCAGCTCGACGAGCACGAACGCCACGGCGGCGGCCAGGGTGCCGACCAGCAGGCCGACGAGGCGCGGGTCGGACCAGTCGTAGCCGCCCTCGCCGGACAGCGAGGTCCACGACGTGACGAGCACCAGGCCGGAGGTGGCCAGGGTCAGCAGGACGATGCCGGCGACGTCGAGCGGGCGGTTCGACCGGTGGCTGGGCAGCTTCAGCGTGAACCACGCGACGACGAGCGCGGCGATGCCGATCGGGATGTTGATCCAGAAGCACCAGCGCCAGTCGAAGTGGTCCGTGAACAGGCCGCCGAGGAGCGGGCCGGCGACCGCGGAGACGCCGAACAGCGCGCCCATCGGGCCCATGTACTTGCCGCGCTCCTTGGCGGGCACGATGTCGGCGATGATCGCCTGCGACAGGATGATCAGGCCGCCGCCGCCGAGGCCCTGGACGCCGCGCCAGATGACCAGCTCGTGAAACGTCTGCGCGAAGCCGGCGCCGGCGGACGCGAGCGTGAACAGGCTGATCGCGACCAGGAACGGCCAGCGCCGCCCCCACAGGTCGCCGAACTTGCCGTACAGCGGCATGACGATCGCGATCGCCAGGATGTAGATCGTCACGACCCAGCCCTGGTGCTCGACGCCGTTGAGCTCGCCGACGATCGTGGGCATCGCGGTGCCGACGATCGACTGGTCGAGGGACGACAGCAGCATGCTGGCGAGCAGGGCCCCGAAGATCAGCCACACGGTGCGCTGGTTCAGCTCCACCAGGGGCTTGTCGGGGGCGGGGGCGGCGGTGGCCATGGGTACCTCGTTCTCGTGCGGGCGGCGCCGGGGCCGCCGGGACGACGCCGGGGCGGGCCGTCGTCGGCGGTGGTGGTGCGGCGGGTGGTGGTGCGGTGGCCGCGGGGGCGGCCGGACCGCGACGGGTGCTAGCGGGGCGCGAAGATCGCGGTGAGGTCCGCGACGACCGACGGCAGGTGGTCCTGGACGTCGCCGGTCCCCCCGGCGGTGTCCCAGCGCACGAACGTCGCGTGCGCGAGGCCGAGCAGCAGGGTCCCGACCAGGGCGACCGCGGACTCGTCGGCGGCGTCCCCGAGCCGGCGCCGGACCAGGGCGCCGATCTCGTCGTGCAGGCCCTGGACGTGGGTGTAGGCCCGGAGCATGAGCTCCGGGTGGCCCTTCGCGAGCTCGAAGGCCCGCTCCATCCGCTCCTTGCCGAGCGGCGGGTGGTCGAGGGCGCTGGCGGTGAGGGCCTGCATGTCCGCGAGCAGGTCGCCGGTGGGGCCGCCGGTCGCGAACGCCTCGGCGGCGGCCTCGTCGAGGCGCCAGTGCTCCATGCCGAGCACGGCGTCGTCCTTCGACTCGAAGTAGTTGAAGAACGTGCGGACCGAGACGCCGACCTCGGCGCAGATGGCCTCGACCGTCACGCGGTCCAGGCCCTGCTCCGCCGCGAGGCGGTGGGTCGCGTCGACGAACGCCTCCAGGCGGGCGCGCTTCTTGCGCGCCCGCAGCCCCTCGGGCTCCACGACTTCTTGCACGTCCTGAATTATTGCAGAGCGTGCAGAGTTGTCCAGGGCAACGGAGGTGCGAGGCCCGTCACACCTCGCCGAAGCCCTCCTCGACCGCCCCGACGAACGCGTCCACGGCGACCCGCGCCTGCGGACCGGTGGCCGTCACCTCGAGGGTCCGTCCCTGGGTGGCGGCGAGCTGCATGAGCTCCAGGACGCTCGCGCCGTTCACCCCGTCGACCTGCACGGCGGCGTCGAAGCCGGCCATCATCCGGGCGAGCACCGCGGCCGGGCGGGCGTGCAGGCCCATGGGGTTGCGCACGACGACGTGCGCGGTGATGGGCGCGGCGGAGTCGCCGGCGTGCGGCGGCGCGGGCGGCGCAGGCTCGGCGGACGCCTCGGGCGCCACCTCCCCCGGCCCCGCGGCGTGCGGGAAGCCCGCCCCCGCGGCCACGGCGGCGCCGAGCACCTCGCCCACCGGCGCCCCGCCCGCGGCGGTCACCCCGGCGGCGACCGCCGCCTCGACGAACGGCGCGTCCGCCAGGTGCACCCGGGCCGCGACGTCCTCGTCGAGGAGCTCCAGGACGGACTCGGTGGTGAGGACCGCCGACCCCAGGTCGGTGAGCACGACCGCGGACCGGCCGTCGGCCGTCGCCTCGCCGAGCGCCTGCTCGACCAGGTCGAAGCTCGTGCCGAGCCCGCCCGCGCCGTCGCCACCGGCCGCGACGATCAGCACCTCCGGAGCCATCTGCGCCGCCAGCTCCCGGACGCCCTCGGCCAGCGTCGCCGAGTGCGAGACCAGGACGAGGGCGACCGGGGCGGTCATGCCGTCGCCTCCGCGGTCGCGGCCGCCGCCTCGAGGATCAGGGCGGTCGACGTGGCGCCGGGGTCCTGGTGCCCGGCCGAGCGCTCGCCCAGGTAGGACGCGCGCCCCTTCGTCGCGACCAGGGGGACCGTCGCCTCGGCCCCGGCGCGCGCCGCCTCGGCCGCGGCCGCCAGCACCGCGGCCGGGGAGGCGCCCGCGTCGGACGCGGCCACGGCGGCCTCGACCGCCGGTGTCCACGCGTCGACCATCGTCTTCTCGCCGGTCGTGGCCTTCCCGCGCACGACGATGCCCTCCAGGCCGGCCTCCAGCAGCGCCACGACCGCTGCGCTGTCGAGCTCCGGCAGCCCGGTCACCTTCGCGGCGCGCAGGTAGGCCGTGCCGTACAGCGGGCCCGCGGCGCCACCGACGGTGGACATGAGGGTCGTGGCGACGAGCTTGAGCACGGCGCCGACGTCGCCCGGCGGGGCGTCCAGCGCGTCCAGCTTGGCCGTCACGGCGGTGAACCCCCGGTTGAGGTTCTCGCCGTGGTCGCCGTCGCCGATCTGCCGGTCGAGCTCGATGAGCTCCTCCCGGTGCTCGGCGACCACCTGCGCCGTGCGCCGCACCCAGGCGACCGCCCAGCCCGTCCAGAGAACCCGTCATGTCCCGTTCCCACCTCCGCCGTCGGACCCACGACCCCGCCCCCGGGAGGGCGGCGGGCCGGCTACCAGTGCAGCGCGGCCGTGCGCACCGGCGCGTCCCAGAGCGCGGTGAGCTCGTCGTCCAACCGGAGGACAGTGACCGAGGCGCCCTGCATCTCCAGTGATGTCACGTAGTTGCCCACGAGCGAGCGGGGTCACCTGGACCCCGCGGCCCTCGAGCAGCTTGCGTGCCTGACGATAGACGACGTAGAGCTCCGACAGCGGCGTGCCGCCCATGCCGTTGACGAACAGCAGCACCTGCTCCCCCGACGCCAGGCCGAGGTCGTCGGCCACGGGGGTCAGCAGCATCTCGGTGATCTCGTCCGCCGGGGCGGCCTTGATGCGGCGCCGGCCCGGCTCGCCGTGGATGCCGATGCCGATCTCGAGCTCGTCGTCCGGCAGGTCGAAGGACGGCTTGCCGGCGTGCGGGACGGTGCACGCGGTCAGCGCGACGCCCATCGACCGCACGTTCGCGACGACCTTCTCCGCCACCGCGACGACCGCGTCCAGGTCGTCGCCCCGCGCGGCGGCCGCGCCGGCGATCTTCTCGACCGCGACGGTGCCCGCGACGCCGCGGCGGCCCGCGGTGTACAGCGAGTCCTCGACCGCGACGTCGTCGTTCACGACCACCGTGCGGACCGTCAGGTCGTCGGCGTCGGCGAGCTCGGCGGCGGTCTCGAAGTTGAGCACGTCGCCCGTGTAGTTCTTGACGATCGCGAGGACGCCCGCCCCGCCGTCGGCCGCCGCGAACGCGGGGGCGATCTGGTCCGGGGTGGGCGAGGTGAACATCGCGCCCGGCACGGCGGCGTCGAGCATCCCGTCGCCGACGAACCCGGCGTGCAGCGGCTCGTGGCCGGAGCCGCCGCCGGACACGAGGCCGACCTTGCCGCTCACGGCGCCGCCGGCGCGGGAGACGAACAGCGGGTCGGTGTGCACCTCGACCACGTCGGCGTGCGCGAGGCCGAAGCCCTCCACCGACTCGGCGACGACGTTCTGGGGGTCGTTGATGAGCTTCTTCACGGCGATGCTTCCTTCCCGGCACCCGGACCGCGGCGCCCTCGCCGCGACAGTGCTCACACTCGCCGCGCTGGTCGCGGGCCGTCAAGGGCACGGTGTGCGGCGGGGGTGCACGTTCGTGCACCGCCCGCCGCGGGCCCGTCAGGCGCGGCCGGTGAGCACCCGCGCCTCGGCCACCAGGTAGATCGACCCGGTCACGAGGACGGCCGCGCCGCGCTCCACCTCGCGCTCCGCGAGGTCGGCCGCCAGGGTCACGGCCTCGTCGAGCCGCTCGCGGACGTGGACCCGGTCCTCGCCGAACACGTCGACCGCGATCTCGGCCAGGTCGTCGACCTCCATCGCCCGCGGGTTCGACGCCCGCGTCACGACGACCTCGGCCAGGTACGGCTCCAGCACCGCGAGGATCGCCTCGGGGTCCTTGTCCGCCATCGCCCCGACCACCCCGACGATCCGCTGGAACGCGAACGCCTCCTCGACCGCCGCGACCAGCGCCTCCGCGCCCGCGGGGTTGTGCGCCCCGTCGACGAGGACGGTCGGGCTGGACCGGACCAGCTCCAGGCGGCCCGGCGAGTCGACGTCGGCGAACGCCGCCTCCACCACCGACCCGTCCAGCGCGCCGCCGCCCGCGATCAGCGCCTCGACGGCCGCGAGCGCCGCGAGTGCGTTGTGCGCCTGGTGCTCGCCGTGCAGCGGCAGGAACACGTCCGTGTAGACGCCGCCGGTGCCGCGCAGCGTGAGCAGCTGCCCGCCGACCGCGACCTGCCGGTCCACCACGTCGATGTCGACGCCCTCGCGGACCACCCGCGCCCCGTGCTCGGCCGCGGCGTGCAGGATGACGCCCTCGGCGTCCTCCTGCTGCGTCGACAGCACGAGGGTGGCGCCGTCCTTGACGATCCCCGACTTCTCCCCCGCGATCTCGACGAGGGTGTGCCCGAGCCAGCGCTCGTGGTCGTAGGCGACCGGCGTGATGACCGCGACCTCGCCGTCGGCGACGTTCGTGGCGTCCCAGCGACCGCCCATGCCGACCTCGACCACCGCGACGTCCACCGGGGCGTCCGCGAAGGCCGCGAACGCCATGACCGTGAACACCTCGAAGAAGCTCAGCCGGGGCCGACCGGCCTCCTGCTCCTTGACGTCGACCATGTGCACGTACGGCGCGACGTCCTGCCAGGTGGCCACGAACGCCTCGTCGGAGATCGGCTCCCCGTCGATCGCGATGCGCTCGGTCACCCGGTGCAGGTGCGGGCTGGTGAACCGGCCGGTGCGCAGCCCGTGCTCGCGCACCAGCCGCTCGACCATGCGCGCGGTCGACGTCTTGCCGTTCGTGCCCGTGAGGTGCACGACCCGGTACGCCTTCTGCGGGTCGCCGAGCAGCTCGCACACCGCCGCGACCCGGTCCAGGGTCGGGTCGATGTCGTGCTCGGGCGCCCGTTCGAGGATGCCGGCGTACACCTCGTCCGCGGCGCGGCGGGCGGCTGCGGCGGCCTCGTCGCGCTGGTGGTCCGCTCCCCCGCGGCCCTTCGCGGCGGCCATCAGGCGGCCACCCGCTCGACGCCGACGGTGAGCTCGGAGCCGTCGGTGTCCTCGACGACCACCTCCGTCGCCAGCGTCTCCCGCGCGATGAACTCCCGGTGCGCGTCGACCGCCGCGCGGTGCTCCGCCGGGACGCCCAGCGTCAGCCGGATCCGGTCGGTGACCACGAGGTCGGCCGCCTTGCGGGCGTCCTGCACCGCACGGACCACGTCGCGGGCGTAGCCCTCGGCGAGCAGCGCCTCGTCCAGCGCCAGGTCGAGCACCACGAACCCGCCCGAGGGCAGGACGCCCGCGGCCAGCGTCGGGGCCTCGCCCTCGGCCGTCGTGACGTCGATCGTGGTCGTCAGCTCGTACTCGGACGGCTGCATCGGGACGTCGCCGTCGTCGGTGCGCACGACCACCGTGCCCTCGGCGTCCGTCGACCAGTCCCCGGCCTTCGCGGCGCGGATCACCGCCTGGACGCCGCGGCCCAGGCGCGGGCCCGCGGCGCGGGCGTTCACCGCGAGGTTGCTCCGGACCGCGACGCCGCCGGCGGCGGCCTCCTCGACCGTCGAGAGCGCGACGTGCTTGACGTTGAGCTCGGCCGCGAGCAGGTCCGCGAACGGCGCCAGCGCCCCGGGCGTCGCCGTGGCGACCCGCAGCTCGTTCAGCGGCTGGCGGACGCGCAGGCCGTTGGCCTTGCGCAGCGCCAGCGCCGCCGACACCGCCTCCCGCACGCCGTCGACCGCGGCGACCAGGTCGTCGTCGGCCGCGAGCGCCAGGTCGTCCGCCGAGCCGTCGCCCAGGGTGGGCCAGTCGGTCAGGTGCACCGAGCGGTCGCCGGTCAGGCCGCGCCACACCTCCTCGGAGAGCAGCGGGGCCAGCGGCGCCATGACGCGGGTCAGCGTCTCGAGCGACGTCCACAGCGTGTCGAACGCCGCCTGGTCCTCGGACCAGAACCGGTCGCGCTGCGTGCGGACGTACCAGTTGGTCAGCAGGTCCAGGTGCACGCGGACGGTCTCGCAGGCGCCCGGCACGTCGTACGCGTCGAGCTGCGCGGTGACGGTCTCGACCAGCTTCCGGGTCCGGGCCAGCACGTACCGGTCCATGGTGGTGACCGGGGTGCCGGGCGTGACCCGGCCGGCGGTGAGACCGGTCCCGTCGTTCGCCGCGTTGGCGTACAGCGCGAAGAAGTACCAGGTGCTCCACAGCGGGAGCAGCACCTGGCGGACCTCCGAGCGGATGCCCTCCTCGGTGACGACCAGGTTGCCGCCCCGCAGGATCGGCGACGCCATGAGGAACCAGCGCATCGCGTCCGAGCCGTCGCGGTCGAACACCTCGTTGACGTCCGGGTAGTTCCGCAGCGACTTGCTCATCTTGCGGCCGTCCGAGCCCAGCACGATGCCGTGCGAGACGGACGTGCGGAACGCCGGGCGGTCGAACAGCGCCGTCGCCAGCACGTGCAGCAGGTAGAACCAGCCGCGGGTCTGCCCGATGTACTCGGTGATGAAGTCGCCCGGGTAGTGGTGCTCGAACCAGTCGGCGTTCTCGAACGGGTAGTGCACCTGGGCGAACGGCATCGACCCGGAGTCGAACCACACGTCCAGCACGTCCGGGATCCGGCGCATGGTCGAGCGCCCGGTCGGGTCGTCCGGGTTCGGGCGGGTCAGCTCGTCGATGAACGGCCGGTGCAGGTCGGGCTCGCCGGCGTCGTTCAGCGGCAGCCGGCCGAAGTCGGCCTCCAGCTCGGCGAACGAGCCGTAGACGTCGATGCGCGGGTGCGCCGGGTCGTCGCTCACCCACACCGGGATCGGCGTGCCCCAGTACCGGTTGCGGGACACCGACCAGTCGCGCGCGTTCGCGAGCCAGTTGCCGAACTGCCCGTCCTGGATGTGCTCCGGCACCCAGGAGATGTCCTGGTTCAGCTCGACCATCCGGTCGCGGAACGCCGTGACCTTCACGAACCAGGACGACACGGCCTTGTAGATCAGCGGGTTCCGGCACCGCCAGCAGTGCGGGTAGGAGTGCACGTAGGACGCCTGGCGCAGCAGCCGGCCGTCGGCGCGCAGCCGCTGGGTGATCGGCTTGTTGGCCTCGAAGACCTGCTGGCCCTCGAAGTCGGGCACGAGGGACGTGAACTTCCCGCCCTCGTCGACGCTCAGCACCGTCGGGATGCCGACCGCCTCGCAGGTCTCCTGGTCGACCTCGCCGTACGCCGGGGCCTGGTGCACCACGCCGGTGCCGTCCTCGGTCGTGACGTAGTCGGCGAGCAGGATCTGGAAGCCGTGCTCGGCCATGCCCTGCTGGTCCGCCAGGTAGTCGAACAGCCGCTCGTACCGGACTCCGGCCAGGTCGGCGCCGCGCACCTCGCGGGTCACAGCGGCCAGGGCGTCCTCGGCGGAGTCGTAGCCGAGGTCCTTGGCGTAGCCCCTGACGAGGTCGCGGGCGAGGAGGAACTGCTCCGCCGTCGCGGAGGTGCCGTTCGGGCCGGCGGGGACCACCGCGTAGGTCACGTCGGGGCCGACCGCGAGCGCCGAGTTGGTCGGCAGGGTCCAGGGGGTCGTCGTCCAGGCGAGGGCGGCGACGCCGTCGAGCCCGAGCTCCTGCGCCCGGGGGCCGGTCAGCGGGAACGTGACCGTCACCGTCTGGTCCTGGACGTCCTTGTAGACGTCGTCGTCCATCCGCAGCTCGTGGTTCGACAGCGGCGTCTGGTCGTTCCAGCAGTACGGCAGCACGCGGTAGCCCTCGTACGCCCAGCCCTTGTCGTAGAGCTGCTTGAACGCCCAGATCACCGACTCCATGAACGTCGGGTCGAGCGTCTTGTAGTCGTGCTCGAAGTCGACCCACCGCGCCTGGCGCGTCACGTACACCTGCCACTCGTCGGTGTACCGCAGCACCGACGTCCGGCAGGCGTCGTTGAACGCCTTGATGCCCATCTCCTCGATCTGCGCCTTGTCGGTGATGCCGAGGATCCGCTCCGCCTCGAGCTCCGCCGGCAGGCCGTGCGTGTCCCAGCCGAACCGGCGCTCGACGCGGCGGCCCCGCTGCGTCTGGTACCGGCCGACGATGTCCTTGGCGTACCCGGTCAGCAGGTGGCCGTAGTGCGGCAGCCCGTTCGCGAACGGCGGGCCGTCGTAGAACACGAACTCGTTCGCGCCGTCGGTGCCGGCGTCACGCGCGTCGATCGACGCCTGGAACGTGCCGTCGGACTCCCAGTACGCGAGGACGTCCTTCTCCAGCGCCGGCAGGTCCGGGGACGCGGGCAGGCCGAACGACGCGCCGGGCGCGACGGGGGCGGCGTGCTTGCCGCTCGGGGTGCGGTGCAGCGGATAGGCCATGGCGGATGGCGCTCCTGGTGGTCGGCGGGCCCGGGGGCTCGCGGTGCGGTGGCGGATCCACGGGGACGACGCCCGCCCGGCTCTCGCCCGGTGCGCACCGCGGTACCACCCCGCTTGCCGATCGCCGGGTCCCGCCGGGGGCGGGGTCGGCGCGCGACCACTCTCTGCGACGGCTGTGACGGGCCTGCCCCGTCCGGTTCTACTGGGGGCGCCGGTGGTGCTGCCGCCCTGTTCTTCCGGAGGCTCCCCGGTGATGGCCGGATCGGTGCCTGTGCGCACGAGTGTAGCGAGGGCGGCCAGCGGGCCGCACCGGGATACCCCGCGGGTGGTCGGAGCGGGCCGGACGGCACGCCTACGCCTTCCGGCCTCGCCCACGCCGATGGGCGCAGGACGCGCCGGGAGGCGGAGGGCGCGCGCACGCGCACGCCGGCGCGCCCGCCCCGATCGCCCGGCGGCCCGGGCTCTCCGCCCTTCCGCCCGGGACGTGCCCCGGCCGAGCGTCGTGCCCGGCGGAGGCACCGGGCCTCCCCCTCACGAAAGGGCTGGACATGACCACGCACGACACCTCGCCCATGACGACCCCGGCGTCGGCCGCGGCCACCCGGGTGCGCCCCCAGCCGCGCGGCTGGGCGCTCGCCGGCATCGCCGCCGGGCTGACCGGCCTGGTCGGCATCCAGGCCTCGATGGCGCTCGGCGTGAACTGGGAGGAGACCGCTGGCGACGCGGACGCGATCATCGCGGACCTGTCCGGGCGCACCGCGACGCTGCTGCTGTTCCACACCGCGACGATCCTGTCGGCGCTGCTGGCCGTCGTCTTCGCCGCAGGCCTGTCGCGGCGGCTGTCCCAGCAGGCGCCTGCGGGGAGCCTGCTGCCGTCGGTCGCGTCCGGCGGGCTGCTGCTGGTGGCCGTCGCGGGGCTGCTCGGGTCCGGGCTCGACACCCAGTTCATGTTCGGCCTCGCCGACGTCGACCTGATCGTCCCGGAGTCGGGCGCGTTCTTCAGCGACTGGATCGCGACCATCCCGTGGCTGTGGGTCGGGGCGGGGCTGTCCGGGGTGGCGGTGGCGGTCGCGGCGCTCCGGCACGCGGCGGCGCCGCGCTGGCTCGGCTGGGTCGGTGCCGTGCTCGGCGGGCTCACGCTGCTGCTGGGCATCTCCCCGCTGCAGTACATGGCCGGGTTCACCGGGCCGCTCTGGCTGCTGGTGACCGCGATCGGGTTCGCGGTGGGCGACCGGCGGTGATCGTCGCCGTTGCGCCCGAACCCTCCCGTTCTGTGGTGGTCTGCCCCTACGGTGACGCCATGGACCGGGAGGGTTCGGGCGCGCGCGACCAGGGACGCGACGGGGTGCCCCGGGTGGCGCTCGCGATCGCCCTGGTCGCCTGGCTGCTCGCCGGGACCGCCGCCGTGCTGCACGTCGCCGCCGGGGGCGGGATGTCCGCCGGGGACCTGCTGTTCACCGCCGTCGACGTCACCGTGGCGGCCGTCTACGGCACCGTCGGCGCGGTCATCCTGTCCCGGCGGCGGCACCCCGTCGGCTGGCTGGTCGCGCTGACGGGCGTCGCAGGCGGGGTGTCGGCGGTCGGCGGCGCCTGGGGGGTGTTCGCGGCCACCCGGCCCGGCGCCCCCGCGCTCGACTGGCTGACGGGCGCCTTCGGCTGGGTGTGGGTGCCCGGCACCGTCGCGCTGTTCACCGTGGTGCCGTGGCTGGCCCGCGACCGGCGGCTCGGGCCGGTGGCCCGGGCCGGCGTCGCGCTGGGGACCGGCTCGGCCCTGCTGCTCACCGGGACCCGGCTGCTCGCGCCGATGTCGGACGCGCGGGGGGCGATCGCGCTGGTCGTGGTCGCCGGGCTGCTCACCGCGGCCGCGACGTGGTGGCGGTACCGCCGCGGGCCGGCGGCCGAGCGCCGCGGGCTGGGGCTGCTCGCCGTCGCGACCGCGATCATGGCGCTGTCGTTCGTGCCGCTGCTGCTGGCCGACCCCGGGCCTGCGGCGTTCCTCGCCGTGCCGGTGAGCCACCTGGTCTGCCAGGCGCTGTTCCCGGCCGCGCTGCTCGTGACCGTCCTGCGCAACCGCCTGTGGGGACTCGACCTGGCGATCAGCCGCGCGACGGTCGCGGCGCTGCTGACCCTGACCCTCGCCGGGGTGTACGCGATCGTCACGGCGGGGGTGTCGGCGCTCGTGGGCGCCACGACCCCCGGCGCGCAGGTGGCCGCGGCGGTCGGCGTCGTGCTGCTGCTCCAGCCCGTGCGGGGCTGGTTGCAGGTCCGGGTGCGCCGACTCGTCTACGGCGACGCGACCGACCCCGGGCGGGCCGCGCTGCGGCTGGGCCGGAGCCTGACGACGCCGGGCGGGTCCGCGGACCTCCTGGCCGGGCTGGCGGCGGGCGTCGGCGAGTCGCTCCGGCTGGAGTCCGTCCGCCTGGCGACCCGGGGCGCCGACCCGGTCGCCGCCTCCTGGGGGTCGCCCACCTCCGAGCCGGTCCGCGTGCCGGTCGAGCGCGCCGGCGACGTCGTCGGCGACCTGGCCGTCACCGCCCCGCCCGGCGAGCGGCTGGACGCCCGGAGCCGCACCGCCCTCGACCAGCTCGCTCCCGTCGTCGCGGCCGGGCTGGCGCTCGCGACCGGCGCCCGGGACCTGGAACGCGCCCGGGACGCCACGACGTCGGCCCGGCTCCGCGAGCGCCGCGCGGTCCGGCGGGAGCTGCACGACGGGCTCGGCCCGTGGTTGTCGGGGATGCGCCTCGGACTGCAGGGAGCGGTCAACCTGCTCGACGGCGGCCGGCCCGACGACGTCGAGGCGGCGCGCGCCGCGCTGACCGCACTGCGTGACGAGGCCGAGCGGCGCGTCGAGGACGTCCGGGACCTCGCCCGTGGGCTGCTGCCGCCGGTGCTCGACGAGCAGGGCCTCGGGCCGGCGCTCGACGACCTGGCCCGGCGGCTCGGGCGCGAGGGGTTCGCGGTCGAGGTCGCGGGCGACGACCCCGGCGCGCTCGATCCCGTCGTGGCGGCCGCGGCGTACGGGGTCCTGAGCGAGGCCGCGCGCAACGCGCAGCGGCACTCCGGGGCCGCCGGCTGCCGGATCGTCGTACGCCGGTCCGCGGACCTGCTGGACGTGCGGTGCACGGACGCGGGGCGCGGACCGGGACCCGCCGCCGGGTCCGCGCGGCCGGGCGACGCCGTCGGCGTGGGCACCCGCTCGATGCGGGAGCGGACGGAGGAGCTGGGCGGTCGGCTCGAGGTGGCCGAGTCGGCGCCGGGGACGGTCGTGCGTGCGGTGCTGCCGCTGGTGCCGGGGGCGCCGGTGCCGGGGGCGGGCGGGGTGGGCGCCGGGGTGGGCGCCGGATCCGACGCCGCCGAGGCGGTGCCGACGTGACGGTGCGGGTCGCGCTCGTGGACGACCACCCCGTGTTCCGGATCGGCATGGCGGCGCTGCTGGGGTCCCTCGCGGGTGTCGAGGTCGTCGGGACGGCGGCCGGGGCCGCGGAAGCGCGGGCGCTCCTGACCGGCGACGGCGCTCCCGGTGCGGACGTCGTCGTCATGGACCTCGACCTCGGCGACGGGTCGGGGATCGACGTCACGCGGGAGGTCGTCGCCGCGCGGCCGGGGACCGCCGTGCTCGTCATGAGCATGCACGAGGACGACGACGCCGTGGTCGCCGCCGTCCGGGCGGGGGCACGCGGGTACCTGGTGAAGTCCGCGCCGCCCGAGCAGGTCGAGCGCGCGGTCCGCGCCGTCGCCGCCGGGGAGATGATCCTCGGGCCGACGGTGGCGGAGCGGGCGATGGCCTACGTCCTCGGCGGGCGCTCGGCCGTCCGGGTGCCGTTCCCGCGGCTGACCGACCGCGAGCGCGAGGTGCTCGACCTGGTCGCCGGCGGGCACGACAACGTGGTCATCGCGCGGCGGCTGGGGCTGTCGGCGAAGACGGTCCGGAACCACGTGGCGAACGTGCTGACCAAGCTGGAGGTGCCGGACCGGTCGGCGGCGATCGTGCGGGCGCGGGCCGAGGGCCTGGGCGGCGCGGCGGCGGGCTGAGACACGGTGCCCCGGCCTGATCCCCACCCGATCGTCACGCCGCACCCCGATCGATCGGGTGGCTGCGCGACGATCGGGTGGGGTTCGGCGCGCAGCCCCCGGGGCTACGTCCCGCAGGCCTCGTCGAACAGCGCCACCGCCCGGGCGTCCCCGGCGAGCAGCGCCGCCGCGTGACCCTCCTCCTCGACGAGCGTCGGGTAGCCCCAGACCGCGACGACCGGCTCGCCCCAGAGCGTCCGGTGTCCGGCCCGCGCCCCGGAGTCGAGGGCGAACACCCAGCCCGCGGGCACGACGGTCGAGACGCCCGCGAACAGCTCCGCGGGCACGAACGCCGGGCCGCCCCAGTCGTCGCGCACCAGCACGCTCAGGTGGTCGGCGAGCGCCAGGACCCCCGCCGCCTCGTACGTGCGTCCGGGCGTCACCGCGTACGCAGACGCCTCGCTGGTGCCGCGTGGTCGGCGGCCCGCGGGGAGGAACGCGCCGCGGGCCGCCACGCAGCGCAGCCGCAGCACGGACGGGCCCCGCACGCGGCCGCCCCCGCCGACCGCGCCGTCAGTCCGTGACCGGCGGCTGCGCCGACCAGGGGAACGTGATCCACCGGTCCGTCCGACGCCACACGAAGTCCGGCGCGACGATCGAGTGCGACTTCGCGTACAGCACCGCGGTGCGCGCCTCCTCGCAGTGCTCGGCGACGAGCCGCTGCACCAGCGCCAGGGTCTCCCCCGTGTCCGCCACGTCGTCGACGACGAGCGCCCGGCGGCCGACCAGCGCCGCGTTGTCGAGCAGCGGGGGCAGCACGACGGGCTCGGGCAGCCGGGCGTCGATGCCCGTGTAGAACTCGACGTTCAGCGTGCCGCAGGCCTTGAGGCCCAGCGCGTAGGACAGGGCGCCGGCGGGCAGCAGGCCGCCCCTGGCGACCGCCACCACGACGTCGGGCTCGAAGCCGGAGGCCACCACCGCGCGGGCCAGGTCGCGCGCCGCCTCGCCGAACTCGTCCCAGCCCAGGATCTCGCGCTCGTCGGGCAGGTCCTGGCCGGGTGCGGCCTCCGCAGTCGTCATGCCGGCCAGGCTAGCGGCCGGACGTGTGCGCCAGGTTGCGCGGGGCTGTCAGGACCCGGTGACGGCGGCCGCGTGCTCCACGATCCGCCGGACGTCGTGCAGGTGGTGCAGGGCGTCGTGGGCGTTGTTCCGGGCGACGTCTTCGGCGCGCTGCGGCCCGCGGGTGGCGTGGTCGAGGACGACTCCCTCCGCGAGCGCCGCGGACACGGCGTCGACCCAGCCCGGCACGACGCGCCGCAGGGCCAGCAGCGACGCCCCGACGGTCGCGTGCGCGTAGTCCCGCGCCGCCGCGAGGGCGTCCGGGTCGTAGCCGGCCGTGGTCGTGCGGCCGTCGCAGCGCGCGGCGTCCAGGCGGTACGCCCAGGTCTCGAGGTTGTCGGCGACGTGCCGGACGTACGCGGCGGTCGACCAGCCGAGGTCCGGGTGCCGCAGGGGCTCCGGCGCCCCGACGAGGACCGCCGCGAACCGTCCCGGCACCTCGGACACGGCGTGCACCGCCTCCTCCGGGGTGCGGACCCAGGTGTAGCCGCACCCGGTGCACGGCTCCCCGTACAGCGCGGCGCCCCACAGCTCCATCCCGGCACCGTACCGCCGGGGCGCGCAGAGACGGTCCGGGCGGCGGCCGGGTGGCTCAGGCGCTCTCGCGCAGGGCCCGCCGGCGGGTCTCGTGCTCGAACAGCTCGCGCGCGAGGTCGCGGTACCCGTCCGGGTCGGCCTGCGCGTCCATCCGCTGCAGGCGTCCCCGCAGGTCGGCGATGTGCCGGGTGAGCTCCATCTCGACCAGCGCCATCACCAGCCCGCGCGCGTAGCCGGGCAGCCGGTCGGGACGGTCCTCGGGGAGCGGCGCGACGGCGAGCCGGGTGATCAGGCCCTCGACCGGCGACGCGGCCTCCTCGCGGACGGCCTCCACCCAGCCGACGGCCCCGCCCGGTCCCTGGGCGGCGACCCTGGCGCGCGCGGCGGCGGCCCCGCCCGCGGCGCGGATCGCGGCGTGCACGGCCCGGTACGCGGGCGCGCTGAACGCCTCGGGCGGCAGGTCGTCGAACTCCGGCGGCACGGCGTCCGGCATCTGCAGGACGGCCTCGAGCGCGCGCCGCTCGGTCGCGGTGACCGGGTCGCGCGGGTCGGGCATCGCCATCTGGGGCGCGGGCAGCGGGGTCGCGGCGTCGCCGGCCCGGTGGAGGTCGCGCGGGGGCGCGTCGTCGTACGGCTCCGGCGGCGGCTCGTCGAACCGCTGCCCGTAGCCCTGGCCCGGGTTGGACGGGCCGCGCCCGCCGCCCTGGCCGAACCGGTCGCCCCCGCGCCGGTCGTCCCAGCGCCCGCCGCCGCCGCGCGACCCGCCGCCCTGGCCACCGCCGGGTCGTCCGCCGCCCTTGCCGCCGCGCCCGCCGTCCCGGCGCCAGCCGCCCTCCTCCGGGCCCGGGGGCACGAACGCCGTCCGGCCGGCGTCGCTGCCGTAGCCGCCGCCCTGGCCGTAGCCCGAGGACGGAGCCCCCCGCCCGGCGTCCCGGCCGCCCGACGAGGACCGCCCGCCGCGCGAGGCCTGCTGGACCGCGCGCTGCACGGTCTCGATGTCCATGCCGAGCCAGCCCGCGAGCATGCGGGTGTACTCGGGGCGCAGCGCGGCGTCCCGGATGCCGCCGGGGATCGGGGCGGCGGCGCGCAGCGCGGCCACCCGGCCCTCGGCGGTGTGCAGGTCGAACCCGTCGAGCGTGGTCCGGATGACGAACTGGAACAGCGGCTGCCGCGCCTTCACCAGCGCGCGCACCGCGTCAGGTCCCTGGGCCTGGCGCAGGTCGCACGGGTCCATGCCGCCGTCGGCCACGGCCACGAACGTCTGGGCGCTGAACGCCTGGTCCTCGCCGAACGCGCGCATCGCGGCCTTCTGCCCGGCGGAGTCGCCGTCGAAGGTGAACACGACCTCGCCGCCGACCGACTCCCCCGACGCCAGCTGGATGCCGGAGCCGGCCCCGCCCGCGCCCATGAGCCGCCGCACGATGCGCGCGTGGTCCGAGCCGAACGCCGTGCCGCAGGTCGCGACCGCGGTCCCGACGCCGGACAGGTGCATGGCCATGACGTCGGTGTAGCCCTCGACGACGACGACCTGCTTGTTCTTCGCGATCTCGCGCTTGGCCAGGTCGATGCCGTAGAGCACCTGGGACTTCTTGTAGAGCGGGGTCTCCGGGGTGTTCAGGTACTTCGGGCCCTGGTCGTCCTCGTAGAGCCGGCGGGCGCCGAACCCGACCGTGTCGCCGGTGACCTCGCGGATCGGCCACACCAGGCGGCCGCGGAACCGGTCGTACAGCCCGCGGTTGCCCTGGCTCATCAGGCCGCTGGCGGTGAGCTCGGCCTCGGTGAACGAGCGCCCGCGCAGGTGCCGCAGCAGGTGGTCCCAGCCCTGGGGCGCGTACCCGATGCCGAACTGCTCGGCGGCCGCGCGGTCGAACCCGCGCTCCGCGAGGAACTGCCGCGCGGTCGCACCCTCCGGCGAGAGCAGCTGCTCGGCGAAGTACTCGGCCGCGACCCGGTGCGCCTCCAGCAGCCGCTGCCGCTTGCCGGGCTCGTGCCCGGGGCGCGGCCCGCCGCCCTCCTCGTACCGCAGCGTGACGCCGGCGCGGCCGGCCAGATACTCGACCGCCTCGGTGAAGGGCAGGCCGTCGATCTTCTGGATGAAGTCGATGACGTCGCCGCCCTCGCCGCACCCGAAGCAGTGGTACAGCCCGACCTGCGGGCGGACGTGGAACGACGGCGACTTCTCGTCGTGGAACGGGCACAGGCCCTTCATCGAGCCGACGCCTGCGGTCTTGAGGCTGACGTGCTCGCCGACCACGTCCTCGATCCGCGCACGCTCGCGGACCGCCTCCACGTCCTCCCGCCGGATCCGTCCCGCCACGGTGACGATCCTAGGTCCCGCCGGAGGTGCACCCTCTCCCCGCTCCCCCCGCTGCGGCGCAGGTCACCCCGCGAGGTCGAGGGGTTCCGGCGAGGTCGAGGGTCTCCGGGGCCGTCCTGGCGGGAAACCCTCGACCTCGCGGGGGTGGGGGTGGGGGTGGGGGTGGGTCAGCAGGCGTCCCACGAGCGGCAGAAGGTGCCGTCGAGGGACGGCTGGACCGGGACCGCGGCCACGCGGGCGTGCTCGATCACGACGGGACCGGCTCCGGCGAGGGAGTCGATCTGGAGGAGCCCGCCCGTCGCCGGGTCCGCGACCAGCTGGATGGGGCCGTCGACTCCCGAGGGCGTGTAGACGAGGACCTCGCCCGGGCGCCCCGCGGCGTCGCTCCCCGTGGTCACCTCGGACCCCGGGAGCGACCGAGCGACCTGCCACGCGGCCTGCAGGAGCGGCGAGGGCAGCCAGCTCCCGTCGTTGAGGAGGTCGTAGGCCATGCCGAAGACCTTGTCGTCATCGGTGCCGGAGCGGCGGTCCGGCTCGATGCTGGCCCGGAAGACCGCCTCGAGTGCGATCGGGTCCGTAGGCAGCCGAGCGGGGTCGCGCAGCATCTCGATCCACTCGCCGTCGATGCGGAAGCGTCCCACCACGTCCGACGGCTCGATCACCTCCGCCCCCGCCAGGTCACCGCCGGAGACCAGCAGACCCGGCCGGTCCTGGCTGATCCACGACTCGTGGACCCCGGACGCGCTGGTGTACTTCGTGTACCAGTACGGCGCCGCCCCCTGCGCGGTGCCGTCCCGGAGCGCCGCGTCGGCCGCAGCCTCGGCCGCGTCCCGCGCGTCCTCGGCGGCCGTGGCCTCCGCCGACGCGTCCGCCGACGGCTCGGCCGTCGCCACCGGCGTCCCCGTCCCCGCCGGCCCTGCCAGCGTGTGCGTCGACCACGGCGCCCCCGCCCACGCCTGCCCGACCAGCACGCCGGCGAGCACCAGCCCGCCGGCCGCGCCCGCCCCGGCCGCACGGGTCCAGGCCCGCCGTCGCCGGGCGCGCGGCACGACGCCCGTCAGGTGCACGTCGATCGTCGGGGCAGCGGACTCGACGCGGGAGCGCAGGTCGCGGGCGAACTCGTCGTCGGTGCTCATCGGGTGCTCCTCGGGTCGGTGGGGCGGCCGGGGCCGACGGCGGCGTCCTCGCCGAGCGAGGCGCGCAGCCGCGCGAGCGCGCGCGACGCGGTGGACTTCACGGTGCCGACGGTGACGCCCAGGTCGTCGGCGACCTCGGCCTCGGACAGACCCTCCAGGTGCCGCAGGACGACGACGCGCCGCTGCCGGGTGCTGAGCGTGGCGAGCGCGCGGACCAGCTGGTCGCGGTCCGCCTGCCGCTGCGCGCCGGACGGCTCGGCGCCGTGCGGGAGGTCGCCGGGATCGGTGAGGACCTCGCGGCGGCGCCGTCGCCAGGTGTCGATGCGCAGGTTCGCCAGCACGCGCCGGGCGTAGGCCAGCGGGTCGCGCTCCCGCGCCCGCGGCCACGCCAGGTAGGTGCGGACGAGCGCCTGCTGCACGAGCTCGTCGGCCTGGTGCACGTCGCCGCAGAGCAGCCACGCGGTCCGGGCGAGCGCCGGCGCGGCGTCGCCCATGAACAGGGCGAACTCCTCGTCGGCGGTCGCCCGGCGGGTGGGCTCGCGGCGCGCCCCGCGGTCCGAAGCACGGTCGGGCTGCACGGGGAGCAGCAGCTCCGCCGGCGCGTCGGGCCCCTCGGCCGGGGCGGCGATGGTGACTCTCACACCCGGTACACGCACCGCGGGGCCTGAAGGTTGCGTCAGTACCGCGGCGGGGGTGCCAGGCGCGCGTGCCAGGCGGCCGCGCTGACGTCGGTGAGCGACGCCACCTGGTCCACCACGACCCGGAGCCGGGCCGCGTCGTCGGCCGCCGCGCGCCAGTCCGCCGCGAACGGCGGCTCCAGCGCCAGCGGCGCCCGCTCGGACAGCACGTGCACGAGGTCGGCCAGGATCTCCCGCTGCCGCTGGTAGAGCGGCTCGAGCTCGCGGGGCGCCATGACGTAGGCGACGGCGAGGCCCTTGAGCACGAGGATCTCGGCCTGGGTCTCCTCGGGGACGATGAGGTCCGCGGCGTACCGGGTCAGCGGGCCGGGCCCGTACTGCTCCCGCGTCGCGACCTGCGCGGCGCGGGCGAACCGGCCGATCAGCTGGCTGGTGGTGTCCTTGAGCGCCGCGAGCGCCCGGCGGGTGCCGTCGAACCCGGGGCGCCACAGCTCGGCGGCGACCAGGCGGTCCATCGCCGCCTCGAGCCCGGCGGCGTCGATCGCGTCGCCGTACCAGGTCTGGATCGCCTCGACGACCCGCGCGCGCTGGTCCGGGACGGTCAGCACCCACAGGTCGAACCGGCCGCCGACGACCGCGTCCTCGACGTCGTGCACCGAGTAGGAGATGTCGTCGGCGAGGTCCATGACCTGCGCCTCGAGGCACTTGCGGCCGACCGGGGAGCCGTCGCGCAGCCAGGTGAACACCGGCAGGTCGTCGGCGTAGACGCCGAACTTGTGCGTCGGCCGGCCGGTCGCGGACAGCGGCCCCTCGCCCACGCCCCACGGGTACTTCACCGAGGCGTCGAGCGAGGCCCGGGTGAGGTTGAGCCCGACCGCGACGCCGTCCGGGCCGACGACCTTCGGCTCGAGCCGGGTCAGCAGCCGCAGCGTCTGGGCGTTGCCCTCGAACCCGCCGATGTCCCGGGAGAGGTGGGCCAGCGCGCGCTCGCCGTTGTGGCCGAACGGCGGGTGGCCGAGGTCGTGCGCCAGGCAGGCGGTGTCGACGACGTCCGGGTCGCAGCCGAGCGTCTTGCCGATCTCCCGGCCGACCTGCGCCACCTCGAGGGTGTGGGTCAGCCGGGTGCGGACGAAGTCGTCGGTCGACGGGCCGAGCACCTGGGTCTTGGCGCCGAGCCGGCGCAGGGCCGAGGAGTGCACCAGGCGCGCGCGGTCGCGCTCGAACGGGGTCCGGGAGCGCGACTTGGGCGCCTCGGCGACCCAGCGCTCCCGGTCGGCGTCGACGTAGCCGTCGGGGTGCTCGCTGGTCACGGGCCCCAGTTTAGGCGGGCAACCCCGGCACCGGCTCCAGGCGCGACCTACCGCCGCATGCAGACTGCATGCACAATGGCTGTATGGTGGCCCTCCAGATCCGCGACATCCCCGACGACGCGCGCGACGCGCTCACCCGACGCGCGCGGGCCAAGGGTCAGAGCCTGCAGGCGTTCTTGCGCGAGATGGTGCTCCGGGAGGCGGCGTTCGACCACAACGTCGCGCTGCTGGACGCGATCGCCGCCTGGCGCCGTGAGTCACCCGCCTCCGGGCAGGACGTGCTGGACGCGCTCGACGCAGCCCGCCGCGACCGGCCGGGCGGCTCGGCATGATCGTCCCCGACGCCTCCGCATTCGCGCTGCTCTTCACGGGCGACGACCCCCGGGCAGCCGAGGCCGATCGCGCGCTGCGCGCCGATCCGGCGTGGCTCGTCCCCGAGCAGTGGCATGTCGAGGTGCTCGCCGTGATGCGCGGCCTGCTCCTGGGCGACAAGATCGGCCAGGCCCGAGCCGACGCGGCGGTGGGTGCACTCGCGGCCGCTACCGTCGCCGTGACGCCAACGGCGCCGCTGCTGCCACGGATGTGGCAGGTGCGGACGAACCTCTCGGCGTACGACGCCGCCTACGTCGCGGCGGCGGAGGCGCATGACGCGACTCTGGTCACCGCGGACGCACGGATCGCGCGCGCGGGCGTCGCCCGATGCCCGATCCGGACGATCACCGCGTCCTGACCTGCCGCGTCACGCCAGCCGCCACACCTGCACCCCCGGCCCGTCCCCCGGCAGCCGCAGCCCGCGGGGCTCCACGCCGAGCGCCGCCCCGCCGTGCAGGTTCTCCGGCTGCTCCCCCGCCGCCAGCAGGTGCCCCGGCAGCAGCGCGCCGCCCCACGGCGCCCGCGCCGCGAGCACCAGCACCCGCTCGTCGGCGGTCTCCCGCAGGTAGGCGATCGCGTCGTCCCGGACCAGCACCCAGCGCAGGCCGCCCTCGCGGAGCGCGCGGGACGACCGGCGCAGCGCGATCAGCGAGCGGTACGTCTCGAACAGCCCGGCGTCCCACACGGGCCCGCCGCCGGCGTCGATCTGGTCCCACGGCATCGGGACGCGCGAGTTCTCGCCGTTGCGCCCGACCAGCCCGCCCTCGTCCCCCGCGAACAGCACGGGCGTGCCCGGGTAGGTCATCAGCAGCCCGACGCCCACCTCGACCAGCTCGCGCGAGCCCGCGATGGTCCGGAACCGCGCGGTGTCGTGCGAGCCCAGCAGGTTCCACTGGTGGGTGGTGACGCTCCACGGCACGGCCGCGCCGAACTCCCGCATCGCCGCCACGGCCGCGGTGCCGGGCCGGCGCGGGATCCCCACGGGCAGCTCGACGTACCGCAGCCCCGCCGCGGCCTCGGACGCCGGGTCGGTCAGCCAGGTCCACACCGGCCGGGTGAACGCGGAGTAGTTCATCGTGCCGTGCCAGCCGCCCGCGGCCCGGAGGTCGGCGCCGGCGTCGTGGAAGTGCTCCGCGATCAGGACGGCGTCCGGGTTGATCTCGGCCATGGCCGCGCGCATCCGCTCGGCGACCTCGTGCGTCAGGTCGTCCGCGCCCTGCCGGCCGGTCATGTTCGCGACGTCGACCCGCCAGCCGTCCATGCCGAACGGCTCGGACAGGTAGCGGCCGACGATCGACGACGGCCCGCCGAACATCCGGGCGGCCAGCGCGGGCGCGTGGTGGTCGAGCTTCGGCAGCGAGGCGTGGCCCAGCCAGCCGACGTAGCCGGGCGCGGCGTCCTGCCAGTAGTAGAAGGAGCGCTCCTCCGACGCCGGGTCCCCGAGAGCCCGCCGGAACCAGTCGTGCGCGTCGCCGGTGTGGTTGGTCGTGAGGTCGCCGACCAGCCGCATCCCGCGGCCGTGCAGCGCCCGGGACAGCGAGGCGAACGCCTCGTCGCCGCCCAGGACCGGGTCGACGTGGTCGAAGGTGCGCGCGTCGTACCGGTGGTTCGACCGGCCGGGGAACACCGGGGTCAGGTAGAGGGTGTCGACGCCGAGCCGCTGCAGGTGGTCGAGCCGCTGCTCGATGCCCCCGAGGTCGCCGCCGTACAGCTGCGTCCCGGTGCCGGGCCCGCCGCCGATGGGCTCGTCGCCCCACGCCGCGGGCAGCGCCCAGTCGGGCAGGTCCCCCGCGGGCGGGCCGTCGTGCCGGCCCGAGGACCGGGCGAACCGGTCGGGGAACACCTGGTAGACCACGGCGTCCCGCGCCCAGTCCGGCCCGGGCGGCGTGGTCGCGAGCCGGAAGTCGGAGGTGTCCGGCACGTCCCGGGCGATGGTGCCCTCGCCGTTCAGCCACTCCTGGCCGCCGGGGCGGCCGGGGCCGGCCAGCAGGAACCGGTACGACGTCACCGGGTTCGTCACCGGCACGTCGGCGGTGAACCAGCGCTCGTGGGCGTCGCCGCCGTCGGCGCGCGCCGGGTACACCCGGGGCTCGCCGTCCTCGACGACCCGGAGCCACACCTCGGGGTCCGGCCCGGCGCCGACGGGCACCCGCACCCGCACGGGCACCACGTCGCCGAGCGACGGCGTCCCGCCCGGGACGTAGAGCGCGGAGCCGTCGTGGTGCGCGCCGAGCCGCACGGGGACGGCGTCGGACGCGGCGGGGCCGGCGGCGTGCCGGCCCCGCGTCGTCGGGTCGGACAAGCGCCTCAGCCCTTCACCGAGCCGGCGGTCAGGCCGCCGACGATGTACTTCTGCAGGAACAGGAACAGCAGCACGACCGGGATCGCGGCGAGCACGGCGCCGGCGGCGAAGATGCCCCAGCGCGCGTTCCGCTCGTCGGACGCCCAGTTGTAGAGGCCGAGCGCGAGCGTGAACCGCTCGGGCCGCTGCAGCACGACCTTGGCGATGATGAACTCGCCGTAGGACGAGATGAACGACAGCAGGCCGACGACGGCGAGGATCGGCGCCACCAGGCGCAGGATGATCGTCCAGAAGATCTGCGCGTGGGACGCGCCGTCGATCTTGGCCGCCTCGTCGATCTCCCGCGGGACGGTGTTGAAGAACCCGTACATGAGGAACGTGTTCACGCCGAGCGCGCCGCCGAGGTAGACGCAGATCAGGCCGAGCTGGGTGTTGAGCCCGATGGCCGGGAACACCTCGGACAGCGACAGCAGCACCAGGAACAGCGCCACGAACGCGAGCATCTGCGGGAACATCTGCACCAGCAGCAGCGTCGTCAGGCCCGAGCGGCGGCCGCGGAACCGGAACCGCGAGAACGCGTAGGCCGCGGCGGCGCCCATGAGCACGGTGCCGACGGCGGTCGCGGTGGACACCACGAGCGAGTTGACGGCCCAGTTGTAGTACCCGCGCGAGCCCAGCTCGGTGTAGTTCTCGAGGCTGAACGTGCGGAACAGCTGGTTCGAGCCCGTGAGCGTGCCGCCCGGGTTGAGCGACGCGGACAGGACGTACAGCAGCGGCAGCAGGCAGATCGCGATCATCACGACGCCGACGACGTGCCGCCAGCCGATCTCGGACCACCAGCGGCGGCCGCGCACGGCGGTGTGCAGCTCGGGCGAGCGGGCCATCTCAGATCTCCTCGAGGGTGCGGGTGCGACGGAAGCCGAGGTAGGAGATGACCCCGACGATCAGGAAGATGACGATCGACAGCGCGCTGGCGACGCCGTACTGCTTGACCCCGGACTCGAAGGCCACGGAGTAGACCATCGAGATGAGGATGTCCGTGTGGCCCACGACGTACGGGGTGCCCACGAAGTTCGGGCCGCCGCCGGTCAGCATGTAGATCAGCGAGAAGTTGTTGAAGTTGAAGGCGAAGCTCGAGATCAGCAGCGGCGCGACCGACACCATCAGCAGCGGCAGCGTGAGCGAGCGGAAGATCCGCCAGCGCCCGGCGCCGTCGATCCGCGCGGCCTCGGTCATGTCGTGCGGGATCGACTGCAGCGCGCCCGTGCAGATGAGGAACATGTACGGGAAGCCGAGCCACAGGTTCACGCCGATGATCGCGGCCTTCGCCAGCCACGGGTCGCTCAGCCACGGGATCGACGCCCCGCCGAGCAGCACCTCGTTGATGAGGCCGAACCGCTCGTTCAGCATGCCGCGCCACACCAGGGCGGACAGGAAGCCGGGGAACGCGTACGGGAGGATCAGCAGCGAGCGGTAGACCTTCCTGCCGCGCACCCGGGGCTCGTTGAACGTGATCGCCAGGAACAGGCCCAGCGCGAACGTCGTCACGACGGACAGGAACGCGAACGCGAAGGTCCAGACGAAGATCTGCGCGAACGGCCCGGCCATCCGGGAGTCGGTGACCATCGCGGTGAAGTTGTCGAAGCCGACGCCGACCCGCCAGCCCGGGGTCAGCCGCTGGCCGTCCTCGGAGACGAAGTTGCCGCCCTCGCCGGGCGCGTAGACGGTGCCGGTCTCGGCGTCGGTGAACGTGTCGCTCGCCGCGTCGTACTCGAGCGTCGACTGGAAGACGTAGCCGGTCGAGCCGTCCTGGGTGCGGACCGAGCCGTCGGCGGGGTCGTCCGAGAACGGCACCCGCAGCGAGGTGATGGCCTCCTGGTCGGCCGCGACCTGCGCGAAGCCGAGGACCTCCCAGCCGGGCACCTCGGTGATGCGGCCGGACTCGACGGTGGCGTCGACGTCCTCGAACGGCTGCTCGGCGGTGCCGACCTGGGCGTCGCCGTCCTCGGTGACGACCGCGAAGCCGAGCTCGTCGCCGTTCTGCACGACCGTGAGCGGCAGCGCGGGCGAGCCCTCGACGCGGCGCTCGTTCTGGGCGGCGATCTGCGTGATCGCGTCGGCCTTGGTCGAGTTGTGGCCGTCGCCGTAGTTCGTGAACGCGACGTAGCCCGTGTAGGCCATGGCGAACAGCTGGTAGACGACCAGGAACACCAGGCCGGGCACCAGGTACTTCGCCGGCAGCATCCGGCGGGAGAAGTAGGCCCAGTTCGCGACGGCCAGCGCCACGACCAGGAACGCAAGGATCCCCCACTGGGACACGGCCCAGGCGGACAGGATCCCGTACACGCCGAGCGCGTCGACCGTGCCGATGAGGATCAGCTTGGCGATGAAGCCCGGGGAGAAGGAGCGGGCGTGCGACGTGGTGCCGCGGGGCACGCGCCGGCGGCGGGGCGGACGTGCGGTCCCGGGGTCGTCGGGCGCGACCTCCTGGACGGTCGACTGGTCGGTCATGCGGGTGCCTCCGGGCGCGCGGCGGTGCTGGTGCTGCGGGATGGGGGGAAGAGCGGAGCGACCGCCGGGGCGCCTCGTGGGCACCCCGGCGGTCGCGGAGACGATCAGCCGTCGATGGCGTCCTGGATGTTCTGGACCATCGCGTCCCACGCGCCGGCCGGGTCGGCCGTCTGGCCGCCGACGATCTGCGCCTCGGTTGCGCCCCAGAAGGACCACACCGAGCTCATCGCGGGGATGGCGGGCATCGGCGCGCCGGTGGCACCCGCGTCGTTGAAGCCCTGGAGGACCGGGTCGTCGACCTTGTCCGCGGAGGCGGTCAGCGCCGGCAGGCGGCCGCCGGCCTCGTACAGCGCGTCCTGCGCCGCCTCGGTGGTCAGGTAGTTGACCACGAACTCGTTGGCGAGGACCGGGTTGGCCGACTTCGCGGAGATGAACACGCCCTGCACGCCCACGAACGGCTGCGCGGGCTGGCCGCCGGCCGACGGGACCGGGAGGACGGAGATGTCCATGCCGGCCTCCTCGAACGCCGAGGTGTTCCACGGGCCGGTGACGATGTACGGCGCCTGGCCGTCCAGGAACGCCTGCTTGGCCTTGTCGCCGTCGACCGACAGGTCGAGGACCTTCTCCTGGCCGAGCTTGGCCAGGTACTGGGCGTACGCGTGGCCGGCGTCGCCGCCGAGCGCCAGGGTGTCCGTGTAGGAGCCGTCCGCGGCCTGCTCGAATACCGGGGCGCCGAACGAGGTCTGCAGCGGGTACAGGTGGTACGGGTCGGACTCCTCGCCCTGCTGGATCAGCACGGAGAAGTCGGTGCCCGCGGTCTGCGCCTGCGCGACGAGCTCGTCGAACGTGGTGGCCGGGGTGTCGGCCAGCAGCGCGTTGTTGCGCACGAGCGCGATGTTCTCGATCGAGATCGGCACGCCGTAGGTCTGGCCGTCGTAGGCCATGGCCTGGACCGCGGAGTCGGCGAACTCGTCGGCCTTGTCGCCGAGCTCGATCGGCGCGACCACGCCGTTGTTGACCCACTCGCCGAGGCCGTCGTGGGCCGAGACGATGATGTCCGGGCCCTCGCCGGTCGGGACCTGGGTCACGAAGTCGGGGCCGATGTCGCCCGTGGCCTTCTGGACGAGGTCGACGTCGACGCCGGACTCCTCGGTGAAGGCCTCGACGACGGGTCGCATGGAGTCGATGCGGGTGTCGTCGACCCACATCGTCAGGGTGCCCTCGGCGCCGGAGTCGGCGGCGGGGCTGTCGGAGGTGGCGTCGGACGGCGCGTCCGAGCTCGAGCACGCCGCGAGGGCGAGCGCGAGGACGGCCGTCGTGGCGAGGGCGGGGATGCTCCGTCGCATCAGGGTGTCTCCCAGCGTCAGAAGGGGCGGTGCGAGCAGACCCCGGCACCGCCGGCGCTGGCTCGATGACCCGGACGGTCATCAACTTCCGGGCCTCGTTGCAAGCCGTTACGGTAACTTTCAGGCATCGGTTACAGTGCTCTCCGACCCGAGGGGACGAAGCTGCCCCGATCGGATGACGACAACGACGACGAGGAGGCGACGGTGCCCTCTACGCTCGCGACCGTGCGCACACGCCTCACCGACCTGGCCGAGCAGGCCGGCGTCTCCACCGCGACCGTCTCCCGCGTCCTCAACGGCAAGCCCGGCGTCTCCTCGCAGGCGAGGCAGGCTGTGCTGGCCGCCCTCGACGTGCTCGGCTACGAGCGGCCCGAGAAGCTCCGCACCCGGCCCGCGGGCCTGGTCGGCCTCGTGGTGCCCGAGCTGTCGAACCCGGTGTTCCCGGCGATGGCCCAGGCGATGGAGTCCATGCTGACCCAGCGGGGGTACACCCCGCTGCTGTGCGCGCAGCAGCCGGGCGGCACCACCGAGGACCAGTACGTCGAGATCCTGCTCGACCACGACGTGGCCGGGATCCTGTTCGTCTCGGGTCTGCACGCGGACACGCAGGCGTCGGTGGAGCGCTACCACGCGCTGCGCGGGCGCGGGCTGCCGATCGTGCTCGTCAACGGCCGGGCCGAGGCGGTCGACGCCCCGAGCATCGCGACCGACGACTCCGTCGCGATCGAGCTGTCCGTGCGGCACCTGGTCGCCCTCGGCCACCGGCGCATCGGCCTCGCGATCGGCCCCGAGCGGTTCGTGCCGGCCGCCCGCAAGCGGCAGGCGTTCGCGGACCAGCTCCGCGCGCAGCTCGGCGTCGAGGACGCCGCGCCGCACGTCAACACCACCCTGTTCACGGTCGAGGGCGGCGCCACCGCGGCGCACGAGCTCATCGACTCGGGCCACACCGCGATCATCTGCGGGTCCGACCTCATGGCGCTCGGCGTGATCCGCGCCGCGCGGTCCCGCGGCCTGCGCGTCCCGGAGGACGTGTCGGTCGTCGGCTTCGACGACTCGCCGCTGATCGGCTTCACCGACCCGCCGCTGACGACGGTGCGCCAGCCCGTCCAGGCGATGGCCAGGCCGCCGTCTCCGCGCTCATGGCGGAGATCAACGGCACCCCCACGTCGCGCACCGAGCTCCTGTTCCACCCGGAGCTCATCGTGCGCGGCTCCACCAGCTCTGCACCCGCTTCTCCCGGAGGACCAGCGTGACCCAGCTCGACCAGCAGCCGATCTCCCGCCCCGCCCCGGAGGTCGTGCACGAGCCCGGCCCCGTCGACGGCCCGTGGTGGCGGGACGCGGTGATCTACCAGGTGTACCCGCGGTCCTTCGCGGACGCGGACGGCGACGGCATCGGCGACCTGCCGGGGATCACCGCGCGGCTCGACCACCTGGCGGCGCTGGGCGTGGACGCGGTCTGGCTGTCCCCGTTCTACAAGTCCCCGCAGGCGGACGCGGGCTACGACGTCGCCGACTACCGGGACGTGGACCCGCTGTTCGGCACGCTCGCCGACTTCGACGCGCTGCTCGAGCGCGCGCACGCGCTCGGCCTCAAGGTCGTCGTCGACCTGGTCCCGAACCACTCGTCCGACGAGCACGTGTGGTTCGCCGAGGCGCTGAAGACGCCCCCGGGCTCCCCCGAGCGCGCGCGGTACCTCTTCCGCGAGGGCCGCGGCGTCGACGGCACCGAGCCGCCGAACAACTGGGGCTCCATCTTCGGCGGCCCGGCCTGGACCCGGCTCACCCCCGAGCAGCACGGCGTCGACGACGGCCAGTGGTACCTGCACCTGTTCGACTCCAAGCAGCCCGACCTCGACTGGTCGAACCCCGAGGTCCGCGAGGAGTTCGAGGGCGTGCTGCGGTTCTGGCTGGACCGCGGGGTCGACGGATTCCGGGTCGACGTCGCGCACGGCATGGTCAAGGCCGAGGGGCTGCCCGACTGGGACGGCCATGTCTCGATGATCGAGGGGGCCGACGACAGCGACGCCGTCTCCGGCTCCGGCAACCAGGGCCCGATGTTCGACCAGGACGGCGTGCACGAGATCTACCGCGCGTGGCGCGAGGTCCTCGACGAGTACGACGGCGACCGGATGCTCGTCGCCGAGGCCTGGGTCGAGCCGCTGAGCCGCCTGGCCCGGTACGTCCGCCCCGACGAGATGCACCAGGCGTTCAACTTCGCGTTCCTCGCCACCGGCTGGGACGCGCCCGCGCTGAAGAAGGTCATCGCCGCGTCGTACCAGGTCAACGACACCGTCGGTGCCCCGACGACCTGGGTGATGTCGAACCACGACGTCGTCCGGCACGCCTCCCGCCTGGGCCTCGCCGACCCGTCGTCGCGGCCCAACGGCATCGGCGCCGAGGACGAGCAGCCCGACGCCGAGCTCGGCCTGCGCCGCGCCCGCGCCGCCTCGCTCCTCATGCTCGGCCTGCCGGGCTCCGCGTACGTCTACCAGGGCGAGGAGCTCGGCCTGCCCGAGCACACCGCGCTCGCCGACGAGGTCCGCGAGGACCCGGCGTTCTTCCGCACCCAGGGTGCCGAGAAGGGCCGCGACGGCTGCCGCGTCCCGCTGCCCTGGGAGGCCGACGCCCCGGGCTTCGGCTACTCGCCGAACGGGAGGACGTGGCTGCCGCAGCCCGCGGAGTGGGCCGCGTTCGCCGCCGACGCGCAGGACGGCGTCGAGGGCTCGACCCTCGAGCTGTACCGCGCCGCGCTGCGCCTGCGCCGGGCCGAGAAGCTCGGCCTCGGCGGGGCGTCCTGGGAGCCGGAGTTCCAGGACGACGAGGACGTCATCGCCGTGCGCAACGGCTCGGTCGTCGTCGTCGCGAACCTGGGCTCCTCCCCGGTCGCGCTGCCCGCCGGCGCCGAGGTGCTGCTGGCCTCCGGCCTGCCGGGCGACGCCCCGGTCGGCGCCGAGCTGCCCGGCGACACCACCGTCTGGCTCCGGGCGCGCTGACGCCGTGACGCACCCCGACGGGGCCGCCCCCGCGCACGGGGGCGGCCCCGTCGTCGTCGTGGGGCCCGCCTCCTGGAACACGCTGGTCCGGCTCGACGCGCTGCCCGAGGCGCGCTCGCAGACGCTGTTCGCGTCCGGGCACCACGACGGGCTCGGGGGGACGTCCGCGGGCAAGGCGGTGACGCTGGCCGCGCTGGGCGTCGACGTGCGGCTGCGGACGGTGCTGGGCGCGGACGCGCTCGGGGACGCGGTGCGGACGGCGCTCGACCACCCGCGGATCGCACTCGACGCGGTGCCGGCGCGCGACGGGCGGACCGAGCGGCACGTCAACCTCATGGCCGCGGACGGCGGGCGGGTGTCGGTGTACCTGACGCTGCCGTCGCCGGGGGTCGCGGTCGACGCGCGGGCCGGGCTCGCCGGCGCGCGGGCGGCGGTCGTGGACCTCGCGGAGCTGTCGATCCCGGTGCTGGCCGCCGCGCGGGAGGCCGGGGTGCCGGTCTGGTGCGACGTGCACGACGACGACGGTGTGGCGGAGTTCCAGCGGCCGTTCGCGGACGGGGCCGACGTGCTGCTGGTGTCCGAGGCCCGACTCGCGGACCCGGTGGCGTACCTGCGGGCCCGGGTGGCCGGCGGCGCGCGGTTGGCCGTGTGCACCCGCGGCGCGCGGGGCGCCCTGGCGCTGGACGCGGGCGGGTTCTGGGAGGTCGGCGCGGCGCCGGCCGACGCGGTCGTCGACACCAACGGGGCGGGCGACGCGTTCCTGTCGGGCCTCCTGGCGGCGACCCTGGCGGGCCTCCCCACGCCGGAGGCCCTGGCGTGGGCCAGCGCGGCGGGCGCCCTGGCGGTCGGGACGCAGTCGTTGGGCGCCCCGCACGCGAGCGCGGAGGTCGTGCGCGCTCTCGCGACCCGCGTCGCGGTCACCCGCGCCTGACCCGGACTCCCGCACTCCGCGACCACCTCACGGCCCCACGACCACCCCACGCGCTCCCGACCCACGCTCCACGCACGCCGAGTGGGCACTCGATGTCCCCTCGCGGCGTCCGATGGGGACATCGAGTGCCCGCTCGGCGAGGGTGTGTGTGGGCGCGGCGGCGTCAGCCGCCGCTGACGCTCAGCTCGGCCTCCGCCAGGCCGCGGCGGAAGTCCTCCGAGAGGTCGCGGCTGTCCAGCCAGCCGTCCGGGAGGTGCGGGCGCTTCGGGGTCCCGGCGCGGCCGCGCTGGCCCTCCGCCGCCTCGCCCGGGTACGGCTGGTCCAGGTCGAGCGCGGCGAGCCGGTCGTCGAGCTCCGCGAGGCTCGACACCAGGCCCAGCGCCGCGCGCTGCTCGCCCCCGACCACGTAGCCCTTCCAGTACCAGGCCATGTGCTTGCGGAGCTCACGCAGCGCCTTGCCCTCGTCCCCGAACGCCTCGACCATCAGCTCGGCGTGCCGCCGGATGACCTGCGCGACGTACCGCGCGCCCGGCGTGATCCGCTCCGGCGAGCCGGCGAACGCGGCCGCGAGGTCGGCGAACAGCCACGGCCGCCCCTGGCAGCCGCGTCCCACGACGACGCCGTCGCAGCCGGTCTCCCGGACCATGCGCACGGCGTCCTCCGCGGACCAGATGTCGCCGTTGCCGAGCACCGGGATGTCGGTGACGGTCTCCTTCAGCTGCGCGATCGCCGACCAGTCCGCGGTGCCGGAGTAGTACTGCTCGGCGGTGCGGGCGTGCAGCGCGACCGCGGCGACGCCGAGGTCCTGCGCGACGAGGCCGGCCTCGAGGTAGGTCAGGTGGTCGTCGTCGATGCCCTTGCGCATCTTGACCGTGACCGGGACGCCGTAGGGCCGCGCCGCGTCGACGGCCGCCTTCAGGATCGACTCGAACAGCTCGCGCTTCCACGGCAGCGCGGAGCCGCCGCCGCGCCGGGTCACCTTGGGCACCGGGCAGCCGAAGTTGAGGTCGACGTGGTCGGCGCGGTCCTCGGACGCGATGAGGTGCACCGCCGCGCCCACCGTCGCCGGGTCGACGCCGTAGACCTGCACGGAGCGCGGCTTCTCGTCCGGTGCGTGCGAGATGATCCGCATCGACTCCTCGCCGCGCTCGACCAGCGCCCGCGACGTCACCATCTCCGCGACGTACAGCCCGGCGCCCGACTCGCGGCACAGCCGGCGGAACGCCGCGTTCGTCACGCCGGCCATCGGCGCGAGCACCACGGGCGTGTCGATCGTGAGCGGTCCGATGCGCAGCGGCGGGAGCACGTGCCCCTCGGCCGTGGGGGCGGCCGGGTCGACGGTGGAGGGAGCGGTCATGCCTCGATTGTCCCCCACGGCGCGGGCGGACCCCGCGTCGGGCCGGTCGGCGCCCCGCCGGCACGGCCCGCGGCGCGATCCCCGCGCACCCGGCAGAATCGCCCCGTGCCCTCCCCCCGCCGCCCTGCGCACCCGCCGCGTCATCGCCGCGATCCTGCTGCCGCTCGTGCTGGCCGCCGCCGTCGGCATGGCGCTGACCTGGCCGCACGGCGAGCCGTCGACCGCCCGGCAGATCAGCGACGTCGCGATCGACTACCCGACGGCGACGGTCACCGGCACGTCCGTCGAGCAGTGCCAGGGCACGGTCGAGGACCGGCTGCCCGACGGCACGATCCCCGACGAGGTGGCCTGCCTCCGGGTGCACGCCACCGTCACCAGCGGGCCGGAGCAGGGGCGCGACGTCCAGGTGTGGGCCACGGCGTCCACCACCCGCGGACCAGGTGCCCGCCGGCACCCGCATCCTGGTCGAGCACTACCCGGCGAGCGGCTCCGACGACGAGGTCTGGGCCTGGCACGACTACGACCGCACGCTCCCGCTGGTGTCGATCGCGCTGGTGTTCGCGCTCGCGATCATCCTGGTGGCGCGCGGCCGGGGGCTGCGCGCGCTGATCGGGCTGCTCATCGCGTTCGCGCTGATCGGGGTGTACGTGCTGCCGGCCCTGGTCCGCGGGGAGAACCCGGTGGTGGTGGCGCTGAGCGCGTCGACGCTGATCATGGCGGTCGTGCTGTACCTGGCGCACGGGCTGTCGCTCCGGACCTCGGCGGCGCTGCTCGGCACGCTGGCCGGGCTCGCGGCGACGACCGGGCTCGGCATCCTCGGGGCGGAGTGGGCCCGGCTGTCGGGGGTGAGCAGCGAGGACTCCTACCGGCTGGCGCAGCTGCTCGGCGAGAGCGGGGCGACGTCGCTGCGCGGGCTGTTCCTCTGCGGGCTGGTGCTCGCCGGGCTCGGCGTGCTGAACGACGTGACGATCACCCAGGCGTCGGCGGTGTGGGAGCTGCGGGCGGTCTCCCCCCGCGGCGACGCGGGGCGAGCTGTTCCGCGGCGGGATGCGGATCGGCCGGGACCACATCGCGTCGACGGTCTACACGATCGCGTTCGCCTACACCGGGGCCGCGCTGCCGGTGCTGCTGCTGCTCGAGCTGTACGGCCTGCCGCTCGGGCCGACGCTGACGTCCGGGGAGTTCGCGGAGGAGATCGTGCGGACCATGGTGTCGTCGATCGGCCTGGTGCTCGCGATCCCGCTGACGACCGGCATCGCCGCGCTGGTGGTCACCCGCGCGGGCGCCGCCCCGGCCCGGCACGCGGCCCCGGACACCCACGCCTACGCCCACGTCCACGCGGTCACGGAGGCCGATGCCGCCGAGCCGCTCCACCCGCCGACATAGGACCGTCCGCGCGAGGTAGGGCCGCAGACGGTCCTACCTCGACGCGGAGGTCCTACCTCGACGTCAGGCGGCGGAGCCGCGCGCGCCGGCGGACGCCGGGAAGAGCATGCGGGCCAGGAGGAGGAAGTACAGCGGGACCGCCGCGGCCAGCGCGAGCCACGACCACGCCAGCCCGACCGTCATCGTCAGCACCACGAACGCCAGGACCGCGACGAGCCCGAGCGCCGCGGAGTAGATGCCGAACCGCGCCGCCGCCTCCGGCTCCCGCGTGAACCGGTCCTGGCCCGCGGCCTGCCGCCCGAGCTCGACGGTCCACGGCTTGTGCCGGTTGGTCTGCGTCACGCCGAGGACCACGAACCCGAGCACGCCGGCGACGAGCAGCACCCCGGCCGCGACCGCGAGCCAGACGCGGCCGACGTCGGTCGCGAACAGCCCGCCGAGCCCGAGGGCCGTCACCACGGCCGCGCCCGCGGCGCCGAAGCCCAGCGCGCGCCCGCCGGGCAGCGGGTAGTTCTGCGTCGTCTCCTGGCGCAGCGCGTCGGCGACGACGACCCCGGTCGCCAGCCCGGCGACCACCCCGAGCGCCGCCCCCGCCCCGACCGACCACGCCAGCACGCCGGTCGCGACCAGCGCCACCAGAGCCGCCGCACCCGCCAGCACGACGGCGGCGAGCGTGATCCGCACGACGAACGCGGGCCGCGGCCGGACCCGGTGCGCGGACAGCAGCGCGGCGTACCCCGCGTCGTCCGCCGGGGCGTCGGCCACCGCGGCGACGACGTCGCGCAGGTCGCCGATCTCGGCCAGGGCCGTGCGGGCCGCCTCCGTGGGGGCCGCGCCGGCGGCCTCGAGGTCGGCGGCGCGGGCCATGAGGCTGGCGCGCACCTCCTCCTTGAGGTCCTGCGCCTCGTCCGAGGCCGGCGCCGCGGCGAACGCGCGGTCCAGCGCGCGGTGGATGCTCGTGTCGACGGTGGTGCTCATCGCGGGCCCTCCTCGAGGTCCAGGAGCGTGTTGATGATCTGCTGGGTGGCGCGCCAGTCGGCGACGTTGCGGCGGTACACGGCGCGCCCGGCGTCGGTGATCCGGTAGTACTTGCGGCGGCCGCCCTGGGACTCGTCGCCCCAGTAGGCCTCGACGAGGCCGTCGCGGGCGAGCCGCCGGAACGAGGCGTACAGCGTCGCCTCCTTGATCTCGTGCTGGCCGCCGGTCGCGTCGCGGATGGCCTTGTAGACCTCGAAGCCGTACCGGTCGGTGCGGCGCAGCACCCCGAGCACGATCGTGTCGGTGTGCCCTCGCAGCAGGTCGGCGGCGAACGCGTCCGACCCCGCGGCCGGGCGGTCGGGTGCCTGTGTCATGTCGAGTACCGTAACAGATCAACTACTCGTGCCACCAGAGTTCTCGCCCAGAACCACATCCGCCGAGATGGCAACTCTCGGCTGTGACCGGGGCGCCTCGCACAGCCGAGAGTTGCCATCTCGGCGAGGAGCGGGCGTGGTCGGGCGAGAGGGCGGGGTCAGGCCGTCGGGGTCAGGCCGTCGGGATCAGGCGTCGGGGCGGCGGCGTCCTGGTCGCTCGCCGGCTCCCCCGCGGCGAGCGCCGCCGGGGGCGCGGCCAGGGCCGCGGCGATCGCGGTCGTCAGCGGGATCGCCAGCACCAGGCCGATCGAGCCGACCAGCGTCCGCACGACCTCCTCCGCGATCTCCCCGCTCGTCAGCGTGTCGAGCAGCGTCCGGTCCGACATCGCCACGAGCAGGATCAGCGGCAGCGCCGCGCCGAGGTACGCGAACGCCACGGTGTACACCGTCGACGCGATGTGGTCCCGCCCGATCCGCATGCCGCCGCGGAACAGGTCCCGCCGGGAGGCGGCCGGCGACAGCGCCCGGATCTCCCACACCGCCGACACCTGGGTGATCGTCACGTCGTTGAGCACGCCCAGCCCGGCGAGCACGATGCCGCACAGCAAGATGCCCTGCAGGTCCGCGAGCGGGGCGTTGGCCCGCAGGTCCAGCGCGTACTCGCCGCTCAGGAACGTCAGGTGCGTCGCCCCGGTGGCCCAGGCGGCGAGCGCGCCCGTCGCCAGCAGCCCGCCGAGGGTGCCGAGCAGCGCCGTCGACGTCCGGATCGACACCCCGTGCGCCAGGTAGAGCAGCACGAACATGAGCGCCGACGCGGTGACCAGCGCGACGGGCAGCGGCGGACCGCCGGTCAGCAGCGCGGGCACCGTGAACCACAGCACGCCGCCGACCGACACCACCAGCCCCGCCAGCGCCCCGAGCCCGCGCAGCCGCGCCACCGCCAGCACGAGCACGCCCATGACGGCCGCGAGCAGCGCCATCGGCGGCCCGCGCACCAGGTCGACGAACACGTACGGCGCCGCACCCCCGGCCTGCGGCAGCGTCAGCACCCGGATCCGGTCCCCCGCCTCGATGACGTCGAGGTACTCGGGCGCGACCTGCACGGTGATCGACGTGCCGTCGTCGGTCTCCGCGAGCAGCGCCGGCCCGGTCTCCGCGTCCGCGAGCAGGTCGACGTCGGTGGCGGTCACCTCGACGTACGACGACCCGTCGGGCGTGGTCTGCAGCGTCGGCGCGTCCTCGCGCGGCCAGAGCGCCACGAGCCCGGCCACGGTCGCGAGCAGCGCGACGCCGAGCAGCACGACGACGACGGCGCGGGCCCGCCTCCCGACGGTGACGTCGGGGGCGGGACCCGCGCCGTGCGCGTGGCCGTGCGAGAGGCCCAGGGGTCAGGCCCCGACGAGCCGCTGCGCGAGGTAGCCGGTCACCTGGTCGAGCGCGACCCGCTCCTGGGTCATGTCGTCGCGGTGCCGGATCGTGACGGCCTGGTCCTCGAGCGTGTCGAAGTCGACCGTGATGCAGAACGGGGTGCCGATCTCGTCCTGGCGGCGGTACCGGCGGCCGATGGCGCCGGCGTCGTCGAAGTCGACGTTCCAGGACTTGCGGAGCTCCGCGGCGAGGTCGCGCGCCTTGGGCGACAGGGCCTCGTTGCGGGACAGCGGCAGCACGGCGGCCTTGACCGGCGCGAGGCGCGGGTCGAGCTTCAGCACGGTGCGCTTGTCGACGCCACCCTTGGCGTTCGGCGCCTCGTCCTCGGCGTAGGACTCGATGAGGAACGCCATGAGCGACCGGGTCAGGCCCGCGGCCGGCTCGATGACGTACGGCACCCAGCGCTCGTCCTTGGTCTGGTCGAAGTACGACAGGTCCTGGCCGGAGTGCTTGCTGTGCGTCGACAGGTCGAAGTCGGTGCGGTTCGCGATGCCCTCGAGCTCGCCCCACTCGGAGCCGCTGAACCCGAACTTGTACTCGATGTCGACGGTGCGCTTGGAGTAGTGCGACAGCTTCTCGGCCGGGTGCTCGTAGTGCCGCAGGTTCTCGCGGGAGATGCCCAGGTCGACGTACCAGTCGGTGCGCTGGTCGATCCAGTACTGGTGCCAGGTCTCGTCGGTGCCGGGCTCGACGAAGAACTCCATCTCCATCTGCTCGAACTCGCGGGTCCGGAAGATGAAGTTCCCGGGGGTGATCTCGTTGCGGAACGACTTGCCGATCTGGCCGATCCCGAACGGCGGCTTCTTGCGGGCCGTGGTCAGCACGTTGGCGAAGTTCACGAAGATGCCCTGGGCGGTCTCGGGCCGCAGGTAGTGCAGGCCGGACTCGTCCTCGACGGGGCCGAGGTACGTCTTCAGCATCATGTTGAAGTCGCGGGGCTCGGTCCACTGGCCGCGGGTGCCGCAGTTCGGGCAGGCGATGTCGGCCAGGCCGTTCTCGGGCGCGCGGCCCTTCTTCTCCTCGTACTCCTCGAGCATGTGGTCCTCGCGGAACCGCTTGTGGCAGTGCAGGCACTCCGTCAGGGGGTCGGTGAACACGCCGACGTGGCCGGAGGCCACCCACACCTGGCGGGGCAGGATCACCGCGGAGTCGAGGCCGACGACGTCGTCGCGCGACTGCACGACCGTGCGCCACCACTGCTTCTTGATGTTCTCCTTGAGCTCGACGCCCAGCGGCCCGTAGTCCCACGCGGAGCGGGAACCGCCGTAGATCTCGCCGCTCTGGAAGACGAAGCCGCGCCGCTTGGCGAGGGAGACGACGGAGTCGAGACGGGACGGTGCTGCCACGGTGAGTGCTCCTGGTGCCGGGGTCCTGCGCGCCTGGGTGGCGCGGAGGGAGGGATCGTCCGACAGGCTACCGGGCCGCGCCCGCCCGTGACCGGCGACGCCGCACCTCGGACGGGCGCGTCGCCTCGCGGTTTTGACACTCGTTCTCAACAGTCCGATGATGGAGGCATGCCCCGTCGTCGCACCCTGCCCCTCGCCGTGTCCGCGGGGGTCGTCCTCGCCCTGTCCGCCTGCTCCTCCCCGGGCTCGGGCGGCTCCGGCGGCGGGTCCGGCGACGGCGACGGCATCGCGGTGCTGGCCTCGTTCTACCCGCTGCAGTACGTGGCGCAGCAGGTCGGCGGCGACCTCGTGTCCGTCGACACGCTGACGCCCCCCGGGGCCGAGCCGCACGACCTCGAGCTCTCCCCCGCCCAGGTGGACGAGGTGGGCCGCGCCGACCTGGTCGTGTACCTGTCGGAGTTCCAGGCCGCCGTGGACGACGCGGTGGACGCGAACCCGCCGGCGCACGTCGTGGACGCGGCTCAGGACACCGAGCTGCACGCCGCCGAGCACAGCGAGGACGGAGAGGAGGAAGCGGACGGCCACGGCGACCACGACCACGGCTCGCTCGACCCGCACTTCTGGCTCGACCCCACCCGGCTGCCCGCGGTCGCCGACGACGTCGCCGCGCAGCTGGCCGAGATCGACCCCGACCACGCCGACGAGTTCCAGGCCAACGCCGAGGCGTTCGCCCAGACGATGGCCGACCTCGACGCCGAGTACTCCACGGGCCTGGCGTCGTGCGAGAGCCGCACGATCGTCACCACGCACGAGGCGTTCTCCTACCTGGCCGAGCGGTACGACCTGGAGCAGGTCGGGATCTCCGGCGTCGACCCCGAGGGCGAGCCGTCGCCGGCGCGCCTGGCCGAGGTCGGGAAGGTCGTGCAGGACGAGGGCGTGTCCACGATCTTCTTCGAGACGCTCGCCAGCCCGAAGGTCGCCGAGACGCTCGCCGACGAGCTGGGCGTCGACACCGCGGTGCTCGACCCGCTGGAGGGCCTGACGGACGACACGCAGGACTACGTCTCGGTCGCCCGGGCCAACCTGGAGACCCTCCGTACGGCACTCTCGTGCTCGTGACCGACACCACCGCGCCCGAGCCCGCGGTCCTCGCCACCGGCGTCGACGTCGTCCTCGGCGGCCACCAGATCCTGTCCGGCGTCGACCTGCGGGTCGATCGCGGCGAGGTCGTCGCCCTGCTCGGCGCGAACGGCTCCGGGAAGTCGACGCTGGTGCGGGCCCTGCTGGGCATCGCGCCGCGCACCGCGGGCGAGGTCCGGCTGCTCGGCGGCGCGCTCGGCGACGGCGTCCCGTGGGAGCGCGTCGGCTACGTCCCGCAGCGGCTGCCGGCCGGCGGCGGCGTCCCGGCGACCGCGCTCGAGGTCGTGATGTCCGGCCTGGTGCACGGCCGCACGCTCCGACCGCCGCGCGACGCCCGGAAGCGGGCGCTCGCCGCCCTGGAGGAGGTCGGCATGGCCCGGCACGCGCGCCGCTCGGTGCTGCAGATGTCGGGCGGCCAGCAGCAGCGGGTGCTCATCGCCCGCGCGCTGGTCCGTCAGCCCGACCTGCTGGTGCTCGACGAGCCGACCTCCGGGATCGACCTGCCGACCCAGGAGACGTTCGTCGCCACGGTCCGCCGGCTGCACGAGCAGGGCGGCACCGTCCTGGTGATCCTGCACGAGCTCGGCTCGTTCGCCGGCCTGATCGACCGCGCGGTCGCGTTGCGGCACGGCCGGGTCGTCTACGACGGCCCACCGCCGACCCCGCGTGGCGAGCACGCCGGCCCCGAGCACGAGCACACCCACCCGCACGCCGACCCGCCCCCGCCGGACCCGGGCACGGGGCTGTCCATGGAGGTCCTGCCGTGACGTGGTTCGAGACGCTCGGGGCGATGCTGTCGTCCCCCCTGATGCAGCGCGCGCTCATCGCGGCCGTGCTGGTCGGCGCCGCCGCGCCCGTGGTCGGTACGTTCCTCGTGCAGCGCCGGCTCGCGCTGATGGGCGACGGGCTCGGCCACGTCGCGCTCACCGGCGTCGCGCTCGGCTGGCTGGTCGGCACCTGGGCGGGCCTGGTCCCCCAGGACGCGCTCGCGATCCCGGGCGCCGTGGTCGCCGCGCTGATCGGCTCGGTCGCGATCGAGTGGGTGCGCGCCCGCGGCCGCACCTCCGGCGACCTGGCGCTCGCGCTGATGTTCTACGGCGGCATCGCCGGCGGCGTGCTGCTCATCAAGCTGGCCGGCGGCACGAACGCCAACCTGGTGTCCTACCTGTTCGGCTCGATCTCCACCGTGTCGACCGGCGACCTGTGGTGGACCGCGGGCCTCGCCGTCGGCGTGCTGCTCGTCGGGCTCGGCCTGCGGCACGTGCTGTTCGCGGTGAGCCACGACGAGGAGTTCGCCCGCGGCTCGGGGCTGCCGGTGACCGCGCTCAACATGGTGGTCGCCGCGATGTCGGCGCTCACGGTCACGATCGCGATGCGCGTCGTCGGGCTGCTGCTGGTGAGCGCGCTGATGATCGTCCCGGTGGCGGTCGCGCAGCTCGTGGCCGGCTCGTTCTCGCGGGTCATGGCCCTCGCGTCGGGCATCGGCGTCGCGGTCAGCGTCGTCGGGCTGTCCATCACGTACTGGGAGGACATCCCGCCGGGCGCGACGATCGTGCTGCTGGCGATCGGGCTGTACGCGGTCGCGGCGGTCACGCGGCCGCTGCTGGCGCGGCGCGGCGACGAGGCCCCGCACGACCCGCACCCGGAGCTGCCGGACGACGTGGAGCTGCCGGCGGCCCGCTGAGCCCGCCGTCGCCGTCGTGTCAGGCCGGCTGCTGCGCGTCCTGGACCACGCGGGCGACGTGCAGCGCCAGGTACGCGACCTCGTCCGGGGTCAGGGACGCCTGCAGCCGGACCTCGACGAGCCGCGCGAGCCGGTCGGCGGTGTCGACCGCCTCCGGGTAGGTCGCGCGGATCGCGTCGCCCACGGCCGAGTGCTTCGCGTCGTCGAGCTGCCGGCGCTGGTGCACCCGCACGAACAGGTACCGCAGGTGGGTGACGAACCGCCCGACGCTCACCCCGCCCGCCTCGAGCGCGACCCCGTGCGCGCCGGCGACCACGTCCAGGAACTGCTGGATCAGCCCGGTCATCGTGTAGCTGAACGCGAGGTCGCCGGTGGCGAACCCGGCGTTGACCAGGTGCAGCGCCAGGCCGACCGCCTCCGTCGGCGGCAGCGGCGTGACCACGCGGGTGTTGATCGCCTCCAGCAGCCGCAGGGCCTGCGCGTGCTCGTCGGCGTACAGGTTGGTGACCTCGGCGAGCAGCGGGTACTCGACGGCCTGCCCGGCCTCGGCCCGCGCCAGGGCGAAGCTGACGTGGTCCGCCATCGCGACGACGAGCGCCGGGCGGCCGGCGACCGCCTGGAGGCCGACCTCGGTCAGCGCGTCGCCGACCAGCTGGACGTGCTCCGGCGGGATGCCCGCGAGCAGCCCCGCCAGGTGGTCCGGGTCCCGGCCGTCGTCGGGGCGGAACACGCGGACGATGCGCTCCGGGTCCGCGAGGTCGCCCGGGCGGGCCTGGAAGCCGAGGCCCCGGCCGGTGAGGATCACCTCGGAGCCGTCCTCGTCGCGCGCGAGGACCAGGTTGTTGTTGAACACGCGGAGGATGTCCACGTCGCTCCTCGCCGGGGCTCGGGTGGTCGGGGTGTCCGGGCGGGGCCGCGCGGTCGGGCGCGGCCCCGCCCGGGCGGTCAGGGCTCGACGTCGACGACGACCGCGCCCCGGGCGACGGTACCGGCCGGCCGCGGCTCGACGCGCGCGAGGGCCCGGGCGTTGACGACCGTGACCAGCGTCGTGGTGTCGTAGCCGGCCTCGCGGACGACGCCGAGGTCGACGGTCACCAGCCGGTCCCCCGCCGCCACGTGCTCGCCCTTGCGGACGGCGACCTCGAAGCCGGTGCCCGCGAGCTTCACCGTGTCGATGCCGACGTGCACCAGCACCTCGACGCCGTCGGCGGTCTTCAGCCCGAACGCGTGCCCGGTGTCGGCGACCGTCAGCAGCTCGCCCGCGACCGGGGCCACGACCACGCCGTCCGACGGGACCACGCCGACGCCCTCGCCGAGCGCCTTCGACGCGAACACCGGGTCGTCGACCTCGGCGAGCGGGACGACCTCGCCGGCCACGGGCGCCAGGACGGCGGCCGTGGGGGCGGCCGGGGCGGCGGGCGCGGCCGGGGCGGCGGGCGCCGCGGCGACCGGGCCGGCCGCCGGCGCACCGGCCCCCACCGTCGCCGCGACGGGGGCGGAGACGGACGCCGACTCCAGCGCCAGGTCCGCCTCCGCCTGCTCCCGGGCGGCGCGGGCCTCGGCCCGCTGCTCCGGCGTGCGGTAGTCGGACACGATCACGAGCACCATCGACACCGCGAACGCCGCGGCGATCGCGATCAGGTACACCGGGATCGGGCTGAACACCGGGATGGTCAGCAGCGAGGTGAACGCGAAGGCGTTGGTGTCGACGCCGCCCAGCACGCCGATGATGACGCCGCCGGTGAGGCAGCCGACGAGCATCCGCGGGTAGATCCGCTTGAACCGCAGGTGGATGCCGTACAACGAGGGCTCCGAGATGCCGCCGAGCAGGCCGGCGGCGAGCGCGCCGGTCGCGGTCTGGCGCATCTGCACGTCCTTGTCGCGCACCGCGAGCACGAGCACGCCGGCGGTCGCGCCGAAGCAGGCGAAGTTCCACGCGCCCATGGGGCCCTGGATGAAGTCGTAGCCCAGGGTGTTGAGATTGACCAGCATCAGCGCGTTCAGCGGCCAGTGCAGGCCCAGCGGCACCAGGAACGGGTAGATCAGCGGGATCACGATGGCGAACACGATCGGGGCGTTGCCGTTCAGCCACGCCAGGCCGTCGCCGAGCCCGGAGCCGAGCCAGATGCCGAGCGGGCCGAGCAGGAACGCGGTGACCGGGATCATCACGACCATCGACAGGAACGGCACGAACACCATCTGGATGTTCTCGGGGAACACCCGCTTGAGCCCGCGGTACAGCGGGGCGAGCACCGCGACCATGATCAGCGGCACGAACACCTGGCCGCCGTAGTCGTTGAGCTGCATCGGCAGCCCGAACACGTCCGCCACGCAGGCCGTGGTGCCGAGGGTGGCGTTGGTGGTGCACACCGTCGTCGCCGCGTCCGTCAGGGACAGGAAGTTCGGCGTCATCACGGCGGCCATGACCGTGGCGCCGAGCCACGGGTCGACCTGCAGCTTCTTCGCCGCGTTGTACGCGACCATGATCGGCAGGAAGTAGAACACCGCCCGCCACATCGCGTCGACGAACACCCAGGTGGCGGGCTTGTCGTCGGCGCGGAAGTCGACCACGCCCAGCGCGTCGAGCACCGCGGCGAACGCGATGATCAGCGAGGCGCCGAGCAGCACGCCGAGCAGCGGGCGGAACGAGTCGGACAGGTACTCGAACACCGCGTCGAGCCACGCGACCTTGCCGCGCGCCTTCGACCGCGCCGCGGCCTTCACGTCGGCGTCGGACTGCCGGCCGGCGCCGACGCCGGCCATCTCGGGCAGGCCCATGATCTGGGTGAACACCGTCTGCACCGCCCCGCCGACGACCACCTGGTAGCGGTCGCCGGACTGCGGCACGGCGCCCATCACGCCGGGCACGGCCTCCACGGCCTGCTGGTCGACCACCGAGGCGTCGCGCAGCTCGAAGCGCAGCCGGGTGGCGCAGTGCGTCAGGGCGCGGACGTTGGCCGGTCCTCCGACCGCCCGGATGATCTCCTCGGCCCTGTCGCGCGTCGTCGCGGACGTCATGTCGTACTCCTCGTCGAGAGCCGACGCCGTCCGGGCACAAAAAAAGACCTGAGGCGCATCGCTGCGGCTCAGGTCTTGCCCCGCGACGACGGCGGGTAACAACCCTGTGTGAACTCAGGTTCGCGGAGAGGTTAGCACCCCGGCGCCGGGGGTCCGCTCGGGACCTTCGTCCCGACGAGGTCAGGCTGACCTCACTCGTAGACTCGGACGGGTGAGCGACACGGCGGCGGCGTACGGGATGGGCGGGTGGCCGTTCTGGGCCGTCATCGCCGGGCTGTTCGTCGTCGTCATGGCGCGCTCGCACCTGTTCTACTGGGTCGGCCGGGGGGTGACGTCGGGGGCCGCGCGGCTCGCCGACCGGGTGCCGGGCGCCGAGGGCGACGCGGCGGACGCGGACGACGCCACGACCGCCCGCGGCGGCGTCGCCCGTGCCCACGTCCAGCGCCTCATGCGCACCCCGACCGCCCGGCGCGGGCTGGGCCTCGTGCACCGGTTCGGTCCGTTCGCGGTGGTCCTCGCGTACCTGACCGTCGGCGTGCAGACGGCGGTGTTCGTCGGCTCGGGGCTGGTGCGGATGCCCTACCCCCGGTTCCTCGCCGCGTCGGTGCCCGGCAGCGTGGCGTGGGCCTTCGTCTGGGGCACCGTCGGGCTCGGCGCGGTGTGGGCGGCCGTCCGGATCGCGACCGCGTCCCCGTGGGGCCTGGCGGCGGTGCTGGTGGTGCTCGCCGCGCTGCTGACCTGGGCGGTGCTCCGCCGCCGGTCCCGCGCCGCGCGCACGGCCGCCGGCGGGGAGCCGGCCGCCGACGCGGCACCCGCGGAGCAGCTGGTCTGACCCACGGGCGCGGCCCGCTCCCGTCAGCCGTCCTCCTCCGCGCCGTCCTCCTCCGTGCCGTCCAGCGGCGCGCCTCCCCCGCCGCCCCGCGACGGGTAGAGCGTGATCCGCGACCCCGGCTCCGCGCTGCCGATCCGGCTCTGGCTCGCGACGACCCCGGCCGGTAGGTCGGACGCCGTGCTGCCACCGACCACCGCCTCGAACCCGGCCCGCCGCAGCACCTCGACCGCGGCGTCCCGGTCCAGGCCCACCACCGAGGGCACCGAGGACGACCGGCCCAGCCGGGCCCGGTCGGTCACCGGCGTGAACGCCGGGTTCGGCTTCCCGTCCGCGAGCGCCGCGTCCATGAACCCCTTCCAGGCCACGCCCGCGATCGTGGCGCCGTAGACGTGCTGGTGCCGCCGGCCGTTGATCACCAGGTTCTGCATCGGGGAGAACGAGTCCGGGTACCCCACCCAGGTGGCCGCGGCCAGCCGGGGCGTGTAGCCGACGAACCAGGTCTGCTCGTTGCGGCTCGTGGTGCCGGTCTTCCCCGCCGCCGCGTACCCCGGCGTCCCGAGCGACCGCCCGGTGCCCTGCCACACGTGACCGAGGGCGTGGTTCATCGTGGCGGCGATCTCGGGGTCGACCGCCTGCGAGCACCCGGCGTCCGGCACCGGCAGCGCGGCGCCGGACGGGTCCCGCACGCCGCTCACCGCCACCGGGGTGCAGAACAGCCCGTCGGCGGCGAACGCCGCGTACGCCCCGGCGAGGGCGAGCGGCGAGGTCGACTCCGAGCCGAGGACGTTCGCCGCGTAGGCCCCGAACGGCTCGCCCTCGCGCCCGGCCGAGGACTGCGTGACGCCCAGGTCGGCCGCGCCCTGCATGATGTCGCACAGGTCGAGCTGCATCGCCATCGACAGGTAGCCGAGGTTCACGGACCGCTGGGTCGCCTGGAGCACCGACATCGCGCCGGCGCCGCCCTCGGAGTTGCGCACCGGCCACGTCTGGCTCGGCAGCCGCGACCCGCACGCGGTGAACTGGTTCGTGTTCAGCGTGCGCGCGGTGCCGTCGACGGTGCGGCCGAGGTCGTTCCCCTGCTCCAGCCACTCCAGGAGCGTGAAGGGCTTGAGCGTCGACCCCGGCGCGAACCCGCCCGACCCGCCGTAGGAGTACGACGTGCTGTAGTTCACCGACACCGCGGACCCGCCCGCCTCGGCGGTGTTGTCGAAGGTGCGGTTCTGCGCCATCGCGACGACCCCGCCCGTGCCCGGCTCCACGACCACCATGGCCGACCCCACGCCGGAGCGGTCGCCCACCGGCACGCGCGCCTTGACCTGCTCGTCCGCGAGCGCCTGCAGGCGGGGGTCGAGCGTGGTGGTGATGACCAGGCCCCCGCGGTACAGCAGGTCGGCGCGCTCCTCCGGCGTCTCGCCGAACGCGGGGTCGTGCCGGATCACCTGGGTGACGTAGTCGCAGAAGAACCCCGAGCCCGGGATCGCGGCGTCCGCCGCCATGCAGCCGCTGCGCGCCTCGCTGACGTGCAGGGTGTCCGCGATCGGGGTGGCGACCGCGGCGTCGTGCTCCTCGACGGTGATGTAGTCCTGGTCGTGCATGAGCATCAGCACGGTGTTGCGGCGCCGCTCGGCGGCCGCCGGCGACCGGGTGGGGTCGAGCGCGCTCGGGCTCCGGGTGATCCCCGCGATCGTCGCGGCCTCCACCAGGTCGAGCTCCGCCGCCGGCTTGCTGAAGTACCGCCGGGCGGCGGACTCCGCGCCGTAGACCGCCACGCCGAACGGCGCGATGTTGAGGTAGCTCTCCAGGATCTCCTCCTTGGTGAGCTCCTGCTCCAGCGCCACCGCCAGCCGCGCCTCCCGGAGCTTGCGGGCGTAGCCCTCGGCCCCGTCGGTCTCCTGCGCGGCCTCGACCCCGGCGTGGTCGCCGACGCGGGCGGACCGCTCGATGAGCACGTTCTTCACGTACTGCTGCGTGAGCGTCGACGCGCCCTGCTGGGACCCGGTGAGCTGGTTCTGCACCAGGGCGCGGGCCATGCCGGTCGGGTCGATCCCGCCGTGGTCGAAGAACCGCCGGTCCTCGGTCGCGACCACCGCGTGCTGCAGGTGCTCCGACACCGCGTCCAGCGGCACGACCACGCGGTCCTCCGCGAAGAACTCCGCGAACGGCGTGCCGTCCGCGGCGGTCATCACGGACCGCTGGGACAGCGGACGGCGCTCGAGGTGCGCGGGCAGGTCCTGCAGCATCTCCTCGCCGAGCTCGGTGGCGTTGCGCGCGGCCGCCGCGACCGGCATGAGCGTGCCGGCGAGCAGCAGGCCGCCCGTGCCGGACGCGAGCAGGAACGCGAGCAGGAGCGCGAGCACCTGGGCCGGGGTCACCTGGACCCGGGGCGGGCGGCGGGGACGAGTCATGCGCGCGACGCTAGGGAGCCCGGCGGCACCCCCGGCCCCACCGGGTGGCGGGCGTAGGTGGACCTGCGGGGACGGCCGGGAGACGTGGTGAAGACGCCGTGCCCACCTACGGACCGGCGACCCCGGTCAGGCGGAGGTCGGCTTGTCCACCGCGCCGCCGTAGCGGCGGTCGCGGCTCGCGTACGTCTCGATCGCGCGCCACAGGTGCCGGCGGTCGACGTCGGGCCACGGCTCGTCGAGGAAGACCAGCTCGGCGTAGGCGGCCTGCCAGATCATGAAGTTCGACGTGCGCTGCTCCCCCGAGGAGCGCAGGAACAGGTCCACGTCCGGCAGGTCGGGCTCGTCGAGGTAGCGCTGGACCGTCTTCTCGGTGACCTTGTCGGCCTTGAGCCGGCCCGCCGCCACGTCCTGCGCGATCGCCTTGGCGGCGTCGGCGATCTCGGCGCGGCCGCCGTAGTTCACGCACATCGTGAGCGTGCAGGTGGTGTTGCCGACGGTCAGCCGCTCGGCCTCCTCCAGCTCCGAGATGACCGACCGCCAGAGCCGCGGGCGGCGCCCGGCCCAGCGCACGCGGACGCCCCAGTCGTTCATCACGTCCCGGCGGCGGCGCAGCACGTCCCGGTTGAAGCCCATGAGGAACCGGACCTCCTCCGGGGACCGGGTCCAGTTCTCGGTCGAGAACGCGTACGCCGAGACGTGCTTCACGCCGATCTCGATGGCCCCGGCGACGACGTCGAGCAGCGACGCCTCGCCCGCGGCGTGCCCGGCGGTGCGCGGCAGCCCGCGGGCGTTCGCCCACCGGCCGTTGCCGTCCATGACGATCGCGACGTGCTGCGGGACGAGCTCCTTCGGCAGCACGGGCGGGCGGGCCCCGCTCGGGTGCGGGGGCGGCGGAACCGGCATCAGATCCTCTCGACCATCGGCAGCGAGCGCAGCGTGCGCTCCAGGTGGAACTGGGAGTACGCGGACACCAGGCCGTTGCCCTCCTTGCGGTGCCGCTCGGCGGACGCGTCGGCCACCGCCCAGTCGCCGGCGAGCAGCGCGGACAGCAGCTCGAACGTCTCCGGGGCCGGGGCGGTCGCGCCCGGCGGGCGGCAGGAGGTGCAGACGGCGCCGCCCTGGGCGACGGCGAACGAGTGGTGCGGTCCCGGCCGGCCGCAGCGGGCGCAGTCGGTGAACGACGGCGCCCAGCCTGCGATCGCGAGCGCGCGCAGCAGGTAGGAGTCGAGCACCAGGCCGGGCGCGTGCTCCCGGGACGCCAGCGAGCGGACGGCACCGACCAGCAGCCAGTACTGCTGCAGCGCGGGCTCGCGCTCGGCCTCGACGAGGCGCTCGGCGGTCTCCAGCATCACGGTGCCCGCGGTGTACAGGGCGTAGTCCTCGCACACCGGCCGGCCGTACGCGCCGAGGGTCTCGACCTGGGTGACGACGTCGAGGTTCCGGCCGGTGTTGAGCTGCACGTCGATGTGCATGAACGGCTCGAGCCGGGAGCCGAACCGCGAGGTGGTGCGCCGGACGCCCTTGCCGACCGCGCGCACCTTGCCGTGGGTGCGGGTCAGCAGGGTGACGATCCGGTCCGCCTCCCCCAGCTTGTGGGTGCGCAGCACGATCGCCTCGTCGCGGTAGAGGCTCACGGTCGTATTGTCCCCTGCGACCGCCCCGGACCGCGCACCTGTTCGCCGACCGCGTGCCGCGCCCCCGCGGAACCTCCTCACGCCGCACCCCCGCTGGAGTGGAAGGTTGTGACGGACACGCCGTCGGCGTGTCCGTCACAATCTTCCACTCCCGGCCTGACGCGACCTGACGACCGCGCCGGCCACCCGTCCCGGACGCGGCGACGCCCGGCCCCGCGGCCGCGCGCGGGTGGGCGCGGCGGGCGGGACCGGGCGCTGGGGCCGGTCGGGGGTGGCGCCGGCCCCGTCCTGGGGCCCGCGCGGGTCAGCGGGAGGCGGCAGCCTCGCGCTCGGCGCGGTTGACGGCCGAGATGATGGCCTTGAGCGAGGCGGTGGTGATGGAGGAGTCGATCCCGACGCCCCACAGGGTCCGGTCCCCGACCGCGCACTCGACGTACGCGGCGGCCGCGGCGTCGCCGCCGGCGGACAGGGCGTGCTCGGCGTAGTCCAGCACCTGCACCCGGGCGCCGACCTGGTCGAGCGCGGCGACGAACGCCGCGATCGGGCCGTTGCCGGACGCCTCCACGGTGCGGTCCACCCCGCCGTCGACGAGGTCGACCGCGAGCGTGTCCGGGCCCTCCTCGGCGCTGGTGGTCCGGGTGCCGCGGAGCGCGAACCGGCCCCAGGCGTCCAGGTCGGACGCGGCGTCGACGGGCAGGTACTCGTCGGTGAAGATCCGCCACAGCACGTCGGCCGTGACCTCCGAGCCGTGCGCGTCGGTGTACCGCTGCACGACCTGCGAGAACTCGATCTGCAGGCGGCGCGGCAGGTCCAGGTCGCGCTCGGACTTCATCAGGTAGCTGATGCCGCCCTTCCCGGACTGCGAGTTGACCCGGATGATCGCCTCGTACGACCGGCCGACGTCCTTCGGGTCGATCGGCAGGTACGGGACGGCCCAGACGATGTCGTCGACGTCCTCGCCCTCGGCCGCCGCCCGGGCCTCCATCGCGTCCAGGCCCTTCTTGATGGCGTCCTGGTGCGAGCCGGAGAAGGCGGTGAACACCAGGTCGCCGCCGTACGGGTGCCGCTCGGGGACCGCCATCTGGTTGCAGAACTCGACGACCCGGCGGATGTGGTCGATGCCGCCCCCGACGGAGAAGTCGATCTCGGGGTCGACGCCCTGGCTGAACAGGTTCATGCCGAGGGTGACCAGGCAGACGTTGCCGGTGCGCTCGCCGTTGCCGAACAGGCAGCCCTCGATGCGGTCGGCGCCGGCCAGGTAGCCCAGCTCGGCGGCCGCGACGGCGGTGCCGCGGTCGTTGTGCGGGTGCAGCGACAGCACGACGTTCTCGCGGTACCGCAGGTGCCGGCCCATCCACTCGATGGAGTCGGCGTAGACGTTGGGGGTGGCCATCTCGACGGTGGCCGGCAGGTTGATGATGACCGGCTTCTCTGCGGTCGGCTCGAACACGTCCAGCACGGCGTTGCAGATCCGGACCGCGAACTCGAGCTCGGTGCCGGTGTACGACTCCGGGCTGTACTCGTAGAACACCTCGGTCTCCGGGATGCTCTCCTCGTACTTCTTGCACAGGCGGGCGCCGGAGACGGCGATGTCGACGATGCCGTCCTCGTCGGACCGGAAGACGACCTCCCGCTGCAGCACCGACGTGGAGTTGTACAGGTGGACGATCGCCTGCTTGGCGCCGGCGATGGCCTCGTAGGTCCGCTCGATCAGGTGCTCGCGGGACTGGGTCAGCACCTGGATGACGACGTCGTCGGGGATGCGACCCTCCTCGATCAGCATCCGCACGAAGTCGAAGTCGGTCTGCGAGGCGGACGGGAAGCCGACCTCGATCTCCTTGTAGCCCATCTGCACCAGCAGCTCGAACATCGCCAGCTTGCGGGCGGCGTTCATCGGCTCGATCAGCGCCTGGTTGCCGTCGCGCAGGTCGACCGCGCACCAGCGGGGGGCCTTGCTGATCTGCCTGGTCGGCCAGGTGCGGTCCGGCAGCTCGACCCGGATCTGGTCGGCGAACGGGCGGTACTTGTGCACCGGCATGCCGGAGGGCTGCTGGGCGGTGCGGGTGTGATAGCTCATCGGGGGTCCTTCGCTTCGCGGGGTGCTGGGGTCAGCCGGCGCACCGAACACCGCGACGAGGATCCGGCCTAGAGGGCCTCGTCGCGGCGGCGAAGGAGGAGGCTGCGAAGCGTGAGCACGGTTCGACTGTACTCCGCACCACCGGGCGGACCGCAACCGCTCAGCATGCGGACGGCTCAGGTGAGGGCGATCAGCTCGTCCCGGCTCCGCAGCACCAGGTGGCCGCCGACGGCCTCGACGGACCGCACGCCGTCCTCGATCGGCAGCACCCACTCGAGCTCGCCGTCGGACAGCCGGCGGGCCTCCATCGTCGGCCGCCCCGTCGGCGAGCGACCGGCACCCAGCACCGTCGCCCCGTCGGTGAGCGGCGCCCACCACATCAGCACCCGCTCGGGCGACTCCCACTCCGAGAGGCCCGTGCGGGCGGCCACCACCTGGTAGCCGTCGACGCCGAGGAGCACCAGGTGCCCCCCGGACTGCACCCGGACCGCGCGGTACGTGTCGTGCCGCCACAGCTCCGCCCCGTCCGGCAGCGACCGGCCCACGAGCGTCCCGCCCTCGTCCATCACCAGGACGTCCGGCGGGGCGCCGTCGGAGGCCGTGATCGTCGGGAACAGCGCCCGGGACGAGAACAGCGGGCGACCGGTCCGGTCGTGGACGACGCCGCCGTCGCCGCTGGACCAGGTGCCGTACACGTCGGTCGACAGCGACCCCACGACGAACGAGCGGGGCGGGGTGGCGGTCAGCTCGTCGCCGTCCGCGGCGTCCAGCACCGTCGCCGACCAGCCCTGCAGCAGGACGAACGACTCGTTCACCCGCAGCTCCGAGCCGCTGACGATCCCCTCGCGCAGCCGGAGCGGGGTGGTGCCGCGGTACCACCAGAGGCGGTGGCCGTCCGCCCCGGCGTACCGGCCGACACGCGCGTGGCCGTCCGCCCCGACCCGCAGCACCACCAGGTCGTCGCCGATCCGGTCGACCGCGGCGAGCCGGCCCGAGACCGTCCACCGGCCCAGCACGTCACCGGTGGCGGCGTCGAGCGCCGAGATCTGCGCCCAGCGCTCGTCCGGCGCGGGGAACGGGACCGTGCCGTGCGACCAGCCGCCGCCGGGCAGGACGGGCGGCTCGACCACGCACAGCACGACCGGGCCGACGTCCGCCCCCGTGTGCGGGCAGCCCGTCAGCGGCCGGGTCCCGGCCACGGGCCCGAGGTCGCGCGTCCACAGCCGCTCGCCGCTGCCCTCGTCGTAGCCCGTCACCTGGAACCGGCGGTCCCGGACCCCGGACACGACCAGCGCACCGGTCGCCGCCAGCACGTCGGCCGACCGCGGCACGGAGACCCGCCACCGCGCCCACGGCGGCCCGTCCAGCGGGGCGAGCATCCCGGGCGCGACGACCGCGGGCGGTGCCGGCGCCGCGGCGCGCCCGACGGCGACGCCCGCCACGACCAGCCCCACGACGACGAGCACCGCGATCCACCGACGACGACGGGGACGCGTCGACCGCGGCGGCCCCGGTGCGGGCGGCTCGTCCGGCGGGGACGGCGGCAGCCAGGTGCGGGGCCGTCCGGGCGCGCGCGGGCGGCCAGTGACGTCGACCAGCTCGACGTCCTGCATCGTCGCAGCAGACCGCAGGCGGCCCATGCGTCATCGTAGGCCCCTAGGCGCGCAGCCCCACGGCGAGCGCCAGGTCGCCGAACGCCACCAGCGAGCCGTCCGCCAGCCGCACCCGACGGTCCGGCAGGCAGACGATCCGCTGGCCGTCGGCGAGCGTCACGAGCGTGCCGTTGGTCGAGCCGCGGTCGACGACCCACGGCCCGTGCTCGTCGACGCCGAGCATGAGGTGCGTCTTCGACACCGAGCGGCCCGGGTCGGCGACGGCGACCGTCCGGACGCCGTCCTGCGGGTCGGGGTTGCGCCCGACGAGCAGCGGGCTGTCCAGCGCGGCGACCGTGCCGTCGGGGAGCCGGACCGCCCACCCGGCGCCCGGGCCCGGCACGGGGGCCGGGGGCGCGGCGGGGAACGGGGCGGGCGGGACCGGCACCGCGGGGGTCGCGGGGGCGACGGCGGCGTGCGGGGCCGGTGCCGGGGCGGGCGGGGGCCAGTCGCCGGCGGGCGCGGGGCCGGGCGCCGGCGGCGGGGCTGCCGCCGCGGCAGGCGGCGGGGTCGCCGGCGCGGCGGGCGCGGGCGGGGCCGGCGGGGCGTCCGGGTGCACCGGCGCGCCCGGCACGACCGCGTGCCGGCCGGTCCGCGTCGGCGGCTCGGTCGGCACGGGCCCCGGGACGGGACCGAGGGCGTCGCGCCAGGCGGCCTGCTCGCCGGAGGCGGGACCGGCCGGCGCGGGCGGCACCGGGGCGGCGGGGTGCGCGGGCGTCGCCGGGGCCGCGACGGGCATCGCCGGGGCCGACGGGTACGCGGGCGTCGCGGCGGGCGCCGCCGGGGCCGCGAGGTACCCGGGCGCCGCACCCGGAGCGGCCGGAGCCGGGGCGTCCGGCAGAGCGGGGGCCGGCGCCGCCGGTCCGGCGGCGGGCGCGGCGGCGTCCGGTCCGGGTGCGAGCGGCACGGGCGCCGCGGGGTGCGCGGGCACCACGGCCGCCGGGACGACCGGGATCTGCCGGGTGTCGAGGTCCGGCCCGAGGCCGGGTCCGCCGAGCGGGGGCAGCACGAGCCCCGGGGCGTCGAGCCGGCGGTCGGCGGCGAGCGCGCTCCACCGCGTGCGCGTGGGCTCGGACGGGGTGGGGTCGACGGTCGGCGTGCCGCCCGCGGCGGTCGGCTCGCCCGCCCACGCGTCACCCGGTGCCGCGGGGTGCGGCACGGAGGGCCACGCCGGGGCGTCCCCGCCGTGCCCCGCGGGCGGTGCGGGCGGCGCGGGCGCGTCGGCGCCTCCGGCCCGGCTCGGGCGCGCCGGCCAGTCGGCCACCCGACGGGCGGGGACGAGCCCCCGCACGTCGACGACGACACCCTCCCCCCACCCGGTCGTGCCAGCCGCGCCGGCGCCCGGACGAGTCGAACAGCGGCGACAGCAGCACCACGAGCTGGCCCACGCCGCACGCCAGCGAGCCCAGGGCGACGATCAGCGCCCGCACGAACGCCCGCCCGAGCCCGACGGGCCGGCCGGACCGGACGTCGACGAGCCGCAGGCCGAGCAGCCGGCGCCCGACGGTCCAGCCGCGGGTGCCGTTCCACACCCACTGCGCCACGGCCCAGGCGGCGAGCAGCACCGCCCCGACGGCGAGCAGCACCCCGGACGGCGCGGCGGGCTCGGGCACCGTGCCCGCCCCTGAGTCGGAGGCCGCGCGCACGGTCGCCGCGAACGCCGGCGCCCACGCGAGCCAGAGCGGCGCCGCGGCGATCGACGTCAGCGCGGCGTCCACGAGGTACGCCGCGACGCGGCGTCCGACCGGCGCAGGCGGTGCGCTCGGCGGGACCACGCCGCCGGTGGTGCTGCTCATCCGTCCGCTCCGTCCGCTCGTCGTGCCCGTCGTCCCCTGGTCCCCCGCTTCTCCCTGCCGTCCGGCGCGCTCCGCCGCGCCCGGTCGGCGGCCGCCGCGGCCCGGCGCCGCTCGGACCGGCGCAGCGACCGGGTCGCCACCCTCCCGCGCCACCGCTGCTTGCGGGGCGTCGCCGCCCGCATGGACGCGAGCGTCCGGTCGACCTCCGCCCAGTACTCCCGCGCGTCCGCCGTCGTCGGGGCCGCGGCGCCGAACACGGCCGCGTCCGCACGGTCGGCCAGCGCGACCACCGCGGCGCCCGCCTCGACGCCGGCCGGCGTCGGGCCGGCCGGCACCGGGGCGGGACGCTTCCGGCGGCGCCCTTCCTCCGGCTCCGGCGCGGTGGTGAACGCCCGGTCCAGCGACCGCGCGCCCTCGCGGCGGGTGGCCACCGGGTCGACGTCGCGGCGCAGGTCGGTCGCCAGGTCGAGCACCTCCTGCCAGCCACCCACGACCCGGTTCACCGGGACGGGGTCGCGCCGCCGGCGGCGCCGGCGGCGTGCCTTGAGACCCGCGATGACGAGGAACGGCGCGAGCAGCACCAGCAGCAGGCCGGACCCGGCGGCGACGCCGAGGGCGATGCGCTGCCAGACCGCCAGGGCGGACTCGTCCTCGCCGTCCTGCGTCTGGGGCTGGTCGGTGTCGTCCGCGGGCGGGTCCACCGGCGGGGCGGGCGGCGGCGGGGGCTGCGCGACCTGGGGCTCGGGGTCGGCCTGGCTGGTCTCCTGCTCGTCCTGCGGCGTCTGGCTCTCGGGCGGGGTCGGGTCGAAGGTGACCCAGCCGTACCCCTCGAACGCGATCTCGACCCAGGCGTGCACGTCGGCGCCGGTCACGACCACCGGGGCGTCGGGGTCGAGGGGCGCGTCCGGCGTCGCGGCCGCCTCCTCGTCGTCGCCCGGCACGAAGCCCATGACCACCCGCGCGGGCAGGCCCATCTCGCGGGCCATGAGGGCCATCGCGGACGCGTACTGCTCGTCGTCGCCGACCATGAGGTCGCCGCCGAGCAGCGTCGCCACCCGGTCGGCGCCGTGCCCGGACAGCGACGGGTAGTCCCCCTGGTCGGTGCGCCCGTGCGAGAAGAAGCCGCGCTCGGACAGCGCCTGCTCGAGCGCGCGGGCGACCTGGGCGGGCGTCTCGGCCTCGCGGGCGGCGTCACCGGCCGCGGTCGACACGGCGTCCGGGACGCCCTGGGGCTCCGGCAGGTCGAGCGCGCTGCCCGCGGCGGAGCCGAGCTGCTCGTCGTCGGGCTCGGCCGGCACGACGGCGTCGAGGGTGTAGGTCAGCCCCTCGTCCAGCCCGCCGGTGAGCACGGCCGCGCCGGTCGCGTCGTTGAACCGCAGCCGCGACTGGGCCTCGGTGTCGTCGAACCGCACGGACACCGCCTCGCCGACGGTCGGCAGCCACACGCCGGACAGCCCGTCGACCTGGACCTGCACCTCCGCGCGCTCCCCGCCGGTGCCGGACGCCTCGACGGCGTCGGCCTCCTCGACGGCCTGCTCGCTGACGACCTCGCCGACCCGGCGGAACTGGCCCGACGCGCGGGACGAGCCGTCGCCGGCCACGTTCCACACCACGCCGTCGAACCGGTCGAAGGTCGCGAGCCGGACCCGGGCGCCCGCGGGCAGTCCCTGCACTGTGAACAGCTCGACGGTGTCGTCGTCCTTCACGTACTTGCGGAAGGCGGACAGCGGGCTGGCGTAGTCGCGGGGGTCGAACGGCGGCAGCAGCGCGTCGCGCAGGACGTACCGGTCCCGGTTGGACTCGACCGTGGTGCCCGCCGCGACGCCCGCGCCGCCGGCGAGCGCGACCAGCAGGACGAGCGCGACCGGGCGCCGCGCCCGCAGCCGGCCGGACCGCCAGGACGCCCAGACCAGCAGGACGACCGCGATCGCGGTGCCGGCGGCCACCGGGGCGACCGTGGTGTGCGTGCCGAGCAGCACGGCCCCGGCGAGGACCACGGGCGGGAGCAGCGCGGCCGCCGGTGCCGCGCGCCCGGAGCCCAGCGCGAGCCGCACCGCGACCGCGGTCCCGACCACCGCCAGCAGGTACGGCGGGACCAGCAGCCAGCCCGAGCCGCCCAGCGGCGGCTGCAGGGTCAGCACGTCCTTCCAGCCCAGCCCCGACCCGCGGACCACGGACACGATCGACGCGAGCGTCGGCACGACGCCCCCGACGGTCTGGTCCGGCGTCGCGAGCGGCCCGCCGAGCACGACGGTGACCGTGAGCAGCACGGCCGTGGTCACGGGGGGCGACCAGCGCGCCCACGCCGACAGCACGCCCGCGGCCGCGCCGAGCAGCACGCCGCCGACCACCGGGGCCAGCAGCACCGAACCGCCGTACACGGGCAGCAGCGGGGTCAGCGCGGCGAGGACGGCGCCGGCCAGCACGAGCACGTCGACGACCGCCCGGCCGCCGCGCGGGACGCCGCGGCGGGGCCGCTCCGCGCCCGCGGGCTGCCCGGAGCCGCCGGGCCGACGGCGCCCGGACGAGGGCGGCCCGGGCGGCGTCGGAACGCCGGGGGCTGCGTCCGGGGCGCCGTGCGCGACGACGCCGGGCGCGACGGGGTTCTCGGTCGTCGTCGTCATGCCGCCGCCGCCAGACGCAGGGCGCGGGGCAGGTCGTCGAGCGAGCCCAGGCGGACCAGGCTCAGCGTGCGCTGCGTGCGGACCTCGACCTCGGCACCGGGGACGCAGCTCACCACGAGCGTCCGGGTGCCCTCGGGCACGTGCCGGGCGGCGGCGCGCAGGTCCGCCGCGGGCACGACGGACCCGGTGACCAGGAACGCGAGCGTCACGTCGGGCGCCTCGCGGGCGACCCGTCGGCCGAGCAGCCGGGAGCCGGTGCCGTCGGGGCCGCAGGTGATGCCGGAGCAGTCGTCGAGCAGCGGCCGGCGCGCGGTGGTGCGCACCCGGCCGGGACCGGCGAGCACCGCGAGCGGGTGCTCCTCGGCCAGCACGTGCACGCCGAGCGAGGCGACCACGCTGACCGCGAGCTCCAGCTCCGCGTCGTCCGCGCCGTGCCGGTAGTCCCGGGGGTCGGTGGCGAGTGCGACGGCGGTCTGGGTGCGGCGGGTGTCCTCGTACTGCTTCACCGTGAGCTGCCCGCGGCGCGCGGTGGTGCGCCAGTGGATCGACCGGCGGTCGTCGCCGACCACGTAGTCGCGCAGCGCGTGGAACGCCAGGTCCATGTCGGACAGGTCGCGGGTCGCGCCCCCCTCGAGGTCGCGGAGCAGGCCCGCGTCGGCGCCGGTGAGCATGACGACGCGCGGGTGCACGTACAGCTCCTCGGAGCCCGTGGTCACCGCGTGCCGGGTGGCGAGGCCGAGCGCGTCGCCGCGCACCGCCCGCACCGGGCCGACCGTGACGACGGCGCGCCGGTCGGTGGGGACCGCGAACAGCTCCTCGTGCTCCGTGCCCGGGGCCAGCGACGGGATCTCGAGCTCGGCCCGGCCCTCGCCGACCTGCAGCTCCAGGCGCACGGCGCGCGTCCGCCGACCGCCGGGGGCCGACACGACCACCCCGCCGAACGCCCGCTCCCCCACGCGCACCCGCCGGTCCGCGAGGTCGAGCCGCACGGCGTGCGGCAGCCGGCCCCACGTCATCGCGAGCGCGACGAGCAGCGCCACGACGCCGACGGCGCCCAGTGCCGCCAGCTCGACCCAGCCGAGCAGCACGCCGGCGACCGCGGCGGCCGCACCGAGCAGCCCCGCGCCCCAGCCCACGCCCGACAGCCGGGTGCGCGACCGCCTCACGCCGCGCCTCCCGGGTGCACCCCGACCCTGGTCACGCGCGCGCCACCGGCGGCGGGGTCGCGGACAGCACGCGCTCGACCACCTGGGTGGTCGTCGCGCCGAGGAAGTCGGCCTCGGGGTCGAGCACGAGGCGGTGCGCCAGGACGGGCACCGCGAGGTCCTTCACGTCGTCCGGGATCACGTAGGCACGCCCCGCGGCAGCCGCCTGCACCCGCGCGGCGCGCACCAGCGCCAGACCACCGCGGACGCTCGCGCCCAGGGAGGTCTGCGGGTCCTCGCGCGTGCCCTCGATCAGGCGCGCGACGTAGTCCAGCACCGACCCGTCGACGTGCACCGTCTGCGCGAGCTCCGCCATCTCGACGACACCCGCCGTGGTGACCACGGCGTCCAGCTCGCGGGTGCGGTCCCGCGCGCCGGACAGGATCTCGACCGTCGCGGTGCGGTCCGGGTAGCCGAGCGAGGTGCGCACGAGGAACCGGTCGAGCTGCGCCTCCGGCAGCCGGTAGGTGCCCGCCTGCTCGATCGGGTTCTGGGTCGCGATCACGACGAACGGCCGGCCCACCGGGTGCGTGTCCCGGTCGACCGTGACGTGGCCCTCCTCCATGACCTCCAGCAGCGCGGACTGCGTCTTCGGCGAGGCGCGGTTGATCTCGTCCGCCAGCAGCACGGAGGTGAACACCGGGCCCGGGTGGAACTGGAACGTGCGCGCCCCCTGGTCCCAGATCGTCACGCCGGTGACGTCGGAGGGCAGCAGGTCGGGGGTGAACTGGATGCGCTGGTGGGTGCCCTGGACCGACGCCGCGATGGCCTTGGCCAGCGAGGTCTTGCCCGTGCCGGGGGCGTCCTCCAGGAGCACGTGCCCCTCGGCGACCATCGCGGTCAGCACGAGCCGCACCGGGCGGTCGGCGCCCAGGACCGCGCGGGACACGTTGCCCACGAGGCCGGCGAACGTCTCGGCGAACCAGGCGGACTGCTCGGGGGTCATCGGGGGGTGTCTCCTGTCGGTGCTGTCTGTCGTGGTGTCGTGTCGTGCGGGCCCATCACCCGATCGGCAGGCCGGGCGTCAGGGCGAGGAACCGCCGGTGCCGGATCCGCTTCCGTCGTCCGGTGGATCCGGGTTCTGCGGCGGCGCGTCGGTCCACGCCACACGCAACGGGTCGGACCGCGTGCTGGTGCTCTCGGCGCCGCTCGACGACACCGCCCAGACCTCGATGCGGAAAGTTGTGCCGTTGTCGACCGATTCGACCGGCAGGTCTACATACGGGGTGGGCGTCGACCTGATCTCGCCGTTCCCCATACCGGGCCAGCCGGTGACCCGGTACTGGTAGGAGGTGATCGTCGCGTTCCGCTCGCCCGGGGAACTCGGCTGCCACGAGACCCGGACCTGCGAAGGGCGTGCGGACCCGTCCGCCGGGTTCTGCACCATCGAGATCGACGAGGGCGCGCTCGGCTTGGTCGCCACCGTCACCGTGTCACCGACGGCATCGCTCTCGCCGCCGTCGTGCACAGCCCGCACCTGGAGCGTGAGCGTGGTCCCGCCGGTCAGACCGTTGACCTGGTACGACCGCTCCCAACGCCCGACCTGAGCGATGACCGCGCCGTCTCGGAGAACGTCGTAGTGGTCCACCTCCTGGCCGTTGCCGTTCGCATCACCCCATGCGATACGCGCCCAGCCCTGGCCCGACGGAGCATCCGACTGCGACGCCGAGACCTGTGCCGAGCCGGCGGAAGGTCGACCGTACGCCTTGGCGGTGGCCGAGCCGGCACCTCCGTAGCCCGCCTTGTTCCGAGCCGAGACCTCGAACCGGTACTCGACGCCGTTGGCGGCGTCGGTCATCGGGTACGACGTGACATCGGCGCCGTACGTCAGTGTGCGGTCGCGCCCGCCGCCGGTGATCCTGAGCTGGTAGCCCGCGACGGCGTCGCCGTTCGCGGCTCCCGGGCTCCACGTCACGTTGATCTGACCGCCCAGGGGGCTGCCGACCCGTCCCGCGGACACCGTCGGCGCCTCCGGAGGCGCGGCCGGCGTGGAGGGCGCCGACGCCGCGCTCCACGCGCTCGGCTCCGGCGCGCGGTTGTGCGCCCGCACCTGCACCGTGTACGCGGTCCCGTTGCTCAGCCCGCGGAACGTGTACGACGTCCCGCTGGTCGTGACGGACGGCGAGCCGCCCGGCGGCGCGGGCGAGATCATCAGCGTGTACGACGACACCGGCGACCCGTTGGAGTTCGGCGCCGCCCAGGTCGCCGTGACCTCCTGGTCGCCCCACGCGAGCGACGGGGCGGCGGGGGTGTCCGGCACCGTGTCGGGGCGCGCGACGGCGGACGCCGGGCTCGGGTCGGACCAGCCGACGGCGTTCTCCGCCGCGACCGTGAACGTGTACTCGACGTTGTTCGTCAGCCCGGTAATGGTGCAGGTGGTGCTGGCGCAGGACGTCGTCGGGCCGCCCGCGCTGGCGGTCACCCGGTAGCCCCTGATCGGCTCGCCGCGGTCGTAGGGCGCGGTCCAGGACAGCACCACGGTGCCGTCGCGGACCTCGCCGACCCGCGGGGCTGCCGGCGTCTCCGGCTTCCCCCGCACCCGCAGCGTGACGCTGGACGCGACCTCGCGGGCGCTGTCGTCCGTGGCGTCCCGGACGCGCACCCGCACGACCATCTGCCCGACGAGCTCGGCGGCGGGCCGGACCACGACGTCGGAGCCGGACACGGACGCGGTGCCGGCGCCCGGCGTCTCCACCGTGACGCCGACGACGCGCAGCGGCTGGTCCGGGAACGGGTTGGAGGCCCCGGCCAGGACGTCGACCACGCGCTCCTGCCCCTGGACGGCGTCGTTGACGACCTTGTCCTGGAGCGCGGCCACGCGCCGGGTGCTCGCGACGGTCCGCACCTCGACCTGGACGGCCATCTTCCCGGCGCGGCCGTAGCCGAGCTCGATCGGCAGCGTGCCGCGGGTGCCCTTGGGCGTGCCGACGTCGGAGGCGACGGACAGCCGGCTGCCCTGGAGCGAGACCGAGAACCCGGCCGGCGCGTCGCCGGTCAGCCGGTACGTGAAGGTGTCCGCGCCGGACGCGCCCTCGACACCCTGCGTGAAGGCCTGGAGGTCGACCGTCGTGGGCGCCTCGCCGGGCCCGACCTCCAGGGTGGAGGGCACGAACGTCGGGGGGTAGTCGTCGAGCGTGTAGACCGTGATCGGCAGCGTGATCACCGACGTCCGGGCGGAGGTGTCCCCCGCGCCGGTGCGGTCGGTGACCGGCACGGTGATCGACGCCGGGCCGACGTACCCGTCGGCGGGTCGGAACTGCACGGTGGTGGAGTCGGCGACCAGCGGCGAGCCGTCCGACCGCGTGGCCGTCACGGCGGTGGCGTCGGCGACCTGCGCGGTCCGCCCCGGCGCGACCTGGACCTGCTCGCCGAGCGGGATCGTCAGCGTCTCGCCGCCGGCGACCCGGAGCTCGGGGGCGCGCGGGCGCGCGGTCGGTGGGAAGAAACCGAGGGCGGGCACCGAGATGAACGCGTAGGAGCTGACGTCCTCGGCGGTGGTGTTCGTCAGCAGGTACGGGATGGTCTGGGCGGTCTCGGCGAGGGTGACCGTGATCGTGCCGTCGCCGCGGACGGTGGCCACCGACGACGCGCTGCCTGGCACGGAGACCCGCAGGTCCCCGAGCGGCCCGCTCGGGTTCTGCGCGACGCCGAGCACGTCGACGTCCACGCTGGTCCGCCCGACCGTGTCGACCGGCGGCACGACGACGTCGCGCGCGATCGGCGCGAGCACCGGCGCGTCCGGGTCGACGGTCACGGACAGCACGGCACCGTTGACGGCCCCGCGCTCGTTGACCGCGGTGTAGCCGATGTTGAAGACGCCCGCGGCGTCGCCCCGGACCACGACCCGGTTGCCGGACAGCGAGGCCGTGATGCCCTCGTCGACCTCCAGGTCTTCCCGGACGGCGAGCTCGCCGCCGAGCACGTCGGTGTCGTTCTCCAGGACCCGGACCTCGACGGTCTGCCCCGGCCGGACGGTGATCGTGTCGTCGCGCGCGACCACGCGGTTGCTGTCCCCGGGTCGCGCGGCGATGCCCACGCGCACGGTGGCGACGGCGCGCTGGCCGGTCCAGTCCTCGACGGCGTAGGTGAAGGTGTCGGTGCCGGCCTCGTCGGGCAGCGCCTCGTACTCCAGGAAGTCCGCGCCGACGGTGGTGACCCGGCCCTTGGTGCCGGCGGAGGCCACGCCGAGCAGCGTGATGCCGTCGCCGTCGGCGTCGATGCCGACCAGCGGGACCGGGATCCGCACGGTCTCCCCAGCGAACACGCGCGCCGTGAGAGCGCGGGGCTTCGGCGGGGCCTTGGTCTCCGGGTCGGACTCGTGCACCCGGACGGTGACGGTCGCAGCCGTCTCCATGCCGGTCGCGTCCTGGACGACGAACGTCGCGTGCACGGTCATCGGGGACGACGGGGCCTGGTACCGCAGGTTGTCGCCCGAGACGAACATGAGGCCCTCGCCGTCGCCGAGCGGCTCGGCCAGCTCGGGCTTCAGCGTGATGGTGTCGCCGTCCGGGTCGGACGCGTCCTCCAGGACCGGGATCGTGACGACGCCCCCGGTCCGGACGTCGGCCGTCACGTTCGGCACGACGGGTGGCTGCGGGGTGGCGGACGCCGGCACCGGGCGGACCAGGATCTGCCCGGTGGCGCTGGCGGTGCCGTTGGACACGACGTACTGCAGCGTGACCGGCTCGGTCAGCGCGCCGACCGCGGAGATGGTGACGAGGGTGCGCTGCCGAACGGCGACCCGCAGGCCGTCCGGCGCGGACACGCTCTGCAGCACCAGCACGCCGCCGGCCGGGTCGGTGTCGTTGGCCAGCGGGTCGACGGTGGTCTCCCCGCCCGCGGGCAGCCAGGCGTCGTCGGCGACGGCGACCGGCGGCTCGGCCTGCTCCGGCCGTTCCCGCACGTCGATGCGCGCGACGCCGGTCGCCTGCTGCGGCGCGGCGGTCACCGTGAAGCTGACGTAGAACGTGCCGGCCTGCGCGGCGCGGAAGCTGAACGTCCCGGCCTCCAGGTCGGGCGTGACCGTCGTGCCCTGCACGTCCTCGACGCCGGCCAGCCGCGGCTGCTCGGCGCCGAAGGTGCGCACGGCGTCGAGCGGGCGCAGCTGGACGTCCTGGTCCACGTAGGTGACGGCGTGCACCGGGTCGATCTGCAGGTCCAGCGAACCGATGGCCCGGACGTCGACGTCGACGGTCCCCTCGGTGGTCGACGTCCCGTCCGACACGACGACGTGCACCACGTCGCGCCCGAGCTCGCCGCCGTCGGCGACGTAGCTGAGCGTGCCGTCCTGGCGGAACCGCGCGGTGCCCTTCTCGGCAGTCGCGCCGACCAGGGTGAGCGGGTCGCCGTCGGGGTCGGAGAAGTCGGCGAGCACCGGGTAGGACGCAGTCTGGCCCTGCTCGACGCGGATCTCGCCGGTGCGGTCCTGCACCGGCGGCTCGTCGAGCGACGCGTCGCGGACGGTCAGCGTGACCTGCGCGGTCGACGGGGCGGTGGTGCCGCGGCCGTCGCTGATCGAGTAGGCGAAGGTCGCCGAGCCGGTGGCGTCGGCGGGCACGGTGACCTGCAGCGCCCGGCCGCCGTACACCTGCTGCAGCGTGCCGAGTTCGGCGGGCAGCGGGTCGACCTCGCTGAGCACGAGGATGCCGCAGTCGGAGGAGGTGTCGTTGTCGATGACCGGGAGGATCGTGGTCCGTCCCGCGCGGACGCCGAACTGGTCGTCGACCGCGGTCGGGGCGGCGCTGGTGGGCGAGCACTCGGGGACCAGCTGCTGGGTGGTCCGGTCGCCCTCGGCCCGATCGGTGTCGTCCTCGGGCTTCTCCTCCGGCACGACGTCCGACCAGTCGGGCTCCCGGAGCTCGGTGTCCTCGAGCGGCAGCCACAGCCGCCCGTCGACGGTCTCGTTGAGGGCGACGACCTGCCGGTTCACCCGGAACACCAGGTGGTCCGTCGCGGTCACGCCGTCGAGGTCGAGCAGCCGCGGCTCCGCGTCCGCGCACAGCTCGAGGTAGTTCTGCGTCGCGGTGGGCCAGGCGGCGTGCGCGCAGGAGCCGACCCGGACGGGCGCCGCGGGCGTGCCCGCCCCGCCCGCCTCGTGCTCGGCGGCGACCTCGCCGGAGGACACCGCCACCTCGACCAGGCCGGTGCTGCCCGCGACGAGCACGGTGCTCGCGGCGGGACCGGGCTGCTGGAGCACGGGCTGCGCGAGGCCGAGGGCCGTCGACCCACCCGGGGTGCGGACGGTGTCGCCGTCCAGGCCGACCGGCACGTCGCCCACGGCGGTCAGCCGCTCGACCGCGCCCCCGAGCGCCGGGGCCTCCTCCGCCGTCGCCGCGCCGCCCGCGGTCGGCGTGAGGCGCGTGACCTCGCCGGTCGCGCCCGCCACGGCGAACGCGTCGCCGGTCACCGACGCCGTGACGACGCCGCCGGCGCCGACGTCGGCGTCCGGCTCGTCGGCCGTCACCTGGAGCATCGGCAGATCGGCGAACGTGCGGACCCAGGCCTGGCCGTCGGTGTCCATCACCGCGACGGTGCCGCCGGCCATCGACACCTGGACGCCCGCGGGGACCGCGACCTGCGCGGCGGCGGTGACCCCGGCCGGGTCGACCACGGTCAGCGTGCCCGCCTCGACGATCAGCACGTCGCCGGCGTCCTGCAGCACGTCGAACTCGGTGCTGCTCGCGACCAGCCCGGCGTTCAGCTCCTCGACCTGGGCGTTGTACCGGCCGACCTGCAGGGTGCTGGTGGACGTCAGCCAGACGGCGCCGTCGTTGAGGTCGACCTGCGCGAGCGGGAACCCGGGGTTGACCAGGGCGAGCGTCGCGAGCACCGCGGGCACGGTGACGACGGCCGCGGTGGACGCGACCTTCTTGCGGTTCCAGGGGAGCTTCACGCGGCGCAGCCCTCCGCGGGCACCGTCGACGCGCGGCGGTCCGCGCGCACGACGGAGACCTCGATGCACACCTCGCCGCCCTCGGCCGGCGGGGTCACGGTCACGGTGGGCTCCTCGGCGATCTCGAGCTGGGGCTCGCCCGTGGCGGTGCGCACGCCCCAGAGGTAGGTGTCGCCGTCCTGCGGCTCAGGGTTGGTCCAGGTGAACACGACGGTGCCGTCGGCCTGGCGCGCCCCGAACAGGTTGGTCGGCGCCGGCACGGTCTGGCCGAGGGTGCTCGCCGGCCCGGGGAACTCGGTGCCCGCGGCAGGCCCGGGGTCGGTCTCGGGGCGGTTCGCGAACAGGGCGATGCCGAGGACCGCGCCGGTGATCACGACCACGGAGCCGACCGCGGCCAGGACGCGGCCGGTGCGGGACCGGCCAGCCGACCCGGGGTGCACCTCGTGCACGGGGGCGGCGACGAGCTCGGGGCCGGGCGCGGCGTCCGGAGCCGGCGCGCCCGCGGCCGGGGCGGCTCCCGGCGCGGCGCCGGGGTGCACCGCCACGACCGGTCGCAGCCGGGTCGCCTCCGGCCCGGAGCCGAGGTCGAGGGGCGGCCCGACGGGCGCGGCCGGGCGCGCGGGCGCGGCGGGAGCGCCCGGGGCCGCGAGCGAGGGTGCGGCGTGCGGGGCGACCTCGACGACCGGCCGCACGCGCGTGGCGTCGGCGGGCGCCGCGGCACCGGCGGCGGCGGCTCCGGCCGGGCCGGCGTGGTCGTCGACGTCGGGCGCGGTGACCGGCAGCCCCAGGTCGGCCTGCACGGCGCGCAGGTCCTGCGCGAGGTCGAGCGCCCGGGCGTGCCGCTGCTGCGGCTCCCGGGCCATGGCGCGCGCCAGCACGGTGCGCAGCCGGTCGGGCACGTCGTCGCGGGCGAACGGCACCGGCGCGCCGCGCTCGATCCGACCCACCAGGTCCGCTGCCTCGTTCGGGCCGCCGGGCCGCTCGAACGGCGAGCGGCCGGCGAGCGCGGAGAACAGCGTCGCGGCCAGCGAGTACACGTCGGACCGCGCGTCGCCGTGCGGGTCGGCCGCGAGCAGCTCGGGTGCCGCCCACGGGATCGACATGCCGACGGCCGGGCCGCCGGCGTCGACCGTGGACGCGATGCCGAAGTCGGTGAGCACCGGCCGGCCGAAGTCGTTGGTGAGCACGTTGCCGGGCTTGATGTCCCGGTGCAGGATCCCGGCACGGTGCGCGGTCTCGACCGCCGAGGCCAGCCGGACGCCGAGCTCGAGCACCTCGGCGACCTCGAACCGCTCGCTGCGGTACCGCTGCCCGAGGCCGGGCCGCGCGCAGTACTCCATCACCAGGTACGGCCGGCCGTCGCCGGCCACGCCCGCCTGGTAGACCGTCACGATCGACGGGTGGTGCGAGAGCCGGGCGGTCAGGTCCGCCTCGCGCTCGAACGCCTCCCGCGCCTCCGCGTCCACGCTGCCGAGCAGCACCTTGACCGCGACCGGTCGCCGCGGCAGGTCCTGCTCGTACAGGAAGACGTCGGCCGAGCCCCCCGAGCCCAGCAGCCGCTGCACCGCGTATCCGGGCAGGTGCGGCGGCTGCGAGGCCTCACGCCGTCGGTTCACGCACCCGGCTCCACGGTGAACGTCACGCCGTCGCCCAGGTCGACGACGTCCCCCTCCGCGACGGCGACGGGCTCGCCCGCGGTGACGCGCCGCGGCGGCAGGGTGCCGGTCGCGACGGTGATGCCGTTCGTGGAGTACAGGTCCGTGACCAGCACGCGGCCGGCCTCCAGGCGGACCTCGGCGTGCGTGCGCGAGATGTCCTGCTCCGGGCTCGGCACGGTCACGAGGCGCGCCTCGGAGCCGTCGGGCGCGCGGTCGGCCTGCGGCGCGCGGCCGATCAGGACGACGGCGTCGACGGGCACGAGCGCGCCGGTGGACAGGGCGAGCCGGGGCACCGGCAGCTGGGCCGTGGGCGCGGCGGTGACGGGCAGCGCGCCCGAGACGCCGGGCGCGGGCGCCGGGGTGGGCACGACGGGGCCGGACGGCCAGTCGCCGGTCTGGGACACGGCCCAGGACGGCAGGTGCTGGCGGATCGACGCCAGCTCGCCGCTGAGGATCGTCAGGCCGTCGTGGTCGTCGGCGGACGCCGGGCCGGGCAGCGCCGGGGCGGCCGGCGGCACGTAGGGCTGCGCCGGCGACGGGAGCACGGGGCCCCCGGCGGCGGGCGGCGCGGGTGCCGGGGCGGGGAACGGGGCCGGGGCGGGCGCGGGGACCTCGGCGACGGCGTCGTGCTCCTCGACCTCGGCGGGCGCCTCCTCCGCGGGCGCGTCCTCGGCGGGTGCGTCCTGCTCGGCGGGCGCGACCTCGGCGGGTGCGTCCTGCTCGGCGGGCGCGTCCTCCTCGACCACCTCGGCCTCGACGAGCTCGCCCTCGACGACCTCGGCCGGCGCGGGGGTGCCCTCGACGACCTCGGTGCCGGACGGCACGTCCGCGGACCCGGCCGCGGGGACCGGCTCGGCCACGGCGGCCGCCTCGACCGCGGGGACCGGCTCGGCCTCGACCTCGGCCGGCGCCGGCGCCGCGTCCTCGACCGCCGCCGCACGCGCGGGCGCGACGGCGACCGGCGTCGGCGCGGCGGGCAGCGCGACGGGCTCGGACGGCGCGGCCTCGACCTCGCGCGCCGGCTCGGCGCCCGTCAGCCGCACCCGCACGCGGGACGCGCGCACCACGCCGCTGACGATGGGCAGGGCGGGGCCGCGGCCGGCGCCGGACACCCGGACGGTGATCTCCTCGGCGGAGCCGACGGACCGCTCGGACCAGGACACGACCTCGGGCGCGGACAGCACCTCGGCGCGGGTGCCGCGGACGACCTCGACCTCCACGTCGCCGCGCAGCGCGGTGTGCACCTTGCCGCCGGCCAGGTCGACCGCCGCGAACGGGTGCAGGCCGCCGAGGCCGTGCCGCACCAGGGCGTCGAGCTGCGCGCCCAGGCCGCCGCCGCGCTCCGGCGCGGTGGCCCAGACGTCGCGCACGACCTCGGGCGGGGTCGACGGGGCGAGCAGCAGCACGACGCCTCCCGCGACGACGGCGTACCACTCGCCGGGGGTGTACTCGGGCACGATCACCGACGGTCCTCCTGGTGGCTTCGCGGTCGCGGGATGGTGGCCCCGTCGACCGTCTCGTCCCATGTCCTATCGGCAGGACCGGTGCCGAACGCGAGCCATCCGGGTGAATCCGTCCCGTCGGGCTCGTCACCCAGGGCGTCCACGACGACGGCCGTGGCGTTGTCCCGGCCGCCCGCCTCGACCGCGCGGCGGACGAGCTCGGCGGCGGCCGCGGCGGCGCCCGGGACGCGGTCCAGCACGTCGGCCAGGTCGGACGGCGCGAGCTCGCCGGTCACGCCGTCGGAGCACACCAGCAGGCGGTCGCCGGGGCGCGCGGGCAGCGTCCAGTAGTCGGGCTCCGGGTCGGCACCGGGTGCCGAGCGCCCGGGTGAGCACGTGCCGCTCCGGGTGCTGCTCGGCGGCGTCCCGGCTGAGCGCGCCGGAGTCGACGAGCTCCTGGACCACCGAGTGGTCGACGGTCAGCTGCGCGAGCTCGCCGTCGGCCCACCGGTAGACCCGCGAGTCCCCGACGTTGAACACCAGCCAGTGCGCGGCGCCGTCGTGCTCGCCCAGGGCCACCCCGGCGACCGTGGTGCCGCCCTCGCGGCGCTCGAACGCCCCGCGGATCCGGCGGGCGGCGCTGCGGAAGCACGCGTGCAGGTCGGACGGGTCGACCGCGGTCCGGCCGGCGAGCGCGCCGAACTCCTCGACCGCGAGCCGGCTGGCGACGTCGCCCGCCTCGTGCCCGCCCATGCCGTCCGCGACGAGGAACACCGGCGGGTGCGCCAGCAGCGCGTCCTCGTTCAGCGCGCGCACCCGCCCGCGGTCGGTCGCCGAACCCCACGTCGTCCGCACCCGTGCTCTCCCCTCGTCGCCCTGGCAGGCACCATGGTGCCTGGTCGCGGCGCCACGCACCGCATCGTCCACACCCTCAGATGCCGAGCTGGTACACGCCCCAGTACGCCAGGACCACCAGCAGGGCCGCGCTGGCCGCGCAGGTGCCCCACAGCACGACGTGCCCGAGCACCCCGTGCGCCATCGGCTCGCCGGCCCGGGCGCAGCCGCCGCAGCCGCACCACGACGGCCGCCGCGGCGTACACGGCGACCAGGCCGAGCACGCGCACCGCGATCCAGCCGCCCTGGACGATCCAGCCGTTGCGCTCGTACCCGACGGCGAGTCGGGCCACCGAGACGAGGTACCAGACCAGCGCGGCGACCGTGGCGACGGATGCCGCGGACAGCAGCGCCAGCCGCCGGGTCAGCACGCGGTCGCGCCCCGGCCCCGGCTCGCGGCCGCGCACCCGCCGGACGCCCACCACGGCGAGCCGCCCGACGGGCAGCAGCACGAGCACCCCCACCGCCCCCGCGACGAGGAACAGCAGCACGTCGCCGTCGCCCAGCCACCGCGGCTGCGGCACCGGACCGGCCCAGTACAGCTGCTCGGGCTGCTGGCCCGCGATCCGCGGGGGCGGCCGACGCGGTCGCGGGCAGCCCCTGCACCCAGCCCGCGAGGTCGTCCAGGAACGCCGGGGCCACGACCTCGTCCACCCGGATCCCGTGGTCGGCGCCCCGGTAGTAGCGCACGGTGTAGTCGGTGTTCGCGGCGATCGCCAGGTCCCGGATGATCTGCTCGGCCCCCTGCACCACCGGCATCGACGCGTCCGCGGTGCCGTAGACGACGAGGACCGGCTGGCTCATCCGGCGCTGGTACGGCGCGACGTCGAAGTCCGCGTAGTCCAGGCCGCCCCCGGGCAGCGACATGCCGACCGCCCGCGGGATCGCCCGGAACACCTGCTGCGGGACGCCGGTGTTCCGCAGGTACGAGTCGACCGCGAACGCGGCCTGCTGCCGGGGCGGCACGACCGGCGCGGAGGCCAGCACCACGAAGCCGATGCCCGGCTGGTCCGCGGCCATCACCGGCGCGATCCAGGCCCCCTCGCTCTCCGCGTAGACGCCGACCCGGTCCGGGTCGATCCCGGGCAGGCCCCGCAGCAGGTCCCACGAGCGCAGGTAGTCGTCGGCCATCGCCACGTAGTCGCGGTGCCGCAGCGTGTAGGTGTCGAGCCGCTTGTTCGGCACCAGCGTCGCCACGCCGGCCTCGGCGAGCGAGCGCGCCTGGTCGACGAACGCGTCCTCGAACTTCCCGGTCCCCGCGCCGTGCACGAACACCACCGCCGGCACGTCGCCGTCGACCCCGACCGGCATCAGCAGCCGGGCCTCCACGTCCGCGCCGTCGAGCCGCACGGTGAGCACTGACGACCGCACCGCGTACGTCCCGAGCGCGGGCGCGTCGGTGATCGCCGTCGACTGCGTCTGCACCGTCAGCGGGTCGGTGAGCGGCACCGGCGCCCACTGCGGGCCCATGAGCGCCCCGAGCACGGCGAGGACCACCGCGCCCACGACGGTCCCCGCAGCGGTCCGGTAGCGCACGTCGCGATTATCCCCGTGGTGGGTACCCCCCGGGGGGACCCCCTGCTCGCGCTGCGTGGTCGCGGTGCTCAGAAGCCCAGCCGCCCGAGCTGCTTGGGGTCGCGCTGCCAGTCCTTCGCGACCTTGACGTGCAGGTCCAGGTACACCCGGGAGCCGAGCAGGGCCTCGATCCCGCGGCGCGCGGTCGTGCCCACCTCGCGCAGCCGGGAGCCGCCGCGCCCGATCACGATCGCCTTCTGGCTGTCCCGCTCGACGAACAGGTTCACCCGGACGTCGAGCATCGGGGTCTCGCCCGCGCCGGTCTCCCGGGGGACGATCTCGTCGACGACGACCGCCAGCGAGTGCGGCAGCTCGTCGCGCACGCCCTCGAGCGCGGCCTCGCGGACCAGCTCGGCGACCATCACGGCCTCGGGCTCGTCGGTCAGCTCGCCCTCGGGGTACAGCGCGGGGCCCTCGGGCAGGTGCTGGACGAGCACCTGCTCCACGACGTCGACCTGGTAGCCCGACTCGGCGGACACCGGCACGATGTCGGCCCACTCGCCGAGCTCGGACACGGCGAGCAGGTGCTCCGCGAGCCGCTGCTTGCCCACCAGGTCGGCCTTGGTGGCGATCGCCACGACCGGGGTCCGGCGGCCCAGCTGCGCCAGCTGCTCGGCGATGAACCGGTCGCCCGGGCCGACCTTCTGGTCCGACGGCAGGCAGAAGCCGACGACGTCGACCTCGCTGAGCGTGTCGCGCACCAGGTCGTTCAGCCGCTCGCCGAGCAGGGTGCGCGGCCGGTGCAGCCCGGGGGTGTCCACCAGCACGAGCTGGGCGTCCGGGCGGTGCACGATGCCGCGGACCGTGTGCCGCGTCGTCTGGGGCCGCCCGGAGGTGATCGCGACCTTCTGGCCGACCAGGGCGTTGGTGAGCGTCGACTTGCCGGCGTTGGGCCGGCCGACGAGGCAGGCGAAGCCGGAGCGGTGGGGCACGGGGGTCTCCGTCATGTCAGTGGTCCGTCGGGGTGGGGGCCGGGTCGGCCGGTCGGTCGGCGGTCTCGCGGGCGTCCGCGTCGTCGGGCTCCGGGGCTCGGGAGACGAGCACCCGGGCGACGCGCTTGCGCCGGCCCTCGGTACCCTGCGCGACGAGGCGGAGGCCGTGGATCTCGCCGGCAGAGCCCGGGATGGGCACCTTGCCGAGCGCCTTGGCGAGCAGGCCGCCCGCGGTGTCGACGTCGTCGTCCTCGACGTCCAGGCCGAACAGCTCGCCGAGCTCGTCCTTCGCGAGCCGCGCGGGCACCAGGTAGGTGCCGCCGCCGAGGTCCTCGACCTGCGGGGCGTGCGGGTCGTGCTCGTCGGTCAGCTCGCCGACGATCTCCTCGAGGGCGTCCTCGATCGTCACCAGGCCGGCGATGCCGCCGTACTCGTCGACGACCATCGCGATGTGGCTGGCGCCGGCCTGCAGCTCGCGCAGCAGCTCGTCGACCGGCTTCGACTCCGGCACGAACACGGCGGACCGCACCAGCGAGCCGGCCGGCGCCTCGGCGCCCTCCGGGTCGTCCTGCATCCGGCGCACCAGGTCCTTGAGGTAGAGCACGCCGCGCAGGTCGTCGACGCCCTCGCCGACCACCGGGACGCGGGAGTACCCGGAGCGGAGCAGCAGCGACAGGACCTTGCGCAGCGGCGTCGCCTCGTGGGTCGTGACCATGTCGGTGCGCGGCACCATGACCTCGCGGGTCAGGGTGTCGCCGAGCCCGAGCACCGAGCGCACCATCGCGCGCTCGTCCACGTCGATCGACGGCGACTCCCCCACGCGCTCGACCATCTCGCGCAGCTCGTCCTCGTCGAGGTCGGTGCCCGCGGCCGGCGCGACCCGGACCAGCGGGCCGGCGACGGCGCGCACGCCGAGCAGCAGCCGGGACGTGGTGGTGAGCACCTGGCGGGGGTACCGGTGGCCGAGCGAGCGCGGGCTGAGCCGGGCCAGCACGACGGTGAGGAACGCGCAGGCGGCCACGGCGACGACCAGCTCGGCCGCCCACGGCAGCGACGAGGCGGCGATCGCGAGCGTGAGGCAGACGGCCGCGACCATCTCGCACAGCAGCCGGACGACGCCGGCCGACCCGGCGACCGCGGCGCGGTCCTCGGTGAGCCGGCGGACGCGCTCGCCGGCGGGGTGCCGCGACGCGAGCAGGTCGGCGACGACGCCGCGGGACACCCGCAGCACGGCCGCCTCGCCCGCGGACAGCACGGCCGCCACGAGCACCGCCAGGACCGTCAGGGCCGCGAGCAGCCCGAGCGGGACGCCGGCGGTCATCGTCCTGCGAGGAAGGTCAGCAGCAGCTGGCGCTGCAGGCCGAACATCTCCTTCTCCTCCTCCGGCTCCGCGTGGTCGTAGCCCAGCAGGTGCAGGATCCCGTGCGTCGTGAGGAGAAGCAGCTCCTCGGCCGTGGAGTGGCCGGCGGTGCGCGCCTGCTCGACGGCGACCTCCGGGCACAGCACGACGTCGCCCAGCAGCCCGGCGGGCGTCGGCTCGTCGGCGCGCCCCGGGGCGCAGCTCGTCCATCGGGAACGACAGCACGTCCGTGGGGCCGGGCTCGTCCATCCACTTCACGTGCAGGTCCGTCATGACCTCGGTGTCGACGAACAGGATCGACAGGTCGGTCTGCGGGTGCACGTGCATCTGGTCCAGGACGAAGCGGGCGAGCGCGGCGAACTCCGCCTCGTCGACCTCGTGACCGGACTCGTTGTTGACCTCGATGCTCATCTCTTGGTGCTGTCCCAGCGTGCGTAGGCGTCGATGATGTCGCTGACCAGGCGGTGCCGGACGACGTCCGAGGAGGACATCCGGCAGAACGCGACGTCGTCCACGTCGTCGAGGATCGACTCGACCACGCGGAGGCCGGAGGTCGTGCCGGACGGCAGGTCGACCTGGGTGACGTCGCCGGTCACGACCACCTTGGACCCGAAGCCCAGGCGGGTGAGGAACATCTTCATCTGCTCGGCCGAGGTGTTCTGCGCCTCGTCCAGGATGATGAAGGAGTCGTTGAGCGTGCGGCCGCGCATGTAGGCGAGCGGCGCGACCTCGATCGTGCCCGCCTCCATCAGCCGCGGGATCGACTCGGGGTCGACCATGTCGTGCAGCGCGTCGTACAGCGGGCGCAGGTACGGGTCGATCTTCTCGCTGAGCGAGCCGGGCAGGAACCCGAGCCGCTCCCCCGCCTCGACGGCCGGCCGGGTGAGCACGATGCGGTTCACCTGGCGGGCCTGCAGCGCCTGCACGGCCTTGGCCATCGCGAGGTAGGTCTTGCCGGTGCCCGCGGGGCCGATGCCGAACGTGATCGTGTTCCGGTCGATCGCGTCGACGTACTCCTTCTGGCCCGCGGTCTTGGCCCGGATGGTCCGGCCTCGGCTGGACAGGATGTTGAACGTCAGGACGTCGGCCGGGCGCGTGGCGGTGCCGGCGGTGAGCATCGCGACGGAGCGCGTGACCACGTCCGGGGTCAGGGGCGTGCCGGCGACGGCGGTCTCGACCAGCTCGTCGACGAGACGGGCGACGAGCGCCACGTCCCCCGCCGGGCCGCCGAGGGTGATCTCGTTGCCCCGCACGTGCACGTCGACGGTGCGGAAGCCGTCCTCCACGGCGCGCAGGACCTGGTCGTCCATCCCCAGGAGCTCGACCATGGACACGCTCGACGGGATCGTGATCCGGTGCTCGACCCGGGCGGTGCCGGGGAGCGATCGCCGCGGGCGATCGGGTGTGGTCTCGGCCATGTGCTCGGCGTGCGCCGTGCGCTCCATTCATCGAGGCGGACTGGTGCTCCCATCCTACCGACCCCCACCGACGCACCGCCCCCGGATTCTCCCGGTCGTCGTGCGGCTCCGCCAGGTACCGATGGCCCTACCGGACCGCGAGCGCGGGGAGCAGAGTAGGGAGGGCGGGTGCAACGACGCCCCCGCGGTCGTACCGGAGGTGCACGTGGCCAGCTATGTCCAGGACTTCTCCGAGGGTGGCAAGGACCAGAAGGACCTGCTCGGCGGCAAGGGCGCGAACCTCGCCGAGATGACCCGCCTCGGCCTGCCGGTGCCGCCCGGCTTCACCATCACCACCGACGCCTGCCGCGCGTACATGCGCACGGGGCACCTGCCGCCCGAGCTGCGCGTGCAGGTCACGATGGCCGTCCGCCGGCTCGAGGACGCGCTGGGCCGCGGGCTCGGCGACTTCCACGAGCCGCTGCTCGTCTCGGTGCGCTCGGGCGCCAAGTTCTCCATGCCCGGGATGATGGAGACCGTGCTCAACGTCGGGCTCAACGACGCGTCCGTCATCGGGCTCGCCGAGCTCGCGGGCGACGAGCGGTTCGCCTGGGACTCGTACCGGCGGCTGATCCAGATGTTCGGCAGGACCGTCCTCGACATCGACGGCGACCTGTTCGCCGACACGCTCGACAAGGCCAAGGCGGCCAAGGGCGTCGAGCAGGACGTGGACCTCGACGCGGCGGACCTCCGCCAGCTCGTCGAGGCGTACAAGGAGATCGTGCGCACGGAGTCGGGGCGCGTGTTCCCGCAGCACCCGCGCGAGCAGCTCGACCTGGCGATCGTCGCCGTCCTGCGGTCCTGGAACACCGACCGCGCCCGGCTGTACCGGCGCCGCGAGCGCATCCCCGACGACCTCGGCACCGCGGTGAACGTCGTCAGCATGGTGTTCGGCAACCTCGGGCCGACCTCCGGCACCGGCGTGGCGTTCACCCGCGACCCCGCGACCGGCCACTCCGGCGACTACGGGGACTACCTGGCGAACGCCCAGGGCGAGGACGTCGTCGCCGGCATCCGGAACACCCTGAGCCTGGCGGAGATGGAGCAGGTGTCCCCGCAGGCGTACGGCGAGCTCCGCCAGGCGATGCGCCGGCTGGAGACCCACTACCGCGACCTGTGCGACGTCGAGTTCACCGTCGAGCGCGGCAAGCTCTGGATGCTGCAGACCCGCGTCGGCAAGCGGACCGCCCCGGCGGCGTTCCGGATCGCCACCCAGCTGGTCGACGAGCACCTCATCACGATGGACGAGGCGCTGGCCCGGGTCAGCGGGGCGCAGCTGTCGCAGCTGATGTTCCCCCGGTTCGACGCGCACGCCGAGCGCACCCTGCTCACCACCGGGATGGCCGCCTCCCCCGGCGCCGCGGTGGGCGCCGCGGTGTTCGACTCCGCCACGGCCGAGGCGCGCGCCGCCGCGGGCGAGGACGTGGTGCTGGTCCGCCGGGAGACCAACCCCGACGACCTCGGCGGCATGATCGCGTCGGTCGGCGTGCTCACCGCGCGCGGCGGCAAGACGTCGCACGCGGCGGTCGTGGCGCGCGGCATGGGACTGACCTGCGTGGTCGGCGCCGACGCGCTCGACATCGACCCGGCCGCCCGGTCCATGAAGGTGGGCGGGCACGAGGTCGCGGAGGGCGACGTCCTCGCGATCGACGGCTCCACCGGCGAGGTCTACCTCGGCGCCGTCCCGGTCGTGCCCTCCCCCGTCAGCACCTACCTGGGCGAGGGGCTCGACGCCGCGCTCGACCAGGCCGGCGAGGACGAGCAGACCGCCGACCTCGTCCGCTCCGTGCACCGCGTCCTCACGCACGCCGACGACACCCGCCGGCTGCGGGTGCACGCGAACGCCGACACCGCCGAGGACGCCCGGCGCGCCCGGTCGCTCGGCGCGCAGGGCATCGGGCTGTGCCGCACCGAGCACATGTTCCTCGGCGAGCGGCGGGTGCTGGTCGAGCGGGTCGTGCTCGCCGACGACGACGAGGAGCGGCAGGCGGCGCTCGACGCCCTGCTGCCGCTGCAGCGCGAGGACTTCGGCGCGCTGCTCGCGGAGATGGACGGGCTGCCCACCACCATCCGGCTCATCGACCCGCCGCTGCACGAGTTCCTGCCCGACCTCACCGACCTGGCCGTGCGCGTCGCGCTCGCCCGGGAGCGCGGCGAGGAGGACGCGCACGACGTGAAGCTGCTCGCCGCGGTGCGCCGGATGCACGAGGCCAACCCGATGCTCGGCCTGCGCGGCGTCCGGCTCGGCCTGGTCGTGCCCGGGCTGTTCGCGCTGCAGATCCGCGCGATCTGCGAGGCCGCGGCCGACCGCGTCGAGGCCGGCGGCACCCCGCACGCCGAGATCATGGTGCCGCTGGTCGGCTCCGTGATGGAGCTGCACCTGGTCCGCGACGAGGCGCTGCGGATCATGGCCGAGGTCGGCGAGGCGCGGGGCGTCCCGCTCGACCTGCCCGTCGGCGTCATGATCGAGCTGCCGCGCGCGGCGCTCACGGCCGACCGCATCGCCGAGGTGGCGCAGTTCTTCTCGTTCGGCACCAACGACCTCACGCAGACGACGTGGGGCTTCTCGCGGGACGACGTCGAGGGGGCGTTCTTCCCGGAGTACCTCGCGAACGGGGTGCTGACCGTGTCCCCGTTCGAGACCATCGACACGAAGGGCGTCGGTCGGCTCGTCCGCATCGCCGTCGAGGAGGGTCGGGCCACCCGCCCGGACCTCACCGTCGGCGTCTGCGGCGAGCACGGCGGTGACCCGGAGTCGATCCGGTTCTTCGACTCGGTGGGCCTGGACTACGTGTCCTGCTCGCCGTTCCGGGTTCCGGTCGCGCGGCTCGAGGCCGGCAGGGCCGCGATCCAGGGAGCCGACTCCGACGCCCGGTGAGGGGGCGCGCGCGGCGCCGCCCGCCCGGTTGGGACACCGGGAGGGCGGCGGCGCGGCGCCCGGTCCGCGGTCGCCCGTCAGGCCAGCGGGAGCCAGACGCGCATCGCGCCCGGGGCGCGGTTGCCCCACTGCGCGTACGGGATCGCGGTGAGCCGGACCGGGCGGCCGGCGGGTGGCAGGTCCGCGCCGGCGCGGTACAGCGGGACGTCCGCCGCGTCCGTCGCGACGCCTTCCGCCACGATGCGCGGGAGCGGGTCGTCCCCGGGGACGACCGTGAGGGCGCCGCCGGCGCGCAGCCGCACGTCCTCGACCGACGGGCCCTCGGGGTGGTCGGCCTGCTCGACGCAGTAGACGACCGGGCCGCGCACGATCGCCACCGACCCGCGCACGGCGTCCACCCGCGGGTGCGCGGCGACGGCGGTGGCCGGCATGTCGAGGTCGAGCTCGACCCGGCGGGTGCCGGGTGGCAGCACCAGGTAGCCGTCGTCGAGGGGCAGGTCGGCGCGAGCCGTCGCCGCGAGCGGGGCGCCGTCGACGACGACCCGCAGGCCGGTGGCCCAGCCGGGGACGCGCAGCGCCAGCGACCCGGTGAGCTCGCCGTCGACCTCGACCAGCACCCGCCCGTCGGCGGGGTACGCGGTGTCGAGGCGGACCGTGCCGGTGCCGAGGTGCTCGGGGACCTCGATCGTGGCTGCGGAGTACAGGTGCACCCGCAGCGCGTCGTCGGTCGCGGTCGCCAGGTACGCGTGCAGCGACGCGACCAGCCGGGCGATGTTGGGCGGGCAGCACGCGCAGGAGTACCAGGGCGTCCGCCGGGACGGTGCGTTCTCCTCCTCGCGGTGGCCCTCGCGCAGGTGCAGCGGGTTGGAGTAGAAGAACGACCGTCCGTCCGCCGACACCGAGGCGGCGACGGCGTTGAGCAGCGCGCGCTCGATCGCGTCGGCGTACCGGGAGCCGCCGTCGGCCAGCAGCATCCGGTACGACCACTGCACGTCGGCGATCGCGGCGCAGGTCTCGGCGTAGGCGCGGTCCGGCGGCAGCTCGTAGGCGTCGCCGAAGGACTCGTCGAAGTGCCGCGAGCCCATCGCCCCGGTGACGTACATCTTCTGGTGGTGCGCCGAGTCCCACTGGGCGCGCATCGCGTCCAGCAGGGCGACGTCGCCCTGCTCGGTGAACACGTCGGTGACACCCGCGTCCAGGTAGAGCTGCCGGACGGCGTGCCCGGTCGCCTCGGGCGACTCCCGGACGGGCGCGTGGTCCTGGAAGTAGTGCGCGCCGAGCCGGTCCGGGCCGAGCAGCGCCAGGTCCTGGCCGCGCTCGTCGACCATCCGCCGGGCCGTCGCCAGGTAGGGCTCGTGCCCGGTCTCGCGGTACAGCTCGACGAGCGCGGTCTCCACCTCGGGGTGGCCGCAGTACCCGGCGCGACCGTCCGGGCCGAAGGTCGCGACGACCAGGTCGGCGTACCGGCGGGCCAGCGCGAGGTAGTCCGCCCGGCCGGCGCCGCGGTGCAGCGCGACCGCGGCCTGGATCAGGTGGCCCGCGCAGTACAGCTCGTGCGCCCAGCGCAGGTCCACCCACCGCTGGTCCGGGCGGTCGACCTGGACGAACGAGTTGAGGTAGCCGTCGGCGTCCTGGGCCCGGGTGAGCAGGTCGAGGGTCCGGTCGAGGAAGCCGTCGAACGCGTCGGTCCCGGTGCGGCCGATCTCCCAGCCGATCGCCTCCAGCACCTTGTAGACGTCCGAGTCGGCGAACTGGTAGCCGACGAACGGACCGTCGTGCTCGCCGGTGACCCGGCGGAGGTTGGGCAGGGCGCCGCTGTCCTCCAGCATCCCGATGCTGTGCGGGAGCGTGGCGTCGGCGTTCAGGCGCTGCCAGCGGCCCAGGTGGCCCCGCGGGGTCGAGCCGGACCGAGGTGGCCGGCAGCGGGCGCTGAGTCAGCCGCCCGGTGGCGCGCGGGGCCACCGGTCCGGCGTGCGCCCCGAGCGCGGTCGTGGGGATCGCGGTCGGGTCCGCGGGGGTGGACGCGTGCGTCATGGGGCTTCCTCGCCGTGAGCGGTGCACCGTTGCCCGAGCCACTCTCCCGACGGTTCTACATCGTTGTCAAACGGGAGATCGTAAGCCGCTGGACAGCGCGCCGACCCGACGACGCCCGGCCTCCGCAGGGAGAGGCCGGGCGCGCCGGCGGGTCGCCGGCGATCAGTCCGCCGGGCCCGCGATCAGGGTGACGGTCGCCGTCTGCGCGGTGCCGTCGGCGGCGGTCCAGGTCAGCGTGACCTGGTCGCCGGGGGCGTGCGTCGCGAGCGCCGCGCTCAGGGCGTCGCCGTCCGCCACGGCGGTCCCGTCGACCGCGGTGATCGTGTCGCCCGCCGCGAGGCCGGCCTGCGCCGCCGGGGTGCCGTCGATCACGCCCGCGACGGTCGCGCCCTCGCCGGTCGAGCCCGTCGCCCCGCCGAGGCCGCCCAGGCCCGGGACGGTCGTGCTGGCGCCGGTCGCCAGCTGCACGCCGAGGAACGCCGGGTAGCCGAGCGTGATCGTGTCGGAGTCGTGGCCGGCGACGATCTGCGTCGCCACGTCGAGGGCGTCGTCGATCGGGATGGCGAAGCCGGTGATGTCCGACGAGCCGGAGGACGCGGCGGTCGTGATGCCGACGACCTCGCCCTGGTCGTCCAGCAGCGCACCGCCGGAGTCGCCCGAGACCACGTCCGCGTCCACCTGGATCAGCCCCGTCAGCGACTCGCCGGACGAGACGCCCTCGGCCTGCGTGGTGATCGACTGGTCGAGCGCGGTGACGGTGCCGTCCGCGGCGAGCAGCACGCCGCCGCCCCCCGCGTTGCCGACCGCCGTGACCGCGTCGCCCACGGCGAGGTCGCCGTCGGAGTCCGAGTCGAGCGTGGCGGTGGTCAGGCCGGACGCGCCCTCGAGCTGCAGGACCGCGACGTCGGCGGTCGCGTCGGTGCCGACGACCTGGGCGGTGTACGTCTCGCCGGTGGTGCCGATCGTCACGGTGATCTCGGTCGCGCCCTCGACGACGTGGTTGTTCGTCAGCACGAGGCCGTCGGAGGTGAGCACGACCCCGCTGCCCGCGGCCTCGGCCGACTGGTAGCCGAGCACGGTGTCGATCAGCACCACGCCCTGCTGCTGGGCCTCGGTGGCGGTGCTGGTGTCGAGGGTGCCGGTGCCGGTCGACGCCGAGCCGGACGAGGAGCCGGGGAGACCGGTCGACGGGGCGGAGCCGCCGTACCCGGAGCCGGAGGACGAGCCGCCCTGCGACCCCGTCGAGCCGCTCCAGCCGCCGAGGCCGGACGCGGAGCCGTCGCGGCCCGCCGAGGCGGTGAGCCCGGTGCCGGCGGTGCCCGCGGGCCAGCCGAGCGCGACCGCCGACCCGCCGAGGACCAGGGCCCCGGCGACGGCGCCCGAGGCGACCAGTCCGACGGCGGTGCGGCGTCGGCGGGAGCGGCGCGGGGCGGACGGGGCGGCGGCCGGGTCGCCCGGGTAGGCGGCGTAGCCGGGGTACGCGGCGTAGCCGGGGTACGCGGGGTCGACCGCGGGCTGCGGCGCAGTCGCCGGCTGCGGCGCACCGCCGACGGGCTGCGCGGCGGACTGCTGCGGGTCGGTCGGCTGCGGGTCGGTCGGCTGAGCGGCCTGGTCGTGCTGGTCCATGAGGGCACCTCCTGCGGGGCGCCGCTGTGGCGCCGACAGGAGCAAGAGAACGCCCCGATCCCGGAAGGTCGCTGAACCCTCCCTGAGCGCCGCCCATGAACCTCCGCCGGCCCGCGAGGTCGTCACAACCGCGTGAGGTCGTCACTCGCTCGTGACGACCTCACCGGGTTGTGACGACCTCACGGCAGCCGGACACCCCGTGTCAGGCGGTGAACCGCTCCGACCGCTCCACCACGTGGGCGGTCTGCGTCGCGTCGTCCCAGGTGTAGACCGTGCGGCCCTCGATGAGGACGTGCTCGGCGCGGGCGTGCACGTCGAGCGGGTCGCCCGACCAGATGACCACGTCGCCGTCGCGGCCCGGCTCCAGCGCGCCGACCCGGTCGTCGAGGCCGAGGAACGACGCCGGGTTGACGGTCAGCGCCTCCAGGGCGGTCTCCCGCGGCAGGCCGTCCTTCACCGCGAGCGTCGCCTGGTGCACCAGGAAGTTGATCGGCACCACCGGGTGGTCCGTCGTGATCGCGACCCGGACGCCGGCCTTCGCGAGCGCGGCCAGGTTGGCGATCGCGCGGTCCCGGAGCTCGACCTTCGACCGCGAGGTGAACATCGGGCCGAAGATCACCGGGATGTCCCGCTCGGCGATGACGTCGGCGATCTTGTGGCCCTCGGTGCCGTGGTTCAGCACGAGCCGGTAGCCGAACTCGTCGGCCAGCCGGATGGCGGTCACCAGGTCGTCGTGCCGGTGCGCGTGCTGGTCCCAGGCCAGCTCGCCGTCGAGCACCCGCGCCAGCGTCTCCAGGCCGAGGTCGACCTTGAACGGCTCGCCCTTGGCCTCGGCGGCGGCGCGCGCGGCGCGGTAGTGCTGGGCGTCGGTGAACGCCTGCCGGATGATCAGCGCGGTGCCGAGCCGGGTCGACGGCGTCTGCTTCTTCTCCGCGTACACCCGCTTGGGGTTCTCGCCGAGCGCCGACTTCACGGAGACGGCGGCCTTGATGACCTGCTCGTCGATGGTGCGGCCGCCCCAGGACTTGATCGCGACCGACTGGCCGCCGATCGGGTTGCCCGAGCCCGGCTTCACGACGACCGACGTCACGCCGCCGGACAGCGCGTCGCGGAAGCCCTCGTCGTCGATGTTGACCGCGTCGATCGCCCGGACGGCCGCCATGTTGGGGCCGGTCATCTCGTTGGTGTCGTTGCCCGCGACGCCCTCGCCCTCCTCGTGGATGCCCACGTGGCCGTGCGCCTCGACGAAGCCCGGCAGCACCCAGCGGCCGGTCGCGTCGATCACGGTTGCGCCCTCGGGGACGGCGACGTCGGCGCCGACCGCCTCGATGCGGCCGTCGCGGATGAGGACGGTGCCGCCGTCGATCGGGTCGGAGGAGACGGGGACGACGTGGCCGCCGGTGATGGCGACGACAGAGGAGGTCATGACCTCCACCGTACGTCGGCGTCCGGACCGGCTCGCACCCGGGACCCGGGCGTCCGTCGGCCGACCCCGAACGCCGCGAGCGCCCCGCGTGTGGCACGGTGGCACGCGTGCGATACGTGATCATCGGTGCCGGCGCGGTCGGCGGGACCATCGGCGGGCTGCTGGCGGAGGCGGGGCGCGAGGTCGTGCTCGTCGCCCGCGGCGCCCACCTCGACGCGCTGCGGGCGGACGGCCTGCACCTGACGACCCCGGCCGGCGCCCGGGTGGTCCGGGCCGCGACGGCCGCCGGGCCGGAGGACGTCGAGCTGCGCCCCGGCGACGTGCTCGTGCTCGCCGTGAAGGGCCAGGACACCGCCGCGACGACGGCGCAGTGGGCGGGCCGCCCGGTCGCCGGCGGGCGGACCGCGGGCGAGGACCTGCTGCTGGTGTGCGCGCAGAACGGCGTCGACAACGAGCGCACCGCGCTGCGCCGGTTCGCCCGGGTGGCCGGCATGGGCGTGTGGCTGCCCGCGACGTTCCTCGAGCCGGGCCGGGTGTCGGCGGCCGGCAGCCCGGTGACCGGCGTGCTCACCCTCGGCTCGTTCCCCGTCGGGGACGCCGACCCGGACCTGGCCGCCGTCAGCGCGGACCTGGAGGCGGTCGGGTTCCGTGCGCCGGTCGTGCGGGACGTCATGGCGTGGAAGTACGCGAAGCTGCTGAGCAACCTCGGCAACGCCGTCGAGGCGCTGTGCGGCCCGGTGCGCGAGCCCGCGGCGAAGGAGCTGCTGGCCGCGACGGTCGCCGAGGCGCGCGCGGTGCTCGCGGCGGCGGGGATCGAGCCGACCTCCCCCGAGGAGGAGGGCGCCGCCCGCGGCGACTTCACGCTGGTGGAGCTGCCGGGCGTCACCCGCCGCGGCGGGTCGTCCTGGCAGAGCCTGGTGCGCGGCGCCGGGTCGATCGAGGCGGCGTACCTGAACGGCGAGATCGTGCTGCTCGGTCGGCTGCACGGCGTCGCAACGCCGCTGAACGCGGCGCTGCTGCGGCTGGCCGAGGCCGCCGCGGCAGCCGGCGAGCAGCCCGGCGGGCACGACGCGGCCGAGATCCTCGGCGCGGCCCGGGCCGCGGCCTGACCGGAGCGACGACGTGCTGAGCGACGACGCGGCGGGCCGGGCGGGCGGCGGCGAGGCCGACCCGGGTGCCGCGGGCGGTCCGGGGGCGACGGGCTCCCCCGCGCCCACCCCGAAGCCGCTGCCGGCCGGGCCGCCGTCCACGCGCGTCGACCGCTGGGTGTGGGCCGTCCGGCTCACCAAGACCCGCGCCGCGGCGGCGACCGCGTGCCGCGCCGGCCACGTGCGCGTCAACGGCGAGCGCGCCAAGCCGGCCACGTCGGTCAAGGTCGGTGACGAGGTCCGGGTCCGCGGCGAGGGTCCCGAGCGGATCGTCGAGGTCGCGCACGTCCTGGAGCGTCGCGTCGGCGCCGAGCCCGCCGCCCGGTGCTACGTCGACCGCACCCCGGCACCCCCGCCCCCGGAGCAGGTGGCCGTGGCGGCGCAGCGCGACCGCGGTGCGGGCAGGCCGACCAAGCGCGAGCGCCGCGAGATCGACCGCCTCCGCGGCCGCGGCTGACTCCGCTCGAACCGGCGCCCGCGCCCGCCCTCGCTCCCTTCCCCGGGGCCGCGCCCGCGCCCGCGACAGTGGAACGTCATGACCGACACGCCGTCGGCGTGTCGGTCATGACGTTCCACTGTCGGGTGCGGACAGGGCGATGCGGGCCCGCCGGCCCCCCGGCGACCCTGGGTCGGCCGCGGTCAGGCCGGGGCGACCAGCGGTCCCACGCCCAGGCGCCCCGCGAGGGCCATCGCGTCGACCGGGGCGCGCACCTTGGTGTCGTTGTCGAAGTACACGAACACGTCCCGCCCCTCCGGCGCCGCCGCGGCCGCCGGGCCCAGCCGGTGCGCGTCCTCCGGCTCCCCTCCCGCGGCCCACGCGCGCACCCGCGCGGCCCACCGGTCCAGCGCCGGGTCGTCGTAGCCCGAGACGTACAGCTCGGAGTCGCCGTGCAGCCGCACGTAGACCAGGTCGGACGTGACGTCCTCCAGGTACGGCCAGCGCCCGGCGGTGTCGGCCACCACCAGCCCGATCCCGTGCTCGCGCAGCAGCGCCGGGAACTCGGGCGTCTCGAAGGACGCGTGCCGCACCTCCAGCACGTGCCGCAGCGGCCGGTCGGCGTCGGTGGTGGTGAACGCCCGGTCGTCGAGCCGCTCGTCGTGCCGCCCGGCCAGCTCCGCCGCGGCGGCGGTCGTCCGCGGCAGCAGGTCGAAGAACCGCGCCAGCCGGTCGGGGTCGTAGCCGAGCGTCGGCGGCAGCTGCCACAGCACCGGCCCGAGCGCCGGGCCCAGCGCGAGCACCCCGGAGGCGAAGAAGTTGGCCAGCGGCACCTCGACGTCGGCGAGCTTCTTCATGTGGGTGACGAACCGGCCGCCCTTCACCGAGAACACGAAGTCCTCCGGCACCTCGGCGCGCCAGGCCTGGTACGACTCCGGCCGCTGGAGCGCGTAGAAGGAGCCGTTGATCTCGATGGTGCCCAGGTGGCGGGAGGCGTGCTCGAGCTCGCGGCGCTGCGGCAGCCCCTTCGGGTAGAACACCCCGCGCCAGGGCGCGTACCGCCAGCCCGAGATGCCGATCCGGACGGTGGAGGTCATGGCCGGACCGTAGGCAGGGACCGAGCGGGCGGCAACGCGGACGGGTGACGCCGGGCCCACGTCACGGCCCGTTCAGCCGTTCGACACGCGCGGGACGCCCGATGACGGTATGCCTGGCGGGTGCACGCCGACCCCGCCCCGCAGCCGCCGACGCCGGCCGGGCCCCCGACGCCCACCGACCCCGCGACGCCCGGCCCTGCCGCCCCGCCGGCTCCCGCGCCCGGCGCGCGCGGCCGCATCCTCGCCTGGTCCCTCTGGGACTGGGGCTCCGCGGCCTTCAACGCGGTCATCACGACGTTCGTGTTCACGCGCTGGCTGACCAGCGACGCGTTCGTCGATCCCGCCGTGGTCGCGGCGGGCGGCGACGCGCTCGACGCCGCGCTCGCCCGGCACTCGACCTGGCTCGGCTGGGGCCTGACGGCCGCCGGGGTGCTCATCGCGCTGCTGGCGCCGCTCACCGGCACCCGTGCGGACGGCTCGGGCCGCCGGCGGCGGAACCTGGCGGTCCAGACCGCGGTCACGGTGGCGCTGTGCGCCGCGATGGCGCTGGTCCGGCCCGACCCGGACTCGCTCACCGCGAACCTGCTGCTCGGCATCGCGCTGCTCGCGACCGCGAACCTCACGTTCGAGCTGGCGAGCGTGCACTACAACGCCCTGCTCCCCCGGGTCGCGACCCCCGCGACCCTCGGCCGGGTCAGCGGGCTCGGCTGGGGCGCGGGCTACCTGGGCGGCATCGTGCTGCTGCTCGTGCTGTTCGTCGGGTTCATCAACCCGGAGGTCGGCTGGTTCGGGGTGACGGGCGAGGACGGCGTGAACATCCGCGTCGCGGTGCTGGTGTCGGCGCTGTGGTTCGGCGCGTTCGCGGTCCCGGTGCTCGTCGCGGTGCCGGACGACCCCGCGGAGGCCGCCGCGGCGCGCCGCCGGCCCGGCGTGCTCGAGGCCTACCGTCGGATCGTCGCCGACGTGCGCGACCTGTGGCGGACGTCCCGCAGCACCGTGTGGTTCCTGCTCGCGAGCGCCGTGTACCGCGACGGGCTCGCGGGCGTGTTCACCTTCGGCGCCGTGATCGCGTCCGGCACGTTCGGGTTCTCCGCGAGCGAGGTCGTGGTGTTCGCGATCGCCGCCAACGTGGTCGCCGGGATCTCGACGCTCGCGGCCGGCGCCCTGGACGACCGCGTCGGTCCCCGCGTGCTCATCGTCGTCTCGCTGGTCGGGCTGGTGGTGGCGGGCGTCGCCACGTTCGCGCTCGCGGGCGCCGGCACCTCGGCCTTCTGGGTGTGCGGGCTGCTGCTGTGCGTGTTCGTCGGGCCGGCGCAGTCGGCGAGCCGCTCGCTGCTGACCCGGATCGCGCCGCCGGGGCGCGAGAGCCAGATCTTCGGGCTGTACGCGACCACCGGTCGCGCGGCGAGCTTCCTCGCGCCGTTCGCGTTCTCGACCGCCGTGGCGGTCGCGGGCTCGCAGCGGTGGGGCATCCTGGGCATCGTGCTCGTCATCGCGATCGGCCTGGCCGCGCTGCTGCCGCTGCGCCTGGCCGCGGCCCGGCCCGGGGCGCGCGCGTCGACCGACGGGGGCCCCGCGTGACCGGCTGGCGGCCCGACCCGCTCGGGCCGGGCTGGGAGCAGCGCACCCTCGCGCTGTCGGGGACGGACGCGGACCTGGTCGCGACGGTCGTCCGCCGGACCCCGGAGCCCGGGTCGACCCCCGGGGGCGGCGCCGTGCTGCACGTGCACGGGTTCAACGACTACTTCTTCCAGACCCACCTCGCCGACGCGTTCGCCGCGGCGGGCCACACGTTCTACGCGCTCGACCTGCGCCGGTGCGGCCGGTCCTGGCGCGAGGGCCAGGTGCCGCACTACGTCGACGACCTCGCCGAGTACCGCGCCGACCTCGGCCTGGCCGCCCGGCTGCTGCGCGACGAGCTCGGCCACGACCGGCTCACGGTGCACGGCCACTCGACCGGCGGGCTCACGGCCGCGCTGTGGGCGGACAGCCCCGGCGGCCGCGGGGCCGTCGACGCGCTGGTGCTGAACAGCCCGTGGTTCGACCTGAACTCCCGGTGGTTCCACCGCGTGGTGTCGACCTGGGTGCTGGACAGCCTGGGGCCGGTGGACCGGATGCGGGTGCTGGCCGACGGGCCGTCCGCCTACTCGTGGCACCTGCACGCCGACCACGGCGGGCGGTGGGACTACGACCGGTCGCTCAAGCCCGCCGAGGGGTTCCCGGTGCGGGCGGGCTGGCTGCGCGCGGTGCGCCGGGGCCAGGCGCGGCTGGGCCGCGGGCTGCGGATCGACGTCCCCGTCCTGGTCGCCACCGCGGCGGAGTCGGGGCCGAACTCCCGGTCGAACCCGCTGCTCGACGCCCAGGACACCGTGCTCGACGTGCAGCAGATCTGGGCGCGCGCGCCCCGGCTCGGCGACGACGTCACGCTCGTGACGATCCCGGGCGGCATCCACGACCTCGCGCTGTCCGCCGACGGCCCGCGGACGGAGTACCTGCGCACGGTCACGGAGTTCCTCGCGCGGGTGCAGGGCGACCGCGCGGCCTGATCCGCTCAGATGCCGGTGACGAGGCGGATGCCGGCCGCCACCGCGTTCGCCAGGTAGGCCGGGAGGTGGCCGGTCGGGAACGGCTCGAGGAACTCGCGCGACACCGGGCCGACCTGCGAGACGACCGCGACGCTGTCCCGGTCGAGGCCGCTCGCGGCACCGGGGACCAGCACGTTGCCCGGGAACACCTCCAGTGCCAGGTTCGACGTGAGGGGCACCACCAGCACCGTCCCGATCTCGGTCGCGAGCAGCCAGTCGTCCTGCACGACCACGGCGGGACGGACCTTGCCCGGCTCGCTCCCCCTCGGCTGACCGAAGTCGACCCACACCACGTCGGAGCGGGCGATCACCACTCGGTCCCCTCCAGCACCGCCCGCTCCGACGCGCGGAGGAACGCGCCGTCGCCGGCCGGCTGCCCGGCGCGCGCGATGGCCGCGTTGGCGAGGGCGGTGAGCTCGCTCGTCCCCTCGAGCTCGTCCGCGAGGCGGCGTCCCGCAAGGCGGTAGAACTCGGAGCGGTTCATCCCGTGCCGCGCCGCGACGCGCTCGAACCGCTCGAAGTCAGGATCCGGTACGGAGATCGCGGTCTTCATGGCCCCGAGTATAACCGGTCATACCAGCCCGGCGTCAGCCCCGCAGCCCCGCCGCGTCGATCAGCGTCGCCGCCGCCGCCCGCGCCTGCACCGCCGCCTCGGGCGAGCCGGCGATCGCCGCGGTGGTCTGCGCGCCCTCCGCGAGGATCGCGAGCTGCGCCGCGAGCGCGGGCCCTCCGCCGGCGTCGGCGACGAGGCCCGCGACGTACTCCTGGAACCGCGCCTTGTGCGCGCGGACGATCTCGGCGACCTCGGGCGAGCACCCGCCGAGCTCGCCGAACGAGTTGATGAAGATGCAGCCGTGGAAGTCGGTCTCGCCGAACCACCCGGCCAGGTGGTCGTAGACGGCCAGCAGCCGCTCGCGCGGGCTCGGCGCCGCGTCCACGGCGGCCTGCACGCCGCGCTCCCACTGCGCGCTGCGGCGGCGCAGCACCTCGGCGACGATCGCGTCCTTCCCGCCGAACAGGGCGTAGAGCCGCTTCATCGGGACGCCGGCCTCGGCGCGCAGCTCGTCCATGCCGACGGCCTGGATGCCGCGCCGGTAGTAGAGCCCGTCCGCGGCGGCGAGCACCCGCTCGCGCAGCTCGTCGGCGGACGGCGCCGGACGGGCCGCCTCCTGCACCTGGTTCATGGCCGCTCCTCGGGGCTTGCGCGGAAAACGCTCGTTCTCTAGTGTAGGCGACATCGCGGAGAACGACCGTTCTCCGAAGAGGGAGAGGGCTGACCATGCCGTACATCACCGTGGGCACCGAGAACACCACGTCGATCGACCTCTACTACGAGGACCACGGGACGGGGCAGCCCGTCGTCCTGATCCACGGCTACCCGCTCGACGGGCACTCGTGGGAGAAGCAGTCAGCCGCCCTGCTGGACGCCGGCTACCGCGTCATCACGTACGACCGCCGCGGGTTCGGGCAGTCGAGCCAGCCCACCACGGGCTACGACTACGACACGTTCGCCGCCGACCTGAAGACGGTGCTCGACACCCTGGACCTGCGCGACGCGGTCCTCGTCGGGTTCTCGATGGGCACCGGCGAGGTCGGCCGGTACCTCGGCACCTACGGCTCGGAGCGGGTCGCGAAGGCCGTGTTCCTGGCGTCGCTCGAGCCGTTCCTGCTGCAGACCGACGACAACCCGACGGGCGTCCCGGGCGAGGTGTTCGACGGGATCGTCGAGGCCGTGACCGCCGACCGCTACGCGTACTTCACCAGCTTCTACGCCGACTTCTACAACACCGACGAGAACCTGGGGTCGCGGCTGTCGGAGGAGGCGCTCCGGCACTCCTGGGACGTCGCCGCCGGCTCGTCCTGGTTCGCGTCCAGCGCCGTGGTCCCCGCCTGGCTCACCGACTTCCGCGGCGACCTGCCGAAGGTCGACGTGCCGACGCTGATCGTGCACGGCACCGCGGACCGGATCCTGCCGATCGACGCCACCGGCCGCCCGTTCCACGCGGCGCTGCCGCAGGCCGAGTACGTCGAGATCGAGGGGGCGCCGCACGGCATGCTCTGGACGCACGCCGCCGAGGTGACCGAGGTCCTGCTCGACTTCCTCAAGCGCTGACCCCGCGTCCCCGCGACGGCGCCGGCCGGGCCCACGAGGCCCGTGTCGGCGCCGTCCGGCATGCTGGAGGGGTGCAGCACCCCGGCGGCCCCGAGACCCGCGGGTACGTCCCGGACGGCCCGCTCGACGTCCGGCTCACGCTGATGCTGGTCCGCCGCGGCGGCCTCGACCCCGCGCTCCGCATCGAGCGCGACGGCACGGTCTGGCACGCCCTGCGCACCGCCGACGGGCCCGCCACCCTGCACCTGCGCCCCGGGCCCCGCGGGGTCGCCGCGGCCGCCTGGGGACCCGGCGCGGCCCGCGCGCTCGCCGGCCTGCCGGACCTGCTGGGCGCCCGGGACGACCCGCGCACGTTCGACGCCGTCGGCCACCTCGCGCTCGCCGCGGCGCACCACCGGCTGCACGGCCTGCGGATCCCCCGCACGGGCGACGTGCTGGGCGCCCTGGTACCCGCGGTGCTGGAGCAGCGCGTCGTCACGGTCGACGCGCACCACGCCTGGCGCTGGCTGCTGCTCCGGCACGGCGAGGTCCCGCCCGGGCCGGCACCCGCGGGCATGCGGGTGCCCCCGGACGCCCTCGGCTGGCGCCGGGTCCCGGTGTGGGACTGGCGGCGGGCCGGGGTGGACGACCAGCGGTCCTCGACGATCCTCCGCGCCGCCGCGGTCGCGCGCCGGCTGCAGGAGGTGCTGGACGTCGCCCCGGACGCGCCCGGCGCCGCCGCGGAGGTCCGGCGGCGGCTCGCCACCGTCCCCGGGATCGGCGTGTGGACGGTCGCGGAGACCACCCGGCGCGCGCTCGGCGACGCGGACGCCGTGTCGGTCGGGGACCTGCACCTGCCCCGGCTCGTCGGCACGGCGATCGCGGGGCGGCGGGTCGAGCAGGAGGAGGTGCTCGACGTGCTCGCCCCCTGGGCCCCGCACCGGGGACGGGTCGTGCGGCTGCTCGAGCTCACGGACCGGTCACGCTCCCCCCGCACCCGGCCGCGGCCCCGGCGCGCGGTCCGCCCGGCCTGACCCGCGACACCTGCGTCCGGCCCTCGCGCCCGGAATACCGCGCACCCCCCGACCGCTGCACAATGTTCCCGTCCGACCGCTGCACCCCGAGGGAGTCCCGTGAACCAGCCCCGCATGAACGTCGAGTCGTTCAACCTCGACCACCGGACGGTCGCCGCGCCGTACATCCGGCTGGCCGACACGAAGGTGCTCCCGGCGGGCGACGTGATCAGCAAGTACGACATCCGGTTCGCCCAGCCCAACAAGGCGCACCTGGAGATGCCGGTCGTGCACTCGCTGGAGCACCTGTTCGCCGAGCACTCGCGCAACCACAGCGACCGGGTGATCGACTTCTCCCCGATGGGCTGCCAGACGGGGTTCTACCTGATCCTGCAGGGCGAGTGGGCCGAGGACGACGTCCAGGCCCTGGTCGCCGACACGCTCCAGGACATCACCACCGCCGGCGAGGTGCCCGCGGCGAACGAGGTGCAGTGCGGCTGGGGCGCCAACCACACCCTGGAGGGCGCGCAGGGCGCGGCGCGGGAGTTCCTCGCGCACCGCGCCGAGTGGAGCCAGGTGACCGCGTGACGGCGGCGAGCGCCCTCGCGGGCGTCGACGTCGTCGTCTCGGTCGCGATGCCGGACGAGGCGGCGCCGTTCCTGGAGCGCGCCGCCGCCGTCGGCGAGCCGGCCACGGTCGGCGGCGCCGAGCACCATGTCCTCACCGTCGCCGGCCGGGACGTGCTGCTCGTCCGCTCCGGGATCGGCCTGGCGAACGCCGCCTCGGCCGCGTCCGCGGCGCTCGTGCTGGTCGCGGCCGCGCGCGGCGGCGCGGCGCCGGCGGCGCTGATCAGCGCGGGCAGCGCGGGCGGCGTCCAGGCGGGCGTGCACGTCGGCGACGTCGTCGTCGGCTCGGAGCACGTGTACACGAACGCGGACGCCCGGGCCTTCGGCTACGCGCTCGGCCAGGTGCCGGGCATGCCGGCGACCTACCACGGCGACCAGGCGCTGCGCGGCGCCGCCCTGGGTGCCGACGCCGGCGACCTCACCGTGCGCGCGGGCCTCATGCTGTCGAGCGACGCGTTCGTCGACGCCAGCCTGGTCGGTCCGGTGCGCGAGCAGTTCCCCGGCGGCCTGTCGACCGACATGGAGACCACCGCGCTCGCCCAGGTGGCGCACGTCTACGGCGTGCCCTTCCTCGCCGTGCGCGGGATCTCGGACCTGTGCGGCCCGGCCGGCGCGGACGACTTCCTCACGCACGTGGACGACGCGGCCGACCGCTCCGCGGCGGTCGTGCTGGCCATGCTCGCCCGGGTGGGCGCGCCCGCCTGACGACGACGGCCGGCGCGCCGGGGACTCGAGGATCCGCCTCAGCCCCCGGCGCGCCGGCCGCCCTCGTCGCCGGTCCCGCGGTCGCCCGCCCGGCGCCCGGCCGCGGCACCGCCGACGGCCCCGCGGCGCTCCGCGACGGTCCGGCGCACCGCCGCACCCCGGCGCGCGCCGCCGCGCCCCGGCCGGTCGCCGCCGAGCTTGGCGTCGTACATCACCTGGTCCGCGTCGTGCAGCAGCTTCTCGGTCGTGTGCGCCCGGTCCGCCACCGCGGCCCCGACGCTGGCGCTGACCCGCGCCCACGCGCCGCCGACGGGCACCGACACCTGGCCCATGTCCTGCACCGCCGCCACCGCGCGCCGCACCGCGGCGGGCGTGCCGGTGACCAGCACGGCGAACTCGTCGCCGCCCAGCCGGGCGACGGCGCCGGACGGCGGCACGAGCTCGCGCAGCCGGTCGGCCACCGCCACCAGCACCCGGTCGCCCACGGCGTGCCCGAAGCTGTCGTTCACGGCCTTGAAGTCGTCCAGGTCGACGTACATGACCGCGACGCCGCGGCGCCCGTCGACCCGCCCGGCCAGCGCCTCGTCGACCAGCCGGTGGAAGTGCGACCGGTTGACCAGCCCGGTGAGCGCGTCGTGGTCGACCATGTGGGCCAGGCGCTCCTCGAGCGTCTTCTCCTGGGTGACGTCGACGAGCACGCCGTGCAGCCGCGGGCTGCCGTCGCTGTCCCGGCGGAGGACGGCGTCGTCGCGCACCCACACGTCGTAGCCCTCGCGGTGCCGCAGGCGGTAGGTGATCGACGGCAGCTGGCCGCCCTCGCCCAGGCCCTCGCGCAGCGCCTCCTCGTGGAACCGCATCGCGCGGTCCGACGGGTGGATCGCGCGGGTCCACTCCCCCGCGTCGTCCAGCCACTCCTGGGGTGTTCGGCCGAGCATCCACTCCAGGCGCGGGCTCACGTACTCGAACCGGCCGCCGGGCCCGGGCTCGGCGATGTAGACGACCGCCGGGACGTGCTCGACCAGCAGCCGGTAGTGCAGCTCGGCGGCGGCGAGCTCGTCGGCCAGCCGCTTGCGCTCGGTGATGTCCTGGACCATGCCGATGGCGTAGTCCGGCCGCCCGTCGGCGTCCCGGACCAGCGACACCGTGAGGTCCACCCAGAGCGTCGTGCCGTCCTTGCGGACGAACCGCTTCTGCATGGCGAACCCGTCGGCCTCGCCCTCGCCGTCCACCATCGCGCGGAACAGCCGGTCGTTCTCGGCCTGGTCCTCGGCCACGGTGTAGTCCGCGAACGGCATCGTCGCGAACTCCTCGGTCGAGTAGCCGAGCAGCTGCCGCAGGGTGTCGTTCGTCAGCGGCGTGCGGCCGTCGAGCTGCACGAGGCCGATGCCGACCGGTGCCGCCTCGATGAGCGTCTCGAGCTGCCGCAGCCGCTGCGACTGCCGCGCCATCAGCGCGGGCAGGTCCTCGGGAGCCGGCGCGCCGCCCGCCTCCACGCGGCGCCGGCGGCGCGGCAGCCCCGGGACCCGCCCGGCGCCCTCGGCCGCCGACGCGGGCGACCGGGGGGTGAGGCCGTCGAGCGGGAACGAGCCGTCCCGGGTCAGCGCCGCCAGGGCCCCGCGCAGCGCCCGGGCGCCCTCGTCGGCCTCCCACTCCTGCTGCCCTGCGCCGTCCACGTCCCGATCCTCGCTGTTGCACGCGCCGCCCCGGCGAGCGCGCCGGGGACCTGCTCGTGTCATCGGCGTCCTCGCAGGTCATCTGAGGCGCCGACCGGGTGGACCGCGATGGCGGGCGGGTGACTTCTCAGACCTCCGAGGAGCCGAGGTCGGGACCGGGGACGAACGTCACCCGCGCCTCCGCGGCGCCGTGCAGCTCGAGGACCACGAGCTCGTTGCCGGCGGCGCGCAGCAGGGGCCCGGGCACGTAGAGCGTCGCGGTCGGGCCCGCGCTCCAGTACCGGCCGAGCAGGAAGCCGTTCACCCAGACCAGGCCCTTGCCCCAGCCGTCCGTGCGCAGGAAGTGGTCGGCGCCCGCGACGGCGTCGAAGGTGCCGCGCAGGAACGCCGGACCGGCGACCGGCACCGCGGCGTCGGAGGCGGGCGCGGCGGCCAGCAGGTCGGCCAGCGCCGGCTCGACGCCGTCCAGGCGCAGCGGCGTCACCGCCCAGTCGGTCACCTCGCGGGTCGCCGTCCGCGCGGGCCCGATCAGCCCCTTCGGCTCGCCGATCCGCGGGCCGTAGTTGACGCGGCCCTGGTCCTCGACCAGCAGGGTGAGCTCGCCGGCCCGGGCGGGCAGCGCGAGCGTGCGGCTGTGCTCGGTCCGGCTCAGGACGCCGACCGGCTCGCCGTCGAGCGCGACCAGCGCGCGGTCCCGGACCTCGGCGAACGTGAGCGCGCCGTCGTCCGCGGTGACGCGGGTGCGGTACAGCGTGAACCCGGTCCAGTGGCCGAGCTCGTCGGTGGTCGGCAGGTGGTCCCACGCCGCGGGCTCGCCGAGCACGGGCAGCGCCGCGGCGAACGGGACCCGGCGGTCGAGGTCGACCGCGAGCTCCGGCGCCGGCGCCGGGTCGCCGGGCAGCTCGTCCGGCACGGGCGCGTACCGGGAGATGACCTCGCGCATCGCGTGCCACTTGGCGGTGACCGCGCCGTGCTCCGCGAGCGGGGCGTCGTAGTCGTACGACGTGGTGATCGGCTGGTACGTGTGCTTGTCGTTGGCGCCGCCGGTGAACCCGAAGTTGGTGCCGCCGTGGAACATGTAGAGGTTCACGGACGCGCCCAGCGCCAGCAGGTCGTCCAGGTCCTGCGCGTTCATCTCGGCCGGCGCCACGTGGTGCGGCTGGCCCCACCAGTCGAACCAGCCGTCCCAGAACTCCATGCACATGAGCGGGCCGGTCGGCTGGTGCCGGCGGAGCAGCTCGAGGCGCTCCTTGGCGCGGGTGCCGAAGGTGACCGTCCGGTGCAGCTCGGGGACGCTGCCGCGGGCCTGCATCTCGTCGTCGGCCTGGTCGCAGCTCAGCAGCGGGACCTCGATCCCGCGCTCCCGGTTCATCGCGATCAGCGCGCGCAGGTAGTCGTGGTCGTCGCCGTAGGCGCCGTACTCGTTCTCCACCTGCACCGCGATCACCGGGCCGCCGCGGGTGACCTGGCGCTCGGCGACGAGCGGGAGCAGCTGGTCGTAGTACTGCGCGATGGCGGCGAGGTAGCGCGGCTCGTGCCGGCGGACGCCGACCTCCGGGTCCGCGAGCAGCCACGCGGGCAGACCGCCGTTGTCCCACTCGGCGCAGATGTACGGGCCGGGGCGCACGATCGCGTGCATCCCCTCGGCGGCGACCAGGTCGAGGAACCGGCCCAGGTCGCGCGGGCCGTCGAGGTCGAACCGCCCGCGCTCGGGGGCGTGGAAGTTCCACGCCACGTAGGTCTCGATGGTGTTGAGCCCCATGAGCCGGGCCTTGCGGATGCGGTCCGCCCACTGCTCGGGGTGCACCCGGAAGTAGTGCAGCGCACCGGAGACCACCTGGTGCGGGCGGCCGTCGAGCAGGAAGTCGGTGTCGCCGATCTCGAACGTGGGCATGCTGGGCGGTGCTCCCGGGGTGTCGTGGGTGGGGCGCGGTGGCCGGGCGGGGCGGTGGCCGGGCGGGCGGCCGGTGCCGGGCCGGCGGCGGGCGTCGTGCGCCGCGCCGCCGGCCCGGCGGAGGGCGTCAGTCGACCGTGAAGCCCTGCTCGTTGCCGTACGCGACCGACTTGTCCTGCCAGTCGAGCAGGCCGTCCTGCAGCGTCGTCCCCGACACGTAGGCCTGGCCGGCCGTGTCGTTGAAGATGCTGTTCGCGTAGACCTGGAACGGCAGGTACTGCCAGCCCTCGGCCACGTCGGCCGCGGACTGCGCGAGGACCTCGTTGGCCTTCTGGCCGCCGAAGTACGGGAACTCCTTGTTGAGGAACTCGTCCGACTCGAGGTCGGCGACGGTGGCCGGGAAGGCGCCCGCGTCGATCCGGGTCTGCACGCCGTCGCCGGCGGTGGCGTACTGCAGGAACTCGTAGGCGAGCTCGGCGTTCTGCGTGCCCGCCGGGATCGACAGGCCGGAACCGCCGTTCTCGGCCGTCACGGAGTCGCCGGCCTCCCACTGCGGCATGGGCGCGACGCGCCAGTCGCCGGAGGCCTGCGCGACGCCGGACTCCAGGTTGGCGGGCATCCACGCGCCCACGACCAGGGTGGCGAGGGTGCCGTTGCCGAGGCCCTGGTACCACTCGTCGGTCCAGCCGCTGATGTCGGAGAGCAGGCCCTCGTCGATCATCTGCTGCCACAGGTCGGTGTACTTCTGCGTGCCCTCGTCGGTGAAGTCGATGGTCACGTCCGTGCCGTCGACCGTGTACGGGTGGCCGCCGGCCTGCCAGATCATCGAGGTCGCCGAGCCGGCGTCGCCGGTGTCGGACGCGATGTAGACGCTCGGGTCGGCGGCGTGCAGGGCGCGCGCGGCCGCGAGGTACTCGTCCCACGTGGTCGGCACGGCGACGCCGAGCCGGTCGAAGACGGCCTTGTTGTAGAACAGCGCCATCGGGCCCGAGTCCATCGGCAGGTTGTAGATGCCGTCGCCCTGGTGCACCGCGTTCCACGGCCCGGGGCTGAAGGTGCCGTCCAGGTCGTCGGCGCCGTACTCGGTGAGGTCGAGCAGCGACTCGCCGATCGCGAACTGCGGCACCGCGTAGTACTCGATCTGCGCGACGTCCGGGACGCCCGAGCCGGCCGCGATCGCGTTCTGCAGCGCGGTGTACTGGTCGTTGCCGGTGCCGGCGTTGACCAGGTCGACCGTCACGTCGGGGTGGTCGGCCTGGAAGTCGGCGACCACGTCCGTCAGCGAGGTCTCCCACGCCCAGATGGTGAGCGTCGTCGAGCCGCCGCCCGAGGCGTCGTCCGAGCCGCCGCCGTCGCCGCCGGAGCTGCAGGCGGCGAGGCCGAGGGAGAGCGCGCCGGCCAGCGCGACGGTGCGCACCAGCGTCCGGCGGGTACGTGCGGTCATGGGGTGTCCTTCCACGTCGTCGTGAGATGGGTGGTGCTGGGTCGTGCGGGAGGGGTCATTCCTTGACGGAGCCGGACGCGAGGCCCGACTGCCAGAACCGCTGCAGCAGCAGGAACGCGGCGATGAGCGGCACGATCGTGAGGACGGAGCCCGTGATCACGAGGTTGAAGATCGCCTGGCCGCCCGAGGTCGCCGCCTGGGCGTTCCACGAGTTCAGGCCGACCGTGAGCGGGTACCAGTCCGGGTCCTTGAGCATGATCAGCGGCAGGAAGTAGTTGTTCCAGGTCGCGACCATCGTGAAGAGCAGCACCGTGACGATGCCGGGGCCGAGCAGCGGCAGGCAGATCTGCGCGAAGGTGCGCACCTCGCTGGCGCCGTCGACGCGGGCGGCCTCCAGCAGCTCGGTCGGGATCGCCTCGGCCGCGAACGTCCACATGAGGTAGAGGCCGAACGGCGAGATCAGCGACGGGATGATGACGGCCCACGGGGTGTTGGTCAGGCCCATCTGGCTGAACATGAGGAACGTCGGCACGGCGAGCGCGGTGCCGGGCACCGCGACCGCCCCGATCACGATCGCGAACACGGCGCGCTTGCCCGGGAACGTGAACTTGGCCAGGCCGTAGCCGCCGAGCACGGCCAGGGCGGTGGCGCCGCCGGCGCCGACGACCACGTAGAGCAGCGTGTTGCCGAGCCAGCGGACGAAGATGCCGTCGTTGTAGGTGAGCGTGTCGGCGATGTTCTGGAACAGGGAGAAGTCGCCGGCGAACCACAGGCCGAACGAGCCGAACAGGTCCTCCTGCGCCTTGGTCGCGTTGATGACCAGCCAGGCCAGCGGGACGACCGCGTACAGGCCGACCACGGTGGTGAGCACCGTGAGCAGGACGCTGCGGCGGGGCCTGTCGACGCTGTGGCCGCGGCGGGTGCGGAGCTTCGGGCCCGCGACGGGACGGGCGGGCGTGGGGGCGGTGGTGGTCGTCATCGTCACGCCTCCTTCCGCATGCCGCGGAGCTGGACGGCGTAGGCGACGACCATCGTGACGACGCCCATGATGATCGCGACGGTGGCCGAGTAGTTGTACTGCTGGCCGGAGAAGGACAGCGAGTAGGCGTACATGTTCGGCGTGAAGCTCGTCGTGATCGCGTTGGGCGCGAGCTTCTGCAGGATGCTCGGCTCGTTGAACAGCTGGAACGAGCCGATGATCGAGAAGATCGTGGCGATGACCAGGGCCCCGCGGATCGCGGGGAGCTTGATCGCACGGATCACCCGCCACTGCCCCGCCCCGTCGATGGCCGCGGCCTCGTAGAGCGAGGCCGGCACCACCCGGAGCGCCGAGTAGAAGATCAGCATGTTGTAGCCCACGAAGCTCCAGGTCACGATGTTGCCGATCGACAGCAGCACCAGGTCGGGCGACAGCGGGTTGGGCAGCGAGACCCCGAACGCGTCGTTGATGTTCCCGACCAGGCCGAACCGGGTGCCGTACATGAAGCCCCACATGAGCGTGGCGACCACGGCGGGCACGGCGTACGGCATGAAGATCGAGATGCGGAAGAAGCTCTTGCCGTAGAGCCGGCCGCTGTCGATCGCGAGGGCCACCAGCAGCGCGATGCCGAGCATGATCGGCACCTGCACCGCGAGGAACAGGGTCACGCGCCCGAGCGCCGACCAGAACGCCGGGTCGGCGAACGCGCGCTGGTAGTTCTCGACGCCGACGAAGGCGTTGCCCCCGACGAGCTGCTTGCGGAACAGGCTGAGGTAGATCGAGTACGCGATAGGCGCGAGGAACACCAGCGCGAACACGGCCATGAACGGGCCGACGAAGCCCCAGCCGGTCCACCGGCCGCGGCGGGCCGGACGGCGTCCGGGCCGGGCCGGGAGGTCCGCCACGACGGGCGGGGGGACGGTCTGCGTCACGACGAGCCACTCCTTCGGGGTCGTTGCGCGTCCGATGTTGACGTCAACATCCGGTGCGCCCGCTCACGGTGCCACGGGGTCGCCGCGTGCGTCAACGGGAGCGGTGCCCTCGGAGGTCACGAAATGGTGACGTCACCATTGCGTCGATGGTGACGTGAACACGCGCTAGGGTCTGCGGCATGACCGTCGCCGCGCGCGGCCGCCCGGGCCCGTCGATCGCCGACGTCGCGCAGCTCGCCGGCGTCTCCTCGCAGACCGTCTCGCGCGTGTCGACCGGCGCGGAGAACGTCCGGCCGGAGACCCGCGAGCGGGTGCTCGCGGCGATGGACGAGCTCGGGTACTCCCCCAACCACGCGGCGCGCGCGCTGCGGTACGGCTCGTTCGGCACCCTCGGCCTGATCGCGCACCGCCTCGCCCGCACCGGCGAGTCCCGCACGGTCGAGGCCGTCGTCGAGGCCGCGCGGGCCGAGGGGTACACCGTGAGCCTGGTCGACGTGCGCACCCCGGGGTCGGCCGACGTCACCGACGCCGTGGCCCGGCTGTCGCACCAGTCGATCGACGGCCTGGTCATCATCCGGGCCGAGACCGCCACCCCGGTCACGCTCGCGCTGCCGCCGCGGATGCCGGTCGCGGTCTCCGACTCGCGGTTCGTCGGGCACCACCCGGCGGTCGGCGCGGACCAGGTCACCGGCACGCACCTCGCCGTGCAGCACCTGCTCGACCTCGGGCACCGCACCGTGCACCACGTGGCGGGCCCGGAGGACTCGGCCCCCGCCCAGATGCGCGCCGCCGCGTGGCGCGAGCACCTGGTCGGATCCGGGCGCCCCGTCCCGGAGGTGCTGGTCGGCGACTGGACGGCGCGGTCCGGCTACGAGCTGGGGCGGCGGCTGGCCGACGACCCCGACGCCACCGCCGTGTTCTGCGCCAACGACGAGATGGCTGCGGGCGTCGTCCGCGCGCTGTACGAGCGCGGGCGCCGGGTCCCGGACGACCTGTCCGTCGTCGGGTTCGACGACATCCCGCTCGCCGAGTTCCTCTGGCCGCCGCTCACCACCGTGCAGCAGGACTTCCACCAGATCGGCAGCCGCCTCATCGACCTGCTGGTCCGGCAGATCCGGGACCGCGAGACGCTGACCGACTCGCGGATCGTGGTGCCCACCCGGCTCGTGGTGCGGGCGAGCACCGGGGTGCCGCGGGCCTGAGCCGCGCGTCCCGCGCGCCGCCGGGTCCGCCCCCGCGGGCCGTCAGGCCGACGCCGTCGCGCGCTCCGGTCGCGGCGGGCGGGACTCCGGCACCGCCTCCGCGCTGCGCGTGACCAGCACCGGGCACTCGGCGCGCTGGACCACCGGGCGGCTGGTCGAGCCCAGCACCAGGCTGGCGAACCCCCCGCGCCCGCGCGTGCCCACCACCAGCAGGCTCGCGTGCCGGGAGCGCCGCACCAGCGCCTGCGCCGGCCGCCCCTCGGCCAGGTCGAACGCCACCTCGACGTCCCGCCGGGACGCCGCCCACGACCGGCCGCGCTCCAGCACGCGCTCCGCCTCCTCCAGCGCCACCTCGCCGGGCGAGCGCTGCGGGTAGGTGAACGCCCAGTACGCCGGGCTGGTCGTCTCGACCGCCGTGGTCCACGCCGTCACGACGCTCACGCCGGTGCCGAGGTGGGCCGCCTGGTCGCACCCGGCCTCGAGCGCGCGGAACGAGCCCGGGGACCCGTCGAAGCCGACCAGCACCGGGTCGCGGCCCGCGCCGGCGTGCGCGGACGCGGGCACCACCACCACCGGGCACCGTGCCCGGTGCAGCACGCCGGTCGCGGCCGACCCGATCAGGGCGTTGACCACGCCCGCGCCGCGCCGGCCGACCACGACCAGCCGGGCGTCGGCGGCCCGTTCGACCAGCACCCGCGCGGGCGGGCCGTGCCGCACCTCGGGCCGGGCGTCCACGCCGGGGGCCGCCTCGACCGCGATCCGCGCGCCCTCCTCGGCGACCTGCCGCACCTGCTCCTGCACCTCGCGACCGAGCCACGACTCGCCGGCGCCGCCGCCCTCGCGGCCCGCGAAGCCCCAGACGTGCACCACGTCGAGCGCCCAGCCGCGGCTCGCCGCCTGCGCCGCGGCCCACCGGACCGCCGCGGCCGACTCGACCGACGTGTCGTAGCCGACGACCACCCTGTCGTCCATCTCCCGCACCTCCGTCCCGCTGACGTCGGATGCGTCCACCATGCGCCTCGACCCCGCGGACACGCCAGGCCCTTGGTCCCTCGGGCGAGGCCGCGCGGGCACGCGCGCAGGTCAGCGACCGGTCGTCGAGAAGTGCTGGTAGTCGACCGGCGACGACCAGTCCCCGCCCCACCGCCAGCCGTGCGCCGCGAACGCCCGCACCACCGCGTCGTCCGCGTGCAGCACGCCCGGGGCGTCGAGCCGCGACGCGTACGGGACGCCCTCCGGCGGGAGCACCAGCGACCCGCGCACGTACGGGTTCTCGACCGGGTTCAGGTCGATCGCCCGGCCGTAGGCGTGCTCGGACCAGCCGGTGCCCCGGCTGATCGGCCGGCAGTTGAACGCCGAGGTGTTGTCCGCCGCCATCGAGGCGTCGTCGTCGCCGCCGAAGTCGTCGACCAGCCGCATCGAGGCGACCGGGTAGCCCAGGGCGAACAGCTCGCCGAACACCGCCACCACGCTGTCCGCGACGTCCGCGTGCACGACGAGCTCCCCCGTCGCCGTCGCGCCGTCGAACCCGCGGTAGGTGACCGTGACGTACCGCAGGTCGGCCAGCGGCACCGGGCAGCCCGCGCGCCAGGAGGACTGCATCCGGGCCGCCAGCTCGGGCGTGATCGGGCCGACGGTGCCCGCGTACCCGAGGGCGTAGGCGTCGGCGGCCACCGCGCCGTGGTCGGCCCACGCGGCGTCGGGGGCGAGGACCGCGGCGGGCTCGGGGTCCGCGGCGGGCGCGGGCGCGGGCTCGGCGGCCCGCGCGGCGGACTCCCCCGCCGGGCTCCGCCCCGGGGACGGCGCCGGGTCCCCGCCCGGCGTGCACGCGGCCGCGGCCAGCAGCAGCACGGCCGCGAACCCCGCCGGACGTGCCCGCCTCACGACGTCAGCTCCACGTCCACGACCACCGCGAAGTGGTCCGACGGGTACCGCCCGCCCACGGGTTCGGTCCCCGCGAGCCGGGCGCCGTCCGCGCGCAGCGTCCCGCCGGGGCGGCCGGGCCGGGCGAGCACGTGGTCGATCCGCTGGTCGATCAGCTCGACGACCTCCAGCGGCGCCTCCGGCACGACCGAGCTCAGGGTCGCCGCGGCCGGGTCGCCGCCCCCGAGCGGCCACAGGTCCGCGAGCTGCCGGGTCAGCGCCGCCAGCTGCGGGCCGTCGGGGCGCGCGTTGAGGTCGCCGAGCACCAGCACGGGCAGGTCGCCGTCCAGCTCGGCGTCCGCCGCGAGGTCCGCGAGCGCCCAGGCCTGCGCCATCCGGTCCTCGGCGTACCGCGGCTCCCACTCGAGCGTCGCCACCAGGACGTGCAGCGGCCCCGCGGGGTGGTCGAGCGTGGCGTGCAGGACGTGCGCCGGCGGCCCCGGGCGCTGGGTCGCCGGCAGCGGCACGGTCCGGGTCGCGAGCGGGGGCCACCGGGCGACCAGGGCGATGCCCATCTCGACGCCGGCCAGGTCGGGCTCCGGGGCGTCCGGGACCGGCGGCAGCCCGGTCGGCACGAACACCGCGGCGGGCAGGCCGAGGTGGTCCGCGACCAGGTCGGCCTGCGTGCCGTCGGCGTCCCGCCACGTCTCCACCAGTGCGAGCACGTCCGGGCGGGCGTCGGCGAGCACGCCGAGGACGGCGGGCTCCCGCTCCCGCCACGCGCCCCCGAAGCGCCACCACACGTTCCACGTCATGGCCCGCACGCCGCCAGCGTAGGGACCGGCGCGCCGACGCGCGCGCCCACCTGCGGGACTGGCCTCCCGGGCACCGGCGTGCCTACCGTGGGCCCTCCCCCGATCCCTGGACGAGAGGCACCCGCGTGCGCCGACCCGCCCTGCTGCTCGGCACCGGCGCCGTCGTCCTCGTCCTCGTGCTGCTCGCCGTGGTGCTGCTGGTCCGGGACGACGACCGCGCCGACGACTCCCCCGCCCCGACCGCGCCCGCGAGCACCGCGCCGGCCGAGGCCATGACCACCGTGCTGTCCAGCAGCTTCGACGAGGGCGACGAGGGCTGGGCCCCGCTCGGCGACGGCGTGCAGGTCGCCGCGGCGCAGGACGTCACGCACGACGGCGCGGGCAGCCTGCTGGTCAGCGGCCGGTCGGAGGCCTGGCACGGCGCGGCCGTCGACCTGTCGGGGTCGGTGGCCCGCGGCCAGGTGCACACCGTCTCGGCCTGGGTCCGGCTCGGCGACGGCGCGCCGGACGCGGACGTGCAGCTCACCCTCGAGCGCGACCCCGGGAGCGAGGACCCCCTCTACCTGCACGTCGCACGGGCCGCCGCCTCCGCCGGTGACTGGGTCGAGGTGTCCGGCACCGCCCAGGTCCCGGAGGGCGACGGCGGGTGGCGGCTGTACGTCGAGACCACCGAGTCGACGGCCGACCTGCGGCTGGACGACGTCACCGTGCAGCGCCCGACCCCGGAGGTGCAGACCGACGTGACCGCCCTGAAGGACGCGACGGAGGTGCCGCTGGGCGTCGCGGTCGGGCCGCAGGATCTCACCGGCCGCCCCGCCGAGCTGCTGCTCCGGCACTTCGACCAGCTGACCCCCGAGAACGCCATGAAGCCGATCACGGTGCAGCCGACGGAGGGCGAGCTCGACTTCGGACCCATGGACGAGGTGCTGGACTTCGCCGCCGCCCACGGGCTCACGGTGCACGGCCACACGCTGGTCTGGCACCGGTCGACGCCCGACTGGTTCTTCGAGGCCCCCGACGGCCGCCCGCTCACCGGCAGCGCCGAGGACCGCGCGCTGCTGCTCGAGAGGCTGCGCACGCACACGCGCGCGGTCGCCGACCACCTGGCCGAGCGGTACGGCGACGCGAGCCCGGTGACGTCCTGGGACGTCGTCAACGAGGCGCTCGACCCGCAGCAGCCGGACGGCCTGCGGCACAGCCGGTGGTACGAGGTGCTCGGCCCGGACTACGTCGCCGAGGCGTTCCGGATCGCGCGCGAGGAGCTGGGCCCGGACGTCACGCTGTACCTCAACGACTACGACACGGACGCCCCCGACCGCCGCCGCGGGCTGGTCCGGCTCGTGATGGACCTGCAGGCCGCGGGCGCCCCGGTCGACGGCGTCGGGCACCAGATGCACGTCGACCTGGACACGGACGTCGACCGGGTCGCCACGACCCTCGACGCGGTCGCGGCGCTCGGCGTGCGGCAGGCCGTGACCGAGCTGGACGTCGCGATCTCGGGGCGGGACGAGCAGCTGGACCGGACGCCGCCGGACCGGCTGGAGGCCCAGCGGGGGCAGGTGCGCGACCTGGCCGCGGCGTTCGCGCAGCGCGACCTGGCGTTCGTCGGCGTCTGGGGCCTGTACGACACCCGGTCGTGGCTGCGGGCCTGGCCCGAGGAGCGGCCGTACGAGGCGCCGCTGCTGTTCGACGACGACCTGCAGGCGAAGCCGGCCTACGAGGGGTTCCTCGAGGGGCTGGGCGCGGGCTGACGTCCCGTCAGGGCAGGTCGTCCGCGGCGACCGCGCCGGCGCGGTAGACCACCAGCGCCACGTCGTCCTCCGCGCCGTGCGGGGCGAGCGCGCGGATCAGGTCGTCGGCGACGGACGCCGTGCGCGCGTCGGCGGGCTGGGCCGCCACCTCCGCCACCAGCCGGTCCAACCCGGAGCGGAGCGTCTCGCGGCGCCGCTCGATCAGGCCGTCCGTGCACACGACCAGCAGGTCGCCGTCCGTCAGCCGCTCGACGGCCTCCGGGCGCGCGGCGGTCGAGATGCCGAGCGCCGCGCCGCGTCCTCCGACCAGCATCTCCGCCCCGCCCGCGGCCCGGCGCAGCACGGGCGGCAGGTGCCCGGCCGACGAGTGCACGACCGTGTGCTCCACCTCGTCGACGACGCCGCAGAACACCGTGGTGCACTCCGCCCCGGGCAGGGTGCGCGCGAACCGGTCGAGGCCGTCCAGCACGTCGGCGGGGCTGCGGTCCTCGAGCAGCAGGGCTCGGGTGGCGGCGCGCAGCTGGCCCATCCGCGCGGCCGCGTCGAGGCCGTGGCCCACGCAGTCGCCGACGACGAGCGCGCGGCGCCCCGGGCCCAGCTCGACCACGTCGTACCAGTCGCCGCCGACCGCCAGGTCGCCGACGGCGGGGAGGTAGCGGGCGACCACGCCCGCGACGCTGGACCCCTCGGGCAGGATCGCGGCCTGCAGCGTGTCGCTGACCTCCCGCAGGTGGTCCACCTCGATCTGGTGCCGCAGCGTGCCGCCGACCGCGGCGCCGACGATGCTCGCGACCAGGTGCAGGTACGACCGGTAGGCGTCGTCCCAGGGCCGGCGCCCGGCGCCGGTCAGCACCATCACCCCGACGGGCGCCGCGTCGACCACGCCCGCGAGCGGGACCACCACCGTCCGGCCCCGTTCCTCGGCCACGCCCGTGCGGGCGACCCGGTCCACGACGTCTCCGGGGGCCTCGGCTCCGCGTGACGCCCCGGCGCTGCCCCGCAGCTCGAGCGCGCCCCCGGCACCCCGGACGTACAGCGCCGCGGCCAGCACGTCGGGCGCGTCCTCGAACAGCGCGAGCGCCGCCGACGACAGCGCGTGCAGGTCGTCCCGCGCGGTCGTGACCGCGGCCGACAGGTCGCCGAGCAGCCGCATCCGCCGCTGCTCCACGACCCGCTCGGTGGTCTCGGTGACGATGTCCAGCAGCCCGCGCACCTCGTCGGAGGAGTCCCGGATCGGCGAGTACGAGTACGTGAAGTAGACGTCCTCGTCGTACCCGGAGCGGTTGGTCACCAGGTGCCGGTCGACCTCCCAGGTCCGCTCGCCGCGCTGCATGACCGCCTCGACCGACGGCCGCAGGTCGTCCCAGACCTCCTTCCACACCTCGGCGAGCGGCGCGCCCATCGCCCCCGGGTGCTTGTCGGAGCCGAGCATCTCCCGGTAGCCGTCGTTGTAGATCATCGTGAGCTCGGGCCCC